>JANDJE010000019.1 GCA_024331095.1 Nitrospira sp. | reverse complement strand
GGCCGAAACACCGGCGGCTTCGCTGAAGAAGTCACCTCCTGGCAAATCACCGATCCCAACCATGCCGGTGGCTTTGGTCCAGCGAAAGGCTTGATGCCCCAAGGTGGAACCACTTCTTCCTACTACAACCGCGCCATCGGCCGAGACGCCATACGGCACGTTGTCTACTCCACCCGGCAGGTGGCCCAATGGAATGAACTCTGCCGCTTGGACTGACACGGTTGCCAGAAGCAGAACCCCGCTCAGCCCCATCACGCTTGTCCTCCTCTGCCACCCTCGCTCGCTCCTCGGCACGTTCCTTACTTGCATCATGCCTTCTCCTTTTTGGCTCCCCTGCCCGGCTTCCATCTCGCCATTCCTTAGCACCAGCTGACTCAGAGGGTGTTGATCTCTTCCTGCCTCGACCGCTGTACTGATCTCTCGCCTCTAGGCGGCATCAGCAGCTGTCACCGAAGCTCACCAGCTCGAGTCCATCTCATCAGCCGACACCTTGTCAAGCATCCGAGAGAACTGGTACGACCGTTCCTTCGATCACTCGCCGCCCTTTGCGGCTCCCATACACAGGGTCATCAACCTCCTCGTTGTGAAGGGATGGGTGCCCATGCTGCCGGGCTCGGCCTGACTACAGATAGCGCGTAGAGGATCTCCTGTTTGTCGACCGTCTGAGCATCGTCCTTGTCTCCGATGCCAGTCCTTTAGACCGAGGCTCTGCCCAGCGTTCATTTGCTGTCGGTCGGCAATAGGCTCTCTCCCCAGCAGTCAGCGTCGCTAGACGTGCCCAGACAGACTGCCATCCGGTCTGCAGGCCTCCTGCCCTCAACGGGATTTTCTCCCCTGGTCTCAGCACAGAAGCCGAGAAAACCCTGCTCATGGAGTGGAGAAGCGTGGGAATAGAACGATGGCGATGGGGTGGATGACGGGTGTCGAACCCGCGACCTCCGGATCCACAATCCGGCGCTCTGACCAACTGAGCTACATCCACCATTCCAGGAAGGATCGTGTTCGGCAGGCGACGATCTTAGCAAAGAGCGCCGGGGCCCCGCAACCAAAGTCAGCCGCGGGCGTCGAAGGCCGCCTGCATTTCGGCGACGATCGCCTCGACGGCCGCGGGAGGATCGACCGCGTCTCGAATAGGCCGGCCGATCACCAGGTAGTCCGCCCCTTCGGCAATCGCTTGAGACGGGGTCGTCACCCGGGCATGGTCGTCGGTTCCCTTTCCCGCCGGTCGAACACCCGGCGTCACGATCGCAAACCGAGGCCCGACTTTCTGTCTGATGGCGGTCGCTTCCCTGCCGGATGCGATCACGCCGTCGCACCCGATTTCCGAAGCGAGCAGCGCCCGGGCCGTCACCAGATCCTGGATGCTTCGCTGAATCCCCATCTCGCGCAAGTCCTGGTCGTCGAAGTTCGTCAGCACGGTCACGGCCAGCAACTTGAGAGCCGAGCCGGCCCGCCCTTCCACCGCGGCGGTCAGAGCCTTGCGATTGGCATGGATCGTCAGGAACTCGACGCCCATGGAAGCGACTCGTGCGGTCGCCCGCCGCACCGTCTCTTCGATATCGAGAAACTTCAGATCGAGAAAGATCCGCATCTTCCGATCCACCAGCCTCTTCACCATGTCGGGCCCCGCCACCGTGTACAACTCCAATCCGATCTTGACGAAGGATACGCGCCCTTTGAGACGATCCAGGAGTCGCTCCGCTTCGTCGGCGGACGGCACGTCCAACGCGAAAATCAAACGGTCACGCGCCACAATGTTCGACATCGAATTGCTCCCGTTCTCATTCCTTCCAAGCCGCGATCCTTGACGAACCAAGACGCCGTATGATACACGAAGCCTCCTGTTTGGAGGAACCAACGATGTCTGTCATTCACAAATCTACTATTCGCAGGGCCCGCCAGGCGGAACGCCGGCGCGAACGAAACCGGGCCACCATGAACACCGTTAAAACGATCACCAAAAAAGTCTTGGCGGCCGTTACCGACAAGAAAGCGGACGACGCCGTGTCGCTCCTGCGCGAGGCCGTTTCCACGATCAGGAAAGCCGCGTCCAAGGGCGTGCTCAAGCGAAACACGGCCTCCCGCCGCATTTCCCGCCTCACGCTGCGCGTCAACGCCCTGTCCGCCCCCCGCTCCTGACCGTCCGCACGTTCGAGACGACGCGGGTCGGACCACGGCCGGTCTTCGTCGGAGTCGGCGTCGGTCCTCCCGGCTTGTTCGGCGCAAGTTCGCACAAATGAAACAACAGACGCTCCAGCACGATTTTGGGTCGGCTCCCGCCGCCGCCTTTGAGTCGATCGTCGGCCTCAAACAACAGGCGGGAGACCGCTTGGAGATGCTCGAACGAAAAGCGCGACAAAAACGACCGGACTCGTTCCGGGTCCATGCGCAATGTTCTGGCGGCTTCTCCGTCTCGGCCTCCGCCGGCCAGCGACTCTTTGACTTTCCAAATGCGGCGGTATTGCCAGGCGAGGGAGCCCAGCAGGCGAAGCGGCGCTTCACCGGCTTCAAGGTTGCGCGCGAGGATTGACAGGGCCCGGCCGCGCTGTCCCTCGGCGATCGCGAGCGTCAGGTCGAAGATCGAGGCGCCGGGCTCGATACCGCGGAGCGCCTGAACGTCGGCGGCGGTCACGGAGCAAGCGGGCGACGTATAGGCCGCAAGTTTCTCCATCTCTCTCCGCAATCCGTGCAGCGATCCCCCGACCGCTTCTTTCAGCGCGTGATGCGCCTGCTCGTCCAGCCGAATCCCCAGCCGCTCGGCCTCCCGAGTCACCCAGGCGTTGAGCTGCGCCTCGCGCAGCGGTGAACAGTCGATCAGGACGGCCCGACGAGTCAGCGCCTGAGAAAATTTCAATCGGCCGTCCAGCTTCTGACTCATAAACACCAGCGTCGTCGTCTCCACCGGATCGCTCAGATACTCGACCAACGTTTCCGTCTCCCGGGCCGGCAGTTTCTCGGCCGCTTTCACGACGACGAGACGGCGCTCGGCGAACGCCGGCAGTTCTGACGCACAGTTTCGGATATCGGCCCCGGCGGCTTCGTCCCCATAGAACAGATCGTAATTGAACCCGTCCTTGCCGCCCAGCACGACGGTCTTCAACACGGCCAGCGCGTGATCTCTGAGCAGATCTTCCTCGCCGACGACGAGATACAACGGCCCGGGCGCCTGTTTGTTCAAGACCGCTTCGAGCTGATAGGGATTCAGCGACGCCGCCATTTCGAGTTCCTCGCCCGCGTCACGGGGCCGACGAAGTCGGCGTCGCGGAACGGTCGCGAGGCGCGGCCATTCCGCCGGATTCGACATACAACAGAAACCGCGCGGCCAAATCGGCGGCCGCAAAGCGACCGGCTTGCTCCAGCGCTCGATTCTGTAACACGCGATTGAACTGGAGATCCCGCGTAACAAAAAACTCCGAGACGCCTTTCGCCACTTGGCTCCAGATTTTTCTCTTCGTCTTGACCTCTTCCACGTCGAGCCGCAACACCACTTCCGTCCGGCTTTCCGTCGTCGTCGTTTGGCTGAAACTCAACGTGGGCATGCTCACGGAAAGAATCTCGCCGGTCAAGACCAAATCCGCCGCGGCGGAATCCGGCACGACCTGCGCCCCGCTGCCGGACGAAAACTCGTACCGCACATAGTTCGTATAGCGTGTCTCGAGATTCGGCTCGAAACTCCGGTTGACCAGCGTTTTGACCGCCAGACGCGGCGCGGGCCCCTGCGCCGCGGAACGATCCGCGCCGCCGATGGTCGGACCGGCTCCTTCCACGCGAAACTGATAGCCGCAACCGGCCGGCCCATTGATCACCACCGCGACGACCAGGGTGGCAAATGCAAGAATCCACCGCGTCGGGCCGCTCGGCCTCACACTGATGCTCCGCTCTGCGCCCTCGACGATCCGCATGCTTCTCAGACTACGAAATTGATCAGTTTCTTCTCGACATGGACCACTTTTTTGAGCTCCTTGCCCTGAATCCATCCGGCCACTTCTTCCCGGGCAAGGCGTTCGACCATATCGCGCGGCGCGTCATGATCCACTTCGACCTTGCCCCGCAAGCGGCCGTTCACTTGCACCGGAATCGTCACCTGCTCGGCCACCGTCAAGGCCGGATCATAGGACGGCCATGGTTGCCGCGACACACTCGGTGGATGCCCCAACCGTTCCCACAACTCTTCGGCCAAGTGGGGGGCGAAGGGCGCTAACAACAATACGAAGGGTTCGAGCAGAACCCGAGGCCGTTGCTCCGCCTTGGTCATTTCGTTGGTGAAGATCATCATCTGCGAGATCGCCGTGTTGAATCGCAGCGCCTCGATATCCTCGGTGACTTTTTTGATCGTCCGGTGGAGCAGCCGCCGCTGCTCCACGGTCGGAGCCGACGAGACCACGGCGGCGGACAATCGTCCCTCTTCATCGACCATGAGCCGCCAGACCCGTTCAAGAAACCGGGTGACGCCCTCCACGCCCCTCGTGCTCCAGGGCTTCATCGCTTCGAGCGGGCCCATGAACATCTCATATATCCGCACCGCGTCCGCGCCGAACCGATCGATCATCTCGTCGGGATTCACCACGTTGCCGCGCGACTTGGACATCTTTTGATTGTCCTCGCCCAACACGATGCCTTGGTGCACCAGTTTCTTAAACGGCTCCGGCGTCGAGACGACGCCGACGTCGTACAGCACCTTGTGCCAAAACCGGGCATACAGCAGGTGCAGGACCGCGTGCTCGCTGCCGCCGATGTACAGATCGACCGGCATCCAATACCGTTCCTTGGCCGGATCGACAAGCCGATCCTGGTTCTTCGGATCGATGAATCGCAGGTAGTACCAGCAGGATCCCGCCCATTGCGGCATCGTATTGGTTTCGCGCCGGGCCGGTTTGCCCGTCGCCGGGTCGGTCGTCCGAAGCCAGGATTCAAGATTCGCCAGCGGACTTTCCCCCGTGCCCGACGGTTTGAAGTTGCTTGCCTCCGGCAACCTGAGCGGCAACCGCTCTTCCGGCAAAGGACGCGGTTCCCCATCGACCCACAGAATGGGAAACGGCTCGCCCCAATACCGCTGTCGCGAAAACAGCCAATCGCGCAACTTGTAGTTGACCGCACGTTTGCCTTTGCCCTGCTTCTCCAGCCAATCGATGATCTTCGGAATCGCCTCCGCAGGCAGGAGTCCATTGATAGAAAAGCTCCCGTCCGGGTTTGCCGAGTTGACGACGGTTCCGCGCTCGATGTCGGTGAAGGCCGCCTCTTGGACATTCCCGCCGGCGATCACCTCGCGAACGGGCAGCCGATACCGCCGCGCAAACGCCCAGTCGCGCTCGTCATGGGCGGGCACCGCCATGATCGCGCCCGTGCCGTAGCTCATCAGCACATAGTCGGCGATCCAAATCGGCAGCCGCTCGCCGTTGACCGGATTGACGGCGTACCCGCCGGTGAAGACGCCGGTTTTCTCCCTCTCAAGCTCCTGCCGTTGCAGATCACTTTTTCTCGCCGCAGCGTCGCGGTAGGCTGACACGGCCTCCCGCTGTTCATCAGTGGTCACCACTTCCGCCAACGGATGTTCGGGGGCCAACACCATGTACGTGGCGCCGAAGAGCGTATCCGGTCTGGTCGTAAAGACGCGAACGGCTCCCTTGACGTCGGCCAAGGGAAACTCGACCTCGGCCCCGATCGAGCGGCCGATCCAGTTCTTTTGCATTTCGAGCGTGCTGGCCGGCCAATCGACAAGCTTCAAGTCTTCCAACAGCCGGTCGGCGTAGGCTGTGATTTTTAAGACCCACTGCCGCATCGGTTTGCGGATCACCTCGAAGCCGCCTACTTCGCTCTTGCCGTCCACGATCTCTTCGTTCGCGAGCACCGTCCCCAACGCAGGACACCAATTGACCGGCACCTCGGCGACGTAGGCCAAACCCCGCTCGAACAGTTTCAGAAAGATCCACTGGGTCCACCGATAGTAGTCGGGGTCGGTCGTGCTCAGTTCACGATCCCAATCGTAGGAGAGCCCGACCCGCTTCATCTGTCGCTTGAACGTGGCGATATTTTGCGCCGTAGTGACAGCGGGGTGGACGCCGGTCTTGACCGCGTACTGTTCGGCCGGGAGCCCGAAGGCATCCCAACCCATGGGATGCAGTACGTTGAACCCCCGCATCCGTTTATACCGTGACACGATGTCGGTCGCCGTGTAGCCCTCCAGATGGCCGACATGCAGCCCGGAACCGGACGGATAGGGGAACATGTCGAGACAGTAAAATTTGGGCTTCGACGGATCCTCGGCGACTCGGAAGGTTTTCTGTTCTTCCCAGTACCGTTGCCACTTGGCCTCGATAGCCTGGTGATCGTAGCCTTTGCTCATGGTCGCATGGTATTCAAAAAATGAGGCAGGAATCTAGCACAGCCCCTTCGGGCTCACAAGGTTTGAGAATTCGACGGGCCGACGGCCCGTCCTCCGGGCGCGATGGGATTCTACGGCGATCACATTTTCCCCCGTTTGATGGACCGGCTCATGGCGACGGAGGAATTCCGCCGCCTGCGGTCCGAACTGCTCGCACCGGTCCATGGAACGGTGCTGGAGCTGGGGTTCGGGACAGGTCTTAATCTCTCGCACTATCCCCGCCATGTCGCGCAATTGCATGCCGTGGACCCGGCCGAGCTGCTCCCTGAACGAGTCGCGCGCCGTGTCGCCACCGCCCCGTTTCCGGTCCGATTCGACCGGAGAAGCGCCGAAACGTTGCCGTACGACGAGCACTCCTTCGATTTCGTGGTGAGCACCTGGACCCTCTGCACGATTCCCGACCCGGTCAAGGCGCTGCGGGAAGTCGGCCGCGTTCTCAAACCGGACGGACGTTTTCTCTTCTTGGAACACGGACTGAGCGACGATCCGAACATCGCGGCCTGGCAGCACCGGCTCAATCCGATTCAGAACATCATCGGGTGCGGCTGCAACCTGAACAGACGGATCGATCGCCTGATCGAGCAAGGCGGGCTCAGGCTCCTTCGCGTGGATCGATTCGAAATGGAGGGAATTCCTCGCATCGGCGGCACAATGTACCGAGGCGAGGCCGCCGCGGCCGGTCAGCTCCCCCGGACCAAGGATGACAGCCGCTCGACGGACGGAAAACCGGCCGAAGGAGCGGGCGGCAATTGAGAGCTGGATTTGGCGCTGTGGATAATCCAACCGAGACCGAACTCCCGCGCGGCTTCGAGACAGAGCTCATCGTCGTCCACATACAGCGACCGCTTCGAATCAAACCCGATTATCTCCCGACAAGCCGGCCAGTATTCCGGCCGCATTTTCAGATAGCCCACCTCGAAGGCATCCACGATCCGATCGACGTAACGATCCAGCCTCGTTTTGGCCGTTTTCACGTCGACCCCGGCACGATGGGCGTTGGTGACGATCGTCACCCGCTTACCCAACCGGCGCAACGCAAGGAGAAATTCCTCCGCCCCCGGCAAAAACCCGATCATGTGATCCAACTCTTTGTGGAGAGCCACGACGTCGATTCCGATCCGGCGACTCCAATAATGGAGATCGGTCCACGCCAGTTCGCCCTCCACCGACCGATACATGGCCGTCAGGCGATCGCGAGCCTCTTCAAACGGCAGCTCATGCAGGCGCGCGTACCGACGGGGCAGTTCCTCCTCGAAAAAGAAATTGTCGAAATGCCGGTCCAACAACGTGCCGTCCATGTCAAGCAACACGTCGTCAATTTCGTTCCAATCGATCCCGTAAGGCGTCGGGAGGGAACCGTCAGGTATCACAAAGAAAGTATAAAAGACTGAGCCGGCAAAGACGAGACATTGTGTTTCAGAAATTTCCTGTGATACGGTCACACACGCTGCAACACGAACATGGCATCCAGTCCCTTACCCCTTACGCTCGACCCTTCGCGCGTTCCGCTCATCGCCATCATCGGCCGGCCGAACGTCGGGAAATCGACGTTGTTCAACAAGCTCCTCGGTACCAAGGCCGCCATCGTAGACGACGTACCCGGCGTCACCCGCGATCGAAACTACGCCGATGCGACCTATCGAGATCGCGCCTTCCGTCTCGTCGATACGGGGGGGCTCGACCCCTCCGCGTCGGGTGGGATGTCGGCGCTGATTCGCCGACAGTCCGAATTGGCCATCGCCGAATCCGATATTCTGATTTTGCTGTTGGACGGACGTTCCGGCTTGACCCCTCTCGATCAAGAAGTCGTTCGGTTGCTGCGCGGCGTCACGAAACCGGTGTTCGTCGCCGTGAACAAAATCGACACGCCGCAGGCGGAACCGTTGACGGCCGACTTTTATCAAACCGGAGTGGACACACTGTTTCCGATCTCCGCCGAACATGGATTGGGCGTCGCCGAGCTATTGGACGCCATTTACCCCCTCCTGCCGCCGGCCAAGGAATCCGAAGAGCGTCACCAGACGCCCCGTATCGCCGTCGTCGGCCGGCCCAATGTCGGCAAATCCACCCTCGTCAACGCGTTGTTGGGAGAAGAGCGCGCGATCGTCAGCGACATTCCCGGAACCACGCGCGATCCGATCGATTCCCCGGTCGTCCACGAGGGGCGTCGGTACCTCTTCACCGACACCGCGGGCATCCGCCGCAGGGGGAAAATCGACCGCGGCGTCGAGGGCTACAGCGTGCTCCGCTCGCTGCGCGCCATCGGCCGATCCGACTTGGCGGTGCTGGTGTTGGATGGAGCCGAAGGCGTGACGGAGCAGGACACGAAATTGGCCGGAGCGATTCTCAAGCAGGGGCGCGGCTGTCTTCTCTGGGTCAACAAGTGGGATCTTCGCAGAGGCGACGGCGGCGCCCGAAACGATTTCGAGCTGCAACTCCGCAGACGGCTGCCCTTTTTGAGGTGGGCGCCGGTTTTGTACGGCTCGGCCATCGAGTCGCATTCCGTGTCCGCCTTGTTCGTTCGGATCGACGAGGTCTACGCCACGTTCTCCAAACGAATCCCCACCGGCGCGCTGAACGCGTGGCTGCAAACCCTGTTGTCGGCGCATCCTCTGCCGGTCCGGGCGGGCAAGCCGACAAAAATCACGAAATCCGCGTTCATCACGCAAGTGACGACCAAGCCCCCGGCGTTCGCTCTGTTCGTGGGGCATCCGGAAGACATATCCCCCGCCTATCTGCGATTTCTCGAAAATCACCTGCGCGATACGTACGACTTCACCGGCACGCCACTGCGTATCCTGGTGAGAAAAAAATAAATAGCTCCGTGGTTCGTTCACAAGCGCCTTTTGGCCCCCACGTTTCACCCGAAACCCGTTTTCGGGTTGACTGTCCCGGCGACCCGTGCTATTCGCATATCATCACTGCATTGATCAACGCGCGATCCGCGGGTACGCCGGCAGATCACCTTCCCGAGTCCTACTCGCCGCAATGTTTCGCGCGATGTTTTGATGGTTGAATGCCACGATGGTGTCATTCCTCATCAGCCGATTGTTTTACGGTCTGGGGATCGTCCTGATCCTTCTCTCGCCTTGTCTCGCCCGTGCCGAATCGCCGGATTTCGCCGAAGAGGAATCGGCGACAGTCGAAGAGCCGGAATCCGATCAAGCGACCGAAGCAACGGACGTTTCCATTAGTGACGCCAATCCGTCGATCACCCTCACGGGCCAGGTTTGGAGAACCAAGCCCGGCATTGTGTTCTTGAAAACGCCGGTCGGTTTGCTCACGCTGAGCTCAAAGACGACGCTCAAAAACGTGCTGGCATCCCAAGCGGTGACGTTTTGGGTCCATGACGTTCACTCTGCCATCGATATCCGAAAGCGGAGCGACGGATCGCTGGTCCATCGCTACCTCGGCGGACCGTTCAAACGAAGCGACGACGACCCGACCAAACTGTTGCGATGGAGCCCGGAAGGGGAGAAAGCCGTCGCTTTCGGCGCCTATGAGCGGTCACTGGCCGATTTCCGGGAAGGCGATCCCATCACCGTGGAAGTGGACGAGACGGACACCGTCATCGGCGTGCACGACGTGCAGTTCGACCTTCAGATCGGACAACTGCCTACCGGACGATCCGCCGCGCACCTCATCCTGACCGGCACGGTGGACAAGCTGAAGTCCAACTTCATTTTCCTGCGAACGCCCCTCGGTATCATCAACGTGAACGCCAAGATCGGCATCAAAAATGCCCGGGTGGGACAAACGATGACCTTGTACATTCATGAACGGCATATGGTGGCGGACTTGTCGGCGCCGCATGCTCCCTCGACGGCTCGCCGATTCGTGACGGGCCCGCTCGAATTCGCCGCGCCGGACCGTACGAGCCTGAAATTGTGGACGCCCGAAGGCGAGCAGATTGTCCCGATCGATTCTGCGACCCACGGCAAAACCGCTTTGGCCGGCATGAAGGAAGGCCACTCCATCACCGCCGAACTGAACGAGCGGGGAGCCGTGGTCGACTTTCATCTCCCTCACTAACCCCGGCTTGACTCTTTTTCTCTCTCCCTCGTACACTGATCCGGCTCATGATGTCCCCGCGTTCTCACCCCACGCCGCGCGAGCGGTCTTCCGCGTCGGCCAAGATACGGGACGCTTTCGATACGCTGTATCGGGACCATGTAGATCTGATGTACCGTTACGCGAGCCGGCTCTGCGGAGAAACCGAAGCGGCCAAAGACTTGGTGCAGGAAACGTTTTTGAACGCCTATCGGGGATTCACACGGTTCCGCGGCGAGGCGCAAATTTCCACCTGGCTCTATACCATCGCCTCCCGCGCGTGCCTGCGCATGCGGCGACGCCGGAAAGGAGCCCCGCAACGTGAATTGTCGCTGGAGGAGTTTGTGCCCACGAGCGACGGAGAATTTCATCTCCAGATCCCCGTCGACGATCTCAGCCCCGAGGAGGCGCTCCAGAACAAGCAACTGCGGCAGGCACTTAACGACGCGATTGACAGATTGCCCCCAAAATATAAAATGGTGCTCGTGCTGCGCGACATGGAAGGCTTGAGCGCCAAAGAAGTAGGAACGGTCATGGGATTGAACGAACGCGCCGTCAAATCTCGGCTTCACCGCGCACGTTTGTTCGTCCGCCGCGAGCTCAGCGCACGGGGCCTCGCCGACCGCCAAGCTTTGCATGAGCAAGATGAGACCGCATAGGAAAGCGACTCGCGCCATGGCCAAACGTTCCTCTTCCAAACGTTCGGCTCATTCATCAGCCGACCCCCATCACCGCAAATCGGGGCGATGTCTCCGCATTCTTCGCGCATTGTCGGCCTTCATCGACGACGAGCTGCCGCACGACGTTTGTGCGGAGATTCGCCGACACCTCGGAGCTTGTCCCCGTTGCGAGGACTTCGTCGTTTCCCTTCGTCAGACCGTCTCCTTGTGCCGACGAATCCCCGCACCGGTCCTTACGGCCTACGATCGTTCGCGGATGCGCGAACGAATTTTGGCGGCCGCCGGTCGCAGATAACCCTTCCCGGACTCTCCTCCCTGCCGTCAATGTCGGGGACACAAACAAACACAAACAAAAGGAGCGGCGATCAGAGGGGCCATTCCATTCATCAGTCCTCCCTGCGGAAGAATGATCGGCTCCGACTCTCTACCGGATCAGAACGATCTCGTGGTAGAGTCAATGCTCTATCGTTTGGCCAAGACTTCATCGCAAGATTTAACAGAAGGAATTTCCATGAGCTTGATCCGGCGACTGCCTATCATCCTCACGCTGTCGGGATGCGGGGCCCTCTTCGCGACGTTCAACTTCGACACTTCCTTCGCGGCTGCTCTTTCGCAGAAAAAGAGAGCGCCAGTGGACAAAGCCGCCGTCGAAACCGTGCTGACCTATGTCACCGCGATTTCTCAAGGCGACCGCGCCACGTTCGGCAAATTGGATTTTTCCTGCCAGTATCGACTGCTGACAGAACGGGGGAAAAACCTCGCACCCTCCTCGGCGACGATCGACTCACTCTACGACCGGTGTTGGCGGGAAATGACCGAAACCCATGCACAGACGTTGACTCGCACGGACACGGGCATGGACGTCCTCTGGCCCAGCACGGGTCCGCTCGTGTTCTTCGGCGACAACATGCTGGACCTCCCCCCTTCCGCCTTTGTGATGGATTCGATAGGAGTTTCTCCTCCGGGAAGCGGACTCCATTTGACCGTGGCAAACAGCAGACATATTCCGGACGGATCGTTTCGGCTCAAACCGGACGGAAACGTCGTCGGCGTGCCAGCCGCGGTAGTCGAGGTGACGGTTCACTACCAAGATCCTTTGACGTCCCCCGTCACCTATGCCCCTGGAACCGTGCGTTGGACCAACACAGTGAAGCGGGCGAGAGGAGCGTTGAAGTCCATCACCACCCAGTGGGTGGTGTTCTCCAACCTCAAGAAGCACGGATTCTCGGGAGATATCGCGGTATTTCTCCTTCCCGTCCCGACGAAACCGGAGACCGCCCACGCGCGCCCCGACACCATTCCCTTTACCACGGAACGAAGCCGCGCCATCCCGAACTCGTTGACCTGGTGGTCTCCGCAAGACCAACCGGGCACGCTGGCCGCCGCAGCGGTCAGAGCGGCGGCTTTTCCCGACTTGCGCGACCGAGTGGCATTGCTCAACCGCATTCTCTTGATCGATCCTCGACAAACCGACGCGCTGACGGTGTTATCGAGACACCTCTACACCGCATTGCTGCGCCAGGCCGCCGACAGACACAACCTGACGGTCAAAGACCACGGGCTGGCGCGCGCCGTCAATGAGTTCTACTGGAACATCTACTCGGCATCGGCCCGCCTGGACCTTGCAAACACCATGGAAATGGGAGGGCTCACGGAACCGACTCCGGCGGATTTTTTGTATCGCATGCTGCCTCCCATGGAGACATTGGCCGAAACTCATCCCGAACAGTTGGATAATCGTTTCCGTCTCGGCATGGCATATCGGTGGAATAATGACCAGTTGCCGATGATTCAAACTTTTGAGTCGCTGGTTCACGATATTCCGGAACACCGGAAGACGCCCAAAGCCGAAGCCCTGCTCCAACTCGCCTGGTCACGCATCAACAAGGTCGCCTGGAACCGGATCCTGCACGATCCGGACAGTGTCAGGGCCTACGCGGACGCGGAAGCAGCCTTGGCGCTGGCTGAACTGCCAATCGACAAGTTCTTGGCCGAATACACCATGGCTTACTGCATGATCTTCATGCCGAACTACGGAGACAAGGCCACACTGCTCCATCACCTCACAGAAGCCAAACGCTGGTTCGACCAGATCGCCGACAAGCCTGAGCAGGATGACGTGGTGTGGCGGTACTTCCTGAATACGGAACTGCTCAAGGCGGTGCTGGACGCCGATCCGATGTTCCAGCCTATCCTGGCGTCGGCCGAAAAACATGGCGCATAAGCTGTAGCGACGAGCGGCATCGCGCGATTGTCCGCAGAGACGCATCCCCATCCGCCCCTGGCAAGGAAAGATTATCGCATGGTCATGAACGCCAAAGATTGGATCGGGCTCATCGAAGAGGGGTATTGCCTCGAAGGTGACGACGACACCTGGATGACCGGCGTGCTCCACCATGCGGCGTCGCTGACGAAGCGGGGGTTCTGGCCCACAATCGGCATCTACCGCTACCCAAAGAACTTTGTCTCTTGAGCGCTCTGCCGCACTGGAACCGGCATATGCGCGCGATATTCTTGCAACCAGTATGCAGGTGCAAACCCGGGGGGTCAGCCGTTTCTTCCGTAGCGGGTCGGCGGTCACCTCACTGAGCGAAGCGCTGTACACGCGAGAACCAGAACTTTCGTCCGTGGTTCAACAGATGACGAATGGCGTGGTCCACGATAAGATTGCGGTCAAGGGGCTGACAGGGCAAGGCAGCGCGCTCATTCTATGCTGGTTGTTTTCAGAACGAATCGCACCGACCGCGCAGGAGCGCCACCGCTGGCAATGTGTGGCAAGCCATCTGGGTGCCGGACTCCGGTTGCGTGAATTCGCACAGACGTTGGACCTCGACTCCCCTTCCGTGGAGGCCATTTTCGATGGGGCCGGAAACCTCTACGAAGCCCGTGAGGGCGCGGAACGTCCGTCCGCACGCGCCGCGTTGCGTGGGGCAGTCTTCCGCCTCGACCGACTCCGAACCCGTCTAGGCCGCAATGATCCCGACCGAGCCTTGGCAGCCTGGGAGGGGCTCACACGAGGCCGCTGGTTGCTCGTCGATCATTTCGATTCCGACGGACGCCGCTTCGTCCTTGCGGTCAAGAATGATCCCAGGTTTCCGGATCCGCGCGGCCTCACGCTGCGTGAGCGGCAGATCTCCGAATTCATCGGCCAAGGGCATAGCTGCAAAGAGATCGGTTATATGCTTGGGATCTCGCCCTCCGCCGTGACGAACTGCACGACGCGTGCAGTTCGCAAACTAGGTTTATCATCGCTCACAGAGCTCGCAGCATTTTTTTCACCGAACGGACCACGAGCCACGTTGGCGGAATTAGTGGTCCATGGCGACACGCTGTTGATCGGCGCCTATCCGCTCGTCCGAGCAGATCACATGGCGAAACTCACAGGTGCCGAGCGCGCAGTGCTGGCGGGCTCCACGAACCGGGATATTGCCCAACGCCGTAACTGCAGTGAGCATACCGTGGCCAATCAGGTGCAGGCTATTTTTCGCAAAGTCGGCGCACGTTCGCGCAGCGAGCTGCCAATACGGTTGCAACAGAACCCTTCGGGCTACACGGAGACGTGACGTAACTCATAACCCCTTGTGTAAAACTGACTATAGCGTCTCCGTTCATCTCTTCCTATTCTCGCGGAAACAATTCAGCAACTGGAGCGAGCAGCCCATGGGCTCCTCATCCATGATACGGATACGCCGGCTGCGGTCGTGAAATCATTCCTTCAACATCCAGGCGTCACGGTTGGCTAATGGACGATGGCTTCTCACCGCCGCTGGAATGAGAAATGGTTCGTCCATTTTCATACCGTCACCATCAGGAAGGTCCCATAATCGATCACCGACGGTTCTTGGCCATGACGGCCGTGCTTGCCATGTTCTGTGGAGTCTCGCAGGCCGACGCGCTCACCCTGACCGATGCGCGCTTCGATATCTTCCTCTACGGCATCACGCCGACTCAGGGCATTCTGCCGGGGAACCTGCCGGGCTTTGGGGGATCGAACGATCCCGAGGGTGCCGACGGCCTGCTCGAGATGGAACGACAGATCGGAACCAGCAGCACGGGGCGTCCGGTGTCTGTTCTGTCAGGAGTCGCCGATTACGGCGTGACCTTCTACGGCGTCGCCGACAGCCCGAACAATTTCCGCAAGCCCGTCGAGCATATCGGCAGCGCGGTCGAGGTGCTGGTCTACCGCGACTACGTCAAGGACCACGCGGACGACCGACTGACCTTCACCTACACCCAGGGCATACTCAACACCTCGATGAACGTCGAGTTCGGGCCACTCTGCCCGCTGGGCGACGCCATCTGCATGAACGCCGGAATGGTTGGCACCGTCTCGGTATTCCAGGGCGGTGAAGAGATCTGGCAGCGGCAGGACACCGCCACCGTGTTCTCCCGCACTTCCCTATCCCTTCGACAATGGCGTCACCGGCGACCTGCCCTGGACGGCACACCGGGTAGGGGGTAGGGGCTGGACCGGCCTGGAACTGCTGCAGGACGGTCCGGCGACGCGCCCGGTCGACCTGAGCGACATTGACGTGGGCGAGGCATTCACGATGCAATACCGCCTCTTCGCCTATGCCTACGACCGCGGCAGCGATCTCGGGTTCCAGCGCAACGCCTCGGCCTTCCTCAAGGATCCGCTCGGTGCCTCCGGCGTGGGGTTCCAGGAGATCAGTGGCAATCCGGTGCCCGCTTCCGGCCGCAGCGTGGCTGTTCGGCTTCGGCCTTGCCGCTCCCGGAGCGATTCGGCACCGGCAAGGCCGAGAGAGGAAATGAGTCGGCATGTGGATTGAAGAGTGCATTGCTCTTCGCGCATTCTTCTCCAATAAAACAGTGTGCGCCGTAGCCTGCAACTGATCGCCGCTCGCCTCGGCCTGCCGGTAACCTTCTCGCCGCCGACGCCGCGCATGTCCTCGACGCAATCCGTCGGGTCAACGGTGCCGGGGGCTCAGGCAGGTCACGCCTCGCACCTGCTTCCCGTCATTGGAGACGGCTGTTGCGGACGGCAGCCCCTCTCTTCTCAAGTGACGCTGATTCGTCGATCAGCCCCTTTGCCGACATTTACATGGGCGAGAACACACTCTTCCCTCGAACAAGAAGTAAACAGTGCCTGCCGCAATCGGAACTGCCGGCCTCGGATCGGGGCAGCCGTCCCCCTAATCGTCGATCACCCTCGCACTTCTTTCCTCCGATCTAGCCTTTCTACCAGGCTTGACGTATCGTATGTTGCAATGGTTCGCTTGAATCGACAGAATCTTTGTTTCCCACCCGTCGAATGTGCCTCTCCGGAAGGGCTTCTGGCCGTCGGGGGCGATTTGCGTCCGGAGCGGCTGCTCGAAGCCTATCGGCACGGCATCTTTCCCTGGTACAACGAAGGCCAACCCATTCTCTGGTGGTCACCCGATCCAAGAGCCGTGCTCTTCCCTTCCAAACTCCACGTGCCACGGCGCTTGGACCGCACCCTTCGAGGCGGCCGCTTTTCCATTACTTTCGATACGCAGTTCCGCGCTGTGATGGAGGGCTGCGCCGGTCCCCGACCACAATATCCAAACGGCGGAACCTGGATTACACCTGAGATGATCGAGGCCTATACTCGCTTGCACGAGCTGGGATACGCCCATTCCGCGGAGGCCTGGCGGGAGGGCACGTTGGTCGGCGGGATCTACGGTGTGGCGATCGGCGGCGCGTTTTTCGCGGAATCCATGTTTACCTCGGTCGATGATGCGTCAAAAGCGGCGCTGGTCTCTCTCGTGCGGCGACTCGAAGCCTGGAATTTCCGCCTCATCGATTGCCAGCAATATTCCCCTCACGTAAGACGATTCGGCGCGGAAGAAATCCCGCGTCGTGATTTTATCGCCTTGCTGGCCGAAGCCGTCAAACAGCCGGACCGCCGGGGGCGGTGGACCGTTGATGCTCCATGATCGCCCCCATCCCTGAAGATGCCGGAGGATGAATCAATCTGCCTGGTCGTACTCTTCACAAACCACCGATGGACGCCTCCGCGTGAATGCCCTTGCAAATGGGCGCGCCGAGATTTGACAGTCTTTTTCCCCGTCACATATGATTTGCCGGCGTTGACAAGGAGGACGCCCGATGAGCTTCACCATCACGCCCAAAGAACTGAAAACACGGCTCGACAGAGGGGATAAGCTGGTTCTGTTGGACGTTCGCGAGCCCTGGGAGCATGCGATCGCAAAACTCGACAATTCGGTGTTGATCCCGCTGGGAACCCTGCCGCACTCGCTCGAGAAACTGGATAGAAACGCCGAGATCATCGCCTATTGCCATCACGGGATGCGGAGCGGAGACGCGACGGCGTTTTTGCTTCAACAGGGGTTTTCGAACGTGAAGAATTTGATCGGCGGGATCGACGCCTGGTCCCTGCAAATCGATCACGGCGTTCCGCGATATTGAGACACTCGCTCGGCCCGGCGCGACGAACGGCGCCCCGCCGCCATCGTTCGGCGCCTTACTGCCCGCGAAAATAGGCGACGGTTTTCTCCAGGCCTTCGGCAAGGCTCGTCTCGGGCTCCCATCCCACTTCCTGCTTGAGCCTCGACGAATCAATGACGCTCCGTATTTGCTCTCCGACCTTGGCCGGCCCGTGAACTTCCTTACAAGGAGATCCGGTCAGGCCGGCCAGCATTCGAAACAATTCATTGATGGAAGTCTCGACCCCGGTTCCGACGTTGTACACGCCCTGCGCCTCCTGCGACATGACGGCCAAGTTGGCCTGCACCACGTCATCAACGAAGACGAAGTCTCTCGTTTGCCGACCGTTGCCGTTGATGATCGGTTGCTCGTTGTTCAGCATCTTCTTGATAAAGACCGCCACGACGCCCGCCTCGCCCTCGGGATCTTGTCGCGGCCCGTAGACGCTTGCGTACCGCAAGCTCACCACTTGAAGGCCGCTGACGCGCTGAAAGTAAAACAGATAATGTTCCCCGCACAGTTTGCTGATGCCGTAGGCCGAGAGGGGCTTGGTTGGGTGGGATTCCGGCGCGGGATGCACTTCTTGCTCTCCATAAATCGCCACGCCGGACGAGGCGAAAATGACTTTCCTCGCTCCGTGCCGAGCGGCCTGATGCAGGACGTTCATCGTTCCCAACACGTTGACTTGCGCGTCGAGGATCGGATTTTCGATCGATTGGCGAGCGCTGGCTTGGGCGGCCAAATGGATCACGATACTGGGACGCTCGTTGCGAAACACCTTCTCCAATCGTCCGCTTTGGACGTCGAGTTTATACAGGCCGGCCGCGCGGTTGACGTGTTTTCTTTTCCCTGTCGACAAATCGTCGACGACGACGACCTCGTGGCCCTCCTCGACCAACCGATCCACGACGTGCGATCCTATAAACCCTGCGCCTCCTGTGACGAGTACCTTCATCGCGCCTCCGGACAAATGGATTTTGAGTGAACCGCG
Organism: Nitrospira sp.; assembly: GCA_024331095.1. GTDB lineage: Bacteria > Nitrospirota > Nitrospiria > Nitrospirales > Nitrospiraceae > Nitrospira_D. The sequence goes on along the minus strand of JANDJE010000019.1, from coordinate 21,761 downwards.
CTCACGATACACCGTGAGACGTCGATCCGCATTCAAAAATCGCGAACAATTCTTGATTTCCTCTTTTCCCCTTGAGAGGGCACTCCAAAGTCGTTCTTACCGCCATACCCAAGCCGGCCGCAAAGTTCACGATTCCTCGCAAGACATCCCGTCGCTGTGCCTCGTCACGAACGATCCCCCCCTTACCGACCTCGCCCTTGCCCACCTCGAACTGAGGTTTGACCAGCGCGATCACGATCGCGCCCGGGGCCGAAAAGTGCAGCACGGGGGGGAGAACCTTGGTCAACGAGATAAAGGAAACATCGATGACCGTGAGCCCGACCGGCTCGGGAATGGCCGACTTGTCGAGATAACGGATATTCGTCCGCTCCATCAGAACCACGCGGGAGTCTTGTCGCAGCCGCCAATCGAATTGACCGTATCCGACGTCCACCGCGTAGATCCGTCGCGCCCCCCGCTGCAGAAGACAATCGGTAAATCCTCCGGTCGAGCATCCGACATCGAGACAGACAAGCCCGGCCGGATCGATGGATCCGGCGTCCAGTGCCGCCGCCAGTTTCTCACCGCCTCGGCTGACGAACCGAACGCCTTGCGCAAGGACTTCAATCACGGCCTGAACTGACACGGTCTTTGCCGGTTTATCGACGAGGACGCCATTGACCCTGACTTCTCCGGCCAGGATCATCCGCGCCGCACGCTCTCGACTCTCCGCGAATCCCTGATTCACCAACAGTTGATCAAGCCGTTGTTTATGACACCGCGCATGAACATCCATGAGTGGGGAGTACCGGAAGAGCCCCCAAGAAACGGTCGGTCGGTCCGTCAGCCGCCGACGCGGCTTGCAGAAAGATCACGGGTCGGATTCGTTCGCGTCGTCATCGGCCGACGTGAACGCCCGGAGTTGCTTCTTGCCGTTTTTATCCTGCACCAACACCTCGATTTTTCGTTCGGCTTCTTCGAGAACCTTCAGGCACTGTTTGGAGAGACGCACCCCTTCTTCGAAGATCTTGAGCGATTCGTCGAGCGACAGCTCGCCCTTTTCCAATTCGGTCACAATGGCTTCCAATCTTGCCATCGCTTGTTCAAATTTCGCGCCGGCCACCGTCGATCCTTTCCGAGAAGAATGTTTCGTGACAGCGAATCCCGTCTCGATTGAGGGGCGACTCCGGGATGATTTCCATCACTCTACAATAAAGAGAGCCTTTCGCCAAACGCGCAACGACTGCCTGCCCGACGGCCGCCTGCCGGACGTCCCGCAGAACTTCGCCGCCCGGCATCGTTTCGACGATGCTGTATCCACGGCCAAGAACCGCCGCAGGACTCAGCGAATGCAGGCGCGCCGCGCATGAATGCGCGGCCTGCGCCAGCCGATTCAGCCGACCGCGCATGGTCCGTTCAAGACGCGACGTCAGCCGAGCCAGTCGTGTCATGCCGTGATAGACACGCGCGCCGGGACTCCTCGCGACGGCATCGTGCGTCAGCGATCGCGTCCGCTCCCATCTTTTTCGTAGATCCCTTTGTACCGTTTGGCGCATCCGCGTGACAATGTCATCGACCCGCTGCATGCTTTCCAACACTCGGAATCGAAAGCTCCCCAAGTCCGCACGGACGGCGTACATCCTCTGCCGCTCGCGATCGCACCGGCGCTTGATGCCTTGATGACATCGAGCCACCCAACCGGCGAGCCGATCGACGATCTCGCTGAGAACCGGCGCCACGGCTTCGGCGGCGGCCGAGGGCGTAGGCGCCCGAAGATCGGCGGCGAAATCTGCCAGCGTCACGTCGGTTTCGTGCCCGACGGCCGAGACAATGGGAATCGACGATCCCGCGATCGCTCGCACAACGCGCTCGTCGTTGAACGCCTGCAGGTCTTCGAAGGAGCCTCCTCCCCGCCCGACGATGATGACATCGACGAAACCGAGTCCGTGCAAGGCTTCAATGGCGCCGACGATCTGCTCCGCCGCTCCATCGCCCTGAACGGACACGGGAGAGAGAATGATATGCAGAATGGGGCACCGGCGATGCAGAACCGTGATCATGTCTCGAACGGCGGCTCCCGTCTGCGACGTGACGAGACCGACCGTGCGGGGGAGTACCGGCAAGGGTTTCTTGCGATCCCGGTCGAACAGCCCTTCGGCACCAAGGCGCCGACTCAGTTGTTCCAATGCCAATTGCTGGGCGCCGCGTCCCTTCGGCTCCACATGCTCCAAGACGATTTGATACTCGCCTCTCGGCTCATAGACCGTGACTCGCCCCCGCACAATGACATGGAGCCCGTCTTCAAGACCGAATCCCAATCGAAGCGCCGTCGAGCGAAAGAGCACGGCTCGGATCTGGCTTGCCGAATCTTTGAGCGTACAGTAAAGATGTCCTGACCCCGGCGCGCGAAGATTCGAAATCTCTCCCTCAAGCCATACGTCGGCAAAATCGGCCTCCAGGCACGTACGGACCAACGCGCTCAACTCCGATACGGTCAGAATCCGCCTTGACGAACCGGCAGGAGAAGGAGAGAACAACCAGACGTCGCTCGTACGCTGCTCCTTTCCGTTAATCGATCAAACGGACCCGCTCAAAATGAAGGGGCTTCCCCAACCGCGCATCAAGTTCCAGCAACACCCCGCAAAACACCGACGGGCCGGACGCCACTTCGAAGCGGCGAGGCATCCCGGTTAAAAATTTTTCGATCGCGAGCTCTTTTTTCACTCCAATGACGGCGTGGAGGGGGCCGGTCATCCCGATATCCGTAATGTAGGCCGTTCCTTTCGGCAAGATCTGATCGTCCGCCGTTTGAACGTGGGTGTGCGTGCCGACGACCGCCGTCACCTCACCGTCCAAATAATGCCCCATGGCCATTTTTTCGGATGTCGCTTCCGCATGCATTTCGACGATCACCGCGGCGGTTTCTTGTTTGAGGCGCGACACTTCCCGCCGCGCCGTTTGGAACGGGCAGTCGATCGTGGGCATGTGGGCCCGCCCCATCAGTTGAAGGACCGCCAATCGCTCGCCCCCCGCCGTCTCCACGACAACGCTGCCGTTACCCGGAACGCCGGGGGGATAGTTCGCGGGGCGCAGCAAGCGCGACTCGCGCGGAAAGTAATCCAACACCTCTTTTTTGTCCCAGGCGTGATTGCCCGTGGTGATCACCGACAACCCCAGATCGAAGAGTTCCTCCGCCAAGTCCGGCGTAATGCCGAATCCGCCTGCGGCGTTCTCGCCGTTACCGATCACGACGTCGACCTGCCGCTGAACGACCAAACGCGGAACGGCACGGGCGACCGCCCGTCTTCCCGGCTCTCCCATGATGTCGCCGATGCAGAGCACCTTCATCTGGCGTATTCCACGTACCGGCTTTCTCGAATCACGGTCACTTTGATTTGTCCGGGATACGTCAGTTCCTGCTCGATTTTCTTGGCCAGATCGCGCGAAAGCTGGAACGACTCGGCGTCGGTCACGTCTTCCTGACGGACGATCACGCGGATCTCTCGCCCGGCTTGAATGGCATAGGCCTTTTGCACCCCCTTCTGCCCGGCCGCCAAGGATTCGAGTTTTTCCAGACGCTTGACGTAGGACTCAAGGGCTTCTCTTCGAGCTCCGGGACGAGCGGCGGACAGCGCCTCGGCGGCGGCCACCAGCACGCTCTCCGGACAAATCGGTTCCACCTGTTCATGGTGGGCGGCGATCGCGTTCACGATTTTCGGCGATTCGCCGTATTTCTTGGCCAACTCGGCGCCAAGCATGGCATGGGGGCCCTCTTCCTCATGACTGACCGCTTTGCCGATGTCGTGAAGCAACGCGCCCCGACGGGCCAATTTGACGTCCAATCCCAACTCCGACGCCATCATGCCGCAGATATACGCGGCCTCCCGCGCGTGATACAGATTGTTCTGTCCGTAACTCGTTCGATACTTCAGCCGCCCCAATACCTTGATCAACTCAGGGTGAAAATCAGACAGCCCCAGTTCAAAGATGATTTTTTCGGCTTCTTCGTACATCAGCTTGTCGATGTCGGTCTTCACCTTTTCCACGATCTCTTCGATGCGGGTCGGATGAATTCTGCCGTCTTGCATCAGCCGTTCAAGCGAAACTTTCGCGATTTCACGGCGCAAGGGATCAAATCCCGAGATGATCACGGCCTCCGGTGTCTCATCGATGATCAGATCGATTCCCGTCGCCGCCTCGATCGCCCGGATGTTGCGGCCTTCCCGGCCGATGATGCGTCCTTTCATGGCGTCGTTTGGAATCGCCACCACCGAGATTGTCGATTCCGACACATAGTCCCGCACCACCCGCTGAATCGAGTTGGTGATGATTTCACGAGCTTCCCGCTCGGCCACTTCGCGCGCTTCTTCGATCGTCCGTTTGGCGATCCCCGCCGCATCAAGCCGGGCTTGAGACTCCATTTCGGCAATCAACTGTTTCTTGGCCTCTTCCGCCGTCATACCGGCCACACGTTCCAAGGCTTCACGATGATCGCGCTCGGCCTTGGCGCAGGCGGACTCCTTTGCCGCGAGTCCGGTTTCGCGCTTGGTCAGTTCCTGATCGCGTTTCTGCAGTTCGCTTTCACGTTTTTCCAGCGCGGCGAGCTTCCGGTCCAACACCTCGTCTCGCTGGAGCATGCGTTTTTCCATCGCCGAGAGTTCGGCCAGTTTCGCCTTTTGCTCCTTTTCCCATTCCGCTTTTGCCTGAAAGACAAGATCCTTGGCCTCAAGCCTGGCCTCTTTCAAGACACTGTCGGCCTCGCGCTGTGCGTTCTGGACGATATGTTTGGCCTGTTCCTCAAGCTCAACCCGTTTTGCTGCGGCCATGTTGCGGCGCACGACTTCGAATAGGCCGACGCCCACGACTGCCCCGATTATTGTGCACAGGATATATGCGATGATTGAGGTAGAAATAGGAGTCACCCCCTCTCAGATGGCTGACACTGTTCAGCCCGTTCTTCTGAAGGAATTCAGAGAGCAAACGAAGCACGGCAGGATGATTGTGCCGACAAGGCACCTGGCAGGAACCGGGAAACGGATCAGTTTGAAAACGCGCGAAAGCGTAGACTTATGATTTCTCTGAGGATACTCAGGATCTCCCTCTTGCCGAATGGAGGCTTACTCCACCATTTACGATTCTTGTTGAGAACCAGTCTCCATGAGTAAGGGCTGGCCGCCCATGCTCATCGGAACCGATCAATGACCACCCTTGCTTAAGTAACAAGGAAACCCTCTCTCCTCAACAAAAATCGAAAGTCGGTTGAACTCATCATAACAACAGTTCAGGGTGCGATCTTAACCCTCATGAAACATTCGCCCGCGCGTCTCAGCTCTCCGTCATTTCCGCCTTGTATAAAACCAAGGTCCAGAAGTCTGTTTCCCAGTCCCGGTCGTCCGCACGAACCTGCCAGAAACATTCGTTGCTTCACACATTTTTACGATAACAAAGGGGGGGTCTGAAAGCAAGGCGAAACTGGTCTCTCGCACAAGAGACTGGGCAAGCTAACGAAAGAGAGAGGTCGGGATATGTTCCTCGAGGGATTCCATCAACACTTCCATGCGCCGTTCAAAGTCGGCCTCTCCCTGAACCCGCTTCTTTTCGGATTCAAAAAGCTGGTGGGCCAGGTTAATCGCCGTCAGCACCGCCAATTTGACCGGCGTGGCCGTCTTCATACCCTCGGCAAGGCGCTTCATATGATCGTCCACATAATGAGCCAGCCGCCGAACATAGGCATCTTCGGCTTCCCCACGAATGGCGTACCGTTGACCGTAGATTTCAACCTCGACGGTTTTACTCATGGGCCACCTCCCTGGTTTCGTCCGCACATTCCAGCATCTCGATTTCGCTGATGACCCGCTCGATTCGCGATTTGATATCAACCCGCTCTCGTTCCCAACGTTGATTCAAATCGTCCTGAGACGCAAGCCGCTGCCGAACGACTCTCAGCTCCTCCTCCAACGACGCATTGCGCCGTTTCAGTTCCTGGATCAACTTCACCAGGTCTTTAATGCGAACTTCCAACGCATCGAGGCGATCCAACGCCATGACGGCACCGATTCCCTCATTCTCCGCGATCGAGGCGCACTATAAAAATTCTGCGACCGCTTGTCAAGAAACGGGCTTCTGAAGGCTGTTCAGGCGAACATACTCCTTGTAGCTACGGAGCACCCGCTTGACATATTGCCTCGTCTCTTGGAAGGGGATCAATTCGACAAATTCGTCGTCGCTCCGTCCCCGATACGCCACGACCCAACTCTCAACGGCAATGGGACCGGCATTGTAAGCCGCGACGGCGTGCACCAGATTGCCGGAAAACCGAGCGAGCAACTGCCCGATGTACCGAACTCCGATCTGGATATTGGTCTCCTGATCGAACAGATCATCCCGCGTGACGTCGGGGAGACGATGGCGCCGAGCCACTTCATTGGCGGTGGCCGGCATGACCTGCATCAACCCGATGGCGCCCACACGGGATACCGCCCGCCAATCGTACTGACTTTCTTCCCTGATGATGGCCGCAACCAGGAAAGGATCGACTCCGTCGACGCCCTGCATGGTGATCGCGGAAATCAGCCCCGTCGGATAGGCCGCGTTCCACAAGCCATCATCAACGACGGTGCCGCCGCCTCGCTCCAGTCTGTCCCGGAACCTGCTCCGGACAAGCCTCAAGGCGTGATGGTACGCCCCGGCCTCGCTCAGCATGACCGACAACGAGGCCACGGCGGCAGGGTCATTGCCGTACCTATCCGTCAACGCGGTGAGTTCCCTGACCGCATCCTGCTCAAGCCCCAATGCCTTCAACTCGGCAGCCCGGCGGTAGGCGGGCTGCCGTTCGATCTCCGACCGACTCGTTTCGTTCTGCCCCGGCATTTGATCACGGTCCGGTGAAGCAGAAGGAAGCGAGGCGAGAAGGGCGGCAGCCTCCTCCGGCCGTCGTTCCTGACCCGTAGGGGCCCTGACGGAAATTTCCGCGCGTCCCTGCGCCAGTTGGCAATAGTAGGTGTAGGGATAGCGATCGCAGAGGAGCTGGAAGGTTTCCTGCGCATTCGAGCTTCCGACGTGGCCACAAGCCCGCGCGATCCAATAGAGCACCTGCGGTTCCCACTCGCCGTTCGGTCGTTCGACGATCGACCGCCATACGTCGATCGCCGCTTGATATCGTCCTATTCGATAGAGGACCCAGCCTTGTCGCCAACGCGCCTCGGTACGTTGAGCGGCCGGCTCCCCCGTTTGAGCGACTTGCCTATATTGCGCAATCGCCTCCTCAAACTGGGCCTGATCCTCCAGCCAGATCCCGGCGAACAGGTTGATTTGTCCTTTCTGCTCGACGGACAGACTCCGTTTGGCGATTTTGCGGCTCAGATCTAACAACTTGTCGCCGAGCCCTTGTCGAAGGTAGACCCGTGCCAGCCACACCGTCGCCTCACCGGAATGTGTCGTCCGTCCTTCGGCCAGCTCTTGAAACGTCTCCCGCGCCTGCTCATAGAGTTTGAGTCGCACCTGAGCAACGCCCAACTTGAGTTTGGCCTCACCGCGAAGAGGGGAGGGCGGGTCTTTATCGAGAAACCGCTTCAGCTCCTCAATGGCTTCCTTATGCAAGGCTTGCCCCAGCAACACCTGCGCCCTGGCATAAAAATCTTCCGGTTTGGGCATCCATGACTCCCCCCCTATTCCTGCCGTAAGGAGCGATTCCGCCTGTTTCGCTTCCCTCGTCTGAGGGAACCCAACCCAGACTTTTACCAAGGCCTCCTTCCCTTCGGCCGGCTGCCCCGTGCGCAGATAGCAGTCCGCCAATCGAAGCCAGGCCTGGGCGACTCCAGGATCTTTCTCAGTGCGACCAAGGACGACCGCTCTGGTGAGCCGATCAATCGCCTCAGGACAACCGGAGACCTGATACCAAGCCTCCCCCGCGCGCAAAACGGCTTGAGGGAGCAAATTGGAATCGGGGACGGCCTGCGACACCGAGTCGAATATAAGTGCCGCTTCCTTTGCGTCGCCCAGTGACAACAGTGCTTCGCCGATCCAATATCGGACGTAGTCCTCGATGACCGGGAAATCCCGTTGGGCCGCTTGAAGATAGGGAAGCGCCGCGGCCGGATTCCGATCGATCAGCATGACACCGGAGAGCAGCCCGGCCCGCTTGGCCCACAGCGACGACGGAAACCGCTCCATGACCTGACGGAGTCGCTCAAGCTTCAGCGCCGTCACCTGATCTTTCGTCAGCGCAGCTCCCAACCGTTCCCTCGGCCGGACGGCCATCGCGAAACAATCCTCCGCCACCTCACACCGGTCGGTTTGGTGCAGATCGTCGCTGACCGCCTGAGCCGAATAGGCATTGAAAGGAGAAGTGAAACCGGCCACGACGACGAATAGCGCCGCCCGACCCAGCGTGATGCCGGCATGCCGGGTCAGCCTGCACAACAGACGATCGGTCCAATCGGTCATAAGGGGCATTATATACGGTTGCGATGAGAAGAGAAGCAGTTTGCCGCCGCCTCCATCGCGCCATCAGACATCAAACACGTTGGTTTCACTCGCTATCTTTCTATGGTAGGCTCTGCCGACACAATGAACTGACGTCTCGGCCGATGCCTGAGTCGCCCATCAATTTACTCGCCCTCACCGAACCTCAGATGGCGGAGTTCGTCCATGGGCTGGGGTGGCCGGCCTATCGAGCCAAACAGATCCTTCGCTGGCTCTACCGGCGGCGCGCGCGCGCAATCGGCGACATGACCGACCTCTCTATCCGAGACCGCTCGATATTGGCCGAAATCGCGGTCATCCGCCGAGCCACCCGTTGCACGGTGCTCCCATCCGACGACGGCGCACGCAAACTGCTTCTCACCCTGGACGATGGACTGACAATTGAGGCGGTCTTGATTCCGGATGAAGATCGCTTGACCTTGTGCGTCTCGACTCAGGTCGGCTGCATGTTGGATTGCGCGTTCTGTTTGACCGGCGCCATGGGGCTGCGTCGAAGCCTCAAGGCCCATGAAATCGTCGACCAGGTCCTGACCACTCAAGACTGGCTGGACGCCGACGAGCGGATTACCAATCTGGTCTTCATGGGGATGGGGGAACCGCTCGCCAATTACGATGCACTTGAGCTCGCCATCACGAGTTTGACCGACAAATCGTGGGGCCTGGGGTGGTCGCCCCGGCGCATCGTCGTTTCAACGGCGGGATTGGCGTCCCGCCTCGAAAAAGTCGCGGCGCTCGGCGTCAATCTCGCCGTCTCGCTCAACGCAACGACCGAGGCCCAACGCCGGGCGCTGATGCCGGCAGCCAGCGACATCGCGTCCCTCGAATCACTGTTGGCGGCTTGTCGAAAATATCCCGGATCACCCAATAGGCGATTGACATTCGAGTACGTCCTGCTGGCCGGCGTGAACGATCAACCGGCCGACGCCCGACGATTGACGGCATTGCTTCGCGGCCTGCACTGCAAGGTGAATCTGATTCCGTTCAATGAATTCCCGGGCAGTCGTTTTCAACGGCCGTCGGATTGTGACGTGCTTCACTTTCAAACCCTCCTCCACCGAGGAGGTATCGACGCTTTTATTCGCAAAAGTAGAGGACGAGACGTACTGGGAGCCTGCGGACAGTTAGGGAACCTTGCCGACGGTGGCGGATCGGTCTGCTTGACACCCCTGGAATCCCGTTGTTAGCATGAGGCTGCCCGTTATTCAGCATGATCTCTCCGGCTTTTCATCTCCACCTGCTCCTTTGCCTCTTCGCGACGTTGTTTTTTCCCCTCGCTTCTTCTCGGGCGCTCGCCGTTGAGCCCCATGAACACGTCCTGTCGAACGGCATGAAGGTGCTTCTGGTCGAGGCTCCGAAAGCGCCCGTCGCCACCGTGCAGATCTGGTACAAGGTCGGTTCCCGAAACGAGGTCATGGGACGGGCCGGCCTTTCCCACATGCTTGAGCACATGATGTTCAAAGGGACGGCAAAGTACCCGAAAGGCGCATTTTCCCGCCTCATACGCAAGAACGGCGGAATCGACAACGCTTTTACCGGTCAAGACTTCACCGCATATTTTGAGAACGTGGCGGCCGACCGCATCGAGCTGGCCTTGGAACTCGAGGCGGACCGTATGCAGGGGTTGCTGCTCGATCCCCATGAGTTTCAAACGGAGCGGGACGTCGTCAAAGAGGAGCGGCGGTTGCGAATCGAGGACGACCCGCAGAGCGCGCTCGTGGAAATCTTGTTCGCACAAGCTTTTTTGAGCCATCCCTATCACTGGCCGGTGATCGGGTGGTTTTCCGACCTGGACGCCATGTCGCTGGAGGACTTACAACGCCACTACGATACATATTATTCTCCCAACAACGCCACGCTCGTCGTGGTGGGGGACTTCAAAGCGGATGTCCTCATCCAGACCATCAAAACCCTTTTCGAGCCGATTCCGAGAGGGCCTTCTCCCGGCCGGACACTTTCTGAAGAACCCCCTCAGCGGGGTGAACGACGGTTTGTTCTGAAGCGGGAGGCGCAACTCCCGTTCGTCATGATGGGATTTCATGTTCCCAACCATTCCAGCGAAGATTCCTATGCCCTCAGCCTGCTCGAAACGATGTTGTCGAAGGGGAAAAGCTCGCGTCTGTATCAAAGCCTGGTGTACGAACAGAAGAGCGCGCTCGCGGTCGGCGCGGACTATAATCCTCTGCAAGCGGATCCCGGCCTTTTTTACTGTTACGCGGTGGTCAACCCCGGTGCGAAGACCGACGCGGTCGAAGAGGCTCTTCAGCGCGAGATCGCCCGTCTTCAGAAAGAACTTCCGACCGAGGTCGAGTTGCAACGGGCCAAGAATCAACTGGAGGCCGCTCATGTCTTCGAGCAAGATTCAAATTTCCGCCGCGCCATGATGCTCGGGGAAGCTGAAACCATCGGAGCAGGCTGGCAGTGGGGGAACCAATTCCTGGAACGTATCCGCTCGGTCACCGCGCAGGATATTCAGCGTGTCGCCAGGAGCTATCTCAACGCGGACAATCGAACCGTGGGCATTCTCGTGCCGGTCCCTCCAAAACAGCAGCAATCTTTTTCCTCGGTGCCGACACCTCATCGCCGGTCATAGGTTCGACGCATGTCTCACCATCGCCCGACTCTCGGACGTCCCAGTTCAGGCCCGCCGCCACCTGTGCTCGGCATACTCAGGCTCCCGAAGATCGCCTGGAAAATCGCCCGATTGTGTACGGCCATCACCGTCTTGGCGGGAGCAAGTTCCCTCTTTGCCGCGGAGCTCTCCCCGATCAAGACCGTCACCTCCAACGGAATGACGCTAGTGGTGCTCGAGCAACACGATCTGCCCATCGTCGAAATCCACGCCCTCATCAAGGCCGGCTCCGCTCACGATCCACCGGAAAAGGCCGGCCTGGCGAATTTGACGGCCAGCCTGCTGGACGAGGGCACGACGACCCGCTCATCAAAGCAACTGGCCGAGCAGATCGATTTCGTCGGAGGCTCGCTGGAGATCGCCGCCGCCGAAGACTTTACGACCGCTTCGATGCGCGTGCTGAAGAAAGACGCCGAGTTCGGCTTTGCGATTCTCTCGGACGTTTTGCTGCATCCGACGTTCCCTCAGCGGGAATTCGAACGAGTTCGCGCTCAGATTGCGGGAGAAATCGTCGGCGAGAACGACGACCCCGGCCGCCTCGCCATGAAAACGTTCAACCAAATGGTATTTCAGCATCATCCCTATCAATGGCCGGTCATCGGTTTGGAGGAGACGCTGCCTCGCCTTGAGCTGCGCGACGTGAAAAATTTTTACGCGAGGGAGTATCTCCCCAACCAAACGATTCTTGTCGTGGTCGGTGACCTCACCGTAGAGGAGGCGACGGCGCTCGTCCACTCCCATTTCGGCGCCTGGAAGCCGGGGCCGGTACCCGCTCGACCGGCCAAGAAACCGCCCGTGATCGACAAGAAAATCGTCCGGCTCATCGACAAAGATTTGACCCAATCCACGATCGTGCTCGGTCACGGAGGCGTCAGCCGGACGAATCCGGACTTTTATGCGATCACGGTCATGAACCATATTCTCGGGGCGGGAGGATTTTCGTCCCGGCTCATGGACACCATCCGAGATAAACAAGGACTGGCCTACGGCATCACGAGCCATTACGACGCTCGGGCGATGTCCGGCTCATTCTGGGTGAGTCTTCAAACCAAGACGGACACGACGAACCAAGCGATCAGCGGAGTGCTGGCGGAGATCAAGGCCATGCGCGAGGCTCCGGTGAGCGATCAGGAGCTTGCCGACGCCAAATCGTTCCTCATGGGGAGCTTTCCCTTGCGTTTTGATACGACGGCGAAGCTCGCGCGCCTGCTGGCGCAGGTGGAGTTTTTCGGGTTAGGATTTGATTACTTGACTCAGTATCCGAGGTGGATCGAGCGCGTGACCAAAGAAGACGTGCAGCGGGTGGCCAAACAATATCTCAATCCCCGGCATTACGCGCTCGTCGTCGTCGGCGACATCGCCAAAGCGAAAGTGCGCCAGTAGCGTACCCTCGTCATTGTGAGCGGCACATGCGCGGCGCGGACCTTCAGGGCAAACTCGTCCGTCTCCGAACCGTCCTGTCCGACATGGGCTCCGTGTTGGTGGCCTATTCCGGCGGCATCGACAGCACGTTCCTTCTGAAAATCGCTCACGAGCAGCTCGGCGACAAAGCGGTCGGCGTTACGGCCGTGTCTCCCACATTTCCCGCCATCGAGCTCGAACAGGCCCGACGTGTCGCCGAGGAGATCGGCGCGCCTCACACGATCGTGCAGACGGATCAATTGAAGATCCCGGAGTTCGTCAGAAACGACGCGACCCGTTGTTTTCACTGCAAATCGGATCTCTATCGACTGCTGGGAACTCTGCGACAAGCGGGCTCCGGCGTCCAGATCATTGACGGCACCAACCTGGACGACCTCTCGGACGATCGGCCCGGCATCACAGCGGCTCATGAATGGGGGGTCCGCAGCCCGCTCGTCGATGCCGGGCTGTCAAAAGCCGACATTCGAGTCCTTGCCAAAGAGCTTGGGCTTTCCAATTGGAACAAACCGGCGGCCGCCTGTCTTTCATCCAGAATCCCGCGCGGCACACCGATCACGATCGAAACACTCGGTCGAATCGAGCGAGCCGAAACGCTTCTCCACAAAGAAGGATTTCGCCACGTTCGCGTCCGCGCTCATGACAACATCGCCAGGATTGAAGTCGATCCCGAGGAAATGGCCGCTTTTCTTGACCCCGAACGTTGTCAAAGAATCAGCTCCGCCTTGAAAGGGCTTGGCTTCGGATTCGTCACGCTGGATTTGGAGGGGTATCGAACAGGGGGAGTCAGCCTGCGCTGACTCCCCCTCCCGTTTCAGCGATCATCGGTGGGACGATCTTGACAAGGCCGCGAGCGCTTCGTCCGCCAACCGTCGATGGTCGGCGTCGGTCATGCTGCGCTGGAGAACCTGCTCGGCGACGAGGAGAGCCAATTCGGTCGTTTGCGTCCGAATTTCCTGGACGGCCCGCCGTCGTTCCTGATCGATCTCACGCATGGCATCCCCTTTGATCCGTTCGGCTTCCGCCGTCATCCGCTGCTCATTTTCTTCCATGAGACGCTGGGCCCGTTCCCTGGCCGCCGCCAACATGGTCTCGGCTTCCTTGGAGACGGCTGCCAATTTGGCTTCATACTCTCTCAGCGTCCGTTCCGCCTCCGACCGATGTCGCTCGGCTTGATCCAAACTGTCCTTGATCTTCCGCTCCCGCTCCTCAAGAATGCTCAACACTGCGGGAAAGGCATACTTGTACAGGATGAAAAACAAAATCGCGAATGAAACGATTTCCCAGAAAATCAGAGAAGAGAAAAAATGCGATTCGAACTGCGGCATCCTTTGCTTCAGGAGGATTCAGCCTGGACCGGAGTCGCGCTCCGCACAGGCTGAAACCTTAAACCTGCCTCTACTTGCGAAGCCCCATGATAATGAACGCGATGACCAAGCCGTACAACGCAATGGCTTCCACCAGCGCGAAGCCGATCCACATGTACTTCCCGACCCGGCCTTCGGCTTCCGGTTGACGCGCCACCGCTTCGATCATTTTCCCGAAAATATACCCGATGCCGACCCCGGCTCCGGCAAATCCCGCCGCCGCCAACCCCATTCCCAACAATGCTGCAGCTGCTGAATCCATCGTCCTTCGATCCTCCCTTGTCTGTATCGGCACACGTCAGTGCGCGTGCTCATCATGACCGTGCAAGTGAAATGCGTCGCCTAAATAGACGCAGGTGAGCACGGTAAAAATATACGCCTGAATGAACGCAATGCCGAGCTCAAGCCCGTTCATCGCGATCGTAAATACGAAGGGCAGCCATCCGATCAACAGTCCCCCGCTGACCGTCAGTCCGAACAACACGCCGAGGATGACGTGCCCGGCCGTCATGTTGGCGAACAATCGGACGGCCAGCGAAATCGGACGGGCCAGTTGGCTGATCAATTCGATGGGAATCATGAGAGGCAAGAGCCACGCCGGCGTTCCCGGCGGCACCAAAATACCGAGAAACTTCGCTCCGTGCAACGCAAACCCCATCACGAGGCTGAGCCCATAAACCGAAAAAGCAAAGACCGCCGTCACGATGATTTGACTGGTGACGGTGTAGGAACCGGGAATCAGTCCGACCAGATTACAGAATAGGATGAACAGGAAGAGCGTCGCCACCAGAGGAAAGAACTTCATCCCTCCTTCTCCCATCGTATCCAGAATGATCCCGCGAATAAAGTCCACCAGCATTTCCGCAAGGCTTTGCAGTTTGCCGGGGACCAACCGTCGCGCCGACCCGGCCATGACCATCAATGCCGCGACGAGCGCCACCACCACCCACATCGTGAGGACGGCCTTGTTAAGGGAGATATCCAGACCGCCGACGTTGATCGGAATAAAGTTGTGCAGCTCAAACGGGTGAAGCGGACTTTCTTCCATGAACTATCCTCGTTTATCCTTGCCGGCTGTATCCGTGGGCCTCTGCCACTGTTGCGCGGCCCGGTAGGCGTTGCGTACCCCCGCCGTCGCGCCCAACATCAATCCGATCACCAGCCCCCACGGACCGGACTCCAATATGTACTCATCGACCGCCCATCCCAGCCCACCGCCGACGATCAACGCAGCAAGCAGTTCCGTTCCGATCCGAACGGCCTGACCAAGCCCCGCATACAATGGATCGTCTGGAGGGGGCATTCCCAACCCACGGAAGGCACGTCAGCGTGCGGGACCCACGGAAGGCGATGTCACAACAGCACGTGAGCAGAACCCTACCTATGATGGGCTTCCGATTTAAGCAGAACCCTCTTTGCAAAGTCAATACGATTGCGGCTTGTTCGAACGCTCATCGTCACGTCACATCGCTTATTAGTAGTGACGCAAGGGCTTCCGAAACGGTACAGTACGCTATGCCGACAACGTCCCTCCAAGCCTTTTCTTTTCTGCAAGGTCCTCCTTCACCCTTGCTGATGACGTTTGACGCCCCGTCAGCCTCCCCTTTTGAACTCTACGCAAAAGTCGCATCGAGCCATCGTCCTTCTTTCCTGTTCGAGAGCGGCCGTCATCATCCGATAACGGGACGGTATTCGTTCTTCGCCGGCGAACCCTATTTGACCGTAAGCGGCCGAGCGAACCGCTACGTCGAACGCACCGCCGACGGACGCGAAGAACAGGGGCAGGCCCCTTTCAACCGTCTCGTCGGCCTTTTCAGAAACTCCTCCATCGCCCGACCTCGACAGGCCCCTCCTTTTTTCGGAGGAGCCGTCGGCTATTTCAGTTACGATCTCGTCCGTCAATTTGAACGGCTTCCCTCTCTCGCGCTTGACGACCTCGCCATGCCGGATTTTGAGTTCGCTTTTTTCGATCTTGTGGCGGCGGTCGACCACGAACAGAATCGTTTCACCTTGGCGTTTTGTCCGCCACTCGAACGGTTCTTAAGCGAGCCGCGTGAAAAACTGCTCAGAGAGGGGCGTGACCGACTGGCGGCGCTGGCGGCACGGATGTCCGGTCCCCTCCCCCCCGGCCTCGCCGATACGCCGCTTCACCTGTCGTTTGAGCCGGAACAGCATCGTTCCGCCTATGCCGATCGCGTCCGACGCTGTCAAGAGTACATCGCGGCGGGCGATATCTATCAGGCCAATCTTTCCCATCGATTCGTCGTCACCGACCCGACCTCCTCGGCCACCCCTCAATTACTCTCCGATCTCCTCACGTACGGTCGAATACGGGATCTGAACCCTTCCCCGTTTTCCGGCCTGCTCCGCTTTCATCAGACCAGCCTGATCAGCTCATCGCCGGAACGGCTGGTCCGCCTTGAGGGGCGAGGGGCCGACACACGGCCGATCGCCGGAACCAGGCCACGCGGAACGGACGCCGACCACGACCGCCGGCTTGCGGATGACTTGCGCGCAAACGAAAAAGAACGGGCCGAACATATTATGTTGGTCGATCTTGAGCGCAACGATCTCGGCCGCGTCTGCGATTTCGGGAGCATCCGGGTGGGGGAGCTGATGACGCTGGAACGATACTCTCACGTCAACCACCTCGTTTCCCACATATCCGGCCTCTTAAAAAACGACGCCACCGGCTTCGACCTGTTGCGCGCCATGTTCCCTGGCGGGACAATCACCGGCGTGCCCAAAATCCGCTGTATGGAAATCATCGAAGAACTGGAGCCGGTTCGCCGCGGCGCCTATTCCGGATCAATGGGGTACGTCTGTTGGAGCGGAGATTTGGACTTCAACATCTTGATCAGGACCTTGGTCAAACGACAGGGCAGGGGCTACCTCCAAGTCGGCGCCGGCATCGTGGCCGACTCCGATCCGATCCGCGAGTATGAGGAAACAATCCACAAGGCCCAGGCGTTCTTGAGCGCCTTCTCCTGAGTTTTTCTTCCATCCGATGTGGATTTATCTGAACGACCGATTCGTCAGACGCGAAGACGCGCTGATCTCCGTTTTCGATCACGGTTTTCTGTATGGAGACGGCGTGTATGAAACCATCCGCTCTTACGGGAACCGCCTCTTCCTGGGCTCCAAACATGTGGAACGGCTCTTTCGATCCGCCGAGGCGATAGGATTGACCGTTCCGATCTCCAAGAAACGTTGGCTCGAACTGCTTTGCGAAGCGATGGCGCGCAACGGCCTCGGCGACGGCCGGCGAGATGCCTATCTTCGGATCACTGTGTCACGAGGCGTCGGAGACATCGGCTTGGACCCCTCGCTGTGCCCGTCGCCGACGGTCGTCATCATGGCCAAGCCGCTCGTCGCTCCCGACCCGTCCCTTTATGAAAAGGGGGTCGATTTAATCATCGCCGCCACGAGACGCAACTTGCCCGGCGCGTTGTCTCCACGAATCAAATCCACCAACTTTCTCAACAATATCCTCGCCAAGCGCGAAGCCGTCGCGGTGGGAGCGTTCGACGGCATTCTGCTCAACTGGGAACATCACCTCACGGAATGCACCGTCAGCAATCTCTTCTTCGTCATGGACGGACGCCTCTGCACGCCGGCCGTCGACTGCGGCATTCTGGACGGCATCACAAGATCCGTCGTACTCCAGCTTGCCGAGGAACAGGGAATTCGGACGGAAGAAGGACGATTCACGCCGGCTCAGCTCCGGCAAGCCGACGAATGTTTCGTGACGAACACCAGCTTGGAAATCATGCCGGTCGCCACCGTTGATCGTGCTCCGATCGGCAATGGGAAACCCGGTCCCCTCACGCACAAGCTGAGACGCCTGTTCGCCGACGCGCGAAATCGCTTCCTGGACGGGCCTCCTCCGTCCGCCATGTGAACCGTTTGTTTTCACATCGATCGTTCATCGCGATCCATGGTGCCGGACAAGCTATCCGGCTATTTCTTGACAATCGGTCACGGACTGCTATCGTTGACCCATGAAGCCCCGACGCCCGCCGATCATCCGCTCCATGCTTCTGTTCACGGGAGTCCTTCTCCTGCTCGGCGCGTGGGGCGAACTCCCCGGGGCTTCCAATTCAAGGGCTCACGCGGAAGTTTATCAGTACATCGACGCCAAAGGCGTCATTTCACTGACCAACGTCCCGTCAGACTCGCGCTACCGACGAATCGACCGATCTTCCAGCCGTTTACACCCGACACTTTCGGAAGCGGAGCTCGAGCCGACGATTCTCCGGTTCTCAAGCCTGTACCAGCTCCCGCCCGCGCTCATCCGGGCCGTCATTAAGGCCGAGTCCGATTTTGACGCGCGGGCGGTATCCCGCGCGGGAGCGGTCGGGCTCATGCAGCTCATGCCGCACACCGCCATGCGCTTGGACGTGAAGGACCTCTACGACCCCGAAGACAACATCGGAGGAGGCACGAAATATCTTCGGTTCCTGTTGGACAGATTTCGCGGCGACCTTCCGCTCGCTCTGGCCGCCTACAACGCGGGGGAGCACGTCGTCGACCGGTACCGCGCCCTTCCGCCGATCGAGGAAACGCAGCGTTATGTCCGTAAGGTTTTGCGTTACTACCGGACGTTTCTTAGGCGCGACCTTGCCGCAGCCGACGGCGCGGGCGCGATGGCGTTTTCGGAGATCTCTTCACGTCAACCGAATCTTGAGTCGCTCGCCCTTCCCCTCCGCTGACCGGCTCACCAAGACGGATTTGACTGTGCTCGTTCCATCCCGACGGCTTTGCATCGGGGAAGTCCGATCGGAAGTGGGCCCCCACGCTGTTCTCCCGCCAAAGCGCCGCTTCGGCGACGCAGCGCGCCACTTGAATCATGTTCTTAACCTCAAGATCGGCTCTTGCGACAAACGGTTTCGAGACCATGTGTTCCCACCGGGTGAGCTGAGCCGCCGCCCGAATCAACGATTCGCGGGATCTGATGATTCCGACTTGCCCCCACATGATCCGGCGAAGCGAGTTTCGCAATTTTTCCGCGTCATCCAAGCGATGACGCTCGCCATGCCGCAACGCCGCCGCCTGACGGCCTAAATCCGGCACGGCCTGACGAACACCCCATGCGACCGCGGCGGCACCGGCCCGCATCCCGAACACCAACGCTTCCAACAACGAATTGCTGGCAAGCCGATTGGCGCCGTGCACGCCGCTGCAGGCCACTTCCCCGGCGGCAAAGAGGCCCGGCAAGGACGTCGCCCCGTTTATATCGGTCCAGACTCCTCCCATCATGTAATGGGCGCTGGGAGAAACCGGTATCCACTCTTCTGTGATGTCGATATCGTGTCGCAGGCACGTGGCATAGATCGTCGGAAACCGACGCTTCACGAAGTCGGCATCCAAGTGCGTCACATCGAGATACACGTGGCGGGTTTTCGTGGCCGCCATTTCGGCCCAAATCGCGCGCGCGACGATATCCCTCGGAGCCAGGGCGCCCGACGGATGATACCGCTCCATGAACGTTTCGCCCTTGTGATTCCGGAGCTGTCCTCCTTCTCCCCTCATGGCCTCCGACAGGAGAAACGGCGGACTGGACGGCACATACAACGCCGTCGGATGAAATTGGACGAATTCCATGTCTTGCAGCCTTGCGCCGGCGCGATACGCCATGGCCATTCCATCGCCGGTCGCGCTCGGCGGATTCGTCGTTCGAGCGTATATTTGTCCGGCTCCTCCTGTCGACAACACTACCGCTTTCGCGGGCAACACACAGAGTTCTCCAGAATGTTCGTTCAGCGCCACCGCGCCGCAACATCGGCCGTCCTCCACGATCAAGTCCACCGTGAAATGGAAATCCATCCGCCGGATTTTGGCCTGCCGAGCGGCATGGGCCATCAACACCCGCACCATTTCGTTCCCCGTGGCGTCGCCGCGGGCGCGGAGAATCCGGCTCCGGCTGTGCGCCGCCTCTCGGGCGAACGCGAATTTCCCCCCCACTTTGTCGAAGTTCGCGCCCCAGCGGATCAGTTCCTGAATGCGTTCCGGCCCCTCTTCGACCAACACCCGCACCGCTTCAAGCCGACAGAGCCCGTGCCCGGCATCGACCGTGTCTTTCAAATGGATCGAGACATCATCCTCCTCGCTGAGCGCCACCGCCACCCCCCCCTGGGCAAACGTCGAGGTGCTTTGCAGCGGGTGTCCCTTGGTCAGCATGACGACCCGCCCGGCCCGGCTCAGCTCGATCGCGGCCCTGAGACCGGCGACTCCGCTGCCGATGACGAGAAAATCCGCCGGTGGCAAAACAGATCGCTGCATTGATGCGCTATGGCAGAACAGGTTGTGAGGACGGTTCGGACAACGTGAGCTTGTCCTTCATGCCGAACGGCAAATCGCCTTGTACGCCGCGCAGAAGAAAAGAGCCGGTACCGGCCCATTGCAAACGGGCGGAGCCTCGGTGCCGCACGCCCGATTCTTCGCCCCGTTTTTTCCACGCGCCCTGCCAATGGACGTACACGTCGACGTCGCCGCCTTCGATGACGACCCGCTCGATTTTGAAATCGAGCTTGATGGAATCAAACGCCTCGAAATCGGCTTCCACCTCGCGTTGAAGCTGATTGAGCCTGGCGTCCGACAGAAGCAGCGAGCGAAAGCCTGAAAGGTTTTTCTCCTGGTAGGCTTCCCGCAAGGCTTCGACCGCTTGATCGATCCGTTGGATCCGCTCATGGTCTTCGGGGTATTGGAGAGGTTTCTTCGACGAGCAGCCGCCGAGTGAAACGGCGAATACCACGACCCACCCGGCGACCAGGAGCCAGGACGAAACGGCACGTTCTCGTACTCCAAGCATGGCGCAGTATAAGAAGCGGCCGAAGAACCGGTCAAGGTGCGAGCATCATCAGCCGCTTCTTGGTTTGTTCCTCCAAACCGCGCTCCGGAGCGCCGGACGGCCGCCGCCGCAACCTTGACAGAATCGCATATCAGAGGCTACTCTACGCGACTCTATAAGATTCGGGGAGAAAGGCGGGGGAACCCCCGTCTGCTCGTGGTGTCACCTGTTCCATTCTGAATAACTGAAGCAGGTTGCTCGTGACAATCGGACACCCTGAACTCGTCGCCGCCATTGCCTCGGAAATCGCCTCTTGCGGACCGATTCCTTTCGTTCGTTTCATGGAGTCGGCCCTCTACCATCCTCGATTCGGCTACTACATGAGAGCGCCGGAAGACGGAGCGGAACGCATCGGCTGGAACGGCGACTATTACACCAGCTCCGACGTACATTTTGGGACGGGCTCTGGCGCAACAGGCCGAACAAGTCGATCGGCTGCTCGGAGAGCCCGATCCGTTCACGGTCGTTGAAGCGGGGCCGGGCAAGGGGCTGCTCGCCCGACAGTTTCTCACCGCCTGCGCCGATGAGTTTCCGTCGCTTCGCGAACGTCTGCGTTACATCCTCATCGAGCGCAGTCCGGCGATGCGTGAACGGCAACGACAACATGTCGCCCCCTGGCTGAATGAACCGGACAAGCTCTCTTGGGTAAACAGTCCGGACGAACTGCTTCCGGGCAGTGTCACCGGCATGTGGTTCAGCAATGAATTGCTTGACGCCTTTCCGGTCCATCGCCTCCGAGTGAAAAACGGTCGAGTCCAAGAAGTTTACGTCGATTATCAGGACGGGGGATTCGTCGAATGTCTTCACCCCCTCTCAACCGACGCCCTCGCCGCCCATCTCCACCGGCTGAATCCCGACTGGCCGGACGGCTATCAAACCGAAGTCAACCTCGAAGCGTTGAATTGGATCAAGCAAGTGGCCCGGCGCATGCACCGGGGCGTCGTCTTGACGATCGACTACGGTCATACCGCGCAAGACCTCTATGGGCCCGAACGCAGGAACGGGACGTTCCTCTGTTATTCTCGCCACTCGA
>JANDJE010000018.1 GCA_024331095.1 Nitrospira sp. | reverse complement strand
CGACTCTGGTTTGGGAAAGAGCCAAGCCCCTTGCGATGAACCTTGGCAACAATGAATGGGGTCAGCGGAAGTCACGCCGCTCAAAGATCAGGCCAGCGATCACGAGCAGGAACGTGGCATAGGCAAGGCCATACAGCACAATCAGGGCCAGATCGGCGCTCGCAATCTGGAGATGGTGAATGACGTGCCCCTTGAGGTTAAACCGTTCGAGATTGGGCAACACATAATAGAGCCCGTTCATCACCGCCCGCCCCACCTCATCCATCTTTTCGCTGAAAGTTTTGAGATCCGGCGTCAGGTGGCCAATTACATAGATCGACAAGGTAAAGATCGCGCTCAGCGTCGTGCTCGTAAAGGTCGAAAACAGTAAGGCCACCGCCGTGATGACCATGAACTCGACAAAAATCATCCCCACGGCTTGAAACAGCAGACCATCCACCGCCACGTGCCTCGCCCATAACACGACCAACAGCCCCACCGTCATGATCGCTGTGTTGACCGACAACGTGATCAAGAGTCCCAGATACTTGCCCAAGAGAAATTGATACCGGGCCACCGGCTTCGAGACGATCGTATAGATCGTTTTCTTGTCGATTTCCTTGCTGACCAGGCCGATCCCGATGAAGATGGCGATCAACACACCGAAGAAATTGACACTGGCAAGGCCGATATCGATCATCAGCCGATCGAAATCCCCCAGCGTGAGTTTCGAGATGATGATCGAGCTGCCGATCATCAAAAGCGCGAAGATCAACAGATTGTAGAGCAGCTTGTCGCGCAGATTTTCGCGAAACGTATTGAAGGCGATCGACAGGATTTTCATCAGGCCGCTACCTCCATTGGCTGCCGCAGGCTGTTGGCTTCGCGGATGAAGAGATCTTCGAGCGAGACCCGGTGCGGCGTGAGTGACACCACGTAGCCCTTCACCGAACGGACCACGTCGATCGCATGGTTCACATCCTGTTGGTTTGCCAGCACCACCATCACCTGCTCCCCTTGCACCACCACCTTTTTGGCAAAGGGCCTGATCCGCTCTAGCGCCTCGGGCGCCAGCCGCTCAATCACCAGTTCCGCCTCTTCCGTCGCATCGGCTGCGAGCAACTCCGAGACGTGACCACAGGCGACCAGCCGGCCCTTCATGATCATGGCGACCCGGTCGCAGAGCAGTTCGGCATCATGCAGAATATGCGAACTGAACATGATGGTCTTGCCCGCTTCCTTGAGCCGCAAAATCAGGTCACGCACTTCTTTGCGCCCAATCGGATCGAGGCCCGACATCGGCTCATCCAGCACCACCAATTCCGGATCGTTGATCAGAGCTTGGGCAATCCCCACCCGCTGTAACATGCCCTTCGAAAACTTCCGCAACTGCAAATGTCGGGCATGGCTCATCCCCACCGTGTCAAGTAGCTCGTCAATTCTTTTACTCAAGGCTGCGCCGCGGAGCCCGAACAGATGGCCATAAAACCGCAAAAACTCCGCACCGGTGAGATAGTCATAAAAATAGGGCGACTCCGGCAGAAACCCCAACTTGGCCTTGGCCTGCGGCACCCCGATCGGATGACCCAAAATCGTGGCTCGGCCGCTCGTGGGGTAGATCAACCCCATCAACATTTTGAGGGTCGTTGTCTTTCCCGCTCCGTTGGGGCCGAGAAAGCCAAAGACTTCGCCTCGGTGCACAACCAGTGACAGCCGATCCACCGCCGTCACCTTGCGGCCCCAAAAGCCCACGCGAAACACCTTGGTTAAGTCCTCGATGTGAATGACAACGTCAGCACAGTCCTTCATCGCCGTTACCATCGCAGCGGAAACACATAGGCCGGCTGCTCGATCTTGGGATAGCGATAGGCCGGCGTCCGATTTCGTTTATGAAATGTCTTGAGCCGTTCTGGATGGGTCGAGCTGGTCACAGTGCCTGTCATTGGGTCGTAACGATACTCCCCGCCAAAGGGCTCAAGCGGCAGGGCCGCGAGCAGTCCCGCCTGAACCAATGCAGCCAGTGACGGCGGCACCCGACCATGGCGCTTCCGATACTCATCCACCGCACGCTCCAACATCCGAATGTCCCGTTCGATGATGACTTCTTTCATCCTGGTCTCAAAGAATTTTTTCATTTCCGGATCGTCCGTTTCCCTGAGCCGCGCTTCGAGAAACGCGAGCGCCGTCTCTGGCTTGCCGGCCTCCGCCGCCATGCGGGTAGCCAGGCCCGGCAGATAGGCGGGCCGGCCGGGCAGCGACGCGGCCTGCATGGTGTAGTACGCGCCCATGTCCGGATCAGCCAAGAGGAAATAATAGTTGTAGCCGAGCAAAAACGGAATGTTCCACACGGTGGGGTTTTCCTCATGGCCTCGTTTAAGCAGTCGATTGGCCAAATCAGGCCGGTTGGCGAGATCGCCCAAAATCACCCCGCCCGCGTAATAGGCATAGGCATACTGGGGATCGAGCGTCGTAATCACGTCGAGCGCATGGGCCATCCATTCATAGTCTTCCATCGTGTTGTGGCGCTTGCCGATCACCTGCACCAGCTTCAGCCACAACACATCGGCCCCCAGGTGGTGATAGCCCAGCAGAGCTGGCTTGAGATAGTCACCCTTGGGGAGACGGGCCAGTTCTTCAATTTGAACGAGCGATCGGTCTTGACGGTGGTCGAGGGTCTGCTGGATCCCTGTAACGAGAGCAATAAGTGCGAAAACAACACCTGCCACCGAAAGAAAGCCAACCTGCGTATTGGGGCCTTGAATGAAAGTCGCCGAGTCGGAATTAGGAGATGCGGTTTTCATGAAGAGGCTTGGATACAACTATGAAACGACGAATCCCGCCGGCTGTCACCAGCCGGCGGGACCTTTTACACAAGTGCTGCTCTATTCAATCTTAGAAAACTCCCGGTGTGCAATCGGTTGCCCCATGGTCCGCCGTTGCTCCCCAGTGCGAAACGCCTGCGGCTGCTCCATCAGTAGTGGATGCATCCAAATTGCTTCTCGCACCAACGATAAAATTGCTATCGGTTAGAGCAGTTGATGCCCCAGCCGGAGGTGAAGCTAGCACTGCGGTACAAGATGTCACTTGAGTATAAGGAGTAGCCGGCGCAGTGGTGTCGACCCCATACATGTAGTAGACACTTCCGTTTGCTTGGAAACCGAGATCTGCAAACGTCCCTTGCGTTACAGCGCCTACACACCAGCCCGTTGGTGGCGTGGTGGTTATAGCTAACCATGCACTACCGGGTGTGTTCCACGCTACGGGCGTCGTTTTTTGACCGGAAGCTACTGTTAGAGTGGTTGGAGCAGCAGCAACCGGCAAGTAGCATCCGCGTTCCCCCTGCCACGACACTTCCGACGTCTTAATCGCCTGCAGGTTCGTCTTGGCCTCTGATTGCCGTGACTTCAACTGGTACTGCAAAAAGTTCGGAATGGCGATGGCCGCCAAGATCCCGATGATCGCCACGACGATCATCAACTCGATGAGGGTGAACCCCTCTTGTTTTTTAAGCACCCTGCTCATCATACCGCCTCCTGGTTTAAGGACATGGCCGCTTCCGGCCCGGTTGAACATCCGCGGCGCGATGGTGCCGCCTGCCAGGCTATCTAGCAGGTTCAATGCCGTGTGACCTTTTCAGGAGGCTCATGTTCGAACCGCTTGAAAACTCGTGGCTTTGTGAGGGATCGTCCAACGGAACTTGCCAGAGCCCTTTGCGCATCGGTTTCAGATTCCGTGACCCAGCGCCAAAAATTGGCACCGGCTCACTTTCCCCGTTCACAAGCGGAGTTCGAGCCTGGCAACGATGGCCCCTAATGGACAGGAACCGTCATGCTTCTCGGAACGACAAGGCACCGAAATCGTCCATCCTCGTATCTTCTCCGATACGAGCGCGTTGGCCTCTCGGATACGGCGTGGAGAAAAAGGATGGCTCGACTGGAGTCGCGGAGTCGGCTACTCGATGCCGAGGGTGGCTCAGAGACCAGGAGCACAAACCGGCCGCTCAAATTCGGCGTGGTCACTGTTTGCGGAGGGGTTGTTTAGGGATTCGAAGAGAGGCGCTTAGGGTCTTCGCTCTCTTGCCGCGGAAGACCATTTTTTCGGCCTGCAACCGGTGCCGACCCCAGCGCCTGGGCCAGGTCCTGCATTTCCTCGATGGCGAGGAGGAGGCGCTCCAGCGGCAAGCGCGCCCAGCGGCGAAGCTGTTCGCGTCGCGCGCCTTCGAAGCTGGTTACACGCCAGTTGAATTCTAAACTGTGCGGTTTATCGTCCGGCATCTTCTTCGAGCCTCATGCGCAAGTGTTCGATATCGATCCGATCCTGTTCCCTGCCTGCCGCTTCCTTCATGGCAATCAATGTAGGGATGCTGACAAACCGAACGTCGATGGTCCCGTACAAGGGTTTGATCAACGCCTTGGCGTATTCGTCCTCGAACGGAAACGGCTCATAGACGAAGATGTCAATAGGGGTTTCGCAATGGCGATCGCTCCAGGGTTGCAACACTTGCATGTGTTTATCGCGAATCCAGCCCTCGCGGATGGCTTGATCGGCAAATTGTTCGGCGGTGACCGGCGCCACCGGTGTATAACCAAGCGACCCAAGTGCGGCAAAGGCCCGCAGGACGTTATCTGGTATCAACTGGATGACAACGTCGGCATCGTTCGTAAAACGCAGATATCCATGGGCATTCACCGCGAGCCCGCCGGCGATGAGATATCGGACATCGGCATTGTTGAGAGCGCGGACGATCGCCTCAAAACTCTTCAATTTCACAATGTCGCCATTGTGGCGGATGTCCGGATGGAATCCTAGAATGTGAGGGATCTCTTAAGCGCCGCTCGCGACGAGCCTTGTCCGTACATGATCAGACGGCTGCTCTCTCACGTAGTTATCCTATGAGTGATTTTCGGAGGCTGGCTTTAGCTCGGAGGTGAGCCTGGTGAGACTATGGTGCAGCCGGAGCCGGCTGTTTTTTCTCCGCGACCCGTTGCTTGGCCTGCTGGATGCGCAATTCCTGCGCCGGGTCGCCGAAGCCTTGCTCGCGGAACCGCTGAAGGAGCTTTTCGTTGGACGGATCAATCTCGAGAGAATGGAGCCAGGCTTCTCGCGCCTCAGCTATTTTGCGTTGCCGCACATAGATTTCACCCAGGTGTTCGTAGATCACCGGGTCGTCTTTCACGAGCGTGATGGCCCGTTGGATTTCTTTCAACGCCTCCTCAACCATCCCCGCCTTGTAGAGAGCCCATCCCAAACTGTCCACGTAGTAGCCGTTGTCCGGTTTCAAAGCGACGGCCCGTTTGGTCAGTGAAAGGGCTTGATCGAGCTTGATGCCGCGCTCGGCATAGCTGTACCCAAGATAGTTCAACGCATCGGCATGGTGGGGATCAAAAGACAGTGCGGCCTCCATTGCGCGCACGACGTCGTCGAACCGATTGAGCTTGTCATAGGCGGTGCCGAGGTTGAAATGCAGGTCGGCATTTTTCGGATGATATTTGATTCCTTCTTCAAACGCTCCGAGCGCTTGCTCGAACTTGTCGGACTGCAAGTAGGAGAGGCCGAGCACGATGTGCGGCTCCGGCTGTTTGGGGTTCAGACGGACCGCCTCGCTTAAGTGTGTGATGGCTTCGGGGAAATTTTTGAGGCGATACTGCAACACGCCCAGGTGGAGACGACTCTCCAAAAATCGCGGGTCGAGATGAATGTTGTGCCGATAGGTCTCGATGGCCTTGGGAAAGTCTTTGGTTTCTTCGTACAGATAGCCCAGATAATCCCGCACCCGCAGTTCGTCCGGTCTGGACCGTAAAATGGCGGTGAGACGATCGATCGCCTTGGCAAAGTCTTTTTGTTCGCCATGGATGAGCGCCATTCTGAGTTGCGCGTCGAGATCGCCGGGATCATCCTCCAGCATCTTTTCAAGTTCCGACGCCCCCGCCGCGTAATCTTTCGCGATAAGATGCAACTGAACGAGATGCCGTCTGACTTCTTTGTTGTGCGGATTGACCTGGCGCAGATACTGTTGAAGCAAGCCGATCGCCTTGTCCCGTTCCTTCCGAGTTTCATAAATCGACGCAAGAGCCAGATAGGGCGGTTCGAACGACGGATTCGCCGTCAGCGACTGGTGAAACCCGGAGACGGCCTGCTCGATATCGCCCATTTCAACCGAGATGCGGCCCAGATAATAGTGGCCGACGTGAGAATCAGGCGCGTATCGCAAGCCTTGTTTGATCGCCTGCTCCGCCTCGGCCGTTTTTTTCAGGTTCAAAAGAATGAGACCTTTTGAAAAGTATGATTCCGCGCGTTCCGGAGCATGCCCGATCGCCTTGTCCAAAAGCTCGACCGCCCGCTCCGGCTTCCCGGCGCCGGCCAAAATGCCCGCCATCTGTGTCAACATCTGAGCGGTCTGCCCGGTTCCTTCTCCCGCCTGCTCCGCGTAACGGGCCGCGTTGGAGAGGTCACCCAAGCCGAAATAAAGAGCGGCCAACCGGGCCTTCGCGTCGCGCGAGGTCGGGTCCGCTTCGATTGTCGCTCGATATTCCCGCAGGGCCGTTTCAATGTCCTGTGCCAGCTCGGCTTGATAGCCCAGCATGAAATGGTAGGTGGCGGCGGAATCGGGCGGGGGCGCGGAGGCTTGTCGCGGGATCGATTCTTCCGACAGGAGTTGGGATTCCTGCGCCCGTGGCGACGCGACGCAAGCCATGACGGTGCACGCGATCGCCAGAGAGCCGACGACAGATCGGACGGCCCGCCGTTTCAGGCAGGCGATCCGCGGGGAGGAACCTATCCGTCTCGTCATCTTTTGAACGGTCGCCATGAAGCCGGTGTGATGATCACGCATGTATGAACAGTATACCGAGCGGCTGGGCGGCGCGCAAACGACCTCAGGCCTCGCGAAGGTCGAGGCTTTCGAACTTGGCGTACCGATCGTGGAAAAAAAGCTCTTTTTTCCCGGTCGGTCCGTTTCGGTGTTTGCTCACGATGATGTCGGCGATGCCTTTGCGTTCAGAATTGGAATCGTAGACGTCTTCCCGGTAGATGAACATCACGACGTCGGCGTCCTGCTCGATGGCGCCGCTCTCCCGCAGGTCCGCCAACATGGGAATCGGCGGTTTTCTGGATTCGACGGCGCGGCTCAACTGGGACAGGGCCACGACGGGAACGTTCAGCTCTTTCGCCAAGGCTTTCAACGAGCGGGAGATGTCGGAAATTTCTTGTTGGCGCGACTCCGCGTCGCCGCGTCCCTGCATCAACTGAAGATAATCTACGATGAGCAGGTCAAGCCCCTTTTCAGCCTTGAGCCGGCGGGCTTTTCCCCGCATTTGTTGCACGGTCAGGTTGCCGGCGTCGTCGATGTAGATCGGCGCCTGCTCCAACCGACCGGCCGCCTCCGCCAACCGCCACCAATCTTCCTTCTGCAGTTTTCCGGTCCGCAAGGCATGAGAGTCCACACGAGCCTCGGAACTCAACATCCGGAGCACGATCTGCGGCTTCGACATTTCCAGACTGAAGATGCCGACGACCGCATTCGCGTGGATAGCCGCATGGGTGGCGAAGCCGAGCGCCAAGCTGGTCTTGCCCATACTCGGCCGGCCCGCCACGACGACCAAGTCGGACGGTTGAAGTCCGGCGGTCAAGTCATCAAGATCGTAGTATCCCGTGGGTACGCCGGTGACGTGTTCCTTTTTTTTCGACAGCTTATCAACCAAATCGAGACTTTCTTTAATGATTTGGTTGATCGGCGTGAACGGCCGTTCCAACTTGCCCTGGGCGATACTGAAGACGGATCGCTCCGCAAAATCGAGGAGCTCATCGATCGACGCGGTTCCCTCGTAGCCTCTGGTCAAGACTTCCGTGGAAGTCGCGAGCAGTTGCCGTGCGACGGCCTTGTCACGGACGATTTTGCAGTGATAGCGGATGTTGGCGGAGCTGGGAACGATCTGAACCAGTTCGGCCAGATATGCGGCGCCGCCGACGGTTTCCAACTCTCCCATCCTCGCCAGACGTTCCGTCAGGGTGATTGGATCGATCACCTCACCGGTGTCGGCCAGATCGAGCATGGCCCGGTACACCTTGCGATGGGCCGTGCGGTAGAAATCTTCTTCGGTGATCAGCTCCATCGCCTTGGGCATGGCGGCGTTGTCCAACAAAATCGCGCCCAAGACCGATTGTTCCGCCTCGATATTTTGCGGAGGCAGCTTCGGTTGCGACAAATCAACGGCGGCGGGTTTCATGGAGATTTTTTCGAGGATGAGACGGATCGCACGGCCGTCGTGCCGAGTCCTTGAAACAATCGATCGACGGTCAAGGCGAAGCCGGTGGAAGGCAGGTTTTTTCCGAACCGGCCGATTAAGTGGTTATAGCGTCCGCCGCCGCCGAGCTCCACTCCGACCCCCTCCGCAAACACGTCGAAGACGATCCCGTCGTAATAATCAAACCCGCGAAATTCTCCCAAGTCAAGAAACAGCGCCGTCCGGTGCCCTGCGCGACACAGCGCGTGATAGACCTGAGACAACCGATCGAGCGATCGGTGAAGAGCCTCGTCTTTTCCGGCCAACGCTCGACCTTCGGTGATAACCTCGGCTGTCCCGGAGAGTTCCAAGGCTTCCAGTAGACGCCGTCCGGCTCTCGGCGGGACGCGCTCAACGGAGAAAATGTCTTCGAGTTTGGGAACGTCCTTGCGCGCCGCCGCCTGCTCCGCCTGTTTCTTTCCCACGTCCGAGAGCCCCGCTTGAACGAGCAACCTTTTGAAAAATCCGACGTGCCCCAGGGAAACCTTGAACGACCGTAATCCTATGTTCCGCAAACAATCGATCAGGCACGACACGATTTTTTGGTCCGACGCGGAATCGTCGGTTCCGATGAGTTCGGCCCCCACTTGAAAAATTTCCCGGTCTCGACCGGCGTGTTCCGGTTCATAGCGAAACACCGTCGTTCGGTACGAGAGCTTGAGCGGCGTCCGGTCGCCCATCATCCCCATCGCGACGGTCCGGGCGATTTGCGCCGTGGCGTCGGGACGAAGGAGCAGGATGCGACCCGTCGTCCGGTCGGGAATTTTATAGCATTTCTCGATAAGCTCCGGCTCAAGACCGGGCGTCAATACGTCAAGGTATTCGAAAGTCGGCAGGATGATTTCTTCGAAGCCGCGACCGGCCAGCGTCTCGATCAGTTGCGTCTCGATTTTCCGAAAACGGCGCGCCGCTTCCGGAAGAATCGTCGACATCCCGGCGGGAACCAGCGATCGCTCTCTCAACGGTTGGATCTCCTCCGGAGGAAGGCCGGACGAAGGAGGAGCAAAGCCCATGATACCCTGACAGAATCGGCCAAACCGTCAGCCAAGATTCGCGACGTTGACCGAAAGGATATTGGAACTCGATTTGATCTCGTCCAGCACGGCGGCCGGAAACTCGGTATCGGCCGCGATGATCAGCAACGCATCCCCTCCCCGTTTCTCAAGGGCGCATTGCATCCGCACGATGTTGATTCCGTTGTCGCCCAACACTTTCCCTACCATGCCGATCACGCCTGGCCGGTCCATGTTGTGGATGAACAGCATGTGACCTTCCGGCACCATTTCCACCTTGAACTGATCGATCTCCACCACCCTGGCTTCCTTTTTATGGTAGAGGGTGCCGGCCACCTGATGTGAGACCCTGCCGGACTCGACCCGGACTCGAATCAAACTGGTGAAGTCTCCGGCGTCGGAGATTCTGACTTCCTTCACCTCGATCCCCCGCTCTTTCGCCACCAACGGCGCATTCACGTAGTTGACGGGATGCTCCAAAATCGGCCCCAGCAACCCTTTGAGTACGGCGATGGTCAAAGGTGCGACCGATAACGAGGCCACTTCCCCGCTGTATTCCACGGTGACCCGCTCGATCGCGCCGTGCGAGAGTTGGGTTTGCAGCGAGCCCAGTCGTTCCGCCAAAGTCAAAAACGGTTGGAGACGGGGCAGCAGTTCCGGCGCGACCGAGGGAATGTTGACCGCGCCCTTTGCGACGCCTTTTGTGAAATAATCGACGATCTGTTCCGCGATGGCCACCGCAACGTTTTCCTGCGCCTCGGTGGTCTGGGCGCCGATGTGCGGCGTGCAAATGAAGTTGTCCAAGGTCAGCAAGGGATTGTCGGGTTTGACCGGCTCTTCCTCGAACACGTCGAAGGCGGCGGCCGCCACTCGTTTGGTTTTCAACGCCTCATAGAGATCCGCCTCGTTGATGATGCCGCCGCGCGCGCAGTTGATCAGTACCACGCCGGGTTTCATGGTCTCGATGACGTTGGCGTTGATCAGCGACCTGGTCTCCGCCGTCAATGGGGTATGAACCGACACGATATCGGCACGGCGAAACAACTCGGCCAATTCGACCAACCCCACCCCCATTTTTTCGGCTCGATCCGGCGCGAGATAGGGATCATAGGCGATGACGTTCATGGACGCTCCCTGGGCGAGCTTGGCCAGGTAGCCGCCGATCTGACCGATTCCCACAATGCCGAGGGTCTTGTTATAAAGCTCAATGCCCATGAACTTGTCTTTTTCCCACTTGCCCTGTTTGACAGAAGCCGTTGCTTGAGGGATCTTTCTGCAGGCCGCGAAAATCAACGCCATCGTATGCTCGGCCGTCGTCACTGTATTGCCGCCCGGCGTGTTCATCACGACGACGCCTCGGCGGGTGGCGGCCGGTATGTCCACGTTGTCCAATCCGGATCCGGCCCGTCCCACCACTTTCAGCTTTTCGGCGGCGGCAATCAAATCCGCCGTCACTTTGGTGCCGGACCTCACGATCAAGCCGTCGGCGTCTTTGATCTCCGCATAAAGTTCCTCTTTCGGCATCTTGGATCTCACCGTGACGGCGAATCCGGCCTTTTCCAGCAACTCGACGCCCTGCTTCGACAGGCTGTCACTCACCAAGATTTTCATGGCCGCCGCTCCCATGTCCCTCCGTACCCCTCACTTCTACTTCGCCATCAGGATTTCTTGCGCTTTTCCGACCCCGCTTCCCAACCGTACCGGATGGCCGAGCCCTTTCAAGACCATCTCGGTCGCGGCCAGCGCCGCGATCACGTCAAACGTGTCGGCGTATCCCATATGCGACAGTCGGAAAATCTTCCCCTTCAGATGGTCCTGTCCTCCCGCAGCCGTCATTCCATATTGCACCCGCAAGTTTTTGTAGATGACCTGGCCGTCGATGCCTTCCGGCGCGCACACGGCCGTCAAGGCGTCGCTGGGCGACTCCTTGGGGAAGAGGGTCAAGCCCGCCGCCTGAATGCCTTCGCGCATGGCGCGCGCCAACCGTCCCTGTCGCGCGAAGATGTTGTCGAGCCCTTCGGCTTTCAGCATTTTAAAGACTTCCTGAAGGCCGACGATCAAAGAAACGGTGGGAGTAAACGCCGTTTGATTCTTGACTTGATTCTCCCGCTCTTTCTTGAAATTAAAATAAAAGGCGGCGTTCTTGGCCTTATCGGCCAAGGCCCAGGCCTTGTCGCTCACGCTCACAAAGGCCATGCCGGGCGGCAACATCAAGGCCTTTTGCGAGCCGGTCACCACGACATCCAATCCCCAGGCATCCGTCTTGATATCGAATACCCCTAATGCAGTGATGGCATCCACCACGAGAATGGTATTGTCATACGCTTTGACGATTTCTCCCAAAGTTTTGACATTGTGGGACACCCCTGTCGAGGTTTCGCTGGCTTGAACGTAGACGGCTTTAATGGCCGGGTCTTTTTTGAGGGCGTCGGCGACTTGTTGGGGATCAACCGCGCGGCCCCACTCGACTTTGATTTCGGTCGCCTGGACTCCGAAGGTTTTGCAGATCTTGCCCCAGCGCTCTCCGAACTTGCCGCCGTTGACGAACAGGGCCTTGTCGCCGGGCGATAAAAAATTCGAAACGGCTCCCTCCATGCCTCCCGTGCCGGATGCCGACAGCATCAACACGTCGTTCCGCGTTTGAAACAGCCACTGCAGGCCGGCGCGAACCTCGGCGAAAATAGGGTCAAACTCCGGCGCTCGGTGATGGATGATCGGCCGAGCCATGGCGAGTAAGACTTCGGGCGGCACAGGTGTCGGACCGGGTGCCAAGAGATACCGCTTCAACATGAATCAATCCTCCTTACACCAAACGAATTTCGGTGGGCGTTCACGAGAAAGAAGAGGCGGTACGCTACCATTAGCGCCGGGAAACTGTCAAGAAATGGCCGGCCGCAACGGCGGATGTTTTCAGAGCTTTCACAATGAATCCCGATGGCGCGGCAGAGAAGCATCGTTGAAGCGCTATCCCAAAAATATAAATCACCATAATCTCTCATCCTCCTAGTCATCCTTCTAAAGAGGGGGCTCCCATCCCTTTCATTTCTTGACAAGCATCGGACTGCTCGATAGTCTAGGCGCACCGAGACCAGCGCGAGGTTCATATTCGACTCAGGCGGGAAAGGCGTATCGTCGTGTCGTTGCGATCTCGACATACTATGATGCCCAAGGGTCTGATGATGCCTTTATGCGCGTTGCTGCTCCTCTTGCCCGTCAAAACGAGCGCGGCGAGTGATCGTCTTGAGAGCGACGTCGATTCTATCCCTTCCGCCGGGCTCGTCGGTGACCGTGGTGACGAAGACTTTGACTCCAACCTCGTTCCCTTGGACTCGGAACTTGCTCTCCCCCGGCAGATGTCAACCGGCATGCAACCGGCAAATGAAACCGACGGAGCCATGGCTGAATCGTTCGCCGTCTCCGAGTCGGACAGCCAAACCGCCCAGTCCTCTGATCCCGAAGAGAACACGGAGAGCGATGCCTACAACATTCCCGTGGTGATCGATCCGGTGGTCGAGAGCCATCTGCGATTCTTTCAGACTTCCATCAGGGATCGCTTCGAACAATGGCTTCTAAGACTCAGCCGATACCGCCCGCTTATCGAATCCATTTTTGCGGAGTTCGATCTTCCGAGCGACCTGATCTATTTGTCGTTGGTGGAAAGCGGCTTCAACCCCTATGCCTATTCACGGGCGAAAGCGACCGGCCCTTGGCAGTTCATGAAGGCGACCGGAAAAACTTACGGCCTTCGCATCGATCATTATGTCGATGAGCGCCGAGATCCGATCAAATC
The DNA here is from genome assembly GCA_024331095.1 of Nitrospira sp. GTDB lineage: Bacteria > Nitrospirota > Nitrospiria > Nitrospirales > Nitrospiraceae > Nitrospira_D. Next base: position 30,923 of record JANDJE010000018.1, on the reverse strand, counting down.
GACCGTCGCCGCCGCCCGATACCTCCGGGATCTCTACGACCTCTTCGGAACGTGGCCCTTGGCCATGGCGGCCTATAACGCCGGGGAAGGCAAGGTGCTGCGCGCGCTACAAAAGACCCAGGGCGAAACGTTCTGGGATATTTCGAAAACCAAACTCATCCGACCGGAAACCAAGCACTATGTCCCTCGCATCATGGCCGCCACCATTATCGCCCGCAACCCGGACCGTTACGGGTTCAATCACGATACGGCGCCGCCCCATCAATTTGAAGAGGTGGTCGTTGACCGACCGCTGCATTTCCGCGCAATCGCCAACCTTTCCGGCATTCCATACGAAGAGCTTCGGCTTTTGAATCCGGAACTTCGGCGCGATGCCACGCCTCCGGACGATTCCGCGTATCATCTCAAAGTTCCGGTCGGAGCGGCTGAAAAACTCAGACAGGTGCTGGACCGAATCCCCACTTATAAATTCCCTCCCCTGCCGCCGCGAACAAAACAGGTGAGGGCGGAAACATCGCGGTGGTATCGCGTGCGAGCCGGGGACACGTTGGAGAAGATCTCCAAACGATTCCGGGTTCCGGTCAAAACGTTGAAGACGCAAAACAATCTGTCCCGCCCCTTCCTCAAAGCGGGCGAGATGCTCCTCATCCGTTGATAAACACCTCTTTTCTCCGCCTCCATGAGAGAGGCGTGGCTGGGTGACGACTTGGTGATGAAGACGGCCTGGTGATGAAATGCCGGGTGAGGGCTACGGCTTTTTGTCTGACGAGGAGGCGGCCTCGTAGGATTTTTTGGCTTCGAGAATTTTTTCCCGAAGAACGGCTTCATTGGCCAACGGAGAGTTGGGATAGGATTTGATCAGTTCCTGATACCGCTTCGACGCTTCATCAAACCGCGCTTGGCTTTCATCCAGCCGAGCCAACTCAAACAACGCCTGATCACGGTTCAACGCGTCGGGGTTATTGAGAACCGCCGAATAGGACTGCGTCGCTTGAGCGACGTCTCCCTTCAAGAGATAGGCGTAGGCGAGTTTTTGACGCGCAAGATCGACCAGCGTTTTGTTCGAGCCATAGGTGGAAATCAACCGTGTATAGGAGTCGATCGCGGCATCGAACTGATTGGTTTCGAGCAAAGCATTGCCCAGACCGAACAGCGCCAGAGGGGCCGACGGCGTGTTCGGATACTCAACGGTGATTTTCTTGTACAGGGCGATCGCTTCCTGCATGTTTGATTCGACTTTTTTCGGATCACTCAGCGGGCGCATCAGGTAATGAAGCGTCGCCTCCCGTTCCAGGTCTTGCGCCTTGCGGGCGGCTTCCGCGTTCTGCCACAAGACCGCCGCAAGAATACCCCCCGCCACAACCAACATCCCTACCCCTCCTAAAAGCGACCACCGATACTTTTTCATGTCCATGAGCCACTGTTCCAACGACCCGACTAATTTGTCTTCATCGACGGGCAATTGGCGGGAGGGAACTTTGATGCGATAGGTCATGCTCGAATAGTCCTCTAAAAAATGCCCTTGAACGTTCCACTGAAAGAAACCTTCGCTTTATACTAAGGGGTGATTTGTTTTGTCAATGCACGGGTCGTCCAAGAATAAAAAGCGAACGCCTTCGACATGTCCCTAAACCGGTTCAGGATGAGCTATCGGCATCGACTCAATGAAGCCCTGACCCGCCGGTTGAATACGGTGGAGTCTTCCACGGGGCCCGTCGTTCGGTATGGCGGCAGGCCGGTCATCCTCCTGTCTTCCAACGACTATCTTGGATTGGCGACCCATCCGTCGGTCATCCAAGCCGCCGTTCGCGCAACGGAACAATATGGAAGCGGCGCCGGCGCGTCTCGGCTGATCTGCGGCACGCTTCCTCCTCACTCCGAGTTGGAATCGGCCTTGGCTTCATTCAAAGGAACGGAAGCCGCGCTTTTATTCGGCTCGGGATACCTTGCCAACCTTGGCGTCATCCCCGCCTTGATCGGACGCAACGATCTCATCCTGGCGGATCGACTGTGTCACGCCAGCCTCATCGACGGCTGTCGATTGAGCGGAGCCGATTTCCGGGTCTTTCGGCACTGCGACGCCGATCACCTCGAGTCATTGTTGAAGCGGCGGCGGTCCCCTCGTCGGACCCTGATCGTCACCGACGGGTTATTCAGCATGGATGGCGACCTTGCGCCCCTTGCGGAATTGGCATCTCTCGCCACACGTTATGACGCCGTCCTCTACGTGGACGACGCGCACGGAACCGGCGTCATGGGTGCCACCGGCAGAGGAACGCTTGAAGCTTTGGGGGTGGAAGATGACATCCCCTTCCACATGGGCACGTTGGGCAAAGCGCTGGGCAGCAGCGGCGCATACGTGGTCGGTTCCAATGAGATCATCGACTATTTGCTCAACACGGCTCGCTCGTTCATGTTCACGACTGCTCCTCCCCCCGCCACGGCGGCCGCTGCGCGTGCGGCCGTGACCATTATTCGGCAAGAGCCGGAGCGGCGGGCCAGATTGTGGGAGAACCAAGCGCGGATGTTTCACGGGTTATGTCGTCTTGGCTTTCGCTTGACGGAGACCGCGAGTCCCATCTTGCCCGTTCTGATCGGCGATGCCGCCGCCGCCCTCGCTTTTGCCGAACAATTGCTGGCCCATGGCGTCTATGCGCCGGCCGTCAGACCGCCGACTGTCCCCCATGGGACCAGCCGCATCCGGGTCACCGTCACCTCCGAACACACGGCAAGTCACCTCGAAGAGGCGTTGCAGGCGTTCGAGTCGGCCGGTCGCGCCCTGCGTCTTATTTGATCCGCATCCGATCCGCGCCGATCGTCTCGACACATTTCAGCCGTTTTCTTGCTTTTCCCCTCCCCTATGGCATCATCCCACCGTATCGTATTTCGCGCCGTCATCATCGTCCCGCTTTTGAGGGAGCATTCAATGGATATTTCCAAATTGTTGACGTTCGCCGTGAAAGAAGGGGCCTCGGATTGCCATCTCAGCGCCGGCGAGCCGCCGATGATCCGCATCCACGGCGACATGAAAAAACTGGACCACCCGGCTCTGACGCCGGAGGAAACCCATGCGCTGATCTACGACATGATGAACGACGTGCAGAGGAAACACTTCGAAGAGCATCGCGAATGCGACTTCTCTTTCGAGTTGGGCGACATTGCGCGGTTCCGCGTGAACGTCTTCGTGCAGCAACGGGGACTCGGCGCGGTGTTTCGAAACATTCCCACCATCATCGTTCCACTGGACAAGCTCGGCATGCCGCCGGTCATTCGGCAATTGTGCGACAGAGAAAAGGGATTGATCCTGGTCACCGGTCCCACCGGCTCCGGTAAATCCACCACGCTCGCGGCGATGGTCGATTATCTGAACACGACGTTCGAGGGCCATATCATCACGATCGAAGATCCGATCGAGTTCGTGCATAAATCCAAAAAATGCCTCGTCAATCAGCGCGAGCTCGGCGTGCACACTTTGTCCTTCGCCAACGCGCTTCGATCGGCGCTGCGCGAAGACCCGGACATCATCCTGGTCGGCGAAATGCGGGATCTCGAAACGATTCAACTGGCCTTGACCGCCGCGGAAACCGGCCACCTGGTTTTCGGCACGCTGCATACGTCGAGCGCTCCCAAGACCATCGACCGCATCATCGACGCGTTTCCGCCGGCCCAACAGGCGCAAATTCGAACGCAATTGTCCGAGGCGTTGGAAGCCGTCATCACGCAGACCCTGCTCAAGAAAAAAACCGGCGGACGAGTCGCCGCGCTCGAAATCATGGTGGCGACCACGGCCGTGCGCAATCTCATTCGCGAGGCCAAGCTCCATCAAATTCCCGGCATCATGCAGGCCAGCCAAAAAGACGGCATGCAAACGATGGACATGGCGTTGATCGACCTCGCGATGCGCGGCGTCGTGACGAAGGCGGAAGCGCAATCCCGCAGCATGACGCCCAACCTCTTCGGCGCACCCATGAGCGGGGCCGCCTGAGCACCGAGCCGAGAAAGGATGACCGCGCCCATGGACGTTCGCAGCATGCTCAAGGTCATGGTGGACCATGAAGCGTCCGACCTGTATTTGACCGTCGATGCGCCGCCGATTTATCGCGTGCACGGTTCGACGCAACCGACCAACGCGCCGCCGTTCACCAACGACCAATTGGAAGCGTTGGCCTTGGCGTTGATGCGCGGTCAACAGCGCGTCGAGTTCGAAGAAAAAATGGAAATGAACTTGGCGCTCTACTACAAAGAGCTCGGCCGGTTTCGCGTCAACGTCTTTCGCCAGCGGGGGAACGTGGGCATCGTGTTCCGCCATATCAAGGCCGAAATCCAAACGGTCGAGGAGTTGCAACTTCCCCCGATCATCAAAGACATCGCCATGACCAAGCGCGGGCTGGTGCTCGTCGTCGGGGCCACCGGCTCCGGTAAATCCACGACCCTGGCCGCCATGATCGACCACCGCAACACAGTCCAGGCCGGCCACATCGTCACGGTCGAAGACCCGATCGAATTCGTGCATCAACACAAAAAATCCATCGTTACGCAACGCGAAGTGGGCTTCGACACCTTGAACTTCCAAAACGCGCTGAAGAACGCTTTGCGCCAAGCTCCCGACGTCATTCTGATCGGCGAGGTGCGCGACACCGAGACGATGGAAGCCGCCATCACGTTCGCTGAAACCGGCCATCTATGCCTGGCCACCCTGCACTCCAACAACGCGAATCAGGCGATCGAGCGCATCATGAATTTTTTTCCGCAGGAGCGGCACGCACAGATTTACTTGCAATTGTCCCTCAATCTTCGCGCCATCATCTCCCAACGGCTGATTCCGTCGCTCGACGGGCGGCGCGTGCCGGCGTTGGAAATCATGTTGGACACGCCGCGCGTCAAGGATCTGATCAAGAAGGCCGAAGTCGATACGCTCAAAGAAGCGATGGAACAGGGGCACGAAGAAGGATGCCAGACGTTCGATCGCGTGTTGTTCCAGTTGTACAAGGACAATCGCATCAGCCTGGAACAGGCCTTGATCAACGCCGACAGCGCCAACAATCTCCGGTTGAAGATCAAACTGGAAGGGTTGAAGGGAGACGACGCCGTCAACGCCTTGCTGGACAGGCAAACCGGCGGAGAAACGGGCGATGCGTTCAGGATTCAAGGGGGTCGAACCGACAGGATCACTCCTCTGCGAAAACGCTGAGCGCGACAAGCCGGAGATCGCTGAAAGGTCGGTCGAACGGCCTATCCTTCATTTCTCGTCATCCTCCGTTTGCCGCTCCAAATACCTGGCGATTTTTTCCAATGCAAGCGCGCTGAGCTTCGATCCGTACCAGGCCGGCATCGTTCGGCTCGGATAGCCGGGCACGACGAACCGATCCGGCTCCAGCACCGATTCAATCACATATTCGTGAACGGTCCTGGCCTTTCCACGATAAGCCGGATCGCCGAGCCGTCGTTTCCCCGTGCTCCCCAACACCAAGGGAGGGCCCACCCGACCCTTCGCCTCCGGAATGCCCGGGATTTCATGACACACGACACAGCCGGCCCGGATAAAAATTTCATGAATCGTTTCATCTCCCGTCACCAAAGGAACCTTTTCTTCCGGCAAGACGACGGTCGAGCCGGAAGGCCCGGCGCTCGACGGCGAAGTGCGCGGCGGGCGATCGTCCGTTCGAAGCGCCCAGAGTGCCGAAGACAGCACAAGGCCGATGACGACGAGACTCACGACCCGTTCCCTTCTGGTTGAAGAAGACCGGGATTCTTGCAAGGAAGCATCGGAAAGATCTGAAGAACCGGAAGGTTTGCCGTTCATGGCGCCTCAAAATATCGTCGAAAGTGTACTTGGCGGAGGACGGCGACTCAAGGAGAGACGAAAAGAAACTTCCTTATGGTTGCGCCTCCGTTCATGGGAGACCCGGTTGTCGCCATGCGCCGACTTCTTTGCGGCAAACCCCTGCCCAATCGGCTGTTCTCTTCCCTATCCTCCTGGTATCATGGGACATCAACGCGCGTTTCGCACAAAAAGCAAGATGGCTCGAACCGTGAAATCCTTCGTCATCGGAGGCATTTTCTTTTTCGGCGTGGGAATAGGAATCTGTTTCTTGCCGACTTCCGCGCCGGCGGAATCCTATGTGGCCGGAGTCGGCGGCATCAACTTCGCCGATCGTCTCACGGACGTGGAAGGAACCGGCGGCGTACTTTTTCAAGATCTGGATCTTCAGAACTCCGTCGCCCTGGGCGGCAGGGTCGGACATTTTTTTAGACACGGCTGGTTCGGTGTCGAAGGTGAATTTCTCCACTCCACTCCTCACGTCAAAGGGACGGTCGATGCTCCGGGGATCCGTTTGCGAGTAATGTCGGTCACCGTCAATCTTGTCGCACGATACCCGGGCCGAACGTTTCAACCCTACGTCGGAATCGGCGGCGGCCCCGTCATCGCTCACCTGCGCGATTCCGGCGGCGTGCAACCGGATTCCGACGTCGCCGGAGGATTCAACGCCTTCGCCGGCGTGCGTGCCTTCGTGACCTCCCACGTCGCGGTCTTCGGTGAATACAAATACACGAGCGCCACGTTCGTTTTTGACAAGGCTTTCGGCCCGGCCGGGGGTTTTGAAGGCGGATATCGGGCGCAGCACCTGTTGTTCGGCGTCTCGCTGCATTTCTAAAAACGGAGCATCTTCATGGCGCGCGCGGTTTCGATCGTCGCTTTTTTCGGCGGGGTCCTCATCTTGTCCGCCTGCGCGGAATCGCTGCATCAAGTTCAGCGTGAGACAGGCCCGCTCGGTATCCCGCTTGAATTACAAAGGGAGATCGACACCACCGTGACGTTCGCCGAGCTTCTGGCCGACACCGATTCCTATCTTGGACGAACCGTCAGCCTGGGCGGCATCGTCTTAGCGGCCAAACGAACGTCGGAACGAACGGAGATTGAAATCCTGCAATTACCGAGAAAAGAGGGCCGGATTTCGACCAAAGATCGTCTTCGGTCAGAAGGACGGTTCCTCGCAGTCCGTGAAGAATTTCTCGACCCGGCTACTGTGCCTCCCGGCACGCCAGTGACCGTCATCGGGACCGTGCAAGGTTCCATCACGCGGCGACTGGATGAAGCCGAGTATCCATACCCCGTTCTAGCCATCAAACATCTGATCGACTGGAATACGGTGGACCTGGAAGATGCCGAAACCGCCCCCGCCGCGTTTTATGGCCCCTATTACTATCCTCCCTTCGGCTACTGGGGCGTTCCGTATGGGTACTATCCTTTCTGGACAAGACCCTACCCTTTTATCGTTCAGCCCCGTCCCGCGCCGAGGCCGCCTCCCTCTCCTCCCCCTTCCGGTATTCCACCAAGATTCAAACGAAGGTAAGTGACGTGACGCATCACCGAGATTGCGGAAGACTCCTCCTGTCCCGCCGTGACGTTCTAACCGGATTTGGTATTGCCGGCGCGGCATGGTTGATGAAACAGGCTTTCGTTCCCCGACGAGCGGCGGCCGAGAGCACGGAGCCTTTCTGCCTTGTTCTCCCTCAGCAGACGGAAGGTCCCTATTTCGTCGATGAACGGTTGAACCGTTCCGACATCCGCTCCGATCCCTCGACGGGACAGGTCACACCGGGAATCCCTTTGCGGCTGATCATTCGGGCCATGGGCGTCTCCGCCGCCGGCTGCCGGCCTCTGACCGGAGCCGTTGTCGACATCTGGCAGTGCGACGCCATGGGATTCTACTCCGACGTCAGAGATCCGTGGTTCAACACCATCGGCCGGAAATTCCTCCGCGGCTATCAAACGACCGATGCCGACGGCGCAGCTCGATTCATCACGATCTATCCCGGCTGGTACCCCGGACGAACGGTGCACATTCACGTCAAGATTCGGACGGCTCCCATTGGGCGTCGAAGTTTCGATTTCACGTCGCAGCTCTATTTCGACGACGAGTTGACGAATCACGTCCTCTCGCAGCCGCCCTATGCCTTGCGAGGGGCTCGCACCACCCGCAATCGGCAGGACTGGATCTTCCGCCAGGGCGGAGACCGTCTCCTGCTCGACCCGACGCCGATGGAGGACGGGTACGCGGCTACGTTCACCTTCGGGCTCCGTCTTGCCTGAACGGGACGCCGCGGCCATACTAAGCCGTTCTTGAATCGGGCCGAGCACGCACCGTGAATCGACCATCAATAAATCGAGTCCGCTAAGACTCCGATGGAAAGGGCCTTATGCGAAAAGCCAAAATCGTCTGCACCATCGGCCCGGCCACCGTTTCGCCGACCATATTGGATCGGCTGATCGAAAGCGGCATGGACGCGGCCCGGCTCAATTTTTCCCACGGCACCCATGAAGCGCACGCCGCCGCCATTACCGCCATTCGGCAAGCCGCGGCGCGAAGAAAAGTCGCCGTCGCGATCATTCAAGACGTGCAAGGCCCTCGCATACGAATCGGAGTGGTTCCCGACGGCGGAATCGCGGTCCGTTCCGGCCAATCCGTCAGAATACGGCCGGTCTCACTATCATCAGACCAACCGCCATCGCTTTCTCCCTTCACTCATTCATCCCTGCCGGATATTCCGATCCTGTATCCCTCCCTCACGCGCGACCTCAAGCCTGGCACAAGGATTCTGATCAACGACGGACTCATCGAACTGCTCGCCGATCGCGTCGCCGACTCCCACGTTGATTGTACCGTCGTAACAGGCGGCACGATTTTGTCTCACAAAGGTATCAACCTTCCCGGCACCGACGTGAGCGTCCTGACGCTCACCGACAAGGATCGGGAAGACTTGCGATTCGGAATCGTCCGTGGCGTGGACTACGTCGCCCTGTCTTTCGTTCGAGGTCCGGAAGATATCAGGACCGCCCGCCGGTTCATCGCCGAATGCGGCGGCGATCAACCGATCATCGCCAAGATCGAGCGGGCGGAGGCCGTCGCTGCGTTGGATGCGCTGCTGGACGAAGCGGACGGCGTCATGATCGCGCGCGGCGATCTCGGCGTCGAGATGGGACCGGAGGCCGTGCCGATTCTGCAGAAACGGATCATTATGGAAGCCAACCGCCGCCGCCGTCTGGTCATCACGGCGACCCAGATGTTGGAATCGATGACCCAGTCTCCTCATCCCACCAGGGCCGAAGCATCGGACGTGGCGAACGCCGTTTTCGACGGCACGGACGCGGTGATGTTGTCCGCCGAAACGGCCGTCGGAAGGTATCCCCTCGAAACAGTACAGGTCATGGACCGCATCATCCGAGCGGCCGAGCAAGAAGCCGGCTCAATGCCCCGGTTCAGGCGCCAAACGGACGTTGAGTCCATGCCGTTTCCCGACGCAATCTGCACCGCCGCCTATTTCGCGGCTCAGGCCGTTGCCGCCGACGCGATCGTCGTTTTCAGCGAAGGGGGCTCGACGGCACGATTGATTTCGAAACAACGGCCGGCCTCACCCATCATCGCTTTCACGCCCTACGAATCCGTCCGACAACGGATGGCTCTCTACTGGGGCGTGCGTCCCTCTCTGATCCCGCAGATCGAACACACCGACGATCGCGTGGAGGAGGCGGAACGGAGATTAAAAGCCGAAGGGCTGGTCAAGGGCGGAGAAAAGATCGTTATCCTCTCCGGCACCCAGGTCGGACAGCCGGGCGGCACCAACCTGATGAAACTGCACGAGGTTCGATAGCCACATTCTTTTTCTGCGCCGTTGCCGTTATTTACCCCTTGATCTTGCTTTGAGAGAAGGGTATCGTGCCGCCACATCCGAGTGGTGCCTGATGCCGCTTCCTGCCCATCGGTCACTCCATCGTTCTTTCTTCCGCCGCTCACAACGGCAAGCCGCCTGTTCCGCTCCGACCCATCGGCCTCTCCCCGAAGATTCGTTCCACGTGATCAGTTTCCTGGCTCGGCTCAGTGAATGTCGTCGCGTGATCGCAGCCTTCGGACGGCAGAACGATCAATGTGACAATGATTCGGCAAGAGAAAGCCGTTTCACCGACACGAACGGAATCGATAGGAGAACCGGATCGGCATACCATCAGTCCATCGCCATATCATAACGTCGCAAGGAGGGAACGTATGGGACGCCATAAAATCGGCCTGATCATTCCCCACCCCGAAGACCAAAAGTGGGATTCGGTTTGGAAACTCTTTCGCACGCCCAATCTGAATCTCCCCACCCTGGCCGCCTTGATCCCCGAAGACGAATGGGACATCGAGATCCAGGACGAGTTGGTCGGCCCCATCGATTTTACCCGCGAGTACGATCTGGTCTTTATCACCGTCACGACGGTCGTGGCCGTTCGATCCTATGAGGTCGCCCGGCTGTTCCGCGAGCGCGGCGCCAAGGTGGTGCTCGGCGGCATTCACCCCTCCACCTTGCCCGACGAGGCGCAGCGACACGCCGACGCCATCGTGATCGGCGAAGGCGAATTGACGGTACCGAGGCTGCTCGCGGACTTCAAGAACGGCGCGCTTCAGCCCCGTTACACCATGCCCTACATGGTCGAGCAGTGGGACGAACGACCGCCTCGATGGGATCTCTTGCCCCAAGGCTACATGTTTCGGCACGCCTTGACCGCCACACGAGGCTGCAACTATCGCTGCTCATTTTGTTCGATTCACTTGGCGCTCGGAGGAGGGCAGTACGGCTTTCGCAAAAAACCCCCGACCGACGTGGTCAAGCTGGTCGAGCAAATGTCCGGACCGATGGTGATGTTCTGGGACGACGATCTGCTCTCCGATCCGGTCTATACGAGAGACCTCTGCGCGGCCTTAAAGCCGCTGGGGAAAAAATGGATGAGCCAAATGAGCGCGACCTATATCGCGCACCATCCCGAACTGCTCAAAACGCTCAAGGAAGCCGGCTGTTCGGCGATGTTCATGGGGTTGGAATCGATCAATCAGGACTCGTTGAAATCGGTCAATAAACAAAATTCGGCGAAACTGTACGAAGACATGATCCGTCGCATCCATGACCACGGCATCGATATTCACGCGGGCTTCATCTGCGGCCTGGACCATGAAGACGTGTACGATTTCGAACGGACCGCCGAATGGGCCACCCGCATGGGCCTGGCCGGAGCCCTCTGGCGCATCATGACTCCCTATCCCGGCACCAGACAGTTCGCGGAACTTAAGGCGGCCGGCCGCATCTTGACTGAAAACTGGACGATGTACACAGGCGAGCACGTCGTCTATAAGCCGGCCAAGATGACCGTCGAACAGTTGTACTGGGGGCACAAATGGGCCAAGGGACAGTTCTATTCCTACCGCTCTATTGCGCAACGGGCGATTGAGCGAGCCAAGCAAAACGGCGCGCATGAGTTGTTGAACATCACCGGCTGCGGATTGGGCTACCGTTCCATGTTCCACCTCGCGGCGGACTCAGCGCCGGTCAACGTGTATCGGGACATGAACCACCTCCCGCCGCAGGAAGAACCGGTGGCGTTTCGGTTTCCCTATCCGGCCAAGGGCCGATTCAGTTTTGTCACGGATCAATGGGATCGACTGCGGGCCAAGATTCAACCCAAACCGCGCATCAACTGAGGCACATGATGGCTGGTATCATGCCGGTGATCGGGCTCGCGGCAATAGTTCTGGCCGGTGAGCCGGCCCGCGCGGAATGGACGTTGCTGGATGATCGGTATCAAGAGCCGGGATTTCGGATGGTCTTTGTCGACCGTGACTCGATCCAGCAAGAAGATGGGCTCGGGACCGTTTCCGTGTTGATTGACTGGGCCGTGATGCAGGGTGGCCGCTCGCCGACCAGATTTTATTCGACCATCGCGCGAAAACAAGTGGACTGTCCGAACAAACTGATACGGCTGACGGCGTTTGCGGATTATTATGGGCGCAGGGGGACGGGCGAACGCATGGCCTGGGGCGAACAAGAAGGACCGTGGCGTCCGGTAGAGCCCGACAGCGTGAACGAGGGAATCTGGATGCTGGTGTGCGGACAAGGTGCCTCACAGTAAGGCTCTCGTAGAGCCAGCCCTGTTCGAGTCTCCGATTCAAGCTCTGTCATAACATCGCCCTGCGAGATTATCTTGCAACAACCGGGCGGCTCTTCCACAATGGGCCAGTCCGAGAGAAACCACGAAGCCCTCGTAGTCAACGCCGACAGAAAGGTTCCCAATGACCGATTCATCCGTTCCTGACCAAGCAACGACGTCGTTTCGGCGGATTTTTCATCCGACGGACTTTTCCATCGACAGCCACACCGCCCTGTTGCATGCCGTGAAACTTGCGCTCGCGGCAAGGGCCGAATTATCCGTCATGCACGTCGATCCGGACGCGACCCGCGAGGATTTCGAGGACTTTCCTCGGATCAGCCCGATCCTGAAACGATGGAAGGTGCTACCGCCCAATGCCGGCGAAGAGGACATGGGGTCATCGGGACTGACCGTGAGAAAAGTCCGCGCCGTCGCTAAAAACCCGACCGAAGCCCTGCTGCGGCATTTATCCGACAATCTGGCCGACCTGCTCGTCATGACGACGCATCAATATGACGGTCTTGATCGCTGGCAACATCGGACGGTGGCCGAACCGGTCGCGCGCGAGAGCCGCGTCCCGACCCTGTTCGTGCCGGCGCACGTCGAAGGATTCGTCTCCAAAGAAACGGGAACCGTTTCACTTCGCCGCGTCTTGATCCCGGTCCATGAACAACCCAATCCCCAGGCAGCCGTCGATCTCACAGCGCAGTTGGCCGACTTGTTGGGGTGTGAGCGGATAACAGGGCTCCTCATCCACGTCGGGAGGCCCGAGACGGCGCCGCCCCTCACCTACCCGATGCGGAAGGGGCTCGTGTGGCGCTCCATGATTTGCCACGGAGACATCGTGGATGTAATCCTGGGAATGGGGGAAGACTTCGACGTGGATTTGATCGTCATGGTGACGAGCGGACACGATTCCTTGCTCGACATGATGCGTGGGAGCACAACGGAACGGGTTTTGAGAGGAGCCCGTTGTCCTCTGCTGGCGATTCCGGCCGATCGTTAGGCCGTCAACACTTCCGCTTGTCGGATGCTTGACCGGTGCCTCTCTCGTCCGACAAGAACCTGCTCGACGATACCGTTTCGCAGAATGACGAAATTCGTCGTCAGGGCCGGGACGCGCGGACCGGGGAGAACGATCCCTGTCAGGTTGAGCGGATCGCAGGCCGACAGTTTGATAGTCTGCCCGTTGTCATCGTCCATTTTTCGGAGCGCCCGTAAACTCTCGACCGCCTCCGGCAACGCAAACTGCTCGCCGACAAAACCGGTCACGAACCTGCCGCCGCGAATCTCTCCCGCCATCTCCAAGCGACGATACTGAACCAGCAAATCGCGCCACGGGAGCGCCAATGAGTCGTATGCCAGCAAATCGCGAAACACCACTCCATAGCGCCGTAACAGCCGGCGGGCGACGGATTCAACCACACTGGCCCTTTTCTGAGCGTCCGGCCATGATTCGTCCGCGAATCCAGCCCATCGGTCTCTCGACCCTTGGTCATCGATTGCCACAGGACTTGGGTACAGCGATCGCAACAGAGACCACCTCCCGCTTGCGTGACGAGGACGATGCCTTCTCGCCCGTCCCTCACCCCGTCGCCGGTGCGGATCAATCAAGGCACGCAGGTTGTCGAAGCCGTCGGCCGTGACGAGCCCGGCGGCCACCAATTCCCACAGCCCCTGTTCCATCTCGCCGGGTAAGGCTCCGGTCGTCCGAACCAGGTCGGCAAAAAAACAAGCTCCTTGCTTGTGGAGCACCGTCATGATGGCTTGGCCTACCTCACTGAGTCCATTAGTGGGGCGCCCCTCTACCAAATCTCTCACACCCCGCACGGCCGCCCGCAGCCAGTCTCTCTCTTCACGGGGAAAGAGGCTGATCGGTGTGGCACTGGTGGACACGATGCCACGAGCTCGCCGAGTTGCAATGGTCGTGTCAAGACCGGACAAGAGTCTGTCATGGAGAGAAAGGCGCCCCCATCCGACGGAGCCGCTCAAACAGAGTCGATCCAACCACTCCGGCTCATACCGGGCCAGTCGCAGGCGCAATACATGCGACTCCCACACGGAGGCCGGCGCTTCAAAACCCGCCAGTTGCCCGATAATCTCTGCCAGTCCCGATTCGCCATGAAGACGAGCCGACGGAACGACATGGTGCCATCGCAACAAGAATCGCATGAAGTCCGCCGCCGTGACAGGCTCGATTTCCCGCCGCAGTCGCCCTACCGTCAGGCGATGGATGCGAGCCAAGAGACGACGATGACACCATTCGACAACTCGGACACCGGTGGACGACGAGGACCGAAATGATCCGCGGAGCACCTGCCCGGCCTGTTCCAAACGGACCATGGCCTGCTCCACCGGCCCCACTGAAAAACCCAGTCGATCGGCCAACTCCTTTACGGTTGTGGGGCCAGCGCTTTCCATCCAGCCTAAAACGATGGCATCCAATATCGTTTCGTCTTCCCCGGCCAACCATCGGTCGATCCGATCTCGGTTCTCGGCCGCCACCCAGCCGGTCACTCCGGACAGCACGACCGAAGAGGCCGGTGGACTCAACCGAACGATACGGCATGCCGTGAGCAAACCAGAGACATAGGGCATCCACTCGGCAGGAATCGGCTCCGGCAGCCAGACCAAGGTCAGAAGGGCATCGTGAAGTTCGTCTTCATCGCGCACGACAGGCCAGGATTCCTGCATAACCCGTTCGATGGCCGATGGATCGAGCGCGCCGATCGCTCCGGCCAAGTCCGGTGGCAAGGTCCGCCTGAGTTCCACGGCGCGAGCCCGCCGTTCTTCCAACGGCGCGTCATCGAGAAACGCATAGGGATTGGCATTCAAGATCTCGTGCGAAAAGGGCGACGGAACCGGGGTATCCACCGCCACGCACCGGATGGTGCCGCGTTCGATTCGTTGGAGGATGGTGCGCAATCCCTCCAGATCCATCGCGTCCATGAGACAATCCTTGAAGGTTTCTCGAACCAGCGGGTGATCGGGAATCTGCCTGGTCCGTTCGCCGACCATGTTGTCTTGGCAGGCGAGCGCATCGGGGAAGACAGCCGCCAGCAAATCCTCCGCCTTCATCCGTTGGATATGCGGAGGTACTTTCTTGCCCTGTGCAAATCGGAGCAGAGCCAATGATCGGCCGATGGTCCATCGCCATCTCGTCATGAACAGGGGTGACGGCAAGAGCGACGGGATGAGCACGTCCCTGACGGACGACGAATGGATATAGCCAAAGACCGATTCCAACGGGAAACTGTGCCGCTCGCCCAGCGAAATGACGATCCCGTTGTCCGTCGCCGCCGCTTGCAGCTCGAAATCGAATGTCAGGCAGAACCGTTTGCGGAGGGCCAACCCCCAGGCTCGATTGATTCGACCACCGAATGGCGCATGAATCACCAACTGCATGCCCCCACTTTCATCGAAAAACCGTTCGGCCACGACGGTTTCCTGTGTCGGGACCGTGCCGAGCACGGCTTGTCCGGCCAGCAGATACTCTATGACCTGTTGAGCTCCCCTCGCATCCAAGCCACATTCCTGTTTGAGCCATTGAAGGGTGACCGGGGCTGCGTTGAACGAGCGGGCTCCCTCTGCAGATCTTTTCCCCTCACGGTTTCCCGATTCCGGCGCCCTTTGCTCGACCAACCGAGTCTCAAGGTCCTGCCTCAATTCCGAAACGGCCGCCGACAGTTCGGCGGTGCGGGACGGAGCCTCGCCTCGCCAAAAGGGAATGGTCGGCGGCGCTCCCTGGGCATCTTCAACACGGACCTTGCCTGCTTCGATCCCCTTGATGCGCCAGGAGGTATTGCCGAGCAACATGATGTCGCCTGCGAGACTTTCGACGGCAAAATCCTCATCCACCGATCCCACCACCGTGCCGTCCGGTTCGGCCACGACTTGATAGGTCGCCGTTTCGGGAATGGCCCCGCCGGAGGTGATGGCGGCCAATCTGGCGCCGCGCCGTGCCTTGAGCCGGCCATTGATCCGGTCATGGAAGAGATACGCCTGCCCCCTTCCTCGTTTGGTCGCGATACCATCCGTCAACATGCGGACGACTTGATCAAAGTCTGAACGGGTCAGGTTCCGATAGGGATAGGCCCGACAGCAGAGGGTAAATAATTTTTCCTCTGACCATGGTCCGGTCGAGACCGATGCGACAATCTGCTGGGCCAAAATATCCAGCGGGGCATCGGGGATTTCAATCCGATCGAGCAGCCCCTGTCGAATGGCTCGCACCAGCGCCGCACACTCCAGCAGGTCGTCTCTCGTCAGTGCAAAGAGCCGCCCCTTGGGAACAGCCTTGATCCAATGGCCGGCCCGCCCGATTCGTTGAAGGCACGTCGAAATGGCCCTGGGCGAGCCGATCTGACAGACGAGATCCACGGTTCCGACATCGATTCCCAATTCCAAAGATGCCGTCGCAATCACCACCCGTGTCTTTCCGGCCTTCAACTGTTCTTCGGCCCGCAGACGGATCGCCCGCGACAGGCTTCCATGGTGCGCCGCGACGACGTCCGGCCCCAGATCGGCAAGCCGTTCCTCCAGCGCATGGGCGACCCGCTCGGCCAGGCGCCTCGTATTCACAAAGACCAAGGTCGATCGATGGCGCCGAACTAGATCGGCAATGCGATCATAGACATCCGCCCAGATTGCGTTGGTCGCCACGGCGCTCAGTTCATCTTTTGGGACTTCCACGGCCAGATCCAACTCTCGCCGATGGCCGACATCGATGATCGTGCAGGGAAGTTCCTGAACCCCTTCCTCGCTTCGACATCCCACCAAAAACCGCGCGACCAACTCGATCGGTCTTTGGGTGGCTGAGAGGCCAATCCGTTGCGGCTTAATCCCGGTCAGGTCCTCCAACCGCTCTAAAGAAAGGGCCAGGTGGGCACCCCGTTTAGTGGGCGCGACTGCATGGATTTCATCCACGATGACCGCGCGGACCGTTCGCAGCATCGCTCGGCTTTTTTCCGCCGTGAGCAGGATGAACAGTGACTCCGGTGTCGTCACCAGAATGTGTGGCGGCCGCTTGAGCATCCGTTGGCGATCGGTCACCGGCGTGTCGCCGGTCCTGACCAACACGCGCAGATCCGGCATCAGCAGTCCTTCCTGCAAGGCGGCCTGACCGATCTCGGCCAGCGGCTTGTGCAGATTTTTCTGCACATCGTTGCTCAGCGCCTTGAGCGGCGAGATATAGAGCACTTGAGTCAGATCTTCCAGCTCGCGCGCCAAGGCCTGTTGAAACAAGCGGTCGAGGCAAGAAAGAAATGCGGCCAGGGTTTTTCCCGATCCGGTCGGCGCGGCGATCAAGACGTCCGAGCCTGATCGAATGACGGGCCAGGCCTTACATTGCACGTCGGTCGGCTCGCCGATGCGAGAGACAAACCAATTGGCGATCAGCGGATGGAACTGTGACAGGGACATGGCGCCCATCTTACCATGTCACGGAAGACCGCACGCATGTGTCATTCTGATCGGTGACCGATCGGTCCGACAACCGGAGAAAAGATCCGGCAAGAGACGAAACAAGCTCGGTTGTTTTTCTCATGTGATTGTGAACATGATGAACAATCAATGAAGAGCGCAGACATGGCCACAGAGACCGACCACCCATTGGTCATTTTGGGAGCCGGATACACAGGCCGACTCGTGTATGAGAAAGGAACCGCCCGTGGTCGAATCGTGCTCGCGGCCAGCCGAACTCCGCAACACCACCTTGATTTTGTCCCGTTGGCGCGTCGACTTCGTTTCGATCTTGAAGATCGGACAACCTGGCGCAATCTGCCTTCTTCTTGCGATCTTCTTTGGTGTTTTCCGGCCGAGCCGCCGGAACTCGTCCAAGAATTTGCCGGGAACCTGACCGTTCGCCGTCCGGTGGTCTTGGGCAGTACCTCGGCCTATCAAGAAAATCCGTCTCGCGATTATCCTCCTCCCTGGATCGATGAAACCGCGTCACTCGACCTCAAGAAACCTCGCGTGCAAGGTGAAGAATGGCTTCGAATGAATTGTCAGGCCGTCGTATTACGAGTTGCAGGTATTTATGGTCTTGGTCGCAATCCCCTCAATTGGATCAAGCAAGGACGTGTCGGCCCATCACGCAAATATGTCAACCTGATTCACGTAGAAGACCTGGCGAACATCTGCCTGGTCGCATTAGAACGAGGCGTTCGCGGAGAAGCCTACAATGTGAGCGACGGAACGCCACGAACCTGGCAAGACATCTGCCATCTGGCGAAGGAGCGATTCGGAGTTCAACCGACAGTTGAAGTTAGAGACGGGTTGATCGGCAAACGTATCGACAACGGCAAGCTTCTCTCACTCTTGACTCAAGCCGGTGCGCCGCTCCGCCATACCGACTTGCTTCAGTCTCTGGAACAGATCGTTGCGGCGGAGACTCCTAGCGAAGCAACGCCATGACCGTGAGAGAGACAAACAAATTGTTCGCCGCGTGAGCGATCATTCCGGGCAAGAGGCTCCCCGTCCTCTCATACATCCAAGCCCATAGGATTCCGCTCCACAACACGCTGAGAAAACCGATCACGCCGTACCCATGGGCGGCGGCGAAAATACCGGCGCTCACGAGCGCGGCGGGAGCAAAAGGCAATCGGCGGCGGAGGGTGGCGAACAACAATCCTCGAAAGGCGATCTCTTCAAAGACCGGCGCGAAGACGAGGTATTCCAAGAGACTGACCGTCAACGTCGCTCCCGTCCCCCAAACTAAATCGGCATCGAACCATTCCGTCCAATGGTTCGTGATCTCCACTCGTTCAAGGGCCTGTCCGATCACCCATTCGCCCCAGAGTCCAGCCGCAATCGTACCCAACGATGCGACAGCCAATCGGCCAAGATTGTCCCGGCTAATGTGAAAACCGAACGCTTTCCGGATATCGAGCCCGGCCGGCTTGAGGAGATGGACAGAGGCCAGAATCAATAGGGGAAGGTTGGCCAATGGGATCGCCACGGCCTCTATCGGCAATGAATCGACGGGCGGCGCCAAGAGAAACGCCATGGTGACCAGGGCGCCCATCGCGCCCCCGCGCAGCAACACGGCGGTGCCGACCTCGACGGTCCACGGAGGAGGAACGCCGGAACCGACAAGACGGATAGAATCCGGCCGGACTTTTCGCCGTCGAATGATCGTTGCCAACGCAAAAGAACCGATGACGACGCAGAACAGCTCCACAAACAGAAGGCCGTTCAATCGATCCTGAAGCCGAGATCCCTGAGGTTCAACCTGCTTCTCCAGAGCGACGAGGAGATCGCTGTCTCCCGACCGTTGCGCCAACCTGGTGACAAGGGTTCTGTAAAACCATCCGTCGGACAAGGTTTCCAACAGAGTGTCCGCCAAGGCTTCTTCCCATTCGGCCGTTTCATTGTGGTTCAACTCCTCCAAGCCATAAGCCGCTTCGACCCATCTGGCATAGAGGGGCATCGGCGCGGGAAGGTCCCGCCACGTTCGGACCTCGGCCAGCACGTCCTGTTCTCGCCCCTCTTCCGCTTGGAGAATCGCAAGCCGCAACTTCGAGGGCGGATCGCCCGTGGCCTCCACCAGCTCTTGATACCACTGAATGGCGAGCAGCCGTTCATATTCGTTGCCTCCGACCATCCATTCGGTCAGCCGCTGTTGCCAGGGGGGAAGGCGGCGGAGTTCCTCTTGCGCCTCCATCATGCGCCCGACCATCAGATCGAGAGCCCGATCCGGCTCTTCGACACGATTGAGCGGCGGCACCGTCGCGGAAAACCAGAGCAGCGATCCCAAAACCGAGAGCAGCAGAGCAGCCGAGAGCAAACTCACCGCGCGCGAGAAGGACGACCCGAACGGATTGGCAGGACGATCAAGAGCCGGCTCAGGGGCAATCGTTCCCATGCCCGTCCCCATGTCCGTTTCCATGTTTTGGGGGTTCATGGTGTGGGTAAGATCGGGAGCCATCGGGCATGACTGTACCATGGCCGAAAGCCGGTTCCCTACCCCTCGAAATGGCTAGAGGGACAACCCAAAGTAGTCGCTGGAAAATAGTCGCTGGAAGGAGGAGAAGGAAACGACGGGCCTCTTCTCTTGCTGATACGGTGCGAACAGGCCATGGCCTCCCCATAGGAACTTGGCTATACTGGGGCCGGCACAGAAAATGGAAGATCGGGGGAGGCGACCGTGAGGCAAGGCCGAAGACCGGGACACAAGACGATCGCGATTCAACGGGCCCGTCTCATCGACGGAGCCGGATCAACGATCGATCACGCCACGATTCTGATTCGAGGGGCTCACATCACGGCCCTTGGCCCCAGCCGGACCGTCACCGTTCCGCCTGACGCGATGCGGATCAATGGCCGAGGCCTGACTGTCTTGCCCGGGCTGATCGACTGCCATGTCCACCTCTGTCTGGGGGCGGAGCCTGACGTAGTGTCTACCTTGGAGTCGGAGCGGCCGTCCTATACTCTGCTCAAATCCGCACGGCACGCTCGACAGACGTTGGAAGCCGGCATCACCACCGTCCGTGACGTCGGTTCACGGGACCACTCGATCTTTACCCTCAAACGGGCGATTGAGGAGGGCGTCCAATCAGGGCCTCGTATCATCGGGGCCGGTCAAGTCTTGTGCATGGTGGGCGGCCATGCCCGTTTTATCGGGCGGGAAATCCAGGGAACGGAGCAGATCCGTGAAGCCGTCGCCGCTCAAGTCACCGCAGGAGCCCAAGTCATTAAAGTGATCGCCTCCGGCGGAGTCCTCACGCCGGGCACCTCTCCCGACGAGGCCCAAATGACGGTCGAAGAACTTCAGGCCGCGGTCGAAGAGGCGAAGCGAATGGGACGAATGGTCGCCGCCCACGCCCATGGAGCGACCGGCATGGCCAACGCGATTCGCGCCGGCGCCCGTTCAATCGAACATGCGACCTTGTTGGACGACAAGACGGCCGACCTGTTTGAACGTCATGCGGTTTATGTAGTTCCCACCCTCTCGGCCCTGGCCACCACCGCCGCTTGCCGGCGTGGATGCGGCATCCCCGACAGTGCCCTCGACAAGGCCAGGGCGATGACCAAACGGCATCAGGCCGGTTTCAAACTGGCCCATCGACGAGGGCTCTTGATCGCCATGGGGACCGACGCCGGCACGCCGTTCAACTGTCACGGCGACAATGCGCAGGAGCTGGAGCGGATGGTGGCGCTCGGCATGACACCGATGGAGGCCATCGTAGCCTCGACCTTGCAAGCGGCCCGTTTGATCGGCATCGACAAGGAAATCGGCACGCTCGCGCGAGGCATGATCGCCGACCTGTTGGTGATCGAAGGTAATCCGCTGACCCATATCGACCATCTGCGTGATCGGAGCCGGATTCTCGGCGTCATGCAGGCGGGGCGGTTCGTGGCGGGACCTTTGGCACAATAACCGTCTATTGTCGTTCGTAGAACAGCTCCAGCGCCGAGGCGATGCCGTGCAACCGTCCCCTTCTCAAGGAGGCCTCAAGCCGATGGGACAGTCGCCGGACTTCCCGTTCGTCGTGGCGGTTGACTACTCCCTGCGACACCATCATCTCCGTGGCGACGTTGACGAGCCGCTCCGCTCGATCTCGCATGACGTCCGTTACAAACTCGTCCACCACCTCGGCGGCTCGGCCCTGCACAATCGACTCGACGAAGGAATCGTAGCCTTGGACCGCCACCGTCCGCTCTCGAATACGCGCCAACTCCGTTTTGATACGGGGAAGGTCCCGCATCATGGCGGCGAACAATTCTTTGCGCCCTTCCTCGAAAAGCGTCCGTTCCATGTCTTGAAGAACGGCGTCGAGATCAACCGCCTCGGCGCGAGGTTCGACTCCCCAGGACAGCCGGTCGTAACTGCGTCTCGTCTCCGGGTTTCCGATGATTTCATAGGCGGCATTGATTCTTCTGATGGTCTCTTCGGCTTCGCGGCTTCCGGGATTGCGGTCGGGATGATGTTGCAAAACCAGCTTCCGGTAGGCTTTTTTGATGTCGTCGTCCGAAGCTTCGCGCGAGACGCCCAAAATTCGATAGTAATCCACCCATGCCATGACGGCGACTATAGCATGGGCCGGATGCCGCTTCACGCGCCGGTCCGCCCTTCGACGATTCAGTCCGAGCCGGCCATGCCTACGCCGCTTCTTTTTCCTCCGCCCTCTCGACGAACCGTCGACTTGAGCGACGGAGTCCTCTCGTGAAGAGGACATCATGGTGGAGCGACGTGACCTCGTATCAATGGCTGGTGCTGTTCGTCGCCTGGCTCGGCTGGGTGTTCGACGCGATGGACGCGACGATCTACACCATCGTGCTGCATCCGGCTCTGCATGAACTGCTCATGGTCGGCGACGGTTCTCCTTCCTCCGACCAAATCGGGTGGTACGGCGGCATCATTTTCTCGATTTTCCTGATCGGCTGGGCGATCGGCGGCATCACGTTCGGCATCCTGGCCGATCGATTCGGTCGAACCAAGGTCCTGATGACCACCATCCTCATCTATGCCGTCTTTACCGGCGCCGCGGCTTTTTCAGAAACCTGGTGGCACCTGGCCCTGTTCCGTTTCCTCACGGCGCTCGGCATCGGCGGAGAATGGGCGGCCGGCGCTTCCATTGTCGCGGAGACTTGGCCGGAGGAGAAACGGGCCAAAGCGGCCGGCCTGTTACAGTCGGCCTGGGCCGTGGGGTTTTTTCTGGCCGCCGGATTGAACCTGGCGCTCAAGGCATCGAGCTGGCGGACGCTCTTCCTGGTCGGCGGGCTTCCCGCTTTCGTCGCCTTGTTGGTTCGATGGTGGGTCAAAGAGCCGGAGCGATGGCGCCTCGCGCATGCCCGGCAGACGCTTCCTCTCTCCGCCATTTTTAAAGGCAACCTTCGGCGATCCACTTTGGTCGGCTCGACGTTGGCTTTTGTCGCCGTATTCGGACTGTGGGGCGCCACCAATTGGGCGCCGTCCTTGGTGCGGGAAATGCCGGAAGTCGAACACCTGGAACAGGCTGCTGCCTCCGCCCATGTCAGTTATGCGATTATGGCGTTAAATGGCGGCGCGATTTTTGGGTATCTCAGTTTCGGCCCCTTGGCCGACCGGTTCGGGCGGCGTCCGATTTTTGCCCTCATGTGTCTGGGAAGCTTCGTCATGCTCCCTGTGACCTATCTGCTTCCGGAAAGTTATGGCGGTTTGTTGCTGTTCCTTCCCATTCTTGGATTTTTTAACAACGGGATTTTTAGCGGCTTCCCTATTTATCTGCCTGAACTCTACCCCACCCTTCTCAGGGCAACCGGGGCCGGCTTTTGTTTCAATGCCGGGCGGGTACTGGCCTCCGTCTCACCGATTTTCACCGGATGGCTCGTCGCCTCGTTCGGCTCCTTTGGGCGGGCCGCCAGCACCATCGCGCTGATCTATCTGCTCGGACTCGCGGCGCTGGCGTTCGCGCCGGAAACCAAGGGACGACGGTTGCCCGAGTAACCCTTGACTTGAACGGTTCCCGCATTATCTTCCGGCCATGAACAGCACACGGTCTCCACGGCTCCTGACTCACGATGAACGAAAGGCCGCGGAAGCGGCGTTCGCCGGTCGGCCTTGTGATCCCCGGTGGTCTGACTCAGCCAAGCGGGTCTATGCCGGATTGATCCAGGCGATGCCGATGTCCCCAAACATAATGGACGAAACGCCGCGTGGAGGACCAACCGACCTCAAGGACGCGGACACCGAACGGTCGCCTGCATCGCCTCGGACGGAATCCCCCTCGACGGAAGTCGCGGGTGAATCGTCCGCCGTTGAGCCAAGCACCGCTGCCGAGGACCAGGACTCACCCTCAATCTCCCAAGCCGTGACCAACCGGCGGCAGGCCCTGGAACTGGGATGGTTGATCGACGTCTCGGAAGAAGCGCGGAAACTCGGTTTCACCTTTCCGGTCACGGTCACAAAATCTCTCTGGGAAGCAGGTATCGCGCTCGACCATCTTCCGAAAGAAGAGTCCGCTCATCGACTGCGCGACGTCTTGATGGCGTTTCGACTCCGCTTGGTCGGCTACACGACGCTCACACCGATCTTGTATTTCCCGGCCATGTTGGCTTTCCCACCGGGGGAGGTGCCTCAGCCCATCCTCCTGTCCGCCCTGATTCAGGGAGACGATCGGCATGGTCCGGTGGCGACGTTGTTGCTGCCCCACGAAGTCTCAATGACGGTTCTCCCGCTGAACTGACAGATCTCGCGAAGGTTTCGCCAGGCGCAGGACGAACGCCCGTTCCTCCGCTTCCGTCTTCACTTCTCCGTTCAATCGTGCGTCGAGCAAGCGGCTCAAGATTTCCTTAAACTGTGGGCCGGGCTTGAATCCCATCGCCTGCAGATCCGTCCCGGATAGAATCGGCTTGACCTGCCGATAGGTCGTCAGGAACGCCGACACCCGGCGTTTCACCAGGTCGCCCTTGCTCTTGGCCATGAGACCCAGCAGCGCTTCGTCGGACAGGCCGGACAACAGCCGATAGATGTCCGCCGGTTTGAGAGCGGATGCCAGCCCCAACCGGCGCATGATGTCGCGACAGCCGCTTCGGACCGATCGAAGCGTGGATGTCTCTGCCTCTGAAAAGGAGAATCGCTTGAGCACCTCGGCCACGGCCCGTTCCGGCAACGTTTCCAACAGTCCCGTCATATAGACCAACCAAACTTCCATGTTGCGATTCAAGTACAACAGCCGATACCAGTCGACCACCTGTTCAACGGACCCCAACAATGTCCGCAACCGATCGGACCAACTCAATTTGGGATGGATGAATCGAAGCAAATCGAACTCCGCCCAGCGTCTGATGATTTGTTTCGGCTCCCGCTCGGACAACGACAGTTTAATCTCTTCCAACAGCCGGTGACCGGACAGCCGGTCGAACAGGTTCATCTTGACGGCGCCGGCGATCAGGGCGACGGTATCGCGCCCCAAATGGAAGCCGAACCGGGCCTCGAACCGAATGGCGCGAAACACGCGCGTCGGATCTTCGACGAAACTGAGCCCGTGCAGGACACGGATCACCTTGTCGTTCAAATCCCGTTGCCCGCCGTAGAAATCCAACACGTCGCCGAACCCCTTGCCGTTCAGTCGAACCGCGAGGGCATTGATGGTAAAGTCGCGGCGATAGAGATCTTTCTTAATGGAACTTTGCTCGACGGTGGGCAGCGCGGTGGGATATTCATAATACTCGGTCCGGGCCGTCGCCACGTCGAGTCTGAATCCATCCGGCAGCACGATGATCGCCGTTCCAAACCGTTCGTGCGTCTTGACCCGCGCGTGCAATGTCTGCGCGAGCCGACGCGCGAAGGCGATCCCGTCCCCTTCGACGACCAGATCAAGGTCCAGGTTTTCAATTCCCAGCAGCAGATCCCGCACGCAGCCGCCGACGACGAACAGCGATACGCCGCAGCGATCGGCCAGATGTCCCGCTTCTTCCAGCAGCGCCACCACGCGATGCGGCAAACGGCTCCGCAACAACGACGTGATGTTGCGGCGCGGTCTTCCGGTTTCAACCTCCGTCTCGCCCGCTTTCAGGGTCCTCATTCTGGCCGGCTTCAACACGTCGTCGTGCAAGGTCCGCAAGAGATCCGTTCTGGTGATGACGCCGACGATCTTGGCTCCTTGCAGAATCGGAACGAACCGTTGGTTGCGCTCGATCATGGCCGTTTCGATGTCGTGAAACGGCGTCTCCGGCTTGGCGGTATAGGCGTCGGTCTGCATGATCTCGCGCACCGGCATGGTGCCCAGCCGATGAAACAACGCCTTCTGAATCAATTCACGACTCACGATGCCGACGTAGCGGCCCTGTTCATCCACGATAGGAAACACGTTCAACCCGTAGGCCGTCATCCGTTCGCCCGCTTCCTTGACCGTTGTATCCACCTCGATGGCCTTGACCGGTCTGGTCATGACGTCCTGTGCCAGCAAGGTCGGCCGATAGTGCGTCGTCAGCAGACGAACCATCTTTTCCTTGACTTCCGCGAGCGTGGCACGTTTCACCGTCGCGGCCGCCGCGACGGCATGGCCCCCGCCGCCGAATTCTCGCGCGATCCATCCCACGTCGATTTCCGACCTGCGACTTCGGCCGATGACCTCCACGCGATCGTCCATCATCACGGCGACGATCACCGCATCGACGCCCTGCAATTCCGCGAGCATGTGCACGACACCGGCCGCTTCTCCCCGGCAGCGATCGACGGTGCTTGTCGCCACCAACACCTTGCGGCCTTCAAGGTAGTGCACTTCGCTGTGTTCCAACAGGTCGTTCAAGAGAGCAATGGCGTCCGGATCAAGTGGCCGGCGAAGCGTGTCCGTCACCACACGCAAATCGGCTCCGGCAGTGACAAGAAAGGCGCCCGCCTCCAAATCACGACCGGTCGTGGAGGAAAAACCGAACGATCCGGTCTCTTCGTACAGACCCAAGGCCATGACGGTCGCCTCAAACGGCGTGATCGCTATTTGACGCTGCCGAAGCTGCTCGACGAGAATCGTCGTCGTCGCGCCGACCGGTTCGATGACCGACTGTGCGGAACGGCCGGCGCAGGCCGACTCCGGCTGACGGTGGTGGTCATAGACCACCACCTCCACGGCCGGGTTTTCGATGCAGGATTTGAGAGAACCGAGACGGGAAGGGTCCTGGGTATCGACCAGAATCAGGCGGCTGACTTGATGGAGATCAAGGTCTTTCAGTTTGGTAAGGCCCAGATCGTGAACGGCCAGGAAGTTGCGCACCGTTTCTTGCGCCCCGGCCGGCAGAACCGGCTTGGCGCCCGGAAACAGTTTTCGCGCCGCCACCATGGAGGCCAGGCCGTCGAAGTCGGCGTTCCCATGAGTGGCGATAATTTCCATGGCCTCATTGTAGCAGGACCTTATTGATGACGACACAACGGCGCACGCATGTCATTCCCTTCCACTCTGACTATCTATGAAGACCGTGCTGCCACTGCCGGTTGGGGCGCGTGCGCCGGTCCTCTTAATCTCTTCCCCGCCCGGAACGATCGAATCGTTCCGGGCGATCGGGGCGTTCCAGTCTTTCCGGACGATCGAAGCGATCCGCTCTTTCGGATCGATCCGGCCTGTCGATCCGTTCGTATCGTTCCTGCTGTAATTTTCGATCGCCTCGGTCATCATGATCTGCTCGACCATCCCGTTCCGCCCGATCTCGTTCAGACCGGTCTCGCTCGGAACGGTCCCGATCTCCTCGATCACGTCGATCACCGCTTCCCGATCCGCTCCGATCGTCGCGAAACAACCGGTCACTTTTTTCTCCACGTCCAATCCGCTCCCGAAGTTGCTGGAGACTGACTCGCCCTTGTTGGAAATCCGATCCCCTGCGTTTGACTTCCCGGCTCAAGTCCAGCAGCTCGTTGGCCCGATACCCCTGGCGAATTCCTTCGCCGAGCAAAGCGGCTCCGTCCTTTGTAGAAACGTTGGCTTCTTTCATGACCGCCAGGCCTTTGGCTCCGGCGGCCAAGACATCCTGTGTCACCTTCTGTTTCCCCTCAAGGGACATCCGGCTCAATTCACGCACCTCTTCTTTGGTGGCGCCCCGCGCGAGCGCTTCCGCCATGGTCTCTAATGCCCGCTGGCGGTTTCCCTCAGTGATGCCGCGAGCCTTGGCTTCCTCCAACACTTCGTGAGCCGATTCCAGCCGCTCCGTCATTTGACGCAAGACTTGATCGATCCGCTGTGGTTCAACTCCCTTGGCCAACCCTTCTTTCACCTTGTTCACCATCGACTCAGTGGGAAACCCCTTCTCACCGACTTTGTTCACCTGTTCCAAGAGAGGATCCAGATCCCTTGCGGAACGGCCCTGGGCCGAGCCTAAGCGCACGATTTCATCTCGATCCTGAACCGAAAGCGGCTCGGCCAGGGCCGGAGCCACAATCAGAACTCCCAGAACTCCTGCAACTCCCAGCAGTCGTATGAGGTAAGGAATCCCCTTCATTGGTTTACCGCACAATGACGATGCCATTTCTATGGCCGAATTCGTCTTCGACAAAGTCGTCGGCTTGGGGAGGCGTCACCCATTTGACACCGTCGATTACGTACATGAAGGCGTGCTCTCCTTTTGGGAGCAAAAGGTCAACCGACCACCACGAGGTTCCTTTTACACGGTTCAGAGAGATGGAATCTTTGCGCCATCCGTTGAACGATCCGGCGACGAACACCTGTTTCGCCCCGGACGCTTCCACCATGAACCGAACGGTCCCGATCTGTGGCTTGGGCAGGTCCGGGCTTCCTGCCTTGTGTGCCGCACAGCCTCCGATGCCGGCCAGCAAGACGACCCACACACCAACGATAATGGCTCGAGAGAATCTCACAATCCACTCCACCGAACGGAGGAGCGTAATCGAGATACAGATCCGTTGCAAGACGGCCGCTCATGTTCATATCTCCACATCCAGCACGGCATTGCGTGAACCAAAGCCGTCCCCGATTTCCTCGGTCGCCAGCGGATCGGCGATCCAGCGTGTCCCATCAACCACGAACATGTATTCATAACGACCAGGCTTCAGCAGCAGGGTGACGCTCCAGATTCCGCCGTCGGTTTGCCGAAGCGCCGTCTGCGCCGGATTCCACCCGTTGAAATCTCCCGCCACCGAGACAGACCGAGCGTCAGGCTGCACGAACACGAGCCGTACCAGCACCTTCGGCTCCGGCGCCGTCTCGGTTGATACAGTTTGCATCGAGCCGTCCACAGTCGGCGGGTCACCAATCCGCTCGGGAACCAATCGGATCAACGACCCCACCGCCACCAGAACCACACAGGCCGCCGCCATGGCTTGAGCCATGTTCCAGCGAAGCATCCGTGGTTTTGTCACGGAGGCCCAAAGGTTGGCCCAGAAACTTGGCTTGGGCCTCGTTCGTTCTTTCAATTGGTTGATGAATTGGGCCGAGAGTTCGATCCTTGGCAGCCGAGCCGCTTCCGCCGCCACCATCTCGATGGTAAGCCATTGCCGGCGCAACGAAGGATCGGTATCCACCGCGCGGAGAAACGCGACCCGCTCGTCCGGCGTCAACTCATGGTCCACGAATCGTTGAATGAGATCGTGTTCTCTCATAGCCTCACCTTCCGCGACCGGCTACGGTATGGAATTGAAAGCCGTAAGCTCCCGACACAGTTGAACCCTTCCCTTGTATACCCGCATTTTCAACGTGTCCTTGTTGACGCCCAGGATCTGTTCCATTTCTTCATAGCTCAGACCTTCGACGTGTTTCAGGATGAAGGCTTCACGATAGAGAGGCGGCAGCCGTTGAATCGCCCGCTCCAATGCTGCGGCGACTTGCTGCTGAGACAGCAATGTTTCCGGCGTCCGCTCCTCCACCACGTGGAGGTCAAGTTCCTCATCCGCGTTCACATCGTTCCGGCCCTGCCCAGGCCTCTTGCTTCGCAGCCAATCCTTGCACTTGTTTACGGCGATCCGATAAAGCCAAGTCGAAAACTTGGAGTCGGCCCGAAAGGTCGAGAGCGCCTGGAACGCCGCAACGAACGATTCCTGCGCCACATCCTCGGCCTCAGCCTGGTTCCCCACTATCCGATAGGCCAGGTTCACGATCGCAGCCGCGTGCCGATCGATCAACTGTCCGAATGCCTCGCGATCCTGCGCGAGGCCGCGCGCCACCAATTCGGCATCGGTGGGGTCGTCACGTCGATCGGTCGGCATAGGCGGCATCACCTCTGGTCGCTACCGCCGGCCTGCCGGTCCTACCTGATTCATTAGACGAAGGGATGGCTGAGAGGTCAACGGCATGGAATGGGTTGAGATTCCGCTAAAACCGATAGCTGGTGCCGAGCGAAACGCCGTAATCCGGCGCACTGTTTGAGAGGCCGACGGTCACGCCGCCGTTGAATCGCCAGGCATCGGAGGCTTTGTAGTTGAACGCCACGAACACGTCGCGAATGTTGACTCGGTCGGCCACCAGCGACCGATACTCCTCGTAATACACGCTGAACAAGAGATGTTTGGTGAGGTAATGCCCGCCTCCGACGTCGAACCAGTACTGGTTTTGAAGTTCTCTCCCGTCAGGGTCGCCGATAAAGTTGTAGCCTCCGTCGAGAAACGCAATCCATCGATCGCCCAACATTTTGGACAGTTCCACGCCGTACCCATGGTCAAGAGCGCCGGTGCCGAGCCCTTTACTTTCGCTGGCCGTCGGAATTTTGACCCGGGCCGTGAGCGCAACGAGCGGGAACCACTCCTTTTCCTCGACGGCATAGTATCGTCCCCTCACGATGATGTCGCCGAGCCCCGAATGGGTCACCTTCTCCCCGGCCGTCACTCCTTGACCGGCATTCAGCAGAGCCAGACATTCCGGCTTGCTGGTATCGATCTCCGTGCCGCTTCTCCTGAGACACCGTCCCGGCAACGTGGGGGTCGGTTGGCCGCCGACCAAGGTGGCTGTGCCGTTACTGGTGACCGCGACGAACGGCACGACGACCGTGACATCTCCATCGCGAAACAGGCGCCGGATCGAGAAGGGCACATAGACGAAGTCGCTTCTGACATCGGTTCCGAAGTTTCCACTGCTATAGCTTGGGGTGACTCCGATTTGCCAGTGGCGCTCGGCCGAGGGTCGCTGTTCCGGCCCAAGCTTTTCTTTCTCCCCGGCTGCCACGGCCTCCGATTGATGGTCGATCATACTCATGAGAATGACGGCGACAACGATGCCGAGACGACGCAGAACGCTACCCATGAATCGCTCGCTCCTTTCGTCAGATCGTATGCCTCGTGAATTTATTTAAGAAGGATGATGCCACGCGTACCATAACCTCGTGTCGGCTCGGCTTCAATAAAAACCCGCCCCACACAACAGACCGGGCGGGATGCCACACTACGGCACCCCGCCCTTCCGCAGACGATCCGCTTACGATTTCCAGAGATGGTTTTCGTCAGTTTCGCCCCGCTCGCTCCGGCTTTTCCGGTCGCTCCGGCCGCTCGAACTTTTCCGCTCTTTCCGGACGGTCCGGTCGTTCCGGCCTTTCAATTTTCTCC
>JANDJE010000017.1 GCA_024331095.1 Nitrospira sp. | reverse complement strand
CCAAAAAATCCCAATCGCCAACATCGCAAACCAGCCAATCTTCCACGGCCGCGAATCATACCACTGCGATATGTCATACCCCCGCTCTGCCGCCATAATGAATCCCTCCTTATGGTTTTATAATTAACCTGCCCAGAGTTACTCTCTGGACTTTATTTCATAGCTCGTAGCCAAAACGGCCTATTAAAGCCCCTACGTTCACTTTAATTTTATCTCTGGTCATGTCTATTTTCAAGAAGTTGAAAGATGATTACTTTCAATTGTTTAGCACGAAAGTTATCAGACTCGTTTGGGAAAGCAACAGCCGTCTCAACCGCCCATGTGCTAATTCTTGCTCGAGGACCGCCCCGCAGCGTTTCGGTGCTTTTGACTTTTGTGACCGTATCAGCCCTGAGTTTTATCAAGGCCGAACGCCGTGTGCAACGAGCGCATGGCCAGTTCAAGATACTTTTCCTCGATCACGCAGGAAATCTTGATTTCAGATGTGCTGATCATCATGATGTTGATCCCTTCATGTGAGAGCACATCGAACATTCTAGCCGCAACACCGGAATGCGAGCGCATGCCGACACCAACCAGCGAGACTTTGGCAATCGCCTCGGTGATGGACACGGACTTGGCTTCGATGTCCTTCGCCACAGTTTGGATGATCGGTTCGGCCTTTCTAAGATCCGCCCGAGGGATCGTGAACGACACGTCCGTCAACGTCGCCTGACTGATGTTCTGGATAATCATATCGACGTTAATGTTGGCCTGGGCTACCGGCCCGAAAATTCTGGCCGCGATACCCGGCTTGTCCGGCACGCC
Organism: Nitrospira sp.; assembly: GCA_024331095.1. Lineage (GTDB taxonomy): Bacteria > Nitrospirota > Nitrospiria > Nitrospirales > Nitrospiraceae > Nitrospira_D. The sequence goes on along the minus strand of JANDJE010000017.1, from coordinate 50,621 downwards.
GATGATGGTCACTTTCGCCTGGTTTCGGTCACCAGTGACCCCTGCCACCGCTACCGCTTCCATATCCGGGTCTTCTTTCGTCACGAGCGTCCCTCTCCCCTCTTTGAAACTTGAATTGACCTCGACCGGCACGTTGAACTTGGCGGCGAACTCGACCGACCTGGTTTGAAGCACCTTGGCCCCCAAACTGGCCATCTCCAGCATTTCTTCGTATGAAATTTTATCGATACGTCTAGCCGCCGGCACGATATTGGGGTCCGCCGTATACACGCCGTCCACGTCCGTAAAGATGATGCAGCGATCGGCTTTCAGAGCCGCCGCCAAAGCAACGGCGGACAGATCCGACCCCCCTCGCCCCAGCGTTGTCACGTCCGACTTTTCATTGATGCCCTGAAAACCGGCGACCACCGGAACGATTCCCTCTTTCAAGGCCTCGCGAATCCGGTCCGCCGACACCCGCGCGATGCGCGCCTTAGTGTGGGCGCTGTCGGTCAGAATACCGACCTGTCTCCCTGTATAGGATCGTGCATTGATACCCCGCCCCCTCAGTTCCATTGCCAACAGCGCGATGGTTACCCGTTCGCCCGTCGACAAGAGCATATCAAGTTCCCGCTCGTCAGGATTTGGAGTCACCTCATGGGCCAACTTGATCAAACGGTCCGTTTCTCCGCTCATGGCCGAAAGGACCACTACCACACGGTGTCCTTCTTCACGGGCACGAGCAACTCGATCGGCGACGCGATGGATCCGCTCGACCGATCCGACGGAAGTCCCGCCGTATTTTTGAACGATGAGCGCCACCGGCTTTATCCGTTCGCAAAGAGCCGATTGATGAACTTGGTGGCATCCCTGGGGGGAAGATTGGTCGCTTGTGCGTCCGGCTCCGTGAAGCGCCGGCTCGATGACGATGCCCCCTTCCGGCCTCCCTCTCCGAAAGCGTAAAGGGCGAGCCCCTCGGCCTTGCCGTGATCGCACATGACGAGATACCGATACGGCCCTTGCCGCTCCAACCCCTCGATTAAAGGGCCGACAAGCTCTCGATCAAACGCTTCGATGCCGAGAACTTTTGCTTTGGGATCCGCGCTGTGAATTGCCTCGTCCGTCAGACCACCATGGACGTAGACAAAGTCTTTTTTGGCGTATTCCTCAAGCGCCACCGCTGCTTTGGTCCGCAAATCTCCACCGGCAAGCCGATCAAGATCGACCGCATCCAGGCCGGCGGCAATGCCGATCCCCCGATGGACATCGCCGGTCGCCACGACCGCCCCCCTGACACCATACTTCTCTGGAAGACTGGGCCACGCAACAGCCCGACCTTCCCCCCATAGCCAGATACAATTCGCGGGTTTTTTCCCGTCGGCCAGACGGTCGTCGTTGACAGGATGATCGCGAAGGATCAGATAGGCTGCGTCCATCAGCTTCCGGAGGATGTCGGCCCCGTCACCGGTCGGCAACGCCCCGCCAATGGATCTCCCCAACACGGTTTGGGGATCCACACAATGCGCCCGAGGTTTGCCATTGACCCACACCATGAGGTGCCGATGGCCTGACCCCGGGTAAAATTGAATGGTCTCAGACCCCAACTGTTCATTGATTGCCTCGATCAGTTCTCGCGCCTCTTCCGTTTCAATCAAGCCCCCCGTCGCATCATCCATGATCACATGAGGACCCAATTTCTTGATGTCGTCGCCCGGCTTTCCACCTTCAGGCCTGAGAGTCACCATTGTGCCTCGATAGACGACATCCTGTTCCGTAACCGACACACCCAAACTGACCGCCTCAAGTGGGCCGGGACCTTGATAGTACTTTTTGGGATCGTAGCCGAGAATCGCCGTCCCGGTCGCTCCGCTTCCGTGCAGGACTCCTTCGGCATGGATGACAAGCTGGCCCAGTTCACCGTTCTGGGCCAAGCGATCGAGGTTCGGTGTCGCGGAAGCCTGAAGCGGGGTGCGCCCATCCAGTTCCGGGCGGGGCTGTCCGGCCATTCCGGCCGCATGCAGGATCAGATACTTCATCGAGACTTCTCCTGATTCAGACCTCCAACAAACGGACGACGTCCTCGTGCGTCGCCTTGACGGTCAGCGGTTGTTTCGACACACTGATGGCAATATCGGCGTCCTTCAATCCATGGCCGGTCAAGGTACAGACCACCGTCTCACCTTCCCGAAGCCCTCCGGCGCGATATAATTTTGCGACACCGGCTACGGACGCCGCCGAAGCCGGTTCGCAAAACACCCCCTCCGTTCTCGCCACGGCCTCATAGGCCGCGAGGATCTCCTCATCGGTCACCATGTCAATAGCCCCCGAGGATTCCTCGACGGCCTGTACCGCCGACTTCCAACTGGCGGGGTTCCCTATTCGGATCGCCGTCGCCACGGTGTGCGGTTGTTCGACAACCCGACCCAACACGATCGGAGCCGCTCCGGCCGCTTGAAACCCCATCATCCTCGGCAGCCTGGTGATTTGATTCGCCAGACGATACTCACGATAGCCCTTCCAATACGCGGTGATGTTACCCGCATTGCCGACCGGCAATACGTGCAAGGCGGGAGCGTCTCCCAGTTGGTCACACACTTCGAACGCCGCGGTCTTCTGGCCCTCAATTCGAAAAGGGTTCAGGGAGTTGACCAATTCGATCCGCCGCGAAGCGGACAGGTCCTTCACCAGCGCCAAGGCCTGATCGAAATTGCCTTCGATCTGAATGACCGTCGCCTGATGCATCATCGCTTGAGAGAGTTTGCCAAGCGCGATTTTTCCGGCGGGAATCAGAACGTACACGGCCAAGCCGGCGCGCGCTCCGTAGGCCGCCGCCGACGCGGAGGTATTCCCCGTCGACGCACAGATCACGGCGCGGGCTCCTTGCTCGACGGCCTTGGAGATGGCCAAGGTCATGCCTCTGTCTTTAAACGAGCCGGTCGGGTTAACGCCTTCGAACTTGAGATAGAGATCGATGCCGGGAGCGATCGCCTGAGCCAGTCGAGCCGCACGAATGAGGGGCGTGTTGCCTTCCAACAGGCTGATGACGGGCGTCCTCTCCGACACCGGGAGAAACTTCCGATATTCCTCGATAATACCCCGCCATTGATTCATATCACCGCCCGTTTGATCACTCGTCCTTGCCCTCCACCCGAATGAGCGTCGCAGGCTCCGAGACAAAAGATTTGCGATCGATCTCCGTGAGGGCGTTTCGCACATCGCGCTCGCTGGCCATATGAGTCTTGATGACGACCGGCACCGTTTGCCCTTCCCGACGGCCCTGTTGCAACACCGAGGAGATGCTGATTCCGCAATGGCCCAACTCTCCGGCAATCTGGGCCAGCACGCCGGGGCGGTCGACCACCATGAACCGCAGGTAGTAGAGCGAGGAAATTTCCTCCATGGGCTTCACACGCAATGGTCGACGCTGATCCTGACGAAACGACGCGGGCGGGATGCGACCCGTGGCACTTGAGAGCACGTTCCTCCCAATGGCGATAATGTCGCTCACGACGGCCTGGCCGGTCGGCATCGAGCCGGCGCCCTTTCCATACAAGACGATGTCTCCCACTGCGTCGCCGACCAACTGAATCGCGTTGTACACACCGTCAACCCTTGCAATGGGAGAAGTCGCGGGTAGCATGGTGGGATGGACCCTGGCCTCGATCTCCCCGTCCACCAGCTTTGCAATTCCCAGCAGCTTGATGACGAACCCGAATGCTTTTGCATAGGCGATATCAGTCGGAGTAATGCGTGTGATGCCTTCCGTGTAGATCTCCTTGACATTGACCGGCGTGCCGTACGCAAGGCTGACGAGGATAGCCAGTTTGTGGGCGGAATCGATTCCCTGGATGTCGAAGGTTGGATCAGCTTCCGCATAGCCGGCTTGCTGAGCGTCCCGTAACACCGCGTCGAAATCATGACCCTCCTGGGTCATGCGAGACAAGATATAGTTGGAGGTGCCGTTGATGATGCCGTAAATCGAACGAATTGCGTCACCCGCGAGTCCCTCCGTCAAGGACCTGATAACCGGAATGCCGCCTCCGACGCTTGCTTCGAACCCTATTTCTACGCCTTTACGGGCTGCAGCCTCGTAGATCTCTTCACCGTGTAGGGCCAACAGCGCCTTGTTGGCGGTCACCACATGTTTCCCGGCGGCGATGGCATCCGACACGACTCGCTTGGCAACGTCGCAGCCACCGATCAATTCGACAACAATATCGACGGCCGGATCAGCCAAAACGGCTCCGACATCGGTCGTCAACACACCAGAAGGAAGCGAGACCCCGCGATCCCTGACAATGTCCAGGTCGGCAATCCGAACCAATTCCACGGGCACGCCCACTCGACGCCGAATGAGCGCGGCGTTGTCGAGCAGCACCTTCGCCACCCCGGTGCCGACCGTGCCGAATCCAATGACGCCGACGCCGATGCGCGACTTCATTCCTGCGCCTCGTCCAGCTTGAGGGCCTTGCGAATCCCCCTGACGGCCTGGCGGGTCCGATGCTCGTTTTCAACTAATCCAAATCGGACGTATTCATCGCCTCCTTCGCCGAATCCGATCCCCGGGGACACCGCGACTTTGGCCTCTTTCAACAAGAGCTTCGAAAATTCAAGCGAGCCCATGTGCCGATACGGCAGCGGGATCCTGGCCCACACGAACATTGTGGCCAACGGCTTGGCCACCTTCCAGCCGATTCGATTGAGCCCGTCGACCAGGGTATCGCGCCGCCTCTGATATCGCTGCACTGTTTCTTTGACGCACTCCTGTGGACCGTTGAGCGCGATCACGCTGGCGATCTGGATCGGCTGAAAAATGCCGTAATCAAGATAGCTCTTGATTTTCGCCAATGCCCCCACCACTTCTCGATTACCGACGCAGAAACCGACGCGCCAACCCGGCATGTTGTATGCCTTGGAGAGCGTATAAAACTCGACGCCGACATCTTTCGCTCCCGGAATTTGGAGGAAACTCGGCGCCTTGTAGCCGTCGAACACCAGATCGGCATAAGCCAGATCATGGATGACGATGACCTGGTGTTCTTTGGCAAACGCCACGATCTTTTTAAAAAACTCCAAATCGACCACGGCGGTGGTCGGATTGTGAGGAAAGTTCACGACCAATATTTTGGGACGTGGAAACGTTTGGCGATAGACTCGAGTCAACTCTTCAAAAAAATCCCGGTCCTCACGGAGTTCGATCCCTCTGACCTCCCCCCCCGCGATGATGAAGCTGTACATGTGGATCGGATAGGTCGGCGTCGGGGTCAACACGACGTCGCCGGGACCGATCATCGCCAAAGCCAGGTGAGCAAGCCCTTCTTTCGACCCGATCGTGACAATCGCTTCGGTTTCCGGATCCAGATCAACGTCGTAGTTCCGTTTATACCATCCGCATATGGCATGCCTGAGTTTGGTGATGCCCCGTGAAGCGGAGTAGCGATGATTCTTCCCTTTCCGCGCCGCCTCGATCAGCTTGTCGACGATATGGGAAGGAGTGGGTTGGTCGGGGTTGCCCATTCCAAAATCAATGATGTCTTCGCCGCGCTGCCGAGCTTCCAACTTGAGCGATTGCACCTGTGCAAAAACATACGGAGGGAGTCGTTTGATTCGATAAAACCCGTCCCCGAACCCCATAGCCCTCCTCCGGTCATCTCGAACGTTTTCTCATAGCGCAGGCCCGATGACAATGGGAAGGCGTATTGTATTGGATGTCCGATGTCGAGTCAATTTGCCTTGTGATTCTGTGGAGTTCCGTCCCCCTCCCCCATGAGCCGCTCGGGGAGCTCATCCCCCATGCGAACATGATGCGGCTGTCAACGGAGGTCGACCGGTTGCTTCGACATGTTCTTGCCCCCTGTCCGGCCTTTCTGCTACTAATACGAGCGGCCGCCATGCGTTGAGTTGTCCGTTCATTTCTTGATGACTTCTTTGACCTAGAGGCGGGGCATGGCTCGACTGGGCGTCAATATTGATCACGTTGCGACCTTGCGACAGGCACGGGGCGGAGCCGACCCCGACCCGCTGGCTGCTGCCGTGTTGGTGGAGCTGGCTGGTGCGGACGGGCTCGTCGTTCACCTTCGTGAAGACCGCCGGCACATTCAAGATCGTGACCTCCAGCTTCTCCGGGAAATCACCCGCACCAAGCTGGACCTCGAAATGGCGGCGGACGAGGCGATGGTCAAGATCGCTCTGACCGTCAAACCGGATTTGGTGACCCTCGTTCCGGAAAAACGGCAGGAACTGACTACGGAAGGCGGCTTGGATGTCATGGGACAACGTGAGCGAATCGAGCGCACGGTCGGACTCCTCCACAACGGTGGAATTCCCGTCAGTTTGTTTGTCGAGCCCGATCTCCAGCAGATCAAGGCCGCGCATAAAATTGCCGCCGATTTCGTCGAACTCCACACGGGACGCTACGCAAACGCCACAAGGTCCAAAGAGGCCGACGCCGAATACGAAGCGATCGCCCAGGCGGCCAAGCTGGCTTACAAGCTCGGCATGGGCGTGAACGCCGGACATGGATTGAACTATCGGAACGTGAAACGATTGACCCACATCCCGGAAATCGTGGAATACAACATCGGCCATAGTATCGTCGCGCGGGCCGTCTTCGTGGGTCTGCCACAGGCCGTCAAAGAAATGAAGGCTTTGCTCGGTTGATCCTCGCGATGTCGCTCCGTGCCGTCTCCCGATCCTTCCACGTGAAGGGCCGTGCGGTGGTTCGGGTCTCTCCTCGATCAATGCGATCCTGGATGTAGGCCTCCCTAAATGGCCGTGCCGCTCTCCTTTGTCGACATGTTTCAGGACCGTCAGAGATCGAAGATGCTCAAGGTCGTTACTGGCGCACAAATGCAGGAACTGGATCGGCGGACGATCGCCGAAGCCGGCATTCCGGCAAGAGTGCTTATGGAACGAGCCGGCATGGGGGTCACAACCACCGTGCTGGAGAGGTTCGGGCCGATACAAGGCAAGCGAGTCACGGTCTTGTGCGGCAAGGGAAACAACGGCGGCGATGGATTCGTCGCCGCCAGGCTCTTGCACCGTGAAGGAGCGAAAGTCCATGTCGTAATCATGACCCCGCCCTCCGATTTAAGCCCGGAGGCCTCGTTCATGTATCGGCGCTTTGTGCGGATGGCCGGGAAATCCAGCGCCCATCTTTTTGCCTCACGAGAGCACCTCACCGCTCTTTTGCGAGAGAGCGACGTTTTGATCGATGCGCTTCTTGGTACCGGCCTGACTTCGGAAATTTCCGGTCGATATGCCGACGTCATTGATTGCATCAATGACGCAGGTCGCCCCGTGGTGGCCGTCGATCTCCCATCCGGTCTCCATACCGATACCGGCCGGGCGTTGGGCCGGGCCGTGCGAGCCTCGATCACGGTGTCGTTTGGTTTGCCGAAATTGGGTCTCTTCCAAAATGAGGGTATCGACCTTGCCGGATCGGTCAAGATCGTGGATATCGGCTTCCCCTCCGCTTTGGTTGATTCCATCAACAGCCGCGTCACATTGATTACGCCGACTTTCGTGCGTGCGTCCCTGCCGCCGCGCAAGGCTTCGAGCCATAAGGGAAGCTTCGGCCATGCCGGGATCATCGCCGGGTCCGTCGGAAAAACAGGAGCGGCGGCGATGGCGGCGACGGCTGCCCTTCGGGTCGGAGCCGGTCTTGTGACCGTCGCCGTTCCCTCCAGCGTGAACGACATTCTTGAGGCGAAATTGCTGGAAGCCATGACGGCACCGATGCCTGAAACGAAAGCTCGAACGTTCTCTCGTGCCGCCTTTGATCGTTTGTCCGCATTTATCGCGGCAAGAACGGCGGTGGCCATCGGGCCCGGACTATCGACCCATCCAGAAACAGTGGAGCTCGTTCAAGCCTTGGTCGGACAACTGGATCGCCCTTCCGTCCTTGATGCGGATGCCTTGAACGCGCTGGCGGGGCGCGCATCAACGCTGACCACGTGCAAGGTCCCCCCCGTCCTGACGCCCCATCCCGGAGAAATGGCCCGTTTGGACGCCCATGCCACCGCCCAGACCGTGAACGCCGATCGACTTGGAACGGCGGTCGGTTTCGCCTGTGCGCGAGGGGTGTTCGTCGTCCTCAAGGGAGCTCGCACCGTCATAGCCAGACCGGACGGAACCGCCGCCCTTTGTCCCACCGGGAATGCGGGTATGGCGACGGCGGGAACCGGCGACGTCCTCACGGGCATGTTGGTCGGTCTTTTGGCGCAAGGCGTTCCCCAGTGGGAGGCTGCTTGCACCGCCACGTATCTGCACGGATGGGCCGGAGATCTGGTTGCCGCTGAAAAAGGGCAAGCGGGGCTGATCTCAAGAGATCTCATCGATAAAATTCCTACGGCTCTCAAAATGGCCTATGAGTCGTAATGCAACGTCGCCGACCCGTCCACGCGTGACTCCTTCGGTGAAACATGCGTCTAGAGCCAAGGGTCTCGACGTGTTGGAACTTCTTCTCCTTTCGCCGGCCCGGACTCATGTCTTAGGACAAACCATCGGGCGGGTTTTGCGTGAGGGGGACGTATTGGCGTTGACGGGTGAACTCGGCTCAGGCAAAACCGCGTTAGTGCGCGGGATCGCGACCGGTCTCGGCGTCGCATCGGCGACTGTCAGTAGTCCGACTTTCGTTCTCGTTCACGAATATCAGGGCCGACTTCCCTTTTTGCATCTTGATCTGTACCGGCTGAAGAAACCGGCCGAAGCCGAGACCATCGGATTATCGGGCTATTTTACCGAATTCAGCGTGACAGCCGTGGAATGGGCCGACCGTTTCCCTTTTCTGCTTCCCCAAGACCACCTCGACATTTGCCTGTGGCACTGGAGTCCGACGCGACGACGGGCCGCATTGAAAGCCACCGGCCCGCGGTCGGCCGATCTTCTCCTCCGTATCAGGCGATCGTGGACATCGAGCAGACGGCGATCAAGATCCTTCAAATCCCGCCGTGCGGCTCAAGGAAAGGCGTCCGATCGATGATTCGCGTCATTCTTGTCGGAATTTTGTTGCTCCTATCGCTGGCGTTTTTTCTCCAGAACCAGGAGCAGGAGGTGACGCTCCGGTATTTCTTTGGGCTGTTGGAGGAATCGACGCCGGTGTACAAGCCAATTTTGGCGGGTTTTGTCGTCGGCCTGCTGGTCGCCGGCATCTTGTTGTTTCCACCGTGGATCCGAGGGCGAATCGAGCTTCGCCGGAAGACGCGCGCGCTTCAAGAAGCGGAGGTCGATCTGGAACGTCTCCGGCAGTCGTTCGAAAAATTGTCCGTTCGACCGCCAAGCCCTTCTGCCCCTGAACATCCCCAGGACCATACCGATGAACGATGAAGACTTGACGCCCCTCATGCGTCAGTACAGAGAAATCAAGCACCGCTATCCCCTCGCGATTCTGTTTTTTCGTGTCGGTGATTTCTATGAGATGTTTTTCGAGGACGCGGAAACAGCCTCGCGGCTCCTTTCTATTGCCTTGACATCCCGCGATAAACAGAGTCCTCAGCCGGTCCCACTCTGCGGGGTCCCTCACCATGCCGCGACCGGCTACATTGCCAAGCTGCTGAAGGCAGGAAAAACCGTTGCGCTTTGCGAGCAAGTCGAAGATCCTAAAACGGCGAAGGGCCTTGTCCGTCGTGAGGTCGTCCGTCTGTATACGCCGGGGACCCTGGTTGATACGGACTTGCTTGCGCCCAACGAGTCAAATTATCTCTCCGCGCTGTCATTCCGATCGAACACCGACCGACCGACGCTAATTGGATTGGCGGCGATTGACGTCTCAACGGGAGAGTTTTGGGTCACGGAATTTCACGGCTCCCATGCAATTTCATTGGTATCGGATGAGTTGTCGAGGCTTGAACCTCGCGAGGTCTTGCTTCCAAGCGGCTTTGCCGAAGAGGCAAGGATGTGGATCGACAGGGTGAAAGCGGCCCGCTTGTGCGAGCGACACCCGTCTTCCTTCGATCGACAAACGAGCATCCGATTGTTGCTCGACCAATTTGGCGTTCCGTCGCTTGACGTGTTCGGCTGTCAAGACCTTACCGCCGGCATAGAGGCGGCCGGGGCCGTGCTTCAGTATGTTCGAGAAAGTCAACCCGGCGCCCCTTCGACACATATTCGCCGCCTTGCCGTCCGGCGGAGCAAGGAGTTCATGCATCTCGATGGTTCGACGATCCGCAATCTGGAACTTCTCAGACCGATGGCCCCCGTTCAAGATGGATCCCGCTCTATGAAGGCCGATTTGATTTCCATGCTCGACCGCACGTCGACGGCCATGGGCGCCCGTTTGCTGCGCGAGTGGATCGTCAGGCCGTTGGTTGACTGCGACCAAATTCGGGCAAGGCACGAGGCCGTGGGCGAGCTTAAAGATCGATGGGAAGACCGAACGGCCATTCGCGCCTGCCTGAAGGATGTGCAGGACGTGGCACGCCTCGGTAGCCGCATCGTACTTGGCTACAGCACCCCCCGTGAGTTGTTGGCGTTGAAAAAATCGCTGAGCGTGTTGCCGACGTTGTTTGCTCTTCTCGATTCTTTGCAAAGCTCGTTAGTGGCGGAGATCCGAAAGTCTTCAGACGATGGGAAGGACCTTCACGATGTCATCGAACAGGCCATTCATCCCGATGCTCCACTCTCGACTCGAGATTCCAACATCATCAAGGACGGTTACCACCCGGAAATCGATGAATGGCGTCAAGCAAGTAAGGACGGGAAGCAATGGATCGCCGACCTTGAAGGCAACGAACGTATCAGGACAGGAATCGATTCGTTAAAAGTTCGCTACAATCAAGTCCACGGCTATTACATTGAAGTGACAAAATCCAACCTTCATCGCGTGCCGCCCGATTATATTCGGAAGCAGACCCTGGTCGGCGCCGAACGATTCATGACTCAGGAATTACGCGCCTTGGAGGAGCGGATCACGACCGCCGACGTCAAACTGGCGGCATTGGAACAAGAGGTCTTCGGGATCGTGTTGGGTCGATTATCCGCGGAGGCCCATCGGTTGGAAAAAATCGCGGCGCAACTTGCGCTGATCGATGTGATCGCCGGACTTGCAGAAACCGCCGCTTTGCATCGCTACACGAAGCCGTTCGTCGATACCAGTGGGCGCATTGTCATACGAGAAGGTCGCCATCCGATCGTTGAACAGCTTCGAGATGATCGGTCCTTCGTGTCGAATGACACGATGCTTGATCTCGAAGACAATCGATTGCTTATTCTGACCGGCCCGAACATGGCGGGGAAAAGCACCTATCTTCGGCAGGTGGCCTTGATCGTCTTAATGGCGCAACTGGGGAGTTTCGTGCCGGCGACTTCCGCGCACATCGGTGTCGTGGATCGCATTTTCACTCGCGTCGGCGCCTCGGATAATCTGTCCGGTGGCCTCAGTACCTTCATGGTGGAAATGGTCGAAACCGCACATATCCTCAACAATGCAACTCGGCGAAGCCTGATCCTCCTCGATGAGATCGGCCGCGGAACAAGCACCTACGATGGTCTGAGCATCGCGTGGGCCGTGGCCGAGTACATCCACGACCGAGGAAAGTTGGGGGCTCGCACACTCTTCGCAACCCACTACCACGAATTGGCTCAACTTGCGCTTCAGCGGGAGGGAATCAAAAACTATCGCGTGGCGGTGCAGGAGCGGGATGGGGACGTGATCTTCCTTCATAAAATCATTGAAGGAGGAGCCGATCGAAGTTACGGCATCCATGTCGCCAAGCTGGCGGGATTGCCCGATTGCGTGATCGAGCGGGCGACCGCCATCTTATCTCAGTTGGAGGAACCGGAAACTGGTCTTACTCGACGAGATGGTGGCTCTTCAAACTGCCTGCGACAACCCTCCCCGCAACCCCATTTTTTGACCGAGAGAGAAAAACAGATGGACCTGTTCGCCCCGTAACATCTCTCGCTCTCTTCACCATGCGGGGGAGAAGAACGGTCAACCGTCATGTGTAATTTCCCAGAGATGAAAAAGAAAGGGCGACCTTCCTTTGGGAAGGTCGCCCTTTACTCAAACTTCAGATTTCTTTCAGTGCGGCATATTGTACTGTGCCGTCCAAGGAATCAACCCACCAACCGGTTTCCCGCCCGGAAGCATCACGTCGTATTGCATGACCGGCTCAACACTAAAGGTATTTAATCCTGCCTTTGCCTTAGCGCAAGTCGGTTCTAACTCGTGCTTTCCCTGGCATTCTTTGAACTGAAGCGCCGAGATACTCAGAGGCTTTCCCGGAGCACCGGTCACTTCCGGAAGTTTCTTGACCGACAAGATCACTCGATGGTTTTGTTCTTTTTCAACGGCCACAAACTCAACGAGATCCGTCGTACTGCCCGGCGGCACCTCTTTGGCTGCGGCAGGGCCGGCATGAACGCGGCCCATTTTTTTCAATTCATCCCACGCTCCCTTTTCCGCATAGAACTTAAGTGTTTTACCCGGATGCACCTTCTGCCACCAAAGTCCGCTCTCGGCATTTCCACCGTACACGGCGATATTGATCCAGACGGCTTCATCATAGGGATCAAGCACGATGACCCGACCTTGAAGAGTGGTAGGTTTGCTCATGTCCCCCCACTCAAACCTTTCTTGAAACGACTCAATGGCCCATGTCGTCGAAGTTGTTCCGGCCAGCAAGAGAGCCGCGGCCAGGAGCATTCCGCTTTGTTTCTTGAGCCTCATCATCCTCACCTTTTCCTCCTTTAAAAGGTCGCGCCTATACAAACAAGCGCTTTTTAGTCTTTCAACACTTTAAAGCCGGTAATCGTCCGACCATCTAAGGTTACTTCCATGGCTACAAGCTCCTGTGAGGCCTTGATGATTTTATCCATCAACGCCTTGTCTTTGACCGCCAGACGAACCGTAGTGGCGGCGTGGTACCAGCCGGAGTATGGGTTGTTCTTATCAACGCCTCCGACAAACCCCCATGCACAGCACGTGAACAACGGGTCCGGAGGCTTGACATCCAGCATGGTTGAAGACCGCCCCGACGGAGTCCCGGAAGCAGGCTCTCCGGAATTCCAATACTGGATACCGAAAAGAAGTTCACCATCAGGATTATCGGCCCACTGTGACCACACCCGCCCTTGAAGTGTTTTGAGCGGGGATTCGGCCTTGAGAGGCTTGCCGCCCACGACGGCGTCGGCAATTCCGATGCGCTCCACGCTTCCGTCAGCGAGCACGGATTCAGCCGTTAAGAATGCTGTTGCTAGGAACGTCCCCATGGCAGCTAGTATGAGTGCCCTTTTCATTTTCGTCCCTCCTTACAACGAGTGCCGGTATGGCAATTTCTTCTCTTGGGGCAGGCCATTCACAGATTTACACTAGGGCCCGACATCCACTATTTTCTTCATCTTTTTCTTCATCAGCGCCTTTTCACGATCGAGTTTTCAAGCAAACAGATCGCGGTGGAACGGTACTGAAACCTTGCCTTTATGTCAAGGAAATGTTTCCCACCCACGCTTTGCCGACTATAGCACCGTGAAGTCTTGAAAATCAATCGGTTACAATGACTTTCTCGGTCCATCAGTTCTGGAATCTTTTTCGACCACTTTTACTGCCTCAGTACGGTCGCTTGGCGTGACGAGAGAGGCCCCAAACACGTGATGGCCAGGGTCTTCTGATCAAAGAGATTTCGGGCGACATGAGCCACGCGCGGTTGAGAGAGTTCGTCGATATCCATCAGCATTTGTTCGAGACTTGTGTGCTGGCCGGTGATCAGCTCGTCTTTGGCGAGTTTGTTCATCCGGCTGTGTGAGCTTTCCAGGCTAAGCATCAAACTGCCTTTCATTTGCTCCTTCGCTCGCCTCAGTTCTTCCCTTTCAATGCCGTGAGTCGCAATTTTCTTGATTTCCCGCCTGATCACGTCAAGCACACGTTCCACTTCCCGAGCTCTGGTTCCGGCATAGATCGTAAGAGTCCCCCCATCGGAGTATCCGGATAAAAACGAATAAATCGAGTAGGCCAGTCCTCGTTTCTCGCGAACTTCTTGGAAAAGACGAGAGCTCACGCTGCCGCCGAGAACGGTATTCAACGCATACACCGCGTAGCGGTCCTTATGGCCGGCGGCAACCCCTTTGAGCCCGACGCAGAGATGCACCTGTTCCAGCGGTTTGCGCTTGAGAACCACGCCGCCGCAAATCTCCGGCGGCCAGCGTTTTCGTCCGTTGGCGCCATCGGAAGAGACGGAAGAGCAGTGAGTTCCAAAGAAACGATCGATCGCCCTGTCCAGGCGGTTTTGGTCGAAATTTCCTGCGACGGCAAGCACCATATCTTTCGGTTGATAGTGCATCGCAAGATAGCGGCGCAAATTGTCCCGTCGCAATCCGGCGATCGTGGATTCCAGGCCAAGAACCGGCCGACTGAGAGGATGACGTCCCATCACAAGCCCGGTGTGCAGTTCCTGAACCAAATCCTCCGGATCGTCTTGCACCATGCGAATTTCTTCGAGCACGACCTGCTTTTCTTTTTCAATTTCCTTGGGGCTGAGGCGGGATCGGTATAGAAGATCCGCGAGCAGTTCGAGGGCTTGAGGGAGATGCTGATCGAGCACTTTGACATAAAACGTCGTCGTCTCACGGGTGGTGAAGGCGTTCATTTCGCCTCCGAGCGCATCGATCTCTTGGGAAATAGCGGTCGCCGAGCGAGTTTCCGTTCCCTTGAACAACATGTGTTCAAGAAAGTGGGAATACCCCGCTTCCGAAGGGGTTTCATCGCGGGAGCCGGCATTGACCCACATGCCGACCGTCACGGACTTGAGCGTGGGGATTCTTTCGGTGACCAGCCGAATTCCGTTATCGAGCACTCGTTTTCGATACGACGAACCGCTTTGTGGCTTATCCCTTTGCACCGCCTTCACCCTCGCCTGGAACCGGCATCGCATCTTTTCGGCTGAGTCGAATCTTGCCCTGCTTGTCGATTTCCAGCACTTTCACCAGCACCTGATCGCCCTCGGCCACCTCGTCGGACACGGCCTTCACCCGATGGTGCGCCAACTGCGAAATGTGGACCAACCCGTCAACGCCCGGCAACACCTCGACGAACGCTCCGAAATCCATGATTTTTTTCACCGTGCCCAAGTAGATCTTACCGACCTCCACCTCTTCCGTGAGTCGGGCGATGATGTCTCGGGCTTTTTGCAGCGACGCCTCATCCGAAGACGCGATCGTGACGATGCCGCTGTCTTCGACATTCACCTTGACGCCGCAATCGGCTTGGATACTTCGAATCGTTTTCCCGCCCTGGCCGATGATCTCCCGAATTTTGTCTTGCTTGACCTTCATCGTAAAGATGCGCGGCGCGAACGGCGACAAGTTGGGGCGAGCACCGGAAAGCGCTTTGCTCATGTGCTCCAGGATGTGAAGCCGTCCGACGCGGGCCTGTTCCAGCGCCCGAAGCATCAGCTCCGTCGTAATCCCCCCGATCTTGATGTCCATCTGCAAAGCCGTCACGCCGTTTTTCGTCCCGCACACTTTGAAATCCATATCGCCGAGATGGTCCTCGAGGCCGAGAATATCGGATAGGATCATCACGCGGTCCCCTTCTTTGATAAGCCCCATCGCGATCCCAGCAACCGGTTCCTTGATCGGCACCCCCGCGTCCATCATCGCGAGAGTTCCACCACACACGGTCGCCATAGAAGACGATCCATTGGATTCAAGGATTTCCGAGACGATCCTGAGCGTGTACGGAAAACCTTCTTTGCCGGGAATCACCGGCCTCAACGCTCGCTCCGCCAAGGCTCCATGGCCGACCTCCCGTCGGCCCGGCGACCGAAGGGGACGCGCTTCACCGACGCTGAACGGCGGGAAATTGTAATGGAGCATAAAGGCTCGCGTATATTCGCCCTCCAACGCGTCGATCCGCTGCTCATCGTCCGTCGTGCCAAGCGTGACCACCGCCAGACTTTGCGTTTCACCTCGTGTGAACAGGGCGGACCCGTGCGTGCGGGGGAGCACTCCCACTTCGCATGTGATCGGCCTGATATCCGCGGGACCTCGGCCGTCCGCACGCGTTCCCTTTTCAAGGATCATATTCCGAACTTCCGAGTACTCCAACCCATGGAACACGATTCTGATATGCCGCTCGCTGTCCGGATTGTCCGGATCCTTGAGTTTTTCGATCGCCTGCGCCAGCACCTGATCCAAGCGCTCCTGGCGAGCCGTCTTGTTGGGAATCATGATGGCGTCGCGAATGGACGGCGCCACCGTCTCTTTCACTTTTTCCGCCAATGCCGGATCGATCGCTTCTGCTTGGACCGCTCGTTTCTTATTGCCGACTTTTTCGGTCAACTCCGAGATCTTCGCGACGATCTTTTTAATCTCGGCGTGAGCCAGCTCGAGCGCTTCGAGCATGACGGCTTCCGGCAGTTCATTGGCCCCGCCTTCCACCATCATCACGGCGTCGGCGGTCCCAGCCACCACCAAATGCAGTTCGCTCTTTTCCATGGCGTCAAGGTCGGGGTTCACGATGAATCGGCCGTTGACACGCCCGATCTTCACACCGGCAACCGGCCCCAGAAACGGAATGGGCGATACAGCCAGGGCCGCAGCCGCGGCCGTAATCCCGATCACATCCGACGAGCCGGTCTTGTCCGCTGAAAGCACGGATGCGATCACCTGCGTTTCAAAGTAGTATCCTTCCGGAAACAGCGGTCTTAAGGGACGATCGATGAGGCGGCTCGTGAGTATTTCTTTCTCGGACGGCCTCCCCTCGCGTTTAAAGTACCCTCCCGGAATTTTTCCGGCCGCGTAGGTTTTTTCCTGATAATCGACGGTCAGCGGGAGAAAGTCCGTGCCCGGCTTGGCCGTCTGCGCCGCCACGGCCGTCGCCAAGACCACTGTATCTCCGTACGACGCCCATATCGATCCGTCCGCTTGCTTGGCGACCCTCCCCGTTTCCAGCCGGAGGGTGCGGCCTGCGATTTCGATTTCAACCGAATGCACCATCTATGGTCTCCTTCCTTATGGTCCCACAGATGCCCACAGAGATACGCTCTACTCATAGCCGTTGAGGAATTCGGCTCCAAACGACGGCGGAAGCGGGGCGCCGCTTCAGTAACATCCTCGCCACCCGAACGTTGCCGAGGAGAGCCTATGTCCGTGTTCACCTGTGCGACGTGCTTATGATCCCCGCGGTGTGGCCCCGGCCTCACCGCGGCACACATTTTTTACTTTCGAATGCCCAGTCGATCAATGAGCGCCCGATATCCGGCCTGATCAATGCCACGGAGATAATCCAGCAGCCGACGCCGACGCCCGACCAATTGCAACAATCCTCGGCGGGAATGATGATCCTTCTTGTGAGTCTTGAAATGCTCGGTCAGGTAGGTAATGCGGTTGGTCAATACCGCAATTTGAACCTCCGGCGATCCGGAATCTTTTTCATGTCTCCGATGCTGTGCGATCAACGCTGCTTTCGCTTCTTTCTGTAGGGCCATGTCTTTTGCTCCTTTCTTGTGTCCCCTTTCCCGTCAATTCATCGCTTCGATTTCCGCCAACACTTTGTGAGCCTTGATCAGCCCGGGCACGCAGGCGTCGGGGACGCCGATCCCCAACAACCGCCCGTCCTTATCCTCCAACCTGATTGCAATCGGATGACCGACGGAAGACGGCCACGGTCCCGTCTGCACGATGGCGCCACCGTGCAACACGATCCGAACTTGCTCATCAGTCACGACAATCGAGGGCAAGCGCGCCAACGCCTGACCGATCGTCAATAGCCGCTCACGGATCGTTCCACCCTCCACCTCGGCAATGATCTGCCGCATCGTCGCCGCTTGCGCAATGGACCACGGGCCGACGCGGAGCCGCTCCAGCGCGAGGAGGTGCCCGCCGACGCCCAACGCACGCCCGATGTCGGCACAGAGCGTGCGGATATAGGTCCCCTTCGAGCAGACGACGCGCAGCGTGACATCCCGACCCTCGACGGCAAGAACGTCCAGCGCATGAACGACGATCGCCCGCTCAGGCCGTTCTATCGTCTTGCCGGCCCGTGCGGCTTTGTAGAGCGGCCGCCCTCCGACTTTGACCGCCGAATACATCGGCGGGACTTGACGTTGCGGGCCACGAAAACCCGCGACCATCTCGCGAACGGCCGTTTCACTCGGCGCAACGACGTCGCTTCGGGCGATAATCCGACCGGTTGCGTCCTCGGTATCGGTGGATTCGCCCAGCCGAAGGACCGCCCGGTATTCCTTGTCCCAATCGACAATATATTCGGCAACTCTGGTGGCACGCCCTATCAGCACCGGCAGAACGCCCGTGGCGGCCGGATCCAGCGTTCCCGCATGACCCACCTTGACGCCCCCTAACAACCCTCGCACTTTGGCGACGACGTCATGAGACGTCCACCCCGCCTCTTTGTTCGCAATGAGGATACCGTCCAGAGAGGCGATTTGCCGACCTCTATGCGTCGAGGCGACCATGGACTAGGATTCCGGCGTCGGAACATCAGGAACCGGGGAGGAAGTCGGCTCAGCGTTTCTTGCTTGACCGTCTTGTAAGGCATCCAGCAGTTGCAAGATGCGATCGCCTCGTTTCCCGCTGATGTCTTTCCTGAAAGTCACCTCAGGAAGATACCGTAGCGTCAGACGCCTACCCAATTCTGATCTGACGAACCCGCTCGCATTCGACAACCCGGCAAAGATTTCTTCTTCGGCCTTTCCCGTCTCCATCGTCGTCACGAAGACGTGGGCGATGCGCAGGTCCGCGGTCATTTCGACCCCGGTCACCGTCACGAACCGGACTCGCGGGTCCTTGATTTTTCGCATCAAAATATCGGCCACTTCGATCCGAATTTGATCCGCCACCCGCTCCGCCCGCTTGTAGGCCGTTTTGGACATCGTGCGGCGGTCTCCCGATGGACCGTTCCGACCCAATCATCGTGCGACTGCTTAGAGGACTTCGAACTGCGCGCGAACAACCTCAACGACGGGCACGCTCTTAATGACGTTCAACACCTGCTCCAGCACGCTGTTTACATGACCGCTTTCATTCGACACGCAGGCCACGGCCAAGACCGCCTTTTGCCAGAGATCCTGACCGTCCACCTCGGCGACGGAGACATTGAACGTTCCGCGCAGCCGATCCTTGAGACTGTGCAACACCTGCCGCTTATCCTTGAGCGACCGGCTTTCGGCCAGAAAAAGTTCGACGGTACAAAGCCCCACCACCATGTGCGTTCCGTATCGACTCAGAGCTTGGCGGCTATTTTGTCGATGGCAAAGGCTTCGATGATGTCGCCGACTTTCACATCGTTGAAGTTTTCAACGCCGATGCCGCATTCGTACCCCTGCTGGACCTCGCGCACGTCGTCCTTGAACCGCCGCAACGACGCCAACTTGCCTTGATATACGACGACATTGTCCCTGATAACGCGCACGCCGGCGCTGGCTCGCGAGATCGTCCCGTCGAGTACGTAGCACCCAGCCACCGTCCCAACTTTCTGAATCGTGAACACTTGCCGGACTTCGGCCCGCCCCAGGGTTCGCTCCTTCAGCGTCGGCTCAAGCAACCCTTCCATCGCCGCCTTCACGTCGGCGATGGCGTCATAGATGACCGTGTAGAGTCTGATGTCGACACCCTGCTGTTCCGCCAATGAAGCGGCCTTCGGATCCGGCCTCACGTTGAAGCCGATGATCACGGCGCGGGAAGCGGCGGCCAACAATACGTCGGACTCCATAATCCCCCCCACCCCGTTGTGGATGACGCGCAGCTTGACGGCGTCCGTCGAAAGCTTTTCCACCGCCCCGGCCAACGCTTCCGAGGACCCCTGCACGTCGGCCTTGATGACGATGGCCAGCTCCTTGACCGCCCCTTCCTGAATTTTCGCGAAGAGATCGTCGAGCGATACTTTGGCCGGGCCGGCCAACTCGGAGGCTTTCCGTTTCTGCGCCCTCTCCTCAGCAATCTGCCTTGCCATCCGTTCATCCGAGACCACCTGGAAGACGTCCCCCGCCGAAGGAACCCCGGGCAACCCTATCACTTCGATCGGAATGGACGGACCGGCTTGCTGAATCTTGACTCCCTGGTCATTGATCAGCGCCCGAACTCGCCCGCTGAATGTCCCCACGACGAAAGCGTCCCCGACCTTGAGTGTTCCGCTCTGGACCAGGACGGTCGCAACGGGCCCCCTCCCTCGCTCCATCTTCGCTTCAATGACGGTTCCTTTGGCCTGACGGTGAGGATCGGCCTTGAGTTCGAGCACTTCCGCCTGCAACAGAATCATTTCCAACAACGTATCCAAACCGATTTTTTGTCTGGCCGACACCTCGACCATGATGGTGTCACCGCCCCAAGCCTCCGGAATCAGCCCATGCTCCGCGAGGGCATTCTTGACGCGCTCGGGGTTCGCTTCCGGCTTGTCGATTTTGTTGATGGCGACCATCAGCGAGACCCCTGCGGCCTTCGCATGATGAATCGCCTCGATCGTTTGCGGCATCACCCCGTCATCCGCGGCCACGACCAACACCACGATGTCGGTCACTCTGGCGCCGCGCGCGCGCATCGCGGTAAAGGCCTCGTGGCCCGGTGTGTCAAGAAACGTGACCAGTTTGTCGTGCACCGGCACGGTATAGGCGCCGATATGCTGCGTAATCCCGCCGGCCTCGCCTTCCGCCACTTTCGTCCGCCTGATCGCGTCCAGCAGCGACGTCTTCCCGTGGTCGACATGACCCATGATGGTCACGACGGGAGGCCGGGGCTCAAGCCGTTCGGTTCCGTCGGTTTCGACCGCTTCCCTGAGCAATTCCTCGCCGCCCTTTTCAGCGGCCACTTCGATTTTTACGCCGCTCTGCTCGGCAAAGATCGACGCCGCGTCCAGATTCATTGGCTGATTGACGGTGAGCATCTGTCCCATTTCCATCAGCTTTCGAACGATGTCCGCCGGTCTCTGCCCGATCAATTCGGCGAATTCTTTGACCGTTATCCCGGGGGCCACCTTGACGCTTTTTTTACGCGGCTTGGTGATTTCGCTTGGAGCGCTGTGATGGAATTGCTTGGAGCGATCGTCTCGGCGCTGGACGGGAATCGCCCGGAGATCTTGCCAGCGGGCGGTGTCTTCGCGAAATCGAAGATCTTGCTCGTCGTCTTTGGATCGTACGGGTTTGCGCCCCTTTTTCAGTTTGTCCCGCTGCCCTTCGGCTTCGATGGCTTCGAACGCCATACTCTTTTTTTTGCCCGTCACCGGCTCAAGAGTGACCGTGGCGCTCAAAGGCGCGGTGCTCGTCGGCTTGGCGGCAACGGACTCCGCGGGCGGCGCAACCGGTTGAGGCGGAGGCGTTGCACCCGGCGTCGGCGCCGAGGTCTCGGCTTCCACGGGAACAACGGAAGCACTCCGCTCGATGTCCGATGGAATCGGAGTGACCGGAGGAGGAAACACAGCGCCGGAGGGAACAGGGGAACCCGTGACGGGAGCGGCGGCCGCCGATTCGAGATCGGGAGTAGAGGGGGATAATGGGACGACAAGCTCCGTCGGCTCTTCCTCTTTCTTACGCTTGATCAGAATGCGCCGCTTTTCCGGTTTGGCCGACTGTTCGGCAATCGAGCCCTTCATGGCCTCCGCTCTGGTGGAGCCTTGGTCATGAGCCGGTCTTCCGCCCTGTCCCAAACCGGGCCGCCCCTCTCCTTTGGACACCGGAAGAAATTTGTCCAACACCTTCTGCACATCACCGTCATCCAGCGTGCTGCTGTGGGAGGCGACGGCAATTCCCAACTTCTTAAGTTCGGGCAGGAGCGTCTTGTTCTCCATCCCGAGTTTCTTGGCCAGTTCATATACGCGCATGCCCATCGGAGAATCCCGTCTTCCTAAATCCTAACTGCTTGAGACCTCGTCGGCTTCGGCTCTGGCCGCTCGCCGCGCTTCTTCCTGCAGCCGTTGCGCTTCAGCCTCTTCCGCCAGTGCGGCTTTAATTTCCTTATCCCGTTCCACTTTTTCCTTTTCGTATTCCGTTGCACTGATGATGTCGATCTTCCACCCGGTCAACCTTGCCGCCAGCCGGACGTTTTGTCCGTTCTTCCCGATGGCCAGAGAAAGCTGGGAATCGGCCGCGACGACCAGCGCCGATTTCTTTTCCTCGTCGATACCGACCTTTTCGATCGTCGCCGGGTTCAACGCTTCCGCGATAAACACCCGCGGATCCTGCGTCCAGGTGATGATGTCGATTTTTTCGCCGCGTAACTCACGAACCACGGCCTGCACCCGTGACCCCTTGACGCCTACGCAAGCCCCCACCGGATCAACCCCCTTTTCCCGCGACACGACGGCAATCTTGGTGCGATCACCCGGTTCTCGAACGACCGACTTGATCTCGATGATCTTCTCCATGATCTCCGGCACCTCGAGCTCGAACAATTTCGCGACGAATTGGGGATGACTGCGGGAGAGAATGACCTGAACGTCCTTCGGCGTGCGGCGCACTTCGAGCAACAAAGCCTTGATTCGATCGCCCCGGCGATACGTTTCCCGTGGAATTTGCTCTTGTATGGGGAGGATCGCCTCCGTTTTCCCGATATCGACGATGTAGTTCCGTCGCTCCATACCCAGAATGACGCCGTTCACCAAATCGCCCTGGCGCGTCGAGTATTCCTTTTGGACGGCCTCCCATTCCGCTTCACGGACCTTTTGAAAGATGACCTGTTTGGCGGTTTGCGCCGCAATCCGCCCCAGTTCGTTCATCTCAATCAACGATCCGATTTCATCGCCGATCTCGGCATCCGCGTCATACTGGCGGGCTTCCGCCAACGAAATTTCCGCCTTCGGATTGGTGACTTGATCGACGATGACTTTTTTGGAAACGACGGAGATTTCTCCGGTTTTGGGATCGATTTCGACCTGAATGTTCTCCGCTTGGCCGAACCGTTTCTTGGCGGCCGTCTGCAATGCGGACTCGATGGCTCCGATCACCCGTGCCTTATCGATCCCTTTTTGACGTCCGATCTCGTCGATCACGGAGATCAGTTCTCGGTTCATGCGTCATACTCCTGCTGTTTGCCGGCAACATCCGGCGGACTCGCCATCGTGTTAAATTTTGACCACCAGCTTTGCCTCGGCAATGGATTCGCGATCAAGCGTCACTCTCTCCGGCTCGGTTGCTCCCCCTGCGACAGACAAGCAAACCCCCTGCTCATTGACCTCCTCCAGTTTCCCCATCAGGCGCCACTGACCGTTCAGCGGGTGTCGCAGCTTCACGCTGACATCTTTGCCGATGGCTTTCTGATAGTCCTGAAGACGCTTGAAGGGTCTATCCAGCCCCGGTGAAGAGACTTCCAACGTATAGGCGTGGGGGATGAGATCGGCGACATCCAGGGCCGGTCCCAACGCTTTATGCGCTCGTTCGCAGTCGGTGACGGTGACACCGCCAGGCTTATCGATCACGATACGAAGGACGGAGCGAGATCCCTGTCCCGCCCACACAACTTCGACCAACTCCAACCCCAACGCCCAGAGGATCGGCGAAACAGCGTCTTGCACGCGGTCGACGACCGAATGCGCAACGCGGCTCTTGGTGCTCAACCAGTTTCCCCTATTTTGATGATCTGATGGACTGTAGGAGCCCAAACAAAAAAGTGGGCCTGAGCCCACTTCGAACCGTCTGCACCATACCATGCGCTGACCGGCAAAGCAAGGGGCGTTATTCCGTTAGTCTCGCCCACTGGGCCGCCAGCGCCTGTGTGATCGGTCCCGGCCGACCGGTTCCGATGACGTTCCCGTCGATTTCTACGACTCCTAACACCTCGATCGTTGTACCGGTCAAGAGCACCTCTTCCGCGGCATACAAGAAATCGACCGAAAAGAACCGTTCTTCGATCGAGATCCCCTCCTTCGCGGCCATCGTCAACACCACCGTCCTGGTGACACCGGACAAGATTCGAGGCCCTTCAGGGGCCGTCACGATGCTCCCGGCCCGAACCGCCATGACGTTGCTGACCGAACCTTCCGTCACCAGTCCGTCTTTGACCATGATCGCCTCGAACACACCGGCTCTCTTGGCCTCTTCGCGAGCCAGCACGTTACCGAGCAAATTGAGGCTTTTGATGTCGCACCGCCCCCAGCGAAGGTCTTCAACCGTACGGGCGGTGACGCCGGTCTGTCGTACCGCCGGGCTCAACGGATGCAACTCCCGAACCGTCATCACGACGGTGGGGGAAAGATCGGGGGGAAATGCGTGGTCGCGGGGAGCCACCCCTCTCGTGATTTGAACGTACACTTTGGCCTCCCGATACCCCGCCAGCTTGACCCCTTCTCTTATCCATTCCACCCACCGTGCCCGTGAGTAGGGCAGCGGAAGAGAGAGCGCGCGGGCGCTTCGATCGAGCCGATCAAGATGCGCGTCAAGCTCGAAGGGCTCGCCACGATAGGTTCTGATGACCTCGTAGACGCCGTCACCGAACTGAAACCCCCTGTCGTCGATAGAAACGGTGGCTTCAGCCCATGGAACGAATCGCCCGTTGACGAACGCAATATCCGGCATACGGATCAGCGGCTTGATGGGCTCGTCGCTTCGATCTGAAACACCCGACGATCCTCCGCGGTGAACTTCCACCCCATGCGTTTCTCAAACACGAGGCGGTGCGTCCCGGGCGTCACCGCCTTGAATTCAAAGAGACGCTGACCATTCTCCACCGCGTTGTTGCTGGCGATGCGAAGAAACTCGTCGCCCAGCAAGACCAGGTGCTTCGAATCGTAAGACGGGACCCAGAGCTCTCCTCTGGTTCGATCTTCCCACAAACGAATGACAAACGGATGGCCGACCGTCGTCACCAGTGAGCGGATGTCATGGGTATCTGCCGATGAAGGAATGAAGTCCGGCTTTGACGAAGTCACGTGCTCTGCGTTTGATTTCTCTACTAATTGTCTATGTCTAAGAAAGGAACCGTTCCTTCATTTCAGACCTTGCGCCGAGGTCCTATCAAAATATCCGTTCCGTCCACCCGGGTTTCATAACTGCCGACACAGTAGCCCCCGCCGTCCGTCCCTTGCCCGTTTCTGACATCAAACGCAAGGTCATGCCACGGGCAGGAGACCACAAACCCTTTCAGTCTGCCTTCGGCTAACGGTCCGCCTTCATGGGGACAACTGTTATGAATCGCATAATACTTGCCGTCAACATTGAACAGCGCGATGGGCCGCGCGTTGACCATGACCACCTTCGATTGCCCGGGTGATAGTTCGTCGACGCACGCAACTTTCTGAAATCCCTCCATGCCGACCTCTCTACATTGTTCCATGGACATCGCGACTTTCAAAATCCGACTCGATCGCTCGTGCGTTCCATGCTCAAATTATTACATACGAAGCGAGTATTTGAGCTCGTCGTTCTGCGCCACCCCTGCTCTTTTGAGAAATCCGGACTCGGCCTGAATAACGTAACGGGCCGCGGCCGGAGGGGGGCCATAGAGAGGACAAGGGTCCTGCGAGCAAGGTTCGGCATGTTCCAACATGTGCACAACGTGACGGCTCTCATCGACCCACAGAATGTCCACGGGGAAACGATACTCTTTGGTCCGCACTCGATGAAGGCCGTTTTCTTCAAAGATATAGAGCATCCCCCCGTTCGGAGGCAACTCGTCCCGGAACGCCAGCCCGAATAGAAGCTTTTCCGGCGTATCCGCGACTTCGGCTTCCAACTCGACTCCGCTGGGAAATCGGACGACGATCACGCTTGATTCTTTTCTCTCCCCGATAAACACGGAGAGGCTCATCATGAGGACGGCGAGCAAGACCATCATGACAATCCGGTTTTTAGATTGTCCCCGACTGCCCGGTGAAGCATCCTTCGCTGGCGTCGTCATGGTGGCGTTCGTCTTTTGCTCGCTGATACGTTGGGCCCAATGGCCTAAGGTCTTCAACGACCTAGGCCTTCTTTTCCCCCTTCGCTCTGTTGACTTGGGAAAGAGCCCCAGAATAGAATGCGCCTCTATTTGCGAGACCCCGCACGCTATGCGCACTATGATGGGGGCGCCGCAATCTTGTCAATATGGTGGTTGTTGATATCGTCTGGCTGGCTTTTTGAGCGAGGAGGAGGCGCGGATCATGGCACTGCTGATCACGGACGAATGTATTTCTTGCGGGGCATGTTTGCCGGAGTGTCCCAATGAAGCGATTTTTGAAACAAGAAGTGACGCCGAAAGCAAAGGCTATCACGTCGGTGACGGGCAAGGGGTCGGTGACAATATTTACGTCATTACTCACGAGCGATGCACCGAATGCGTCGGTCATTTCGACGAGCCCCAATGCGCCGCCGTCTGTCCGGTTGATAACTGCTGCATCTCCGACCCGGCCTATCCCGAAACAACCGAAGCCCTTCTTGAAAAAGCCAAGCGGTTGAATCCGGACAAGGCGATCGACCCGGCAAAAGTGTGGAGCGGAGTGAGGAACTGATTGCTGCTCCCGCACGCTCATCAGAGCGTGCGGAAACTCCCGCTTTTCGGATGACGTTTTGACCGTAGTTCCCACAAAAACCACGGCCTCAAGGAAGCTTCCTTGAGGCCGTGCGTCTCCCTTCTCCCAGCGCTGGCGCTTTGATTCGATCAGCGCAATCCGCAACTCCCCGGAGACATTATTTCAACATGAGCAATTTGCCGCCGACATGAGCGGGATGCAAATGGCAGCGATACTCCAACACTGTCCCCGCCGCATAGAACAGATCGCTGGTCGGAACGCCGATATATTGAGTCTCCCCCGGTTTCAACACGAGCTTCGTATCCAACACCGTCGGCGTCGTGTGATCCGTCGCCGTGGCGGTGAGGTGGAATCCGTGCTCCGCCGTGGCCTTATTGGTGACCTTTAATAGAACGGGCGACCCCGGTCGAGTCTTAAAGTCAATGACGGTCATCGGTGGATACCATGTTTTCATTTCTCCAATTTCAATGGAGTAGAACGCGGCATCGACCGTCAATTCTTTGAAAGGCTGCCCGACGACCGATCCCGTTTCCAAGCTGCCGACTTCAACGCCGCCGGCTTGAAGCGCGTACGCGGCCGACGTTCCGGCCATTATCATCCCCAGACCCACAAGGAGCACACTCGTCATCTTACCCATTCCGTACCTCCCTCGCGAAATGCAGAAAAGTGATTAGGCCGGTGAAGCCTGCCTCAATAAGACGTTATGGAAGACCGATGGGTTGCCTAGATCCTAGATCATTGAGACCGGTCATGAAACCCATCATGTAGGTAGCGGATGCTAACCAGGGAGAAGTGTATAGCACAGTGGTTGAAAGGGAAGCAACCGGGCAGGAGAAACGAGGGAGCGGGAGTCGGCGGATCCTGTGCTTGTTCTTGTTTCTGTGAGGAGGAAAGATCCGGGTCGAACAAGGGAACGCCGTGTGTTACACGCATTCAGTAAGACAGTGAAGATTGAATATCGACAAAATTATCTCGCTCCGCCCGAACGTTCAGCGTGCATTCAATGTCTCCCGTGTTCCCGGCGTGCATTCCTCACGTTTCCAGCTTTTCAAGACACGGTCTTCCGCGAAGGTCAACAGATAGCGATAGCAGTATAACGTCGGCTTCGGCTGCTCGGTCGGTCTGCCGACAAGAGATCCGACCGATTGAGAGGCTTCCACTAAGAACGTCGGCGTCCAGGTCGCCAATTCCTGATCGCTTAACGCAACTCGATAGGTCCAGAGACTATCGCCGCCCAGAGCCGGATTTTTCGCCGTGTGCGGCGGCCCCAGCCTGTCTCGGACATCATCTTGGGTCAATCGCCCGACCCCTCGTTTGAAATAGCCGTCCCACGCCGGCCCGCTGCATGCGGCAAGAAGTCCGGCACAGACCAACAGCCCCAGCGCTCGCAGCCGGACCGACCGATAAGCGGATGAAGGGGAAGAAGAGAACAACATCATAAAAAATTTACGCTACACCGGTCCCACCGGTCAATGCAACCGGAGGAATGAGGATTCCGATCCGTCTCGCTTAAGTATTGGACAAATGTTCCGATACGGCCACTGAGGGCCTTCAGTATGCCGATTCTTGTCGCCATCAACGGCATCGTGCAAACCCTTCCTCTTAAACCGGCAGGTCCGCGATACGCGCCGAGCCATTTGGCCGAGGCCCGGGACCAGTCCGGCCGACATCCGTCTGCGTCAGACGATCAAGCGACCTCCGCCGCACAACGGGCCTACCATCAACAGGCCCATCAGGAATCACAGTCAAGACCGGCAGTCATCGCCCGCGATTTGATGACGTCGCCCGTCATCACTCTGTCCTCCGACAGCACTCTGAATGACGCTTGGACCGTGATGACACGGAAACGATTCCGGCACATTCCTATCACGTCACTGGACGGGACCCTTGTCGGAATGGTGTCCGAGCGCGATCTGCTGGTTCACGCCCCCGAGCTGATTGTCGGACTTCCGTCACCTCAGGGGGAACGTCTGAAACTGGCCGAGATCATGATCACGCGCGTCATCTCGGCGACCGTCACAGCGGATATCCGTGAGATCGCCCGTATCATGCTGGATGAGCGAATCCACGCCGTGCCCATTCTGGATGGGAGCCGCCATCCGATCGGGATCGTTTCATCGCGAGACATCCTGCGAGGGGTCGCCAACCATGGTCCCCTTGAACTGTGGACTTGAGTGCCACTGTTGCCGGTTGCGTTTGACGACGTGCCGGATTCCCGCCCATCATTTCAGAGCACGCCATTGGAAACGAGAACGGATTGCCGGCATTTCCCTCTTTGCGGATGACACGGCTTCAGCTCACGTCTTGCCAGGTTCGAAACGTCGCCGCTTGCCCGACGAGACGGCCACGATCATCCAGCACGTTCCATAGGATCGCGTCCGTTACGAGAAACCGACGGCCCGTCGCGGATATGCGGACTCCACGATAGCCTTCCACATACCCCCGCTCGTGCGCCGCCGCCAATATCCGCCTCCGTTCTTCCTGATGAACGGGCTCCGCCGTCATGCGCGAGGGAGTGCGGATGAACCGATCCCAATCCATCTCCCAGAGTCGTAATGCCGCTTGGTTTCCATAATTCAGGACGGGATCCTGCTCCGTTCCATGCGACACCACGACGAAGGGCGCGCCGAACAAGGCCTCGGCATCGCCCTCCTTTGACCCGAATCGTGCGATCAGATCACGTCCCATCCAGCGCCGAAAACTGTCAAGCAGATATTGTGACCACACCGACACCGCCGGGCTGGTCCAGATGGGAGTCATCTCGTTGTCGCCATCTCCTGCAAGAGAAAGATAGGACGTTTCCTCACCTTCATGCAGGTAGCACGGAGGGATCCAACGATGCAAGCGCGCACGGCGTCTTCGTCTTCTGGATATTTTCACCGGACATTTCCTCCCCTGGTACCTCATGCAGCCTCTCTGTATAATGTCGCCTCCTGTGCACGTTTCGCCTGGAAGGCAGGAGGAAAGAATGGCCGGAGCGACGTTGTTCGACAAAATTTGGGACGCCCATGTGGTCCGAGCCGATCCTGACGGCACCACACTGCTCTACATCGATCGGCAGCTTGTCCATGAAGTGACGTCCCCCCAGGCCTTTGAGGGATTAAAGCTGGCCGGCCGGCGACCTCGGCGACCGGCCGCCACGCTGGCGGTGCCGGACCACAACGTGCCGACCACCGATCGCACGCTGCCCATCGCCGACCCGATCAGCGCCAAACAGATTGACACGCTCGAAGAAAACTGCCGCGAGTTCGGCATCACCCTGTTCGGCATGAACGACGTGCGTCAGGGGATCGTCCACGTGATCGGTCCGGAACAAGGCTTCACCTTGCCCGGCATGACCATCGTCTGCGGCGACTCCCATACCTCGACCCACGGGGCGTTCGGCGCGC
Organism: Nitrospira sp.; assembly: GCA_024331095.1. Classification (GTDB taxonomy): domain Bacteria; phylum Nitrospirota; class Nitrospiria; order Nitrospirales; family Nitrospiraceae; genus Nitrospira_D. The sequence goes on along the minus strand of JANDJE010000017.1, from coordinate 20,864 downwards.
TGGCGTTCGGGATCGGCACCAGCGAGGTGGAACATGTCTTGGCCACCCAGTGCCTCATCCAAAAGCGACCGAAAACGATGGAAATCCGCGTCGAGGGCTCCCTGTCGGAACATTGTTCCGCCAAAGACATCATCCTGGCCATCATCGGGAAAATCGGAACCGCCGGCGGGACGGGACACGTAATCGAATACACCGGCTCGGCCATCCGCGCCCTGAGCATGGAGGGCCGCATGACCCTGTGCAACATGTCGATCGAGGGAGGCGCCAGGGCCGGCATGGTCGCCCCCGACGACAAGACAATCGCCTATCTCAAAGGACGGCCGCTCGCTCCACAAGGCGCGCTTTTCGATCAAGCGGTCAAGGCGTGGGAACGACTCAAGACGGACTCGGACGCCCGCTATGACGCCACGGTAGTCATGCGGGCGGAGAACATCGCTCCGCAAGTCAGTTGGGGAACAAGCCCCGGCATGGTCGTCGGCGTGGACGAAAAGGTGCCGGACCCTCAAACGATCGCGGATGAGAACACGAGGCGCGCGACGGAACGGGCCCTGGAGTACATGGGGCTCACGCCCAACACGCCGGTGACGGACATCGCCATTGACCGGGTGTTTATCGGATCGTGCACCAATGCGCGGATCGAAGACCTGCGACTTGCCGCTCGCTTCGCCGAGGGGAAAAAAGTCGCGAGGGCGGTGCGCGCAATGGTCGTTCCCGGCTCCGGTCTCGTCAAAGCGCAGGCGGAAGCGGAGGGGCTTGATCGGATCTTCCGCGAAGCGGGCTTTGAGTGGAGAGAAGCGGGCTGCAGCATGTGTCTGGCGATGAACGCCGACGTGCTCCAACCCGGTGAACGGTGCGCGTCCACCAGCAACAGAAATTTCGAAGGGCGCCAGGGCGCGGGAGGCCGAACCCATTTGGTCTCGCCCGCCATGGCGGTGGCAGCCGCCATTGAAGGGCATTTCGTGGACATCAGGCGGTGGGCGTAGGGGTCCGGACGTGAGCGCTGCACGGCCGGCTGAGCCGACGCGACCGAACACAACAAACCTCAACTCGAACAGTCAAGGCTGGATACGATGCAGGCATTCACACAATTAACCGGTTTAGTGGCTCCGCTGGACCGAGTCAACGTCGATACGGATCAGATTATTCCCAAACAATTTCTGAAGACGATCAAGCGGACCGGACTTCGCGAGGGGCTCTTTTTTGACTGGCGGAGAAAGCCGGACGGGTCGCCGGACCCCCGCTTTTTCTTAAACCAAGCCCGCTACCAGGGGGCGACGATTTTGCTGACACGCGACAACTTCGGCTGCGGGTCGTCGAGAGAACATGCGCCGTGGGCGCTCCTCGATCAAGGGTTCCGGTGCATCATCGCGCCGAGTTTCGCCGACATTTTCTATAACAACTGTTTCCAAAACGGCATCCTGCCGGTCATCCTGGATAATGAGGCGGTGTCGGCTCTCATGAAGGACGTTCTTGACACGGAGGGATACCGGCTCACGGTGGATCTCGGCGCCCAGCAGGTGACGACGCCGAACGGCACGGTCTATCGATTTGAGATCGACCCGTTCAGGAAAGACTGTTTGTACCGGGGGCTGGATTCCATCGGTCTCACGCTCCAGCACGAAGAGGCGATTGCGGCCTATGAACGTCGGCGAAAACAGGAAGCCCCTTGGTTATTTACCGATCTTCCCCGGTGACCTTGCCAAGCGTTCTTGCCTGGCAACCGTGCCTAGTAGGCTTGAGAATGGACTGATGATCCTGAACGATCGTTGGTAGAGCTTACGGAGCAGGCGGGGTCTCGTCGAGCCTGGTGAGAGAGGTTCGTTTGCTGAGATGAAACGTGCCGCCTTTCTGCGCAGGGGCTGAATCTTCTCCAATCCGATCGTACCACCAGGTGCCGTCGCCCTCCGTGTAGTCGTCGGACAGCACGACCCTGAAGCCTCCTTCCCGATCGTTTTCCTTCTGATACCACTTGCCGACCCACGTATGGTCGGTGAGCCGCAGTGTTTCGAACCGCCCATCCTTGTAGGGGTAGGTCCCGTTTCCTCTTTCATCGAGCCGGAGCGTGACGACGGCGCCGTCTTCATATTCCCATTCGCCCGCCAACACGGACTTACCTTCAATCGGGGACTCATTCGGCCCAGGTAAGTGCGCCGACGGCTGATGGACACATGCCGTCACCAGAAGAGCGACGGCAATGGCGACGGCACCGGCAATCGATTTCTTCATGGAGTCCCTCTTACCATGAGTGGGCGGACAGGGCAAGGGAAGAGCCGTTTGCGTCGACTAGAATTTCGCCCGCTTCAGGCGACGACAGGCCTCGTCCAGATCTTCGTCGGTCTTGGCGTAGCTGAAGCGAACGAAGCGGGCACCTTCGGTTCCGGAGAAAAACGCTTCCCCCGGCACCCCCGCCACACCGGTTGCTTTCAAGAGAGCCATCGCCCGGGCCTTGCCGGTCGAGCCCGGCATCTTCGAGACATCCGCCAACACGTAGTACGCGCCTTCGGGAATCGAGGGGGGCAACCCAGCCTCGGCTAAGGCCTCGCAGAACCGATCCCGCTTGCGCTGGTACGAGCGCGCAAGCTCTTTGTAGAAGTCTCCGGGCAGCTCGATGATACCCGCGGCGATCCCCATTTGAAGAGGGGCCGGAGCGCAGACGTACAGCAGGTCGTTGACGGCACCAATGGCCTGGGCCCATGGTCGAGCGGCCGCGGTGTAGCCGATGCGCCAGCCCGTGACGCTGAAGGTTTTGGAATAGCCGCCGATGGTGATCGTCCGCTCGGCCATGCCGGGCAAAGCGGCTATGCTCAGGTGGGACCGCCCGTCATAGAGAAAGTATTCGTAGATTTCGTCCGAAAACACGAAGAGGTCGTGCTGCTTGGCAATGGCCGCGACGGTTTCCAATTCGTCTCGTGCCCACACCTTTCCGGAGGGATTGCCCGGCGAATTGACCACAATCGCTTTGGTCTTCTCGGTGACGGCCCGCTCCAGTTGAGCGGCCGTGAAGGTCCATCCCGGATGCTCCATCCTGACCGTGACCGGCACCGCTTCCACCGCCAGCAGCGCGCTCAGATGATACTGATAGAACGGCTCAAACACGATGACTTCATCGCCCGGTTCCAATAACGCCTCGCAGGCGCAATGGAAAGCGCCGGTCGCTCCGGCGCTGACGACAATCTCCGTGTTCGGATCGGCTTGAATGCCGTTGTAGCGGGCCAATTTCTCGGCCAGCGCCTGCCGCAATTCCGCGAGTCCATCAAATCGCGTATAGACATTTCGGCCGTCCTTGATCGCCCGCTGCGCGGCCTCAAGTACGAGGGAGGGCGCCGGCGTATCACAGACTCCCTGGGCCATGTTGATCCCCTTGACGCTCGCGCAGGCTTGTGTCATCGCTCGAATCTCGGACTGCGCGAGGTCCGCCATTCTCCGACTCACCGCCCGTTTCATCCGTTTGTTCCCTCCAATGTGATTCCCGTCATGACCTCGGTTCACAGGCTCCGGCCGTTACGGTTTCCCCCACAGAGACTCCAACCGCTGCGCCCGGCCACAGCCGAACTTGTAATACTTGTAGCGGACGGGATTCTTCTTGTAGTAGTCCTGGTGCTCTTCTTCCGCCGGGTAGAAGGTGGAGGCCTTGACCACCTGCGTCACGATCGGCTGCGCAAATCGTTTCGACCGTTCGAGCGCCACTTTCGACTCCTCAGCCAGCCGCCGCTCTTCGTCCGTCCCATAGAAGATGGCGGACCGGTATTGATTGCCATGGTCACAGAATTGCCCATTAGGCGTCAGCGGATCCACATTCCGCCAGAACACGTCGAGCAACGTTTGATACGTCACCTTGGCCGGGTCATACGTCACCTCGACCGACTCGGCATGGCCGGTCTTTCCGGTGGAGACCTGAGCGTAGGTGGGATTGGCAACGCTCCCCCCCATGTAACCGGAGACCACGGAAAGAACCCCCTCTACCGGTTCAAACGCTTCCTCCATGCACCAGAAGCAGCCCCCCGCAAAATAGGCCTTGGCCGGCTCGGCCGCCCAGACCGTCGGGTCGAACGGCAAACCGGCCATCGCTCCGAACAGGCACAGCATGATCATCTGCCGCCTCGCGCGTCGAATCGGCCTCATGATGTCATTCCCTCCTCTCCGTCGGGGACACTTATGCTCATCGTCCATCCTTACACGCTTACACAGTCCCGGCTTACACAGTCCCAGAACCCACGAGAACGACGCAGTACGGCGAGCGGGCGAGGGACGCCTGCTCGCCGGCGCGAAACGTTCAAACCGGTCACACGGAAAGCCCATCGTATCCATTGGACGCAACGACCCGTTGGCGCCGATGGACCCTCTCCAGCCTCTTCATAATTAAAGCAATCGCTTCCTCTGGCGAGTCGGCGGCTGCCACCAACCGTTTGTTCAGTTTGCGGAAGAACGCCACGTCCGCGGCGGACGCATCCACCAAGACAACCGGCCTTCCGGCCTTGACGGCCAACGCTACTTCCGACACCGTCCCGGACCCCGTCAGTCCGCAGACCACGACCACATGGCTGGTCAGGACATTGATGTTGTTGCGGCCGCTGCCCATCTCCGTGATGATCGGCACATCGACGTAGCGTGACACCTTGTCCTTGGCCGTCGGCAAGATCCCGATGGTCAAACTGCCTCCGACCCTCTTGGCCCCCTCGCACGCGGCATCCATCACGCCGACGTTTCGTCCGCCCGTCAGCACCGCCCACCCGCGCCGCGCGATCAACTCTCCCAGCAGCCTCGCGTTCTCCAAGTCTTTTTTCCTGGCCTTCGCCGGCCCCATCACGCCCACGATAAAATGCATCCCTTCTCCGCACCTCTCCTTTATATTTATATTCCCACTTCAAAACCGCGACCCGGCCAGTGTCACATCAGCGTAACTCCAGGCCGCCTTGAATTGACGTTCCGCCTCCTCGGCTTCACGGACCTTCTCTTGAGCGCGAAGGCTTTTGACCAGGCCGAAAAGCGCCCATCCGTTATGGGGATGCCTGACCAGATCGGCTTGGTACGCCTCCTCCGCGTCACCGTATCGACCGGCGGCCATCAGCACGTCTCCGAGATAATGGCGAACGGGGATCGGCCAGTAGGGCGGCTCGATGTAAGGCAAGTTCTCTTCCATTTTCACGGCATCTCCGAGCGACGTGATCGCCTCGTCGTATCGCCCACGGCGGGCCGCGATCTCGCCGGCCAGAAGACGCTCGGCGATTTTAATCATGGCCTGCTCTATTTTTCCTTCGTCCGTGCGGGGGCGCCCGATCTGTTTCGTCGAGACGGCCAAAACCGCCAGTTCCGCCTCCGCCTCCGGCAAGCGGCCGGTGGCGGTTAAGGCCAAGCCCCTGCCCAATCGCCAGATTGCGTGGTGAAGACGCAGACTCGCGCGAGGCGCAGGCTCTCGCAGCAGATCGCTCCATTGACCGAATCGAATCAGAGACCAGATGGGGGTCGGAAGATACCCTTCCTTCCACTTGTCTTTTTGTGCCTTGTACTCGGTCACCAGCGTCGTCAACTGGCGCGCGATCTTCAACGACTCCGTCTTCCGCCCCTCCATCGTCAAGGAGGCCCACAAGAAATGGAGATTGTGCGCGTAGTACGCATCGGCGTACTCGCCGGCGAGCGTTCGGCCCGCCAAATAGTCTCGATCGACAAGAGCCGCGTGCGTATTGCGGTCCGCAGCCTCATGATATCGACCAAGGCGCATGTAAATGTGGGCCGGCATGTGGACCAAGTGACCGGCGCCCGGCATCAGGCCCGACAGCCGATCCGCGCAGGCCAGCGCCCGCTCCGGCGTCGGCGAGGCTTCAACGGCATGAATGTAATAATGACAGGCGCCGGGATGATCGGGGAAACGCGCAAGGACGGACTCCAACGTCGCGACGATTTCTTCCGTTCCCGGCTTCGGCTTTCCGGTCGATGTCCATAAATCCCAGGGCCGGAGATCCATCAAGGCCTCCGCGAAGAGCACGCCGGCGTCCGCGTCATCAGGAAAGTCCCGCCATAACGCCCTCATCGCGTCGGCATAGGCCTTGTCAAGCGCCTTTCTTGGCTCCCCTTTTGAACCGTACCGTTTGCCGAGCGCCTCGATGTAGCGCCGTTCGGCCTCACTCGCGCGAGCACTATGGGCGCGGGCTTTGCGGAGCGCTTCTATGGCCTTACGCTCTCTCTCCTTGGTGACCGGCGCGTTGATGTTCGGTCCCAGCGCCAGCGCGACTCCCCAATAGGGCATGGCGGCTGAAGGATCGAGCCTGGCGGCTTCTTCAAACGCCAGCACGGCCTCTTCATGATTAAAGGCATACACCAGCCGCAGACCTTGATCGAAATACCGCTGGGCCTGCTCGGACGTCGTCGTCACAGGGTGGTGCAACGTGCCGAGATTGTCATAGAGCGAGACAGTGGGACGCGCCTCTCCACCGGAAGCACCGAAGACCGAACCCTGCCAGGATGCCGCCCAGATGGCCGCCGCCACCAAGCTCGCCTTCAGGACTCGACCGTGGTTGCGATCAGTTATCATAGAGGCGGGAGGCGATGGGCAAAACTCGAGGGCAGCTGGCCGGACACCATCATACATAATACATACCGATCGGGCATTTAGACGTTCAGCGGCAGTCGCATCGGATCGTTTTGGGTCATCACCGTTTTCTCAACTCTGGCGGATTTTTGACGGCCGGGCCTGTTCGGACGAGCGACCGCGGAAGAGCGCCCTGGTTGGGTTGTCGAGACGGATCCCCGAACCACTTCCCGTGCAAGCCGTTCGATCAGACGTTGCTGCAACAGCACGAGGGATTTCAATTCTTGCATCTGAGAGGCCAGACGGACGATGTCCTGCTGTTGTTGGAGAAGATAGCCCCTCAGCTCGGCCACTTCCTCGGGTTGCACCGCCGACGATTCGGCGGCTGGATTCGCCGGGTTCACCTCTGGTTTGTCATCCGCCGACTCGGCCGCCGGCCCTCGCGGTTCCGCCGTCGCCAAGCGATCCGATCCTTTTTCGATCGGCTCACGTTCCCCCATCCCGGGATCATTCGGCGCCTCGTCAGGCGGCCCTTGAAAAACCGACTCGGACTCCTTCCTCCCCGCCGGCGGGCTCGCGCTCGTCACGGACGCCAACCGCTCCACAACCGAGCGCGCGAAGGATGCCGCCGCTTCGCCGAATTTTTCACCCACCGGTCGCTTGGCGGATCGAACGGCGTCCAGTTGCTCGGGCGATGGGATGCGACGAATGACGTGGATCGGCTCATCGCTGAATCGGCGAGACATCCGTCGGGCTCCAGACCTTTCGAAACTCTTTCGTCTCTCTTCCTCGATCGACCGTATCGATGCGAAAGCGCGTCCGATGCTGTCTCTACTCCTGCTCAACGGCAGAGTCAATGGTTTGCTCTAGGACCAACCGCTTGACGGCCGCTTTTCTCTTCCCCTTAAAACCTGGTGACGCTCGAAAAATGAAAGCGGGGCAAGGCCATCGCCGGCACCAACATTTTTCCCGCTTCCGGTGTCACCGCCTCCGTGGGAACCGTTGCGACGCCGACATCTTGAAAGACCCGGAGGGGACTCTCATGAAAACGGAAATTCTTCACCGGACAGACGACATGGCCGTTCTCTACGAGGAACGTTCCGTCGCGCGTCATCCCGGTCAAGGTCAGGTCGCGAAGATTGACGGAGCGGATGTACCAAAAATTCGTGACAAGAACGGCTCGATCGATCTGTTTCAGCAGCTCTCGCACGTTCCCGAACGACGCCCCCTTGACGGACAAGACCGGCGATTCCAACGTGGGAATGCTCTTGATCCCGTGCGTATGCGCCGTAAATCGATCGTACGCGAGTTGTTTCAAGCGGCCGTCCTCGATCCACTGCGAGGGTTCGCTCGGCAATCCTTCGGAAGTAAACCCCACGCCGAACAGATCGGCATGATTCGGCACATTGCTCAACGTCAACCGTTTGTCCACGATTCGGCTTCCCAATTGTCCCGCGAACGGACTGGTGCCCTTTTCGTAAGATTTGGCGTCGAGCGTCCAGATCAGCCAAGACCAAAGCCCGGCCACGGCGGCCGGTTCGAGCACGACCGGATAGTCTCCCGGAGGAAGGTCCCTCGCTTCGCGGCTTCTCTTGGCCTTGTCGATCGCCGCCAGGGTCCGTTCTTGAATTTTCAGATGATCGATCGAACGGTGGGCGGCGGCGCTCCACCCTGTTGCGCCCGTTTCGCCCGTTCCGTCACCGGCCTGAACCGTCAGGCTGAACTGCGCCTTGGTCCTCGTCTCGCAACCGAACAACCCGTTGTCCGCCGCCACGCCGACGGAGGCCACCGAGGACGACACGATCCCGGCCGCCATGAGATTTTCCATGCGGCAGAGGCTCATGGCTTCGTTCGCGTATTCGTGGCGGCGCACCGGTCCATCGGCGATCGTTTCTTCTCTCGCCGTCTCCCGGACGGGAAACGGTTGGGGGTCCGGCGGCGGAAGATATTCCGGATCTTCAGGCGCCGCTCGGGCGATCCGCTCGGCCCGCGCTACCATGTCTTGAACGGCGCCGGCCGTAAAATCCGTCGTCGAGGCGGTGCCGTGTCGCCGGCCGAACGAGACGGTCGCCGTCAGGAGGCCGCGCCTCGTATCGACGTTTTGAATGACACGGTTGTCGGCGAATCTCGTGGTGCCGGCTCGTTCGTCATGGAGCGTCACTACGGTATGGTCGCCCGATGAGCGGGAAAAGATCACGTCGGCCAGAAAGCGAAATTCGTCCCGGCTCGTCATCTTCGGCCACGGATTCGAGGCGGACAGGCTCATGATTCTTCTCCTCCCCTGATCACGTGGACTCGCCGAAACAATGCCGGCGACGCGGCGTGAGTCATCCAGCCGGACTGGACCGGTTGTCCCTTGCCGCAGGTAATGAATCCGTACCGGCGTCGGAAGGACCGATCCGCCACGCCGTCGCAACTGTTCCAAAATTCGGGAGTGATGCCGTGATAGATCACGTCGCGCAGCATGCGGGTTCGCCGGCCGTTTTCGATCAACCAGAAGGCGTCGCCGCCGAATTGAAAATTGTACCGGCGCTGATCGATGCTGTACGATCCGTGGCCTTCGATGTAAATCCCGCGCTTGACGTCCGCGATCAGTCGGTCGAGCGTCTGCTCGCCCGGCTCAAGTCCGATGTTGGCGATGCGCACGATCGGCACACTGCCCCACCCGTCCGCTCGATTCGATCCGCGCGATCGCGTTTCGCCGATCTTCGGCGCCACCTCCCGATTCGTGCAATAGCCGACGAAGACACCCTCGCGCACGATGTCCCACGTCTGACACGCGACTCCGTCGTCGTCGTAGCCCGTCGCGGCGAGCGTCCCCGGTTCGGTATTGTCCGCCACCAGCGTGACGTGCGGAGAGCCGAATCGAAACGTCCCTCGTTTCTCGGGCGTCAGAAAACTCGTCCCCGCGTAGTTGGCCTCGTACCCGAGCGCGCGATCGAGCTCGCTGGGATGGCCGCATGATTCGTGGATCGTCAACGACAAATGTTCCGGATCGAGGACCAGGTCATAGACGCCGTCCGCGACGGCCGGCGCGCGAACCTTTTCGACGGCCTCGCGCGCCACGCGAATCGCCTCTTCCGACCAACGGGTCTCTTCGATCAATTCATAGCCTTGGCGCAGATACGGAAGATTGAACGAGCGGGTGGCGAATCGCCCGTTGAACAACGCCGTGGCGCTGAGGGAACCGTTGACGGCCGACAGGTCGAAATCGAGTACCGTGCCTTCCGTCGATTGGAACCGTTTGCGATCCCGGCACCACCAGATCTCGGCCGTGCTCCGAACGATATCCGGCCGTCCATGCAGCGTTTCCATTGTCTCCAGGAGGAGCCCCGTTTTTTTTTCCAACGGAACGGTGTAGGGATCGATCCGGACGGCGGTCACGACCCGATCGCGATAGACCGGCTCTTCGACCAACCGCACCTTCTCGGTGGCGATCGACGCCGCGTGTTTGGCAAGCTCGACGGCCAGATCCGCCACGCGTGGAACGTCTTCGAGGGAAAGCACCGAACTCGCGGCAAAGCCCCAAGCGCCGTGGTACAACACGCGCACGCCGAAGCCGCCGTCCTCGGCATCGCGGACCGACGCAATGCGGCCATCTTCTCCCCGAACGTGCCCGGTCACGCTGCGTTGGATACGAATATCGCCGTATTCCACACCGGATCGGCGAACACGGGCCAGGGCCAGTTCGGCGAATTCATCCCAGGTTGGAGCGCCCATGCCGCGGTTCTCCCAAGGTTCGAATGCAGATCGACGGTAGTATAACAGGTGGGCGACCCAAACGGCGCGCATGCCGAGAAACGGGACAACGCCGCGGCTTTATTGCGCTCAATGAGCCGTAACAGGAAGACCGCTTATCACGGGTTTCTCTGAGGAGAGGAGATGACCGTCTCGTGATATGACCAGGGACGAGCGGTTTGCTCCGTCACCAAAGGTTGATGAGCTTTTCCTCTCGCCGGCAGCTTCTCCGGCGGAAGAGAACCGGCGGCTAGATGCTCGTCCCGGTGCGGGTGGCTTCCACGAACTGCTCGCTGGATTCATCCAACGCCCGCCCTTTGCGGCCCTTGGCGGGAAGAATGAACAACTGTCTGGCATCGATGGTCTTGGCTTCTTGCGGAGCCGAGGGAAGCTTCATCTCGTAGGTGACGGGACGTTGGTGGTCGGCGATCTGTAGCTTGGGGTTGTAGACGCTGTTGAACTTCCAGAGCATCTTGATGAAGTTCGTTTGCCCGCGCATGAGATGGCCCGCCGCGATCTTGGCCGTGCCCTTGAGGGCGGCCCAACCCAAATGCTTCTTGTTCAAGACCTGCTGCGTCTTGACCAGCTCTTCATAGAACTCCGGCAGCGGGAGCTTGGTCGGCAGCACGGCGTGCTGAATGTCGAACAGGCGATAATCTCTCGTTTGGAACTTGCGCGATTCGGTGTGCCAGCTTTCGGTGCCGGGGTAGGGCGTGTTCACGCTGATGTTCACGATTTCCGGAATCTCCAGACACCACTGCCGGATGACCTCAAACCGCCGGCGATCCCAGTCCGGATCGGCGATGATGTTAATCGCCACGGTAATGCCGAGCGAACGGGCGAATTCGAGTGCCTCAAAATTTTTCCCCAGCGAGATCCGTTTACGGTGCATCTTGAGGCCCTCTTCATCGATGGCCTCCACGCCCAAAAACATGTACTGAAGCCCGATCTGCTTCCAAAATTGGAAGACTTCCTTGTTTCGCAGCAGCACGTCGCCGCGCGTTTCCATATAAAATTGTTTTTTAATGCCACGTCGAGCGATGGCTTCGCCGATTTCCATCCCCTGTTTGGCCTGGATAAAGGCCACGTCATCGACCAGGAAGATACCGGGTTCCTGCACCTGCTCCAGTTCCTCAACCGCCTTCTCGGTGCTGACCATTCGATAGCTGCGGCCGTAAAACGTCCACGCGCTGCAAAAGGAGCAGTCCCAGGGGCACCCCCGCGCAAACTCAATGGACGCACAGGGGTCCAGCACCCCGATGAAATACTTGCGCCGGTTTCTGAGCAGATCCCGCGCCGGACGCACGTCGTCAAGATTTTCCACAAACTGCGCGGGCGGCCCTTCCCCGTCGAGGGTGACAACACCGGGAACCTTCGTGATCGCCTTGCGGTCGTTCGCGACGGCTTCCAGGAGCTTGGGAGCCGAGGCCTCCCCTTCGCCTTTAAGTACGCAATCGAGCGCCCCGTTGGCATGCTCCAAAAACTCCCGGGCCACAAACGAAGCGCTGTGCCCTCCGACAAAGACGAACGCGTTCGGCAGAACGGTTTTCGTCAGCTTCGCCAGATCCACCACCTCGGGCACGTTCGCCAGGTAATTGCATCCAAAGGCCACGATGTCCGGCTTCCAGGACCGGATCAACGCCTCATAGTCCTTCCAGGTATCCGCCTGCAGGTCGATCAACCGGACCTCATGACCCGCTTGTCGAACCGCCTGGGCGACCATTTCGAGGCCGAGCGGCTCCAGCCGGAGATAGATTTTCGTGTACATCAACGGACCGGGATGAACCGCGAGGAACTTCATACCCTCAACCCTCCTCGTCTGCGCAACGTGCGGCCTGCATCCACCATCATCGGGATGGATGAATCACGACGCCGGGCCGGTCGGCCGGATGACCCTGACGAAACACCTGATGCGGCGGGGCATTGTGACAGAACGATCGTGTAGGTTCAAGGCGGAACAGCGCGTGAGACCATTGAAACGGGACGGCGGACAACGTGACGTGAAGCCAACGTTTTCCTTCTGCCTTTTACAATGCCGGCGCCAACACCTCTTTATACATGACCGCCAGGTCCCGAAGCGCGCGGGCGCCGTCGCCGACGAAGACGGACCCATGCATGGTCGCCAGCGTCTTCGGCTGCAACTCGGCCAGTCGTCGGAGGGTCGGGTCCGTGAGCGTCGAATAGGGCAGATAGTTCGCCAACGGCCCCCGCTGATACTCCACGAGCACCTGCCGGCACCGGCCTAGCACATCAGACTGCGTCACCGCCTCCACATCGCCGTCCTGATGGAAGAGATCCGAGCACAACAGTGTCCGCTGGGTTTCTTCGAACAGCAGCCCCGCCTCCCAGCAATGCGGGACATGGGGCGTGTGCAAAAACCGGAATCGATACGCGCCGGTGTTGAGCACGTCGCCGTCTTTCATCCCAAGCGCCGGACGCAGGGCCATGCAGTCATCGACGCTCACCAACTTGCCGACCAGACTGCAAACCGCCGTCGACTGAGGCGCCACTTGCTGCCACTCGGGCAAACTGCCGCATTCGTCCGCTTCGAAGTGGCTGAACCCGATCCATCGGATCGTCGCGGGATCCAGCACTGTGGCCACGGCATCTCGCACTGAGGCGAACATCGCACGGGGGCCCGTGTGAAAGAGCAGCGGCTCTTCATCGCGCACCAGAAACTGATTGAAGTGCAAATCGATGTCCGGCACGTAAATCGAAATACGGAACAGATCCGGCGCAATCTCCGAAACAATGGGCATGGCGGCCTCCCTGATAATAAGAATAAAAAAGAGCGCAGCCTACTGGTTGATAAGAATGCCTGTCAACGAGGACGAGTTCAACGGAGAATGGAACCGTTTCTGCGCGGCCGAGGTGACACAAGACGCCGCCCATGCAGAAGCCCCAAAAGAGCCGGGCTTCCTCACGTGTGATTCAGGGCATGATGCTTCAACTGGACGACGAGGTAGAGCACGATGAGGAGATTCAGCAGGAAGGTTACAAACCAGAGCCCGATTCCTTCCACCAAGAACAGGCCCGCATAGCCCAGACCGACAAGGCTTGCGACGAGCACGCTGTGGGGTTGGAGCGCATCTATCCGCAGCACCAGCGCGTGGATGATCCGCGAGTCGGCGTTCAGGTGCAGCGCCTCGATCAGCCGGGAGAACAACGTCGCCAGATCCGCGTGCATCAATTCGAGCAAGCCCAACCCGACCATGAGCAGCAGCAGGCCCTTCATGACCTTGGACAGGGCGATTGAGACGAGGCCGGTCTGGTGGGAGTGCGCCGTCATGGGATGAAGAGACTATCACAGCGACGAGAAAGCGGACACAGTGAGGGTGGGCCGTCGAAGAACGTGGGGTCGGTGGTAGGCTATCCTCAAGAGTGGCGCGCTCGGATAAACACCGCTGAAGCCCTCCCCTTGCCGAAAATGCAGCCCGCATCACCAAGATCGCGGAGGCATGGAAACAAGCCTCTGACCGAGCAGCTACTCCGTTATTCTTGTTCCTGCTTTCAAAGGGGCTCACAGCAGTCGGAAATAAATGGTCGTGTCAGACTCCACGGAGCCCCCCTGGAGCAGGTCTGAATTCACCCGAACATAACCGAGGTCCCGGAGGTTGGATTGCAAGACGCAACGCCCTCAGGGCAAACAGGCAACAAGAGTTCCAAACGCTTTCGTTCCAGCCGCTGGCGATCATGAGCGCTCTTGCTCGTCGTAGTCCACCACCTGAGCCAGCTCGATGAAGACCTCGCTCTCGCTCATCTGATAGATAAGACGGAAAAGTCGGGGCAAAGGGAAACGGTACTCTTTGCGGATGATGTACTTGGGAGGGTTGTAGCCAGGAAGCCTGTAACCGGGGTTTTCCTTTTCGTGAATCAAGCGCCAGGTCAACCCCTTGAACACTTTTCGAACTAGCGGATCTTTCTTTTCTTCCTCCCGAAGATATTCTTCAGTGGCCGGTGCGATGCGGAGTCTTCGAGGCCCCTTCATGCTCTAGGCGGTTTTTCTCAATGCATCCTTGGCCCATTTGACATCTGCCTCTGTCACCTCATCGAGGTCTGATGCGAATATTGTTTCCAGGGGCAATTCATCACCGATCTCGGCCAACTCCCAAATTCTGTCATGGGACGCAAGGCTGATGGAGGTCGCAGTGTGGTTGAAGCAAATTCCCCTGATTACATCGTCGACCAAGCTGATTTCATCCGGAGTGAACATGGAAAGATCGGGTCTTTTGAGCGAAACAAATTCTCGCTTCTCATAGTTATGGAAGGGCGTGTTTTTAACAGCGATCGCGTCGTCATCTTCCAGCTTCTTGATGATTTCCAAGATGTGCTTAGGAACAGGCCCGAATTGTCGCTTGATGTAAGTTTCCCTCGTTATCGGCTCCCCGCGAGTCTCCAGCGAGAGTGCATCCGCATACCAAAGAATCTTATTGAGCTTCGTGGCACCCAACAAATTCGTGTCGGGACACTTCGAGCAGATATAGTGCGCGAGCGCTTTGAGCTTCTTAAAATCCCGCTCCCGGAGTCTTCCAGTACGAGCTATTGCTTTAGCTCTTGCCATGGTAGGTATTAAGCTCCACGACCGACAATTCGCAAAACTATTTCAAATTCTGTATCGAGCAGGCAGGTCGAAGAGGCTATTGATTGTAACGATCGGCCCAAATGAATATCAACAGGGGCTGAGCTGATAGATACCTGGCGATAGGATACCTGCCTATGATCACGCGCTCGCCGAACGAGCCGCTCTTTGAAACGTCCTTCCGGCTTCTCCGGCGATCTTCAGAGCACTCAATCAGCAGCAGAGCAGGTCTTGTGTGATAGCCACTGGGCTCAGCGACGATTTTGTTCCCACGCCCGAAAGGCCGCGAGATCTTGAGCCAGGCTTTGGAGCACGAGGGCCAGCACGGCCAGATCGTCGATCACACCGACGCCGGGGATGAAATCCGGCACGAGGTCCACCGGACTCAACAGATAGAGCAGGGCGCCCGCCACGATCATGAGGGTACGGGCGGAGAGGCCGGGATACCGCCCCTGTTTCCAGGCCCGGAGCAAGCGGACGAGCAGCGGGAGGTCGTACCACAGGCGGCCGATCATGCGCAGCATCGCGAAGAATCTGGTGGAGATCCCCATCATCTACCTCCGGGCATCTACCTCAGGGATGGCGAGTTAAAAGATCCTTGCAGAGGCGTTCTGTCGCCGCCTTGACTAGCCTACCAAAGGCGATGGCGTTTGAAAAGTGGTCGCGCAGGTGCCGATGAGCGGATCTTCGCCCTCTATTTCTGTTACGCTCCTCTCCCATGTTTTCGCCCACATCCTCGCCCCTCTCGCTGTTTCTCCTTCTCTTCGTCATCGGCGCGTTGCTGCGCCTGTTCGGCCTGTTGGGAAGACGCCACGCGGAGCGGCTGGGAACGTTCGTGTTCTCCATCACCCTGCCGGCCACGATTCTCATCTCGCTGGACCGGGTGACGTTCTCTCCCGCAGCCTGGAAACTCCCGCTTGCCGCTTGGCTCGTGACGGTGCCGCTCGCATCCGTCGCCTGGCTCCTGGCCCGCTTCCTGGCTCTTGAACGGCCGACACAGGGAGGTTTTGCCTTGGCGGTCGGCTCGATCAACTCGATCTATTTCGCGTTCCCCGTCATGCTGGCCACGTTCGGCGAAGAAGGCCTGGCGCGGGCCATTTTGTTCGATCTCGGCCAAACGACGCTCACGCTCACGGTGCTCTATCCGATGGCGCTCCGGCACGGAACCGGCGGCGCATCCTTCGGCCAGACGTTGCGACGCCTCGTCGCCTCCCCGCCGTTGTGGGCGTTGACCGCGATCGTGTCCTTGAAAGCCAGCGGGCTTCACCTGCCGGACGGACTCCGGTCGATTTTGACGCCCCTTCATTGGCTGACGATTCCGTTGGCGAGCCTGGTGCTCGGCCTCTCGATCAGCATCCATGCCCTGAGAAAGACCTGGCCGCTCACAAGTCTGGGCGTAGCGCTGCGCATGGGCGGAGGGCTGTTGATCGGCTGGGCGGTCGCAGCGCTGTTGGGACTGACGGGATTGGAACGGGCGGCGGTGTTGCTGATCGCCGGGATGCCCTCGGCGGTGATGGCGGTGATCTATGCCGCTGAAGCCAAGCTCGACGACGATCTCGTCGCCTCGATCGTGGCCTTGTCGATCTGCCTCGGCGTAGCCCTGTTGCCCTGGCTGCCGACTCTCGCTCGGACGCTCACGGATTCGGCTTGATGACCGGTCCGACAGCGGCCGGAACAGCCGTGGCCCCATGGTATTTCCATCCCTGTTCGCCTACCATAAATGTCCATGTTGCCTCCCGAACGCACCGTGCGCCGGCGCATCATGGACCTGCTGGCCGACACCCGCATGTCGTCCTATCAGCTTGCCCAGCGGCTCGGCATCCCGGAACGCCAAGTCGAAAAGCACCTCCCTCATATCGTCAAAAGCCTGGCGCGGGACCGGATGCGGCGATTCGTCCTGGAGCCCGCAAGCTGTTTCGATTGCGGATTTGTGTTTCGCGAGCGCAGGAAACTGACCAGGCCCGGCCGCTGCCCTGCTTGCCGCAGCGAGGGTATCTCGGCTCCACGTTATGGAATCGACTCGATCAACAGGACGGTCGGAACATCTGGACAGTCAGGCGGCAAGTGAGTAGGATAGCCCCCCGGAAGGAGCGGCCATGGCTATGAGAACGACATCCTTGATCGTCTGCGCATTCGGTCTTCTGCTGCTTGCGGGCTGTCCCGGCAACGACGCCAGGGTTCTGTTCGAAAACGCGGCGTACGAGGAAAGCCACATGAACTACGATAATGCCAAGAAGATCTACGAGGAGATCATCTCCCGTTATCCCGAGAGCAAAGAAGCCGACATTGCACGGGCTCGATTGGCGGAACTGAATTCCCAAAAGACTCAGTAAATCACAACTTTTTTGGCGCGCCGGGAATAAACGCATTGGTGCTGAGGCGATAGGTCCGATAGTCCTCCCCGAATCGTTCGAGCGCGTCGGTCTCGTTGGGAGGGATCCCCGTCACCTTCAATAACAGCCACCCCATCACGATCGGACCGACCCAGCTAAAGATCCACCCGGACGCCCCCAACGTCATGACGACGTAGGACCACCAGTGGAGCCAATCAAAAAAATAGTTGGGATGGCGTGAGTAGCGCCAGAGCCCATCCCGGCAGACACGGCCTTCATTGCGCGGATCGGCTCGAAATTGCGCCAATTGCCGATCGGCCCGCGCCTCGCCCGCCACCGCGATCCCCCAGATCAAGAGGCCGACCATTTCGACCATCGACGTCGGAGGACGGGGATTCCATAGAACCACGAGAAACGGAAGGGAAAACACCGCCACGGCCACCGCTTGCATCTGGAAGTACAGAAACATATTGAACGCCTCCGACGAGCCCCATGATTTTCGGAGGCGGCGATACCGGCTGTCTTCCTCTTTGCCGATCACTCGATTGACCAGAATGTAGTGCCCCAATCGGCCCGCATAGAGCACCACCAACATCAGCACCAACAACGTCCGCTCGATCCCGCTGATGGTTTGGACGGTATAGCCCGCGACGACGGACACCAGCCCCAGGCAAAACCCGACTTCCGCAACCGCGGCGTTTTTGATGCGTCGTTGCACGAACCATAGGATCACCATGACGACCATCATGGCGAAGTAGCCCTCCAGCACGAGGGGAAGCGGATTCGATTCGATCATCCCGTTGTCTGCGTCCATTGCCCCCCCGTTCCGCCGTCATTCCCCATGCCATTCCCCCTCGAATCAACGGCGCGCTCGCACGCGCGCCTTGGCCGTAGGCGGCACCGCGCCGGAGATCCCGGCTCCATCCCTTTCGCAACCGGCATCCAGCCGGCCGATCGCCGGAGTGCGACCAAGAGTCAAATGGAGGGCGATTCTACGATGTCGGCTGGTCCGGGGGAAAGATCTTTGTGATCCGGCGGTGGTGGGCTCGGATCGGAGAGGCAAGCTTCGCCACCGCATCGGCGGGACTGCCCGTTCCGTGCAGGCCGATGAGAAACCGAACGAAGCCTCGGGCGGCTAGGCCGCCATTCGCGTCGCCGTTTCGTTCGGCAACCAACGGTTCAAGACGGCGGTGAGCGCCTGAGCGGTGACGGGTTTGCTGACGAAATCGTCCATGCCCGCCTTCAAACACTGTTCACGATCTTCCGCCATGGCATTGGCGGTCATGGCGACGATCGGCGTGTGCCGGTCGGCTCCCTCGCGCTCACGGATGACGCTGGTCGCCTCAAACCCGTCCATTTCCGGCATCTGACAGTCCATGAAGACGAGGGCATAGCGAATCCGTTCCATCGCCTCGACCGCTTCCTTGCCGTTTCCCGCGACGTCCACCCGACAGCCCAATTTTTCGAGCATCTTGACCGCCACCTTTTGATTGACGGGATTGTCTTCCACCAACAAGACATGGCCCCTCATCGCGGCACGGACTTCGGAGACGACGTGAGTGGTAATGATGCCGGGTTGAGAACCCTCCGCACCGGAGTCGCGAGCACCGGGACCGGCCAGCACGAGCGCAAGGCAATCGAGCAGTTGCGATTGGCGGATCGGTTTGGTGAGATAAGCGGAAAACCCCGCCTCTTGCGCGAGTTTGGCGTCTCCGCGCCGCCCCAGCGAGGTGAGCAAGACCAACCGGGTGGAGCTGAGCCGCTCATCGGTCTTGATACATCGCGCCAATTGCATGCCATCCATCCCCGGCATTTGCATGTCCAAAATCGCCAGGTCGAAGGGCTCGTCCCGCTCGGCGGCTCGTCGCAGACAAGCTAACGCTTCACAGGGATTATCCACGCTCTCATAGCGATAGCCATGGGCGCCCAGTTGCTCTTCAAGAATCCTTCGATTCACCGCATGGTCGTCCACGATGAGCATGCGCCGGTTGCCGGGAGCTCGAACTAGCGCCGCGGGGGCCTGACGGTGATCATCCGCCGGGACGCCCACTCGCGCCGTAAACCAAAAGGTGCTGCCGACGCCGACCGTGCTCACGACGCCGATCTGTCCGCCCATCAGCTCCGCCAGTTTCTTACAAATGGCCAATCCCAGCCCTGTCCCGCCGTATTGCCGCGTCGTTGAACCATCAGCCTGCGTAAAGGGTTGAAAGAGCTTGTTCTGCTGTTCCGGCGTGAGCCCGATTCCGGTATCCGTCACGTCGAACCGCACCGCGACCCCATCGCCGCCCGCGACCGACTCTTCCTGTTCCAACCCCACCGCTACGAACACTTCCCCCCGTTCCGTGAACTTGATCGCGTTGCCGAGCAGGTTGAGCAGAATCTGGCGCAGACGGCCGGGATCGCCCCGCAGCCTCTCCGGCACGGACGCCTGGACCAGACAGCCCACCTCCAGTCCCTTGGCATAGGCCCGTTCGGCCACCAACGCCACGGTCTCCTCCACCGTCGTGCGGAGATCGAAGTCCATCTGTTCCAACTCCATCTTCCCCGCGTCCGCCTTGGAGAAATCGAGAATATCATTGATGATCTCCAAGAGATGTTCGCCGCAGCGGCGGATGGTGTCGGCATACTCCCGTTGCTCGCCGGACAGAGCTGTATCCAGCAGCAGGCTGGTCATGCCGATCACCCCGTTCATCGGGGTCCGAATCTCGTGGCTCATCGTGGCCAGAAACTCAGCCTTGGCCCTGGCCGCGTCCAACGCCCGGTCCCGTGCCTCGGCCAGTTCTTTGTTTTTCCGCTGAAGCTCCTGCGCCGCCTGAGCCAACTCGGCCTCGGCCTGCTTGCGCTCCGTGATATCGGTCAGCGTGCCCATCATCCGAAGAGGCTTGCCCGCCTGATCCCGCTCCACCACCTGGCCGCGCATCGCGAACCATTTCCATTCGCCCGATCGATGCCGGACCCGATGTTCGACGCAGTACTGCGCCGACTTCCCTTCCAAGTGATCGGTCAACGCCCGTTCGACCCATGGGCGATCGTCCGGATGCACGCGATTTTTCCAGTCATACACGTTGTTGAGGGGGATATCATGCCCCTCAAGGCCCAACAACTGAATCCAACGAGGACCATAGGAGGCTTGCATGGTTTGAAGGTTCCAGTCGTACAAACCATCGGTGGAGACTTCCAACGTCAGCCGATAGCGTGATTCATTGTCCCGCAATCGATTCTCTATATCCTTGCGGGCCGAGATGTCCCTGATGATGCCGGTGAACTTGCGCGTGCCCTTGATCATCATTTCCCCGACGGACAAGTCAATGGGGAAGATCGAGCCATCCTTGCGTTTCGCCACGACCTCGCGACCGATGCCGATGATTTTCTTCACGCCGGTGGTCAGGTAATTTTTGAGATAGCCATCATGCTCCCGATCATAGGGAGCGGGCATCAAGATGCTCACATTGTGATCAATGAGCTCCTCCGGCTTGTAGCCGAACAGGGTTTCGATTGCCGGATTGACCATCTCGATCAGCCCCCGTTCGTTGATGACCACGATCCCCTCAACCGTCGTTTCGAAAATGGCGCGCAAGAGCGTTTCCCGCTCTTCCAACTCGGCGGTCCGCATCTGCACCTGGTGTTCCAACCCCGCCATCGTCAGGTGCAACATTTGCGTCCGCTCCCGCACGTCACGCACAATGTC
>JANDJE010000016.1 GCA_024331095.1 Nitrospira sp. | reverse complement strand
CGGTGCAACAACGTCTCCGCAGCAGCCGAACCGGTGTGCCCCGTTGCTCCAACAATGACGAACATCGTGTATCCTCCCTTCTGTATCAGCGACTCGGTCGGCTTCGCACCGATCGGCCCTCATCAAACAATGGAACCACGCCGGGTCATCCTACACCTTCATCAGGCGGCAGACCAACCACGTGAGGTCAGTATAATAATTCTAACTAGAACTATGTCAAGAGAGAAGATGGCCGAACGGCAATCCCGGAGCTACTTGATCAGGAAGGAAAACCTGATGCGAGGTCGACGTGAGTGCTGGAATTTGAACAGGAGGGAACAGTCAAAGCACTTTTTACTGCCAGCCTCCGACTTCGTGACCTTTTTCCTTGAGACAGTGCGTCATCGCGTCGGCATACGGAGGGTCCGGCACCAGAGGCTTATAGGCGCCGCCGGCTAGACCGACGGCCAATCCCAATCCGGCGCCGGACGCCGCGCCGATCGCCACCCCGGCAAGACCGCCAATCACGCCGGCCGACGCTCCCATGGCGCCGCCGAGCGTCACACCAAGCACGGCGCCGGTCGCGGCATTGGCGCCTTGATACGCACCGGGACGAAGTCCTTCCCGCTCGACTTGTTTTCGGCAGGCGGCCACATCTTCCTGCGCCTGCTCTTTCCCGTAAAACAGCAGTCGCTTAGTCGGGCGCAACACCGGTTCCGGCGCGGCGCAGGCCGTGAGCCACGACATCAAGAGGAGGATCGCCAAGAAAGTGGACGGGTGTTCGCTCACCCACTCAGCTTACCCGACGAAGGAACAGAAGCCGAACACATTCCATTTTCCATCCCGCCCCTTATTTCCCGTATCGACGAACGGTCGTACCTCTCACCGTCGCTTGGCCCCTTTGCCGTCGGTGTTCCGAGGCCGATACGAGATTGTCGCGGGCTTTTCTTCACTGCCATCCGGTCACTTCATATCCCTTCTCCTGCAGACAGCGGTTGACGAAATTCTTGTAGGCGGGCGCCGGTTCCGACGAGCGGGACCCCAGCGAGAACAGCCCGCTCAGAAATCCCCACGTCGCGCCGCTTGCCGCCCCGATCATCGATCCTCTGCCCGCTGAGCCGGAGATGGCTCCTCCCACAGCCCCGCTGGCCGCTCCAACGGCGGCTCCCATGGCCGTCCGTTTGGCCACCTCCCCGCCTTTTCCATTTCCCTCCTCCGCACCGGCGGCTTCCGCTTCCTTTCGACAGGCCTCAATATCCTGCTCGGCCGCCTCTCTGCCGACCGATTGAAGATGAGGATTGGGATACAGCACCGGTTTTGCCGTGGAGCAAGCCGCAAGAAAAACGACGCCCGTTGCGATGCAGAGTCCCTTGCTTATTCTTGTCATAGCGTAATCATTCCTTTCCTTGCGGCGAAGCCAATCGAGCCAGCACCCACTCGGCGGATACCCCGGCGAGGTTTACTCGCTTCTGCCTGCTCATTGCCCCGCTCTCAATGGAAACGCGACTTCGCGGAATGTCGCACCGTTCGGCCAAAAATCGGATCAGCTCGGCATTGGCCGAACCATCCACCGGAGGAGCGGCCACACGAATTTTGATGGCGTCACCGTGCAAGCCGACAAACTCGGTACGGCTCGCCTTGGGTTGAATGTAAACCTGAAGCGTCACCCGGTCTTTGCTTTCCGTGGCAACGGCGCGACGGATATCCATGAGGAACGGCCATGGGTGTGTTAAAAGATCGCTTTCGCCAATTCCAGAATGCTGCGCTGCATGTCCGGATCGTCGGTGATCGGACGGGCGATCGCCGCGTCGCAGGCCTGTTCCGCCGGCACGCCCTGTTTCATCAACAGACCGGCGTAGATCAACAGCCTGGTGCTCACTCCCTCTTCAAGTCCATGGTTTTTGAGATTGCGGACCTTGCCGCCGAGTTTCACCAGACGCTCGGCAATCTCCCGATCGATTCCCGCCTCCCGTTGGACCACCGAGGTTTCAATGGCCGACGGAGGATAATCGAACTCGATCGCCATGAACCGCTGCTTCGTGCTTTGCTTGAGATCCTTGAGCGCGCTCTGATAGCCGGGGTTGTAAGAAATCACGAGCATGAACTCGTCGGCGGCTTCGACAAGCTGGCCTTTTTTTTCGATCGGCAACACCCGCCGGTCGTCGCTCAAGGGATGGATGATGACGGTCGTATCCTTCCGGGCCTCCACCACTTCATCCAGATAGACGATCGCGCCGTGCTTGACGCCGATCGTCAGTGGGCCGTCCATCCACACGGTTTCTTGTCCTTGGAGCAGATAGCGTCCGACAAGGTCCGAGGCCGTGAGGTCCTCATGGCAAGCGACCGTGATCAACGGCCGACCCAGCTTGTACGCCATGTGCTGGACGAATCTGGTCTTGCCGCACCCCGTCGGCCCCTTGAGCATCACGGCCATTTTATTGCGCGCCGCGATGCCGAAGAGACTGATCTCGCCGCGAACTTCGGCATAGAAGGGTTCCCGCTCGACCCGGTAACGCCCGATATCGATTTCACGCCCCGACGACATACGTCAAAATTTTCGGCCTATTATTTTTACGAGGGCTTCTTTTTACAAAAACGGCTTCACTTCATTGATCGATTGCGGACTCACGATAAACGGAACGACGCGGGAAGATCAAGCGCAAGCCGAACGAGGTTGTTACGCAACGTTGGCCCGATCCAGCACTTCCCGCACCTTGTGAGCCAGATTGACCGGCGTAAACGGTTTTTGGAGGAAATTGGTCTCCAGGTTGACTTCGCCCTTCTTAAAGACCGGATGGTCGGGATAGCCGGACATATACAGCACCTTGGCCTCCGGCCGCAGCTCCGCCAGTTTGTCGGCCACTTCCGGCCCGCTCATTTGCGGCATCACGACATCGGTGATCAAGAGATGAATCGGCCCCACGTGTTTGGTCCCGACCAACAGCGCCTCGATACCGTGTCGAGCCACCAGCACGTGATAACCGTTCATCCGCAAGGTCTCCTGCACGAGGCCGCGGACACCCGGGTCGTCTTCCACCAGCAAAATCGTCTCATGTCCCCGCTCTCCACCGGCTCCCTGCTGAGGCGATTCACTGTCCTGGACACCTTCGACCAGGCGCGGGAAAAAGATCGTGCAGGTCGTCCCCCGCCCCGGCTCACTCTCGATTCCGATCAGACCTCCGCTCTGCCTCACGATGCCGTACACCGTCGAGAGCCCGAGCCCCGTTCCCTTTCCGCTTTCCTTGGTCGTGAAAAACGGTTCGAATAAATGGGCCTGCACTTCCTCGCTCATGCCGTGACCGGAATCTTTGATCGCCAGCATGACGTACGCGCCTTCCTCCAGCGTGACTTTTCCCCGGCGCGTCTCTTTGGTCACTGTGATGTTTCGAGTCTCAATCGTCAGCCGGCCGCCGGTCGGCATGGCATCCCGCGCGTTGACGGCCAGGTTCATGATGACCTGCTCAATCTGCCCCGGATCGGCTTTGATCGGCCAGACCTCTTCCTCAAGATCCGTCCAGACCTCGATGATATCCTCGCCGACCAGGCGCCGCAGCATGCCGTCCATGTTCTTGATGACGCCGTTCAGATCGACGACCTTGGCCGATACGATTTGGCGCCGGCTGAACGCCAACAACTGTTTCGTGAGCCCCGCGGCCCGATCCGCCGCCTTCTTCACTTCCTCCATGTCCCGGCGCATGGAATCGCCCCGCGGAAGGCGGGTCAAAATCAATTCGCTGTATCCCCGGATGACCGTGAGCAAGTTGTTAAAATCGTGCGCGACGCCGCCGGCCAGCCGGCCGATCGCTTCCATTTTCTGCGATTGCCGCAATTGCGCTTCCGCCTGGCGCAGCGCATCCTCGGCCCTCGCGCGCTCGCAGAACTGTCCGATTTTGAGACCGATGTCCGCCACCATCTTGAGCAGTTCGTCATCGGGCTCTTGGACGTGGCGGCTGAAAAATTCGATCACGCCCTCGACTTCGCCGCCAACGCGAATCGGAAACCCCAAGGCTCCATGAAGCCCTGCTTGCGTCGCCTCGGCGGATCGGAGAAAGGCCGCGTCGGTCATCACATCCCTGACCCAAATCGGGAACCCTCTTTCCCAAATCCGGCCTGGGACCCCTTCGCCCCGTTGAAAGACCAGCCCTTCCGTCGCTTTGACGAATTCCTCGGGGTCGCACGACGGGGCTCTCCACTGATGGAGAGGACGCAAGACTCCCGATTGTGCGTCCACCTTCCAAAAGAAACCGAGATCCCACTCCAAGCTGCCGCCGACCGCCTCCATGATCTGGGGAACGGCCTCCTGAAGGGAGGTAGCCACGCTCAGCACGCGGGTGACGGCATATTGCGCGGCGAGACGCCGCTCGGCCTTGCGGCGATCCGTAATGTCGCGAATGAACGCGCTGAAGATATAGGATTCCCCGATTCGAGCCGGCGACACCGACAATTCGACCGGAAAATCCCGGCCGCTCTTGTGCCGGGCCATGATCTCGATGCGGCGATTCAAGATCGGCCCGACACCGGTTTGGAGATAGTGGCGCAGCCCCTGTCTATGGGCCTCACGAACGGCCGGGGGAATGACCGTGTCGGCGAGCGGTCGTCCCACGGCCTCTTCTCTTGTCCAGCCGAAAATAGCCGTCGCTTGGGCGTTCCAATCCGTCACGACGCCGGCGGAGTCGATGATAATCACCGCGTCCAGCGCCGTCTCGATGATCGCCTGATTCCGTTCCTGACTTTGCAACAGCGCCGTTTCGGCGGTCCGCGCCCAGGCGATCTCTTGCTGCGCCAGACGGTACTCCGCGCGCACGCGAACGCCGGTCCAGACAAGCAGCGCCAATAACGGAAGCCAGATTGTCGCCCCAAGGCCGCGCATGGCGTGGTCGATGAGAAACGTCACGACGCCCAGCGCGACGACGGCGGCCATCATCGAAAACGTCGCCCACCCCTTCCGTCGGGGCTCCGTCGAAGTTTGTGAGGTCGGATTGCGGCTCATGGCTCGAATTCCGTCACGATCCAATTCTCAATGACGGCGGCGGGATGATAGTGCCGCTTGGCCGCGCGCAATCCCGGCAACCCCGCATCGTCCATGGCGTTCACGAACGCGGCGCCTTCGGCGACCGCGGCGCGGCACGTCTCGCGAAACAGCCACTGGGACAAGCCGGGGATCGACCGATCCGCGACCTCGATCAGAACACACCAAGTTTGCGGTGTCAGCCAATAACCAAAGGTATAGGCCACGACCTCACTCCCTTGAAGAGCCATTGTTCCCGATAGACCAATCCGCTCATATTCGGCAAATACCAGCGCATGGGCCGCCATCGCATCCTCAAGAAACAGCGCGGCCGCTTCATCAAGAAATCCGGCCCGTTTCTGTTCCATCCACCGCGTAAGCAGGGCCAGGCAGCCGTCCCGGTCTTGCGCCCGATACGGCCGCGCGATGACGGCCCGCCCCCGCTCGACGCGATTGCAGAGCGCCCGTTGCGATTTGTATCGGTCTCCGGCCAACGTCGCGACGTGCTCGGCTCGGTACAGATAATCCCCTTCTTTAGGCCGGCATCGCAGCCCCAACCGTTCCAAGATCAGTTTGTGAGAAGCCGTCACGTTTTCAATCCGGCCGACCGGCGACGTTCCATTCCATCTCCGCATCAGTTCAAACGCCTCGCCCGCCGTTTCCTCCAGCGGCTTCGGTCCCAACGGCGGCAGCGGCATGAACCAGCCGTCCGGCGATTGCGCGAAGAGAAAGAACGTCCCCCCCGATTCCATCCATCGGTACGGCAACAGAGTCGTCCAGACATAATGATAGGGAAAGGCGTAGGCGGCCAATGCATCAGGACACAGGAGGCCGGACGACTCCAGCGCCCGCGCGAACCGCGGCGCATCCGCCGGAGTAAGAAGATGCAACGAAGAAAGAGCGGACGGTATCCGCGTGAGACGGGTCGTCAATGTCGGAAGGGACCGCACAATCACCACGTCTTCCTGAAAAGGACCGACCAATCGGGGATTGGCCGCAATGATCTCAATCCACGATGCCTGCTCCAGCCAACCGGCGACCCGCTCCGCATAGGCCGTAATCGCGGCAGGAACGGAATCGTGGAGATATGGGCACTTGGCATCCCATCCCAACACCACCTCCTCGTGCGTTTCATCCCACATCAGCGCCAAGGGATAGAGCCGACAGTCCAACGGCCGCGCCTCATAGATCGTGCATCGACCAGACGACACATCGAACGCCGGGCAGACATAGCCCTCCCCCTGCGGATTTTTGACGAGATCGATCTGCGAACCGGATCGGTCCGGGAAGCAGTCGCGGGAGAGGCCGCGCGCTTCGGCCTCCGCGATTTCCTGTCGGGTAAAATAGGGGCGAAGAAAACTATCGGCTTCCGGGAAACGGCAGCAGACGTCGCACCGACGACAAGCCGAATCGGGCACGAATTGCGGCAACGCCTTCGGCGACACCGTGAGGGAAGAAGGTTCGCTCGTATGCGTGCCCATCGGAAATCATCATACGATGCCGCCCTCGACGTAGCAAGCAAGGAGCGGCTTCTATGCGTCGGAAAAGCGTACCGGCGGCCGCCGGACGTCGGACGCGATTCCTTATCCTTCTTGCCTCTTACCAGCCGCCTTGCCCACCTTCTAATCGAACCTCGCCGTCCTCGCCCCCTTGTCGAACGTTGAGGCCCAATGTTAGCATTCAACCGGTTTGCGCCTCCTGCACGTTTCCGACCGGCGGTCAAAAGGAACCTCTCGTTGGCTCAAACTGAATTCTCCCGTCCTTCGCATCAAGCACACCAAACCGAGACGGCGGTGAACCGTTGCCTTGCCATTGGCCGGTATCTGCGCGATGCCGGGCTCTTCACGTCATTCATCGACCATGATTCACCGGTCTCGCCCCGAACGACATCCTGGCGGATCAGCCCCCGGCCTTTGTTGTTGTCCCGCGACCAACTCGCGTTTTTCACGGCGCTGGGGCCGCAGTTGTTTTCGTTCTATCGGGCGTTGAACCGCTTGTACCACGAAAGCGCCAAGGGAACCCAACCGGCCTGGATCGCCCGGTATCTGGATCAAGGCAAGCCGGAAGGCTTGATCGCGTACGGCCGCATGAAACGGTTCCGTGAGTCGTTGCCGACCGTCATTCGGCCCGACGTCATTCCCACACAGGACGGCATGATCATCACGGAACTCGATTCGGTGCCGGGCGGGATCGGCCTGACCGCCGCGATGAGCCACGCCTACGCCGATCAAGATCGTGAACACTCGGCGCTCGACATGGCGCCCCGATATGAACTGATCGGGGGCAGGAATGGAATGGTGCGCGGTTTCGCCGCCATGCTGCGGGCGGCCCAACGACAGGACGGCTGCATCGCCGTTGTCGTGTCTGACGAAGCGAAGGACTACCGGCCGGAAATGGCCTGGTTGGCGATCGAGCTCAGACAACAGGGCGTGCCCGTTTGGTGCATCGAACCGCGGGAGCTTCGTTTTACCGAGGGAGAACTTCGTCTCTATACCGACGAGGGCGGGCGGCGCGTCGGCCTCATCTACCGGTTTTACGAACTGTTCGATCTGCTTAACATTCCCAAGGCCGAACTGATCCAGTACGCCGCCAAGAAAGAATGGGTGGCGGTGACGCCTCCTTACAAACCGGCGCTGGAGGAAAAATCGGCCTTCGCGCTCCTTCATCACCCCGTGCTAAGATCCTATTGGGATAAGCAGCTCGGTGCCGATTGTTTTCTCCACCTGAGGACCGTCATGCCGAGAACCTGGATTCTTGACCCGGCGCCGATTCCTCCGACCGCCGTCATTCCGAATCTTTATGTGGGGGAGCGCCCCGTTTCCGATTGGACCGATCTCGAAACAGCCACTCAAAAGGAGCGCCACTTTGTGATCAAACCGTCTGGGTTCTCGGAACTGGCGTGGGGAAGCCGAGGGGTATCGATCGGACATGACCTCCCCCAGACGGAGTGGGTCGGCGCCCTTCGCCGAGCCCTCGCCTCTTTTCCGACGACTCCCCACGTTTTGCAGGAATTCCACAAGGGTCGTCTGTTCGAAGTGGACTATCTGGACGAACGAACCGGATCAATGGCTCGTATGGCCGGGCGGGCTCGGTTGTCGCCGTACTATTTCGTGACTGGCGAAGAGGTCCGGTTGGCTGGTATCCTGGCGACGATCTGTCCGGCCGATAAAAAGATCATCCACGGGATGCAGGATGCGGTGATGACGCCCTGCGCCGTCGTCGACGACGCCGCGTCAGTGAACGGCGAAGACGCCCGACGCATGACGACGGATGGTCGGTCCTGCTCCCAGGACAGAGAACGCCGCGCGTAAACTTGGCATGTCCATCACGCTGTACTACGTAGACTGGTGCCCCGACTGTCTCGTCGTCCGCCGCAAACTGGCCGACTTGGAACTCGATTACCATGCCGTGACCGTCCCGGACGTCAGGCGACTGCGGACGCAAGTCCACCAAGTGTCGGGCCAATACTATGTGCCGGTTCTCCAAGACGGAGACCTCGTCCTGACGGAGACCGCCGACATCCTGGCCTACCTGGATGAACGATACGGGTCCGCCGGGACGAACGGTGAGATAAAGCAATTCCGGTCGCAGACGAGAACGACGCCGGAGTCGCCGGAAGCCGGCGACGAGTACCCCTCTTGCCGAATCAACTGATTCCAACCAAAGGCCAAGTCATGGAAGACTGGAGAACAATCCTGGCAAAGAGCATCGTCAAACCCAAAGAGCTCGCGGACCGTTTCGGCCTGGACGAGGAGGAGATCGAGGCCATCGTCGGCCCCTACCCGATGCGGATCACGCCGACCGTCTTGAACATGATCAAGGCCAAGAACGACCCGATCTGGAAGCAGGTCGTTCCCGACCCAGCCGAGTTGGCGGACCTCGACGCGGAAGCCGACCCGCTGGAAGAAGACCTCATGAGTCCGGTGCCGCACCTGGTCCACCGATACCCGGACCGGGTATTGCTCATGGTCACGAATCAATGTCCCATCTACTGCCGGTTCTGCACGAGAAAACGGCTGGTCGGAAAGCCGGGCTTTCTCAAGAAGGGAGAATTGGATCGGGCCGTCGCCTACCTGCGCGAGCACACGGAGGTGCGGGACGTGATCCTGTCGGGCGGCGACCCCCTGTTGCTCCCCGATCATTTGCTCGAACGGGTCTTGAGGGCCCTCCGGTCGATTCCGCATCTCGAATTGATCCGCATCGGCACCAGGGTCCCCGGCACCCTGCCGCAACGGATCACGCACAAGCTCTGCGAGACGATCAAAAAATACCACCCGATCTACATGAACCTGCACTTCAACCATCCCGACGAACTGACCCCCGAGGTCAAAGCCGCCTGCGGCATGTTGGCCGACGCGGGCGTTCCACTCGGCGCGCAAACCGTCTTATTGAAGGGCGTCAACGACGATCCGGAGGTCATGAAGCGGCTGGTGCATCAACTGCTGCTCGCGCGGGTGAAGCCGTATTACCTCTATCAAGCGGATCTGACGAAAGGCACCAACCATTTTCGGACGACGGTCGAGACGGGTCTGAACATCGTCAAATCGCTCCAAGGCCATACCAGCGGCATGGCGGTTCCCCACTTCGTCATCGACGCGCCGGGGGGCGGCGGCAAAATCCCGTTGCTGCCCGGCGAGTATTTGGTTCATCTCGACGAAGACGGAGCCGTCTTGCGCAATTACGAGAACAAGACCTACCATTACCCGCAGCCGAGGACCGACGGCGGTCGGGAATTGCCCATGGTCGGCGCCCTGTCCTCACGGGGGGGGCCGTCCGGCTCCTTCACGCCGTGCGGAGACGGGTTTTCGGATTCCGACGGCTGCGCGGCCTGGGGCAACGGCTGCGCCGGAGACAGAGACGACCTGTGATCACCTCCTTGCCCCATGCCGGTATTCTCCCATCCCAGGACATCAGGCGGCTGATCGCCGGGCAGGCGATCGTCGCGTCTCCGGCAATTGAAGACCGCCAAATTCAGCCGGCCAGTCTCGATCTGCGCCTGGGGCCAAAAGCTTATCGGCTCATCAGCAGTTTTCTGCCTGAACTGTCGGCCATCTCGTCGCGTCTGGACGTGCTCGACTTTTATCAGTCCGACTTGGTGATGTACGAGATGGATTTGACGGAGGGCGCCATCTTGGAAAAGGGCCACGTCTACCTGGTGCCGCTGTTGGAACATCTGAATCTTCCGAAGACCGTCCACGCCCGAGCCAACCCCAAAAGCACGACCGGCCGGTTGGACGTCTTTACCCGCGTCGTCACGGATCTGACCTCCGGGTTCGACGAAATCCGATCGGGCTATCAAGGCCCGCTCTTTTTGGAAGTGGTGCCCCGTTCGTTCGCGATCAAGGTGGCGACGGGCCAGTCGCTGAATCAAATTCGCTTCATTCGCGGAGACGCGACGGTTTCCGACAGAGCGTTGCGCTCGCTCCATCGACGGACTCCGCTTCTCCATCACAACGATGCGTCCCGATCCGTCGTAGAAAGCCGCGACGTCCGAACCGACCACGGCCTGTTCCTCCGCATCGACCTCAAAGGCGAGGACCAATCCGACGCACGGATCATCGGATACCGCGCGAAGAAAAACAGCCACGTCATCGATCTCGCCAAAGTCGGCCATTACACGGCGACGGATTTTTGGGAGCCGCTCCGTCGGCATCGGCAAGGCAGTTTGCTGCTGGAGCCGGAAGAGTTTTACATCCTCGCCTCGAAGGAACGGATCCGCGTTCCGGCCGGCTACGCGGCCGAGATGGTCGCCTATGAAGCGGCCTGCGGCGAACTGCGCACCCACTACGCGGGATTCTTCGATCCGGGGTTCGGCTACGGGGGAAAGGGAGAGATCAAAGGGACCCAGGTGGTCTTGGAGGTCCGGCCTCACGACGTGCCCTTCCTCATTCACGACGGGCAAACATTTTTTAAGGTGGTCTATCACCGCATGGCCGACAAACCCGATCGCCTGTACGGAGTCGGCCTCGGTTCCTCCTATCAACAACAGACGCTCACGCTGAGCAAACATTTCAAGGCCTAATCCATGACACAGTCCGAACCACAGCCATCGCCTGAGCAAGGTGAACGACCGGAACCTTCCAGCCCGTCGAACGACCCGGACCCGGAAAGCAGTGACCGGCAGTGGAGGGTGCTGGGCAAGATGGTCGGCACGGCCTTCATGTTTCTGGGGTTTCTGCAAGTCTTTCTCTCGATCAGCGGCGGCTTCGAGCTGAGCGGCGTCGTGGCCATGTTGTTGTATTTCTGCGGGCTGGCCATCTGGTCCAACGCGGTCATCGAACAGCCCTTGCTTCGATGGGTCGTCACAGTCGGCGCGATCGGCGTGGCCGTCGGATTTCTGCAGTTCGGGGAGATTCTTTTTTGGCACAAACAGATGGTGTTTTGGGGCACCGCCGTCCTCGTACTCTACTTCATGTTCAACGAGCCGAAAAAACCGGCCTGACCGTCGAGCGGATTTGACCGATATCGGATCGATCGCCACCCTTCATACCGCCGGCATCGGCCCGGCGATCCTTACACCATGGCGCCATGATCGTTTCCGTCATCATCCCCACGCTGAACGAACAGACCGTCCTGGCCAAGACCCTTGCCCACACGGCGGAGCTGGGTTTTGACGAAATCGTGGTCGTGGATGGAGGCAGCGCGGATGAGACCGTCGCGATTGCTCAAACCCTTTGCCCCGACCTGACCGGCGCCCGGGTGATCACAGCCCCCCGAGGACGGGCCCGTCAAATGAATGAAGGGGCCAAGGCCTGCCGCGGTGAAGGGCTGCTTTTTCTGCACGCCGACACGCTCTTGCCGCCGGACGCCAAAGGACTCATTACGTCGGCCTTGGCCGATTCCGGCGTCGCCGGAGGGCGCTTCGACGTCCGGTTCGACAGCCCTTCGCCGTGGGCGGCAATGATCGGCACTCTGGTGAATCTCCGCTCGCGATGGACGGGCATCGCCACCGGCGACCAAGCCATCTTCGTTCGCCGCAAGGTGTTCGAGGACCTCGGCGGCTTTCTCGACATCCCGCTTATGGAGGACATCGAGTTCAGCACACGACTCAAACGAGCCGGCCGAATCGCCAGGTTGCGGCAGACCGTCACCACGTCCTTTCGACGGTGGGAACGACAGGGCCCGCTCCGAACCATCGTATTGATGTGGACCTTGCGATTGTTGTATTGGCTCGGTGTGAGTCCCCATCGGTTGAAAGACTTTTACGCGGTCGTCCGATGAAACCACCGGCTTCACGCTCAACTCCGTCCCGCCGCACCGCCGCGTTGGTCGTCTTCGCCAAAGCGCCGATCCCCGGTCAGGTCAAAACGCGGCTCTGTCCTCCTCTGACGCCTGACGAGGCGGCCACGCTCCACGGGAGCTTCGTGCTCGACACCGTGGAGCGCGCGAAGGCCGCGACGGAGCGTTTCACCCCGCCGGTTGATCGCTTCCTGGCCTGCGCTCCCTCTTCGGCTCATCCTTTTTTCAAGGTCCTGGAGGCTCGGCACGGAGTCCGGCTCATCGATCAAGAGGGAGACGACCTCGGACAGCGAATGGCCGGTGTGTTCGACCAGCTCTTTGCGCAAGGGTACCGATCCGTGGTCCTCGTCGGCACCGATGTCCCGTCGCTGCCGCTTGAAGAATATCGACGGACCTTCGGCCTGTTGGAATCGCATGATCTTGTGTTGGGCCCGGCTCTGGACGGAGGGTATTATTTGCTCGGCCTCACCCGGCCGGCGCCGGCTCTCTTCACCGACATACCCTGGTCTACCGGTGACGCGCGAAGGATAACGGAGGAAAAGGCCCGTTCATTGGAATTCACGATCGCTCTGACCGCTCCCTGGCGAGACATTGATACGATCGACGATCTCACGGCCTTGATCGATGCCAATCAGCTCGACGCCGCCAAGCCCAAACCGGAGCGGGTCTTTTCGAGCCGGACCGCCGGGGCGCTGCAATTGATCGCCGAACGGCTGCGCGCCAGAGCCGCACGGCAACCGTCATCATCTTAACGAGAGGATTATCATGAACCAGCACGTTGCACTCATCACGGGCGGGGCCAAAGGCATCGGCCGAGCCATCGCCCTCGACTTGGCGGCCAAAGGATGGAAGATCGCCTTTTGCTATCGCACCAGCGAAGCCGAGGCCCAGGCCACCGCATCAGGCATTACGGAACGGGGCGGCTTAGCCCTGCCGATCCGATGCGACGTGTCGGACCCGGCCGCCGCCAAGCGGCTGGCGGCGCAGGTGGAAGAAACCTGGGGGAAAATCGACGCGCTGATCAACGGCGCCGGCCCGTACCATCGGGGCAATCTGTTCGAGGAAACCGTGGAAGGATGGAACGAGATGTTCGCCGGAAACCTCCATCCCATTTTTTACCTGGCCCAGGCCGTGGCGCCCGGCATGAAGGCTCGCAAGAGCGGCCGCATCATCAATTTCGGCATGGCCAACGCGGACCAGATGGTGGCGCAACCGGACGTGACCGCCCATTATATCGCCAAGGCCGGCGTGCTCATCTTGACCCGCACCCTGGCCAAACTGTTGGCGCCGCATGGGATTACAGTCAACGCCGTTTCGCCCGGCTTCATCGACTCCGGGAGCGCGCCGCCGTCGGAACTGGCCGCCGTGGTCAAACGCATTCCGGCCGGCTACATCGGCACGGTGGATGACGTGGTCGCCGTCGTGCGATACCTGTTGAGCGACGAAGCGCGATACGTCAACGGAGCGAACATTCAGATCAGCGGCGCATGGGGCATCTAGAACAACGCCGGCGGACGAGAACGATCGCGCCGGTCTTGGCGCAAGGAAACACGCGATGAAGGCGACATGCTTGCCGGCGACTCCTCAATGCCCTCCCACTTTCTTTTCGAGCACGTGTTGCCACATGAACCCGATTTGAAAGGCATAGAGCGCCATCGTGAGCGACAATCCTCCTCCGTCCTGCTGAGCGTACATCGGCCCCCAGAAGGCGGAAAAGGCGATCGGCGAGACGAGAAACGGCCTGAACAGTTTGTTCCAGGTCGGCCACCGGCCTTGCTCCCCTCCGGTCTCGTCCCAGATGGCCTTTGCCACCATGCCGCTCAACATGACGACGAAGAGCACGACGGCCGAAATTGTCGAGTAATTCACCGCCCAGCCGACCAGCGGCAGCTCAACCAGATAGTCGAGATTCGCCGCCGGCCGAGGTCTGGGAAGAGGCGAGGGCATATCGTCGGAGCCGGCATCCGGCAGTGGAAGTGTATCCCCCTGAGCCCATGCCGACGATGCAAAAAACGACGCCAGCAGGGAAGATCCCTCTCCGCCAG
Organism: Nitrospira sp.; assembly: GCA_024331095.1. GTDB lineage: Bacteria > Nitrospirota > Nitrospiria > Nitrospirales > Nitrospiraceae > Nitrospira_D. Next base: position 37,464 of record JANDJE010000016.1, on the reverse strand, counting down.
GAGGCCGCAGCATGGATGTTTTTGGGGCCGTGTCGCCGCCGATGTAATTGCCTTCGTCCTTGCCCTTGGTTCCCGCCCACACCCAGCCGGTGCGGAGTTGCTTGGCCGAGTCCAGATACCGAATCCAATACCAGATCTGGATCACACCGACTTCTTCGCGCTTGAGAACGTGGAGACAGGTTCTGGGTGGAAGAATCCCTTGAACGTCGCCGAGCACCCACTGCCCGCGAACGAAAGAGTACTCCGGCGCCTTGGTCCGCACATAAACCGAGGTGAGGGTATAGGCCCGCGGGACGAAGTTGGCTTGCGGATTGTCGAGCTTGGTGCAATCCGGCACGGCCGCTTCCGGTCTCGCGGCCCACGCCGAGTCGGCAAGCGACAGGGCCAGGCTCAGGAACAGACAGCCCACGAGCCCCCATTGTGTTCCCTTTCGTCCCATGCGGTCCTCCTTGTTCCGGATCAAGATCATGGCGCCATGCCGGACCTGTACGGTACGCCGTGCGAGAGAACCCGTCAATGGGAGTGGGAGGCATGGAAGAGAAACCATCCGGAAGATGGGGGAGCCGCACAGAACCGCCAAACGACGCCGCCGGTCGGCTCACTGCCGGCCGACGTTACATCACCGGAGCTTTCGCGATGAACTCCCCCAGCCGGCGGAAATAGGTTTCTCCTCCCACCTGATAGGTATCGTTGTGGCCTGCGCCGGCGATGACATACCAATCCTTGGGTGGTTTGGCCGCCTCGTACACCTGACGCCCAAGCGCCAGAGGAATGATGTCATCCCGGTCGCCGTGAATGATCAATTTGGGGAGCGAGACATGTGGCAGGCGATCGACCAACCGAAACCTGGCGCCAAGGAACCAATGGACCGGCAGCCCCGCGTAATGGTGCCGCGCGACCGCTTCGATCGAGGGAAAGGCCGACTCCAAAATCAGTGAAGAGGCAGGCCGTTGCACGGCCAGCTCTCCGGCGACGGCCGCGCCGAGCGACCGCCCGAACAGGCAGATGCGGGTCGGCGGAATCTTCCTGATTCTTGTGAGCCAGTCATAGGCTCCCATCGCGTCTTGATACAGGCCGTTTTCGGAGGGATCGTACTTTTGGCTCTTTCCGTATCCCCGATAATCGAACAAGAACACGGACAATCCCATACGATACAGGTGACCCAAGTTATCCAGTCGATGGATGATATTGCCCGCGTTGCCGTGACACCAGAGCATGACCGGCCGATCCGCCCGCGACTCGACGTACCAGCCGAAGAGTCGTACTCCGTCGCCGGACTGAAACCACACATCCTCGAGCGGCAGCCCGCTGATCCTGGCCCAATCATGATTCTGCCAGGGCTTTGGATAGTACACGAAGAATTGATCGAGGATGCCCATAAAACTCCCGGCCCACCGGTCTTGGGTCGCTTCAGCAGAGTTGGACTTGAGTATGACAGGAACGTTGGACGGAGGCGATGATCAGTCGTTCAGTTTTCTATCGATCTTCTCGCCGGCTTTTTTGAACCCCTGGGCCGTCTTATCGGCGGCTTTTTTCAACTTCCGTTCGATCTTTTCTCCGACCTTCTTTTCTTTCAATTTTCTGCCGGCCTTGGTAAAGCCCTGCTCGATCTTGTTGCCGACCTTTATGGCGGTATTGCCGATCCGTTCCAACACCCCCGGACTCTTGTCCGTCCGGTCTTCAGCCGATGCAGCGGGGGTCGCGACTGTTTCGCCCGGCCAGAAAGAAACTATCAGCCCAAGGACCAAAAACGATCGCGATAATCGCATCATGTGTTGGAGGTGGCTTGCCATGACAATCGAAATATCCTTTTTTAAAGCATAGCACGAACCGGCGGAATCTCCTCAAGGGGAAGGGGAGCCGGGCAAGGAACCTCATCGGCACTGGCCATGATCGCGGCTCTTCGGTATACTGGCCGCGCCTTCATAGAGGATGGGATCCATGGCCGTCATATCCATTCAACAGAATCACGACCGAACCAGATGCGACGTGCTGGTCGTGGGAGGGGGCCCCGCCGGAGCGGCCGTTTCCACTCTGCTCGCGGAAAAGGGGTGGAACGTCCACGTCCTCGAAAAGGACCGCCATCCGCGCTTCCACATCGGCGAATCGCTGCTCCCCCACTCACTCCCGATGCTCGAACGATTGGGCGTGCTGTCGGAAATCGAAAAAATCGGCATCGTCAAGTACGGAGCCGAAGTCGTCTCTCCCTACCACGACCGATCCCGCATTCTGTACTTCTCCAAAGCACTCGACGGTTCACAACCGTTTGCCTATCAAGTGAAACGGGCTGAATTCGACAAGATCTTGATCGACAACGCCGTGGCCAAAGGAGTCCGTCTCCATGAAGGGGTCCGCGCCAAGCACGTCGAGTTTCGTCCAGGCTCGACGCACCTGATTCAGGCCGACGATCAAGCCGGACGATCGCTGACGTACGAAGCCGATTTCGTGATCGACGCCAGCGGACGCGACACCTTCCTCTCCGCCCAGCTCGGCGGCAAATATCGGAACCCCCATCACAACAGCGCGGCGATCTTCGGCCATTTTGAAGGGGTCCGACGGCTGCCGGGGCGGGACGAGGGCAACATCAGCATCGTGTGGTTCGACCACGGCTGGTGGTGGATCATTCCATTTAAGGACGGCACGACCAGCGTCGGCGCCGTGTGCTGGCCTTCCTACATCAGTACGAGAAAGGTCCCGTTGGAACAATTCCTGTGGGACACGATCGCCCTCTGCCGACCGGTGGCCGAACGGATGGCGAACGCCAAACTGCTGGGGCAGGCCTATGCCGCCGCCAACTATTCCTACCGGCGAACGACCATGAGAGGCGAGGGCTATTTGATGGTGGGCGATGCCTTCGCCTTCATCGATCCCGTGTTTTCCAGCGGCGTCCACCTGGCGCTCAACAGCGCCACGCTGGGAGCCGACGTCGTGGATGCCTACTTGCGGAAGTCACCCGACTATCCGTATCGCGTGAAGGAGTTCGAGCGGCTCGTCCGTCTCGGCGTCAAGACCTACTCCTGGTTCATTTATCACTTCACCCAACCGGCCTTTCGCGCCTTGTTTATGTCGGAAGGGTCGATCTTCAAGATGGAAGAAGCCGTGCTCTCGATCCTGGCGGGCGACGCCTTCGGGAAATCGCCGACCAAAATTCCCCTGTTCCTGTTCAAAATGGCCTATTATCTGGTTTACCTGTTCAATTTCAGTGACAATCAAGCCGCGCATCGACGACGACTCCGAGGCGTGCCGGAAACCGTCACCGCGCTGAAGGACTATGCTGTTCCGCCGCCCTCATAACGTGATCGAGGAACGACGCGTATGACATCGGCATCGACGCGCCGAGCGCCCTCCGCCGGCCGTGGCACGCCACGGACGCCGTCTCATTTACACGTCTCATACGTCGAACCGCATACGTTGTCGTCCCTGCTTCATTCGGCGTCGGCGCCGCAACCTATGGCGGTCGTTTCCTTTGGGCATCCCCTGTCTTACGACGTCCCCTGCCCCGTCATTACTCCCGATCTTCCTCAGATTGCCGGCTCCCCGCTGATGGAGGTTTGGACCTCGGACCGTCCGATTCACACCGCGACCGACGGAAGACTCTCAACGGCCATGAACGGGGAGTGGCTCATCGGCGCCTTCAGTTTGGATGAGCCGCCGAATCGGTCGTTGGACGCGCTGACCTATGACGCGTATCGAACCATCCTGCGCCATCTCAACGATTCCGGCTATCCGCACCTGTGCCGCATCTGGAACTATTTCCCCCGCATCAATGACGACCAGGACGGACTGGAACGGTACCGGCGGTTCTGCGTGGGCCGGCACCGGGCGCTGGCGGAATCGCTGCCCGGCTTCCCCTGCTCCCTGCCTGCCGCCACGGCGGTCGGGACACAATCCGGTCCGCTCCAGATCATGTTTCTCGCAAGCACCGAAGCGGGCGATCATCTCGGCAACCCAAGGCAGATGAACGCATACGAGTACCCCGCCGAGTACGGCCCGCGCAGCCCCTCGTTCGCGCGGGCGACCTTGTTTCGATCGGATCAAGACAATGTCTTGTTCATCGCCGGCACGGCCAGCGTGGTCGGACACGCCAGTCGGCACATCGGCCGACCGGCCGACCAGACACGCGAGTCGATTTGCAATATCCTGACCGTTCTCGAACGGGCCGGGGCGATCGGCAACGCCGATTTTCTGGATAAAGCAAGCCGCGCGATGTACAAAGCCTATGTGCGGGACGCCGGCTCGCTCTCTGAAATTCGCGACGCGCTTCAACGATCGCCGCTGTCCTCACGGCCTCTTTTATTTCTGCAGGGCGACCTGTGCCGAAAAGAATTGCTTGTTGAAATCGAGGGCCTGATCTTTTCCGAGTAGTCACGCGCCATGGAATCCGGTTCCTTCCGACGCATCGGACAAGAACCCCACGAAATCGCCGAACGGCGATTTCACTTCACGATCGACTGTGACTGGGTGCCCGGCTCGCAAGCCGGTCTGGAACGACTGTTAACCCTCTGCGACAAGCATCGGATCACGGGGACGATCTTTTTTGCCGGCCGATTCGCCGAATCATCGCCGGACCTGGTCAGGGATTGTCATCGGCGCGGACATGAATTGGGCACTCACGGCTGGGCCCACGGCAGCCTGGAAGAGGATGAAGATTTCCGGCTGGCGAGCTACGAGCAACAACGGGAGTGGATCCGGCTCGCGACCGACGCCGTCGAAAGCGCGTCCGGCGTCCGCCCGGTCGTCTTCAGGGCGCCCAATCTTCGCATCGGCGAAGCGACCTTTCAGGCTTTGGCCGACGAAGGGTATCGATTCGATTCATCCATCCCCGCCAGGCGTTTCGACATGGGATTCGGACGAGTGCACTATACCGATTACTTTTGGGCTCCGCTCGAGCCGTATCGCCCTTCCAATCGAGATCTGGGCAGACGGGGTCACCACGCCATCGTGGAGATTCCTCCCTCGGCCTGCCTCTTCCCCATCAATCTCGCCGCCTTGAGGGTACTGGGGCTCCCGGCGCTCACGTCCATGATCCGTTGGATCGGCCGGCGGTCGCCTCACCTGGTGTTCTACTGTCATCCGTTTGAAATACTCCACGCCAAGGACCAGCAATTCCCCAAGAATATGTCCAAATGGAATCAACGGGGCATGAGCCCGGCCAATCTCTCTCTCGTGGAGTCTCTGGTCGATCACGTATTACAGAGTGGGTACGCTCTTGCACAGATGACGAATGTTACAGCCCATCGCCTTGATTCACGGTGCCCGATCGGCCTATCGACCGAAGGGCTCCTGGCAAACCGCGTCTATCGGGAGGAATGATGATGATGAAACAGCAAATGGAATCCATTCTGTTCGCAGGACTTGTCCTGCTGATTCTGGTGGGATGTAGAACCAGTCCAATTATGGACATAAAAGATGCGGCCGTCCCGGCAGCAGTCGGACAGAAGTTGACCATGGATGAAGTTGCTAAAGGAATCGTGGCCGCGGGTGCGAAACATGGCTGGGCTATGAAAATTGAGAGCCCAGGACACATCGTCGGCACACTATTGATCAGAAACCACATGGCAGTCGTAGATATTCCCTATGGCACAAGCTCCTACAGCATCATTTACAAAGACAGCTCTAACCTGAAGTATGACGCGGATAGCAAGACAATACATGCCAATTACAGCAGTTGGGTCCGTAACCTTCACGTAGCGATTCAAAGGGAATTTGGCGGGGCAGGAAAACCGAACTAGCCCTGTCTCTGTCCAGAGAAATGCTGGATCAAGAACGAGGCCGTTGAATCTGCTTTGAAGGTATGACTTTGAGCACACCGGCGCCAGAACCATCATCTATGTTGGGGCGGTCCCCACATGCAGTGATGTAAGCATACAGACCACTTAGGTACATCCCGCAACGTATGAGCTTCCACGCGACCATTCTGGTAATTCGCACAATGTCCAGCAACGGCCGAAAGTGACTGGGGCTCGACGCCGATCGGCGACCGACACTGACGGCCACACTTTTGATCACCATCCCTTTCCTGGCGGCTTCGATCAGAATCTCACTCTCATAGACGAAGCTTCGGTCGCGCCCATGCGGGATCTTCACCGTTTGAAGCAACAGGGCCGGATACAGACGAAACCCAGACTGACTGTCTTCAATCGCTTGTCCCGCCGCCCAGCCGATCCAAAAGTCGGCGATGCAGTTGGCAAGGTAGCGCCAGAACGACGCGCGTCGGTGGTCCCGCCGCCGGGCGCCGATGAGAAAGACGTTCGGATCGTCCCGAGACCGCTCGATGAATGCGGGAATCTCTTCCGGCGCGTGTTGTCCGTCCGCATCCAGTGTGATAATTCCGACCGCTCCTCTGGACAGAGCATACTCAAAGCCCCGAGCCAGACTGCCGCCCTTGCCTCGATTCGCCTCGTTGCGCAGCACCGTGACGTCCAAACCGGCCAGGGCTTGGTCGGTTCCATCGGACGACGCATCATCCACCACGATCACGTTCGGGCAGCGGCGTCGCGCGCGCGCGGCCACGTCGCGAACCGTCGCCGCCTCGTTGAAGGCCGGAATAACCACCCAATACGCCGCACGTGTCACCTTCGACATTCTCTACGCCATCCCGCCGTTGATCCCGATGACCTGGCCGGTGATGTACCCGGCTTGATCCGAAACGAGGAACGAGACCAGCGCGGCGACTTCTTCCGGCGTGCCCGCCCGTTTCATCGGCACCAGCGCTTCGATCTGTGACCGGGCGAACGACGCCTCGACCGAAGGAGACTCGATCAGCCCCGGCGCCACGACATTCACGGTGATCCCCCGCGACGCCACTTCCCTCGCCAACGACTTGCTCGCGCCGTGCAAACCGGCCTTGGCCGCGGCATAGTTGGTCTGCCCCCGGTTTCCGAGCACGGCCGCCACGGACGAGACGGAGACAATGCGCCCCCAGCGAGTCCCGATCATCGGCAGCAATAACGGCTGCGTCACGTTGAAGAATCCGTTGAGCGAAAGGTCGATCACTTTCGTCCATTGTTCGCCGGCCATCCCCGCCAGAGGCGCGTCGGCGTGCAGTCCGGCATTGTTGACGACGATCTGAATTGGCCCGTCGTTCAACAGCGATTCCAGCGCGCTTCTGGTCGCTCGCGCATCGGTCACGTCAAAATACACGCTTGTCGCGCGTCGGCCCAGGGCGAGAATCTTTTGCGTCACTGCCTCGGCCGATTCGCGGTTACGATATCCGTGCACGATGACGGAATGCCCATCCGCGGCCAGCCGTTCGGCGATGGCCGATCCGAGTGTCCCGCTCGCCCCCGTGATTAACGCACGCGCGCCCATCATGTCGGTTCCGATTCCAAGAAAATCGAGAGCCGTCCGCTCAGCACTTTCCGCCCGCCGGACGAAAGAGCGAACCGGTAGAGGGCGCTCCGGTCGTCTCCGAACAGACGCACCGCGTCGATCGTGAGATCTTCAAGACAGTCGTCGAGACGATCCGTTTCGAATATCACGTCCCGCAATCCGCCGACGACGCCGATCGGCCTGCCGGCCGAAGGCCTTCCGGCAAGAAGGCCCATGTGGACCCCGACCGCCTGAGCCGCGTATTCCAGCCCCGCGACCGCGTCAAGCCGTTCCCCGTCTCGCAGAGGATTCGCCGGATCGCGATGCGATTGCGCCCGGCATCGAATCGCCTCGTGATTCCACCGCTCCACGCAATCCAGCAGACGCATCGCCCCCGCGTGCGGCAGCAATTCACCCAGTTCGTCTTTGTTCAGCATCGGCGGGGCTCGATGGTCAGTTGAAGCCGTTGGTTCTCAAGCCAAGCAAGCGCGACGGTCCGCGGAACGGCGGCCGCGACGGCGCAGAGGAGGGGCAGCGATCGGGCCGCGGGATTATTCTGCCGAAGCCGTTCCAAGGCGTCATCGGCAAGACGCTCGGCAAGATACTCGGGAAAACACGGGGATTCGCCGGCAGGCGCTTGTTCCAGACGCAATCGCAGGATGACCGTCGAATCGCGGGCGGGCGGGCTCAACACGAACGCCGCGGCGAATCCCTCGGTGATGGGCCTGGCCTCGTCCAATGGAGCCGGCACGGCCAAATCATAGGTCACCAGCAAGACCGGCCGTTGCTCCTCTCGCACCGTCGCGACCGCTTCCACCAATCCCGCGGCGAACGAATCGTCATAGCACGAAAGCGCGGTCGAGGACTGTTGGCCGGTCGTGGCGATTCCCCAATAGCCGGCGGCCGTATTATGCACGGATTGATGAAACAGGGTGGGGGAGATCAGGCGCTCCTCCGTCGCCAACGCGCGGCACAGTTGATCGAAGACCGACATCTCCCCTCCGGATGACGCGAAGACGGTCGGGACGTCGCGAGGGTTCAGACCCGATTGTTCGATCGCCTCCTGCGCGACCTGGACGGCCCACCGGACGGAGTCGCTGCTGCGGCGCCGCTCGTTCTGAGGAAGGATCGTCGCCTCCGGAGAAGGAACGGCGGTCGGTTGATAGGGACGATCGCCGGCCAACACCGCGCGGCTTTCTCTCCAGCCTGACAGGCCAGGAGCGAGCAGCCCGATACCGTCTATTGCAACGTCCATCACAGTTTCCCCAGCACCAAGCTGCAATTGTTTCCGCCGAATCCGAAAATGTTGCTCACGACGCAGGATAACGCGCCGAACTGATGGTCGCGGACGACCCGACATTGCAAGGCGGGATCCACCCGCCGACAGTTGAGCGTGCCGGGAATCAGTCCCTTGGTCAGGCACAGGGCTGAAATGACCGCTTCCGTGACGCCGGCCGCGCCCAAGGTGTGGCCGGTCCATCCTTTGGTCGAGCTGCACGCCGGCCGAGCCCCGAACACGCTGTACACGGCCTTGTCCTCCACCTCGTCGTTGGCCCTCGTGGCCGTCCCGTGCAAGTTGACGTATTCCACCGCCTCCGGGCGGATGCCCGCGCGCGCCAGCGAATCCCGGATCGCCCGGATGGCGCCGGCTCCTTCCGGATGGGGATGCGACATGTGGTAGCCGTCCGTGCTCTCGCCGTAGCCGAGCAACGCCACCGCCCCTCGTCCGCCCGCCCGCTCGACCCGCTCCAGCAACGCGTAGCCTGCGGCTTCGCCCAATGACAGGCCGTCTCGATCTTCATCGCAGGGGCGGCACGGGTCGGACGACAGCAGTTGCAAGGCGGAAAAGCCGTAGAGCGTCGTATGGCAAAGACTGTCGACTCCGCCCACCACGGCGGCGTCGCAGAACCCGGCCCGCATCAACCGGGCCGCGGTCGCAAAGACCTTGGCGCTGGATGAACAAGCCGTGGAAACGACCATGGCCGGTCCCTCCAAACCGAGACACGTCCTGACGAAGTGCCCCAGCGAAAACATATTATGCGTGTACCGATATCGGGAGACATACGAGGCGGGAAGCGCCCCCGTGCGAGGATCGCGCGCCCGATAGGCGTGTTCCGTTTCAAGAATACCGGAGGTGCTGGTGCCCATGATCACGGCAATCCGATGCGCGCCATAACGCTGCTTGGCCTCGGCCACCGCCACCGTGAATCCATCCTGCTGGAGACCAAGCCAGGCCAGCCGATTGTTGCGGCAATCGAAGGGCCGCAGGTCATGATCGAGAGAAAAATCCTCAAGCCCCGCCACCCGCCCGATGTGCGTTTTCAACGCGACGTCCTCGAAGTCGCACGGCTTGAGCGCCGACCGGCGGGCCAGAATCGCGTCCAACACCGCTCCCGTCCCCCTGCCGTTGGCGGTGACCAGCGTGTAGGCGGACAAGACGAGCGGCGCCATGGGGCCGATGCTAGGCGACATGCTCCTCCTTCCTCGCCGTGACGGCCGAAAAGGCAAGGCAACACAGCGACCCGCAGGCGGCGGTCATACCGATCGCATGGAGGGCCGGCGTCTTCGAGAAGGCCAGCGCGCCGAATACCGCAATAGTGGTCCCGCTGCAGACGAGCAGCCCGAAGCCCGTTCTCAGCCGCTCTTCTCCCGTGCACTCCGGCCGGTTGAGAAACAGCGCGTAATCCAGCCCCAATCCGACCACCAGCAGAAAGGTCGCCACGTGAAAGAAAGACAGCGACTCTCCGATGCCCCGCAACACCGCCGCCACCACGACAATCGCGCAAAGAATCGGGGTCAACACGCGCGCGACCAGAACGGCCGATCGCAATCCGATCCCCAACACGATCGCAATCGCCGCGACCCCCCATCCCAGCAACTGCACCGTTCGATCACGATAGGCCGTCATGATTCTGTTCGACTCTTCCTTGAGATCCAGGTACTTGACCGACCCGTCGCCCCATCGCTCGACGTACCCGGCCAACGAGGCGCGATCTTCGACGCCGGTCAGCGGCACAACGGCCATCCATCGCTCTCCTTGCTGGAACAACAGCGACTCCAGCTTGACCCCCAGCATCGTTCCCGCGAACACCTCGGGACCGATCGGTTCGTCGCGTCGAGCCGCCTCGACCGCTTCCACGAACGGCCCGAACAGGCCGGGCGCGAAGGGCAATCCCTCAAGCGCCGCCTTCAGGTTCCGCTCGAGGGTCTGCCGATCAGGCAATGCCCGTTGCCGCTCCACTTGCAACCGGCGGCTGGGGATGTAGCGGGATATGATGTCGTACCCCGCCAACACGCCCTCCGTCCGCAGATATTCGAGCTTCACGGCCACGGTTTCCGCCTTTTGAAGCAGATCCTCGGTCGTCGCCTCTTCAATGACCAACAGATCCCGCACGTCCGGAGCGCCCATCTCTTTCCGCAATTGCTGATCGAACTGTTTTTTCTCCTCCGGCAACGGGCTGAGGCGTCCTATGTCCTGCTCCCACATGGGCGTATCAGACCATACCAAGACCGCCGCCGCAAGGATCAGCGCGACCACCGCCGGCGCACGTCCTGTTAACGACAGATCACCCCTCCACCACAACCCTACATGAGCGTCGCGTGGGGCGAGCCGAGCCCCCATGCAGGCCGGGACAACCCACCTCGTCACCAGGGCTCCGGTCACCAGGCCGACCAAGGCCAACAATCCCAATTGCGCCAAGGCCGGATAGCCGGCCAGCAACAGCGATGAAAATCCGATCGCGGTCGTCAACATGCCCAACCGCATGGTCGGCCAGATCGCCTGCATGGTCGATGACGGAGATTCACGGCCCGTCAGATGGCTGAACAGATGAATCGGATAGTCGTCCACGACTCCCAACAAGATCACCCCGAACCCCAACGTAATCCCGTGGACGAAGCCGAACCATTGGTTGACCGCAATGACACCGGCCACGATGGCGGTGGAAATAGGGATCAACGTCAGCAGCACCAGCGTCAGGGATCGATAGCTGACGAAAAGAAGCGCGACGACCAGGCCGGTCGCGACGGCGGACAGCCTCCACGCTTCGGCCTCGATGGCCCGCTGAGCCTCGACCGCAAAGACGCCGGGACCGCTCATGCGCAATTGCGCCGCGGAGCCGATCTTTTTTACCGCCTCGCCGAACGACGCTCGGATCGCCCGATGAAGCGATTCCTGCTCGTCCACGTCGAACCCGCTCCCGCGGGCCTCGACAAGCAAGAGGGCTCGCGCACGGTCAGGCGACATCCACACTCCTCCGTAGGTCGACGGCCTATTCCCCACGGACCACGATCGCAGGAGATTCCAGGTTTCACCCGTCGGATCGGCCGGGATCGACTCTTTCACGACGGCCCCCAACGGCGAGCGAAGATCATCCAGCCTCCGCTCAAGAGCGGCGCGAAGCGCCGATTCGGAAAACGTGTCCGCCGTCACCGTCGGGCTGAGCAGGTAGCGGAATTCCTTCAGCAACGCCAGTTCCTTCTTCGAACGGACCTCCGCGCCGTTGGCGACCATGCCGACGCGTTCGTCGGCGCGAAGGGACTCCGCCAGCGACCGGCTAAGTCCGGCCAATTCGGCCGGCGACGCGCCCTCCACCGCCAGCAAGATGAGCCGGCCCGACAATCCTTTGCGCGCCTGCGACAACAAAATCCGCTGTGTCTCCGTCGCTCCTTCCGGCAGGAGATCGCTGAGATCGTTGCGGATGGACAGTTTCTCGGCTCCGTACCAGATTCCCCAGAGCATGAAGATCAACCAGAAAGCCGGAACCAAGCGACGCGCGCTCATGGTCCCGATCCCGGCGACAATGTCATCACCGACCGGTCGCCATCCGCGGTCCGGACCGTGATCGCATTGATGCGGCCCTCCGAGCCGGACAGTTCGATGAAGTCGACCGGCGCGCCCCCGGCCCGATCGCGGGGACGTACTCGCAAGACCCACCGGCGCTTCGTTCCCTCAAGAGCCGCGTCATACTCCCGCGTCAGTTTCGTCGTGTCCCCGTCCAGCACGGCTCGAAACGTGTCGACGAACCACCGCAAACCGGGATACTCGTCCAGTGAAACGGTTTTCGTCACGTTCCGCCGTTCGCTCTCGATCGTCACGAAGTCGCCGTCGATGACGTACCGCTCCCGATAGGGCTCCCGCACGTCCTTCTCCAATCTCGACGGAGGAGTGAACCGCAAGATTCCCCGCGTGATCAGCGGTTTCGTCAACAGCGACGAATACGTGGCTTCCTCAAACGACACGCTGGGCTCCCGTCTCTCTTTCACGGAGGCCGCCACCTGCTCGATGGTCCACGCAATCTCCGATCGATCGTCGGCAAGCCCCTGAACGGCGACGCCGATCACGATCCAGATCGACGGCACCATCCACACGAACGACATTCGACTACCGCTCCTCACCATCCCAAAATTCATAAAAATTGAACCAGTTGTCCGGCGCGAGGCGGCACGCCTCCTCCAGGCGCTCGGCGTACCGTCGAATGTCCCGATGCAAGAGGGCTTCCAGTTGATCACGAGATGCGCGCACCCCGTCGCTGAAGGATTCAAAATGCATGTCGTAGCGGTTCCCTCCCCGGTAGAAGCCGAAAAACAACACCGCCGGAGATCCCATAAGATGGGCCAGACGCAATGCCCCCGTCGGAAATCGGGCCTCGCGCCCGAAGAACGGACACCCGATCGTCCGATCTCCTTGGGTCGCGCGATCGCCCATGACCCCGACGATTCCGCCCCGTTCCAAACATTCCTTGACCTGCAACATCGCTTCCACTCCGCCGGCCTGAATGACCGTATCGGCCACCGTCCTGTTCAACGTCCTCGTCAGACCGCGCATCAACGGCGCATTCTCCTCGTCCATTAAGACTCGAACGTCAAGGCGACGCCGGAGCACCCCCACCGCACGAACCGCTTCGAAACTGCCGAGATGGGCTCCCACCAACAGACAGCCGCGCCCCTTGGCCAACTCATGATCCAACGTCTCCAACCCGTAAAACCGGATGTCGAAGAGATCGAACCGGCATCGGAGAAAATACACGCGGTCGAGGATCGTCGCCGCGAAGGCGTAATAGTGGCGCAGCAGATCCGACCAATCGGTCGAACGGCCGAGCGCCCGCTCGCGAAAACGGGCGATCGCCCGGCGAGCCGTCCGAGATGCCAACAGAAAGTAGACGCAAATCGGATAGAGCAGGATGCGCGCGGCCGGACGACCGAGCGTCAGCGCCACCCACGTCATGGCGCGAACGCCCGCGCGGCTCCCACGCTCCCGCTGTCGCCGCCACGCGAGGCTCACGCGCGTTCCGCCGACGGCGATTCGGTCGAGAACTCGACGGCGCCCGACGCCACGATCCGATCGTCCACTCGGCACACGAACGCGGCGCGCTCGGGGGCCTCTCCATCAGATTCGGCCGCCGATTCAGCGGCAGCTTCAACGGCCGTTTCAGCGGCCGTTTCGACCGTCACTTCGACGGTGAGGATCTCGCCCGGCTTGAGCGGAGTAGTAAATTTCACCGTCGGCAACCCCGCCACGGACTTTGCCCTCCCGACGGCATCTCGTGCCGTTTCCAACACCTCGTGAAGCACCAGCACCCCCGGCACAATCGGTCGGCCGGGGAAATGCCCGGCGATCGCCGGATGGTCGGACCCGACCGAGACGGTCCGCCTACACATCATGGCCGTTTTGCTCTTTCCATTGCCGAATCATCTCATCGACGGATTCGCGCGGCAGCTTCCCCGTTTCATTTCGAGGCAGCTTCGGCACCCGAACCAGCGGACGCGGCAGAAAAACGGGATCGACGTGCGCGCGCAACCGACGCAGAATCTCCTCGCTGCTCTTCCCCGGCGCCACCACGAACGCCATCAATCTGGTCACCAGCCCCGTTTCCTCGTCCGGGAGGACGAAGACTCCGTCGTGCACCCCCTCGATCTCCAATAATTTCGCGTTCAAATCGCCGATCGACACGCGATGTCCCGCCACGTTCACATAGTCGGCCTTTCGCCCGTGAACGACGAAGGTGCCGTCGGATCCGACGGAAAGACGGTCCGGCACCGGAACCGGATCGGGCAGATACGGCGCCCGCACCGTACAGGAAGTCTCTTCTTGGATCACGCGCACGCCGTCCAGCGGTTTCCATCGGTCACCCGCGATGGTGCGTCGCTCGGCGATGCTCCCCGCTTCGGCGAAGCCGAAAATTTCGTGCACCGCCGACTGAAATTGCCGCTCGATCCGCCTCGCCAGGTCAAGGGCCAGCGGAGCCGTCGCGGACAACACAAGCCCGCCGGGCGGCGCGAGAACGTTTTCGGCGATACAGGCTCGCAGGTGGAGCGGCGTGGTCACGAGCATCCAACGCCCCGGCGCTTCGGCCAACACATTCTGAATATCGGCGGGGAAGAGGGGACGTCCCGCGTGCATCGCCAGTCCGTGCATGATCGGCAACATCACGGAGGCTTCCAGCCCGAACATGTGCTGATGCGGCACGGTCGCCACCACCGTCACGCGCTCCCTCTCCTTGATGCCGAGCCGCGATCCGGTCGCCCGGGCCACGGCCGTCAAGGCGCCCCACGTTTTCCGATTCGGCACCGGGTTTCCCGTAGTACCGGACGTGAACGCCACGGCCACGGCCTGGTCCAACGGGATTCGTGGAACGACCGCCGGCAGCGGCACGAAAGACGGCGCCGGCCGAATGTGTATGGGAATCGACAGGATTTCTTCGCGTTCCTCGTCCCGATCGGTCAGCGCATAACTGCCGGGGAAGTCGTCGGCGATACGACGGAGGGCATGGGGCGCCCGACTGTGAGGCAGCAACGTGACTTGGCCGCGGAGGATCGCCGCGGCGAATCCCACCAGAAATTCATAGCGGCTCGCGGCAAGATTGAGGACCGTGGGACGGTCGGGCAAGGATTCGGCGAGGGAACGCGCGTCGGCTAAAAATTGGCCGGCCGTGCGCGGCGTTCCATGCCCCCACGCCACAACGTCGTCGGAATCATAGGGACCGAACAACACCGTCTCGTGCATGGTCCGCGCCGCCCGTCACTTCGTGCGGTTTTTCTCGATGGCTTTGGCCAACGCCCGCAGAGACGAAAAGATGGTCTTGATCTCCGGATCGCTCGACTTGAGCTGATACCCGTACGTTTGCGAAATGGCCAGCGAGAGTTCGAGCGCGTCGATCGAATCGAGTCCCAATCCCTCGCCGAACAGGGGGGCCTCCGGTCGGATGGCCGTCGGATCGATCTTGAGCTTGAGCGTCCGCACGATCAGCTCGGCAAGGTCTCCCTCGATCGGCGACGAACCGGAATGTTCCATGCCTACACCTGCTCCGCTCCTTTCACCGCCCGATAGTCGCGCAACACCCCACCGAACCACTCCTTGACACGACAGTCGCCAAACCCCGATTCCCGCAGTGTCCCGACGATCATGGGAGGCGGTACACAGTGCTCCGTCGTCTCCCACCAGTACGCCATCAACCGCTTCAGATCTCGATTGCCGGTCCCGGCGGCAAACGCCGTCCCCAGCACGTCCCTGATATACCATCGCAACAGCCGATACAAGACCATGGACCGGGGACGAGAAATCTCGAGCAGCAGAACGATCCCTCCCGGTTTCAGCACGCGCCGATACTCGGCAAAGGCCGCTCTAAGATCCGATACGTGCCGAAGCGCGTACCCCATGCTGAGAAAATCGAAAAACCGGTCGGGAAACGGAAGGCGTTCTCCCACTCCGCGCACCAACGCGCGACACGGCCCCTTCTTGGCTTCACCCAACATGCCGATGCTGGGGTCGAGTCCGACGACCAAACCGGACGGCCCCGTCAGACTCAAGGCGCATTGCGTCACCAGCCCAGGCCCGCAGGCGACATCCAGCACTCGCATGCCCGGTTTCAACCCCGCCAGTTGGAGCGCCTTCTTTCGGTACCACAAGCCGGATCCGAAACCGGTGGCTTTATCGATGTTCCGATAGTGAGCGGCGGTCCGATTAAACAGCTCGTTGAGAAATCCCTGTCTGTCCTCGACCCTTTCGTAATATCGCCGCAGCGGCGGATGGGGCGCGAGGGGTCGATCGTCCGAACCTATGCCGTGTTGACTTTCCCGGTCGGCGGATCGAGTCATATGAGAAACCTTGCCCTCCCTTTTCCACTCTTGTAGCAAGATGTTTTATCGCCGGGCAAGAGCGGGTCCTTTTCCGTCTTCAGAAGAACGCGTGGATCGCAAACACCACGTCGTTGTCGCGATCACGATGGGTGTACTCCAGTCGGGCCGCCCAATCGCGAGCCAGCGTATAGCGCGACCCGACATGCCAGCGAATGTCGTCGGATCGGTCACCGAGGGGATACCGCAGATAGGAGCCCGACCCCGTGAGCTTCCAGCGATCCGTCACGTCCGCCAACAGGCCCATCGTCACACCTCCTCCCACCCGATGAAAGTCCCGGTAGGCAGAACTGACGTTGGCTTCGGCTTCGGCGAAGAGATAGAACACTTCCCGTTTGAAAACGGCGGCCGACTCGACGGCCCCGCCGACCCCTCCGCTAAACACGCCGTTGCTGCACAAGCGGCAGCCGTCGTGCCTGATCGTCTGCATGCCCACGTTCACCCTCCACGAGGGCGCGCGAAAGAGCTCGTCGATCGGAGCAAGCGACAGGATATTGATCAACGTGGCCCGTTCGACTCTGGTCTGTTCGGCTCGGTTGTAATGACGCACCGCCAGGCCGAGCGCCTCGATCTGGGCATCCGGCGTGTACCCCTCTTCAGGGTCGAGAAGATCGTGATAGAGCGCCCGGATGGACGCTTCCTCGAAGGTATCTTGATTCCGCCAGCCTCCTCCCATCGTCACACGCGTCGTCCGGTGCCCTGCGTCCGGACGTTTCGTATAGGGGGGAATCTCCACGTCCGGCGAGGGGATCGGCAATCGGCTCCGCTCGGTCAAGATGCGTCTGTTGCGCTCTTTGTAGACCGTCACCTCCGGATCGTCGCTTTCGCTCTTGTAGCGCAGATAGTCCGACACCACGTCCAGCGCCAACACGCGCCTGGGCACCGGCAGCTCCTTGAAGGGGGCGTCGCCGGCGAAGTCCGGATCCTGCGCCAGCCTCTTGACAAGCTTCGATTCATCGGCCGTGAGCAGCGCCCGTTTCCGCTTGATGATCGTACTGCGGGACGGTCGGTAGATCGCCTCCTTGACCAACCCCGGATAGTCCACGACCGCCCGCACCGTGTCGGCGGGAATCGTCCAGAAATGGAATCGATCCCGCAGGCGCAACTCAGGATTCGCATATTCCAGGAGCGACAAAATGTGGTAAGAGCAATTTTCCTTGAAAAAAAAGTAATCGAAATAGGCGTTGCCCATCTCCCACGCGTGCATGAGCAGCCGATCAAGCTGAGCGGGAGAGAGATCGAGGCGGTACTCCCACATGTCGCGATTCTCGATGTCCCGGTACTTCTGGACCTTCAGGTAATAGGGGGGGGTTGAAAAAAACCCCTTGTAGCCTCCGAAGATCCCCATCAAGGCGAACTCCACTCCCGCACCGGCCGGCACATCCGCGGCATAGTCGATGGTATAGGCCAACAGCCTCGTCTGTTCCGTCTGCCCCCGCTGATCGATCCGCAAGAAAGTATGGCCGAACATGGAAGCCGGATTGTTCAAGAACGCCGCGGGGAAGATCAGACTGACACCTTCTGGATTCAGTTCGGCCCGCCATCGTTCATACCGCTCGCAAACCGGCGGTGGAAGCCGTTGCTCGTCGAACCCCAGTCGTTCCTTGAGCCAATGGTACCGGGCAATGAACGCGCACTGAGCCGGCTGTTTCGACCGCCCGACCGGCTCGGCGGAGAAAAATGCCCGGATCGTCGCCTCCAATTCGGCCCACGGATCGTATTTGCCGCGGGGCGACAAGAAAAACCCCGGGTCGTCCTCCTCGCTGATCACCCTTTCCCCTAGATCCGTCCCGTAGTGAAGCAAAAGATGCCATTCCCGCTCATCGGCCAGACGAGAGAGAGCCGCCTGCTCGATCAATTCCCGTTGGTAGCTTTCCGGATCAAACGACTCGGCCATCTGGCACCAAGACCCCGCGAGCAGCACGACGATGGCGAGTAGAAAGCGAATCACCGCATCAGAGGGGAACCATGACGGGGCTTCCATCATTCGACGGAAGCCCCGGGAATCAACGTGGCTAGTTCAACAAGGCTTGCGCCAGCGAAGGATCGGCTGCAATGCCTTCGTTCAACGTCTTGACCATGGAAGCCGGAGACAGATCGCCCGAGGAAACCATCGCGGCATAGCGTCCCTGGGCCATGGCAAAGAACGCCTCATGCTGTTGTTGAGGCACTCCCAGAAGCGTCGCCATGGAAGCCAGATGCTCGCCGCGCCCTTGCGCCATCTCTTGAGCCAGCGCGTCGGTGTTCAATTCCGCGAACATCGTGGCCTTCTGCTCCGCCCACCACCGGCCGTCGTCCGTGCATCCCATGGTTCCGGTGGAAATCCCGAAGGTCTGCGTGCCGAACGACCCGTTCGTCGTCGCCATCAAGATCTGCGCCCCCTTGGTCTTGGCGTGCGGATAATTTTGCCAGGCCAGCTTGCCCAACCCGCAGCCAGGCCCCGTATCCGGCGTGCCGGCGGCCAATGCGATCCCGCCTTGCGCCACCATCGCCAGCCCGATGATCGCAACCATGCTCAATTTCCTCATTCGAATCCTCCTTGGTGAGAGTGAGAACTTCCTGTCGGCCATGCCCTGCGCGATTATAGACGAATCACGACGAAGAGCCACATTTTTTTTCCTTAGCCAACCGTCCTCACGGTCTATAGGTAGAGTCCCGACCGTCATCCCCCGGTTCCGCCTCTGACCTGCTCATGGCTCCGCGGGCGGGGAGACACCCAACGATGCCCGAACCGCCGCCCACTCGAAGGTGAACGGCACAGGGGACAGCTTCGGCATGGCCGCCAGCTCGGCTTTCAATCGTTCCGCCCGCCCCTGACTCATCGGATGGGTCGAGAGCCACTCCATCCGTCCCTCGTCTTTTTCAGAGAGCCGCTCAAAGAAACCGATCATGCCGGAGGGATCGATCCTTGCCTGGTAGAGGAGCTGTAAGCCGGTCAGATCGGCCTCGGTTTCCTGTTCCCGACCGAATTTCAGCGTCATCAATTCCACGCCGAACTGTTTCATCAGACCGGCCAAACCCTGTTGATCTCCAAACACGATGGACGCCGCCGCAACGAGGCCGAGCCGCTTTACGATCCTCTCAAGCCCGTGCCGCTGCAAGACATGGTTCAGCTCATGACTCAGCACGCCGGCCACCTCTTCCGCGCCGGTCGCTTTTTTCATTAAGCCGGTGAACACGACGATGTAGCCGCCCGGCAACGCGAACGCGTTCACCACATCGCTTTTGACGACCGTGACTTCGAACTTGTAGGGATTGTTTGGAATCTGCTCGACGAGGCGCCGCGTCATTTCCTGGACCGCGGACACGGCCGGTCCTTCCCTGACAATGTCCTGACGAGCCAGAAAATCCTTATAGGCCGATTCGCCCAGTTTTTGTTCCCACTCCGGCGGAATCCGCTCGACGGCGAGGGCGACCAGCAGATCGCCTCCCCGCCACAGTCCGGCCGACAGAGCCAGGACCACACCGGCGACGACGCCCCAAACCATCCGGCGTCTCCGCCGAACCAGCCGGGCGAGCTCCGCCGCCCGTTCGAAGGGAACGTGCAACTGTTCGGGAGCCGATCGGCGAAACGATCGGATCAGGTCCGCATCCTTGAGGTACAGCGCCCGTTCGCCTCGATCGCCGATCCACTTGAGCACGAGTTGATCATGATCCAATCCGCCCACGGACACCGAAAGGGCCGTGAACGGAACCTCTTCCGACCGACCGGCCATCGACTCCGACGCAAACGTGACCGTCAGGCCCTGTCCGCCAAAGCGAACCAGGCACGGCGCGCCGCTTGCGGGCAGTTCATAGCCGAAACACAGGGCGTTGGGAGACGAAGACATCTGAGGCGCCGTCACTTGCCGTTCGTGCGGGGGAACTGTCTTTCGCCCTATTCATGACCGCGCATGACCCGTGCCGAACGGCCGTCATTCGGAAACCGGAATGAACTGCCTGATCCAGGCGCCGAAGCCGCCGGGATTGCGACTCTGGATGTAGACGACGCCGGGCCCGCGGAATCGGCACACGAACCCCTCGCCGGACGTGAAACTCGCCATCCATCCGGACGACGCCCGCTCGATATTGTAGGAAGTGGTCGCGGACCAGGCCACCATGTGGCTGTTATCGACGATGTATTCTTGATCCGGTTTCAAATCGATCCGGTGAATCGCTCCGAAACTGTTCAGGATCAACGTGCCTTTCCCGCCGATCTTCAGAATGAAAAACCCCTCTCCGCCCATGAGCCCACGGGTGAAGCTTTGCATTTTGCTCTCGATGCTTATCGTGTCGGCGCCGGCGAGAAATCCGTCTTTCTGCACCATGTACTCGTTGACCCCGTCGAGCTCGAGAATGACGATCTCGCCCGGCACCGTCGGCGCCAACAAGACTTCGCCCGGGCCTCGGCCGGCCCGCAACGTTTGAAAGAAGAACTTCTCTCCCGTGAGCAATTTTCGGGACAGCGCGCCGAGAAAGCCTCCCTCCATCTTGCTCTCGACGTCGATGGTCGGCGATGCCCCCACCATGGCGCCGGACTCGGCCTTGATCTGCTCGCCGGCCGCCAGCTCGACGCGCACCATCGGAAAAGCCCCTGGATATAAGATCTCGCTTCGCATGACCGTCGATACTCCTTTGATGCTCCTTGTTTTACCGGCTCTCGCCGGTCCCGACGCCGGCGATTGTGTGGAAAGCAACCGGACCCTGTCAAGCCGCGCGCGATCAGTCAGGCTTGGGGGTGGTCGAGGGCTTCGCCGACGCCGATGTCAATGCAGAGACTCTGGAAGCGGGGATTGCCACCACGACGTCATATTCCGGATCGCCGTCTTGGTCTTTTCCATCATGGCCGACGCTGTATAGGACCCCTTTGTTCAGATTCACCAACATCGGAAGCCCGGTGTACGGGTCATAGAAATCTTGGCCGGCCTTGGCGATACGGGAAAACAGCTCGGCATCCGCCCCCCCGCGGCGGATCCACGCCTGCAAGCCGGCGAGACGGAGGTGAGCTTCCGCATCGACGGCCATGCCATGGTAGCCGTCCCACGCCGGCAACGGATCGAGCCCGATGATATTTTCAATGGGATTCGCCAACACATCCGCCATCGTCTCGGCCGGAGACCGACTGAACTCGCTCCGTTTGGGAAAGCCCCGGTGCCGCCCCTCATGGGCCGCCTTGTACGAGGCGTCGTAATAGGCGGCGTAGCCGTTCAACCGACGTTGTTTGGGCAAGGGAAACCATGAGACAAGCGTCGTGTAGAATGAGTGCGCTTCTTCGGTCTCGGCTTTCAGTTGAGCATCGTATGACGCGGCGGCCCAGGCAAGTTCGCCGTGCATCGGCCAACGGATGGAGAGTTCCGCCTGGTTCAACGGCCGGAGCAGATGGGACAGCCGGCCGAGGTGTTTGCCGTCGAAATCGGGGTCGGCCAAGAGCCCCGACGCCACCGTCGCGTCGTCGCGGACCGCTTGAATCGCCAGCACCTTGATCGGAAGGGTTTTGGCCTGGGCCAACACGATCCGCCAAGCCTCCATGTCCGCTTCCAGTCTCTCGAGGCCGACGTCGGTTTGCTGAAGAAATCCCTCCGCAATATACAGATGATGGGCGAACGTGATCGAGTCGCACGGCGGAGCCACGGCCAGTCCGAATCCCCAGTCTTCAAACGGCAGGCGTTGCCACTGCCTATACCGACCGAGCATCGCCTCTCCTTGGCCGGCCCATCCGCTGAGAAGAGCGCGGTTCGCCTTCAACGCTCCGACCGGATCTCTCCCCCTCATCCATCCGCTCAACACTCTCGCCGAGGCATGGGCGTGGTCGGTTGGAGAAGACCCGCCTCGATCTCCGAGGCATGCTCGCTCTCGATCGTTCGCACCTTGTCGCTCTGCATGCAGCCTCAATCCCGCCTGGATCGGATCCTGCCCGGCCGGCGCATCGAATCCCAGCAAAAACAGATAGCCGTTCATATGGGGATCCGACAAGGTACGCGGAGGAGCGGCCGTGAGATGTTGATAGAGAGGAGATGGCGCTTCTTCCATCACGACCCAGGTCAAGCCGACCGCCACGATCCCCGACACGACCACGGCACAGGCCAGAGAAACCGACGCGACCAGGAACAGAACCATCGTGCTCGTCGTGGAGACACAGGATCGAAACCATTCAGAGACGTGGGCCCCGATGCGACTGGGGAATCCCGGCCGTTTTGTCTTGAGCCGTTTCGTCGGCGAAGGAGCGTCTGCTTTTCCACTCTGAGACTCGCCGGCCGTCTCAAACAACACATCGACGGCCGCTGAAGCGGTCGACGTGAACGTGTTGCGCTCTTGATTATCCGCCGGAAGCCTCGGCTGAATTTTCCCTGTCGAGGAAATCCTCTTAATCGATGAGCGAACCGGTGGTTCATCGGCCGGTCGAATCGGCCTCCAACCGGTACCCGTTTCTTGGGGGCTTGGCGCCGGCTCACGCGGCGATTCCCAGACCACGTCATTGGGTGATTGCCCGATCGCTTCCCCGTCATGGAAGTCCCGGATTGCCGGTTCCTCTGTCGCGCTGGACAAAGGCGGCTCAGGCGCAGCCTCGCTCTCCGGGGGAGATTCAAGCGCCTCTTCAGATTCCTGCTCTTCGAGTTGATCTCTCAACTCCTCACTCACAACCGACGCCTCGACGGGAACCGGTTGATCCTTCTCACCCGCCGTATTGGCGGTCGCCGCTTCCTCCTCCGGCGGCAGCGGGATTTCGATCATCGCGGCAGTTGTCGATACCCGTTCATCAACCATGTTTTCGTCGGACACGTCGAAGGCCGGCTCATTGGTATCGGTCTCTTTCGCGTCCGAGTCGGTCACCGGAGCATCGATGATCGCGCAACGCTGCTCTTCCATCTCCTCCGTTGTCTCCTCTGATTCTTGAGGCGGAGACGGGAGTGAAAGAACGGCGAATGAAGGAGTTTCTCCGGCATCGGCGATTGTCTGTTCGAGAACCGGTTCAGGGTCATCCGCCATCAAGGGCGACGGAGCAACGGAATCGACGGACGCTTCCGATGAGTCGGTCTGTTCAACAACCGCAAGCTCGACAGACTCTTCGTCACGCTGGGCTTCGGGAATTTCGATCGTGGCATCCGGAACTTGGTCCCAAGGAACCGGCGCCTCTTCCGACGTCGCCCGAACCGTTTGATCCTGCCAGGACGTCTCATCCGCTTCGATCGACTCATTCGACAGACCGTCTTCTTCCAATATTGAAGTGAGAGCGTCGGTCTCTGGTTGAATGGGGAAACCGGATGGCTGCTCGATCGCATAGAACTCATCGGTCGTCGGAGAGGCGACCTCGGTGGCCGGTTTTTCTTCTGTCTGGTCGGCAGGGGACGATCCTTGAACCGTATCCGGCATGCCGACCACAGTAAGATGTGCATCGCCGGCCTGCTCTCTCCAGACCTCTGTGGCCGGCCCGGAGGGACGATCATTCAGACTGAGCGGATGCTCACATGGCCGAGTTGGCTCTTCTGTCATGCGGCCGGGCAGGGCATCGAGCGCAGCCTCCTCCGCCATTGGAGGAGACAGGTCATCTGAAGGGGAGAGGTCGTCATCCGAAATGGCCGGCGGTGACGCACCAGGTTCGACGGCGTGATCCATGTCGGTTGATAAGGCGAGCGTCGAATCGGCCGATAGACCGGAGACTTCGGGAACCGACTCACAAGAGACTTCACCATGTCCGTTCACGGTCGCGTCCGGAACACTCACCGCCGTGCCGGACAGCGCCGTGAGCGCATCGCCGCCCGGTTCATCCGCCAACCGTCGCGCGGCCGTGTCGGTGACCGCGTCTCCATCAAGCCAGGACGATTCCGTTGATTCGGAGTCGAAAGCGGCTTCTACGATGTGGCTAGCCAATTCAAACTCTGACTCCGACTCCAGATCCGACTCGACGGTCGATTGCCTCTCACCGGGCGCCGGCTCCGGCAGCCATTCGGCGCCGTTTATTTCAGCACCATTTATTTCAGCCGGCGGCTCTTGCGGCAGAATCGTATCGCGGGGACCGTCGTCGATCGCTCCATCCTCGACGGTTGCACCTCCATCATCATCGAGGGGTTCACCGGCAACGGGAACGTCATCGAGACCGGCGGCGTCGCCCGCAAAATCATCGTCGCTCGGCGACGAATCGTGAGCGGAAACATCCCCGGGCCTTGCGATGAGTTCACCGGTTTGCGGGTCAAAATAACGATTCAAGCGGATGGCGGGGGGAGACGCCGGAGCAAGGTTCCTGATTTGCCGATACAGCCTGGCCGCGTATTGAGGATCATCGGGATCGGGATCTTCCATCAAGATGTCGATCGCCTTGGCGTATTCGGCGACCGCATCCAATATCTGCCCTTTATCTTGGTAGATTGAGCCGAGTTTTTCGAGATAGGGAACGCATCGGGGCCCCGCGGCCAAATACTCTCGCAGCAACGATTCCGCGAGCCAATAGTCTTGCCGTGCAAATGCTTCGTCGATGAGCGAATCAAACGCTTGTTTGGCCGGAATCAGGCTGCCCAGACGGAGATGAAGGGTCGCAAAAAGCCGGCGCGCCTCCATGTTGTGGGGGTCCATCGCCAGCAATTCTTTCAGCGACGCCGACGCCCGCCCATACTTTCCCGCGTTCATCTGCGTGATGGCTTCTTCCAGCAGGGCGGTCTTCCTACCGTAGCCGGAACCGGCCTGCTTCAGCCCACGCACGTGGCCTGTCTCGCTCTTGTCTTTCTCTTTTACTGTTCTTTTTTTATTCGGTGGCACCGTACAACCTTAGCAGACTGTCTCGGAATTGCCGGGATCTTGCCGCGCAGTTTGCTCTCGCTGCGCCCAGAGCTGTGTCCGGTAGCGCGGCAAGTCAAAAAGAGTCGAGAGATTCTGCAATAGAAATGCCTGATCTTGAGCCGGGTCTTTCTCCAAGATGTACTTGAAAAGTGAGCGGTTACCGGCCGTTAGTTCAACCTGATGAATAATGCCTTTCATTTCTCCCGCGGCCTGTACAAATAGGTACAAATAAAGGTCTCGATTGAACGGGCCGACTGCGGGACAGTGGGTTCGGAGACCCACCAGATCTAGAGAGGCCGAGGAGTCAGCGGCACGGATCATAATCATCCGGCGGTTCCGGCGAGAAATGTAATCCGATTTCATAGACGTAGCCGGGAGAGAGTGCCTGCCGGCTTTCCTGTGGTGCCGTTCGGAATAAGGTCGTGCCGCAGCGCAGACACTGTTGCCCCCCCTCCCAGGAACGATTTCCCGCAAGGTGCTGCACAGGGCGACCTCTCTGGATTCCAAGTTCCGGCATCAGCGCGTGCCTGACTGCGGCAATGAGTCGTTGCGCGCGTTCCGCTGATCGGGCCTCGGTTTTTTCAAGAGCGAGGACAAGAAGTCCCAATGCCCTCACTGGGTCCCCATCGGCCTCCCAAAGCAACCGCCGGACGAATGCCTGAAGGTTCTGTTCCGCCAATTTTGGGACTCGATCGAAGAAAAGCCGGCTTGCCCGGCACCGTTCTCTTATCGGCAGATTGCAGAGAATAAATTAACAGCAAGAAGAGCCGGTCAGGTCTCCGGTCTCGCGACGTTCCTATGGCTCCCATGTGTCCCCCGAAAGAGAATCGGCGGGCGGCGGGCATTCGTGTTATACAAGCGCGCTTTTGTTGTCTCACCCATGGCCCCTGTGATACGGTCAGTCGTTGCACGGGAGCCGGCGCCCGCGTTACCATTGAAAGCTCTTGCCGGCATAGGGGGAGCCGGTTTGTATTGCGGCAGGTTCGAGTCATGAGAAGAATGGCGGCTGTTGGCGTCTGTGCGGGGCTGTATGCCCTGACCCTCCTATGTCCGCCGGGACTGTGGGCTCAGGGAACCGGCGCTCAACCGGCCAAAGTCGCGCTGGACTTTAACGAGGTGGAGATCCCCGTTCTCGTTCGTTTTATCAGCGAGCTGACCGGGAAAAACTTCGTCCTGGATGACACAATCAAAAAGCAAGCAGGCAAAATTTCCGTTTATTCCCCCACCAAGGTCACGAAAGAGCAAGCCTACCAGATGTTTGTCTCGGCGTTGGAAGTCGCCCGCCTGGCCGTCGTCCCCAAAGGCAACGTCTATCAGATCGTGCAAATGGGCGATCTGCCCCCCGAGCGCGGCGTCTTCGTCTATCGCCTCAAACACGCGAACGCCTCGGATCTCGCGGCCGTCTTGACCAATCTCGTGGCACGTTCCCAGACGGTCGCCCAAATGGCCCCCGGCATGAGGCCTCCTATGAGGCCGCTGACGGAGTTCGAAGCGCCCGTCCAAGTCTTTGCCGATAAGGCGACGAATTCCATCATCATCAGCTCCACCAAGGCGGCCTATAGCCAACTGCAATCCGTCATCCGTGATCTGGATGTCCGGCGCCACCAGGTGTTCGTGGAAGCCGTCATTCTCGAGGTGCAGGTCGATCGTCTGAGACAAATCGGAACCGATCCGACGCAAGTGCTCGGCGCTTGGCGCTCCGGTTCGGCTCAAGGTCTTGCCGGATTCAACCGGGCCCCGGAAGATCTCGCTTCGGTGGCCCAGGCGATCAGCGGCATCGCCGCCGGAGGGGCGACGGGAGGGGCGTTTACCGTGCTGAATACCGTCAACGTCCGCGCCTTCATGCAACTGCTCATGAACATGACCGACACCAACATTCTGTCCACTCCTCAGGTGTTGGCGGCGGACAATCAAAAGGCGAAGATCGTCGTCGGAGAAAATCGCCCGTTCCCGACCGGACAGGCTCAGGGCATCACCGGCGGCACGTTGGTCACGATCGAGCGGAAAGACGTGGGGGTCACATTGGAGATTACTCCGCAGGTCCTCGAAGACGATTTGATTCGGCTTGAAATCAAGCAAGAGATCACCGCCATATCGGAAGCCGTGGCTCAAACCATCGGATCGGGGACGGCGGCCATCCCCGTCGGCCCCACAACCACCAAACGTTCGATGGAAACCACGACGATCGCCCATGACCAGCAGACCCTTGTCGTCGGCGGGCTGGTCCGCGACAACATTACAGTCAACGAGCGAAAGGTCCCGTTTTTCGGCGACATCCCGTGGCTCGGCTGGCTGTTCCGCTCCCAAAGCCGGACGATGGAGAAGCTGAATCTTCTGGTCTTTCTCACTCCCCATTTGGTTCGGGATGACGTGGACATGGTCGAGCTGAACGCAAGAAAGGCAAAAGAAATCAACGTGCTGCAACGAGAAAATCGCATCGAAGAGCCGACCAGACTGAAGCAGGATGTTTTAGAGCGACTTGAGCGTCCTGAGACCGCACCTCCCGATTCTCAGCGGTGAAGCCTCGGTTCCGCTTCCCTGTATGCCATCCTATCCATTCCACCTGCATCTCTATATCGAGAGCATTCTATGTCGCGCTCAGAGAGGCATATCCCTCTTTTTCGGCTTGCCCTTCCCCTCCTGAGAGGGATAGCTCCTTCCATATTGTTCCGATAGATTCCCTCACAGATGCTTTTTGAAGGAGGAGAGCCATGCACGATTCGCGGTCATCGCACCGTTATCCCGTTGCGTATCCGGTCATTTTCAGAGGCGCCCCATTTGTAGGCGAAGGAACGATCACCGATCTTTCCCTCAGAGGCTGTTCCATTGTCTGTGATCGAACGGTTCTCGCCGACAGTGATGTCAAGCTCAGCGTGATTTTCCCTGACCCGACCCTGTCGCTGTTCATCGAGTTGGGAAAAATCCGGTGGGTAAGAAAGAACGTCTTCGGCGTCGAATTCCTGCGGATGCCGACGATCACCCGCCACCGTTTGGACCACGTGCTGCGGCAACAGGAAAACACGTCGGTGAGCCCCCTGTCTGGCCAGGCTCCACTCAACAAGGCAATTCCATCCAACCCGAGCCATTTCCTCTCTGAACGATCGGCTTAGACATCAACCAGCCTGTGAACCGGCCGATTGAGGTAGAGGAGAAAGGAAAATCGGCAATGAGGGGAATGAAAATCGGAAGGAGAAACTTCCTGTCGCGCCCCCACCGCTTAGGCGGGAGGGACGCGACAGCGTCTTACCTAGGGTCTGATATCAAAGTGGAGTGACAATCCCGCATGGACACTGATGGTTCTGATCGTGGATTCGTAGTCGCGCAAGGTTAAATTGCCATCAAACGGGGCAAGAGATTCTCCAAACCGATCCGTCCCCAGTGCGTCATGAAAGGCGTGCGTATACTTCGCCTCCGCAAAGGCCGCAACATACTTGATGAGAAATACTTTCACGCCGCCCTTCACTTGAAAAGCCGGAGCCGTGTCCCGCTGCGTGGTGAGGGGCGCCTCGAACGTCGCTCCTCTGGCTCCACCAGGCCGGAACGCGAACTGATGCGCTCCTCCCCCTACTCCGATGTACGGATGCCACCGCCCGTTTGGATAAGCCTCTGAAATCGCGAACGGCCGGCGAAGCATGATATTCCCGCCGATGTAGATGCCTTGTATTTCTGTTGTGGTCCCTTCAAACGTCCCGTCGGGATTCAGCGTACCATTGACCCCATCGCGACAGCATGCGATGTCGGGCCACCAGACATAGCCTTCGATTTCAGCACCGACGTCAAACCCCGCCAACTTGTTTCTGGTCGGAAACCAAATTCCCGCGTTGCCGCCGACCGATTGTTTCATCTGATAATCGACATCTCGCTCCACCCGTGGCAGAGACCCATCGGTAAACGTGGCATCCTCGCTGAACGGAATGGCGACGCCCGCCATGAAGGAAAGATATGGTTCAATCGTGCCGGAAGACATCGTGGGCAGCTCGGCCGCAGCCCGGGCTGACTGCGAAAAACCAACGACACAGCACAGGACAATCATCGCCGAAATTTTCGTTTTCATTCTCACCCCCACGGTAAAGAAAACAGGCCATTCGACGAGTTACGACGGCGGGACCTGATGCGAGTCGGATGTCTGTGACAAGCGGAGGAACGCTCCAGGACGGTAGTGAGGCTTTTTTGACGTCGGGTTCTTGCACTTTTCCGGCGATTTCGGCAGGCGGCGTGAAGCCGGTCTGTTCTCGACACCGACAAAGTCATGAAAGCCTGGGGCCTCCGTGCCAGAAGAACGGCGCAACAGTAGCAATCCCTCCTTCATTTATTAAAATAGATAAAACGGATTAGAGGTATCGGTAAATCCAATATCCCGATATTGCGGTCGCAGGGGGACGAGGCCGTTTTCGCGGGAATCAAGCCGCATCCGCCACAAATCGTCCAACAACTTATTGGGAGATCCCTCGGCCGCCAGCCCGGCCTGGATCGGGACAGGAGACAGCAAAAAACTCTGGCATAGAGGGCGTTACGACCGAGAAGGGTCGGGCTGCGGACGATTTATCGCCCCAACGCCTTTTTCACCGCCAGGCCGATTTCAGCGGGATTTTTCACGACCGTCACCCCTGCTGATTCAAGGGCTCTCATTTTTTCGGCCGCGGTCCCTTTTCCACCGGAGATGATCGCGCCGGCATGGCCCATGCGGCGTCCGGGAGGCGCCGTGATCCCGGCGATGAAGCTGATGACCGGCTTCTTGACATGCTGTTTGATGAACTCGGCGGCCTTTTCTTCCGCATCGCCGCCGATTTCGCCGATCATCACGATGGCCTGTGTTTCCGGATCTTTTTCGAACAGGGGCAGGACATCGACGAATCCCGTCCCGTTGACCGGATCGCCCCCGATGCCGACACAGGTTGTCTCGCCCAGCCCCAAGGTCGAAAGCTGATGCACGGCTTCATAGGTCAGGGTTCCGCTGCGGGAAACAACGCCGACGACCCCGCGCTTGTGGATGAACCCTGGCATGATGCCGATCTTCGCTTCGTCCACCGTGATGACACCGGGACAGTTCGGGCCGATCAATCGGACGTCGCGACCACGCAAGGCCCGTTTTACCTTCACCATGTCGTTGACCGGAATGCCTTCGGTGATGCAGATGATGAGTTTGATGCCGGCGTCGGCGGCTTCGAGAATCGCGTCGGCACAAAAGGCGGGGGGAACAAAAATCAGCGACGTGTCGCAGCCGGTTTTTTTCACCGCTTCGACCACGGTATTGAACACGGGAATTCCCTCGACCTCCTGCCCGGCCTTGCCCGGCGTCACGCCGGCGACGACTTTCGTCCCGTAAGCCTTGCATTGCGTCGCATGGAACGAGCCTTCCTTGCCCGTGATCCCCTGCACCACTACTCGCGTGTTCTTATTGACGAGAATGCTCACGACGCTCTCCTTTACGCTGCTTTTCCGGTCAGTTGCACGATCTTCTGCGCCGCTTCCCAAAGATCATCGGCGACGTCCAATTTCAAGCCGGACTCGGCCAACAGCTTGCGCCCTTCTTCCGCGTTCGTCCCTTGCAGCCGCACCACCAGCGGCACGGTCATCCGCACTTCTTTCGCCGCTTCGATGACCCCGTGAGCGATCCGCTCGCAGCGGACGATCCCGCCGAAGATGTTGATAAAGATGCCCTTCACGTTCGGATCTTTGAGCAGAATCCGAAAACCGGCCGCGACAGTCTCTTTCGTCGCGCCGCCCCCCACATCCAAAAAGTTCGCCGGTTCGCTGCCGGCCAGTTTGATGACGTCCATCGTGGCCATGGCCAGCCCCGCGCCGTTGACCATGCAGCCGATGTTGCCGTCGAGCTTCACGTAATTCAAGTTGTTGGCCGTCGCCTCGATTTCCAACGGTTCCTCTTCGTTCAAATCCCGCATCTGTTGAACGTCGGAGTGTTTAAAGAGCCCGTTGTCGTCGAACGACACCTTGCCGTCCAACGCGATCAGGGTTTTCTCCTTGGTGATGATGAGGGGATTGATCTCCACCAGCGCCGCGTTCTTTTCCATAAACAGCCGATAGAGATTCTCCATCAACTTCACGAACGGATTGAGCACCGCCGGTTCGATCTGAGGAAGCCCAAGGGCAAACGCGACGTTGCGGCCGTTGTGCCCCTGGAAGCCGACCGCGGGATCGATCGCTTCCTTGATGATCTTCTCAGGCGTGTGGGCCGCGACTTCCTCGATCTCCATTCCCCCTTCGGTGCTGGCGATAAACGTGGGGTATCCGCTGTCCCGATCAACCAGGATCGAGAGGTAGAGTTCTTTGGCGATGTTCGCCCCTTCCTCGACCAACAGACGGCGGACCACCCGCCCCTTCGGTCCCGTCTGATGAGTGACGAGGGTCTTGCCGAGCAATTCCTTGGCGAGACCGGAAACCGCGCCCTTGTCCTTCGTCAGCTTGACTCCTCCGGCTTTCCCACGCCCGCCGGCATGGATCTGCGCCTTGACGACGAAGACGGGCGTGTCGAGCTCATTGGCCCATGCGGCCGCCGCTTCCGGAGACGTAATTTCCTTTCCCCGCGGCACCGGCACGCCGAACTGGGCGAACAACGACTTGGCTTGGAATTCATGCACGTTCATTCGTTACCTCACGACTCCTACGGACGGCGGCGAAAGCGTTTCTTACCGCGCGGGTCATTCTCACCCGTTCTTCCTGAACACGCCGAGACGCGCCCTCACCCCCTACGAACACCGCCCGATTCCTGATGTTTCTGATTGATCGTGTGTGCGCGGCGGGCGAGCACAAGAAATGCCCTCCGTCGCCGTCCCCTCACCCAACTTTTCTGGTGTATGCCGGCAGGATCATCGGAGAGACGACACCGCTGAGGTCGCCGTGTCTCTTGGCTTCCGCCCGAAATCGCTCCAAATGTTTGAGCGTCAATTTTCCTTGCTTCATGGAACCGGCTCTGGCGGCGGCGGTCAGTCCGGCCCGTTTTCCGAACACCATCAAATCAAGCAGCGAATTGCCCATCAATCGATTGCGCCCGTGCAGTCCGCCGGAGGCTTCTCCCGCGACGAAAAGATTGTTCACTTCGGTTTCGGAATTGGTGTCGATCTTCACGCCTCCGTTTTGATAGTGCAGAGTGGGATAGATGAGGACCGGTTCTTTGCTGATGTCGATCCCGAACCGTTCGAATTGCCGCACCATGGCGGGAAAATGTTTCTCGACGGTTCCCGGCCCGTGCTCCACGTCGAGCAACGGCGTATCCAGCCACACGCCGACGCGACCGGACATCGTTCGAATACCCCGCCCTTCTTCGCACTCTCGGATGATGGACGACGACACGACGTCCCGCGTATCCAATTCGTTGACGAACCGTTCGCCCCTCGCGTTGACCAGATGGCCGCCTTCCGACCGGATGCCCTCCGTCACCAACGCGCCAACCAACTGCTCCGGATACACCGCCCCCGACGGGTGATATTGGAAGGTGTCGATATGGGAGAGTTTGGCGCCGATACGGTAGCACAGACAGAGACCATCTCCCGTCGCGCCGTAGTGATTGCTGGTCGGAAAGCCTTGAATGTGCAGCCGTCCGATTCCCCCGGTGGCCACGATCACCGACTTGGCGGCGACCACGACGTATTGCTGATTGTCCAAATCCTTCAGAACGGCGCCGGTGCACGTTCCATCGCCGTCGCTGAGCAACTCGATCGCGGCGCAGAACTCCAGCAATTGAATTTTCCGGTTGATGACTTCGTCCTTCAGCACCCGCATAATTTCCAGGCCGGTGTAGTCCGAACAGGTCAACAGACGGGGCTTCGAGCTTCCGCCGCCCTTCTTCACGTGGAGATTACCGTCCGCCTGCCGGTCGAAGAGCACGCCGAGATCGATCAACCATTTGGCGATCGACGGCCCTTCTTCCACCATCACCTTGAGCAGATGATGGTCGTTCTCCATGTGGCCGCCCTTGAGCGTATCCAGAAAATGGGTGACAGGAGAATCTTCCGGCGCGACGGATACCTGCATGCCGCCCTGCGCCATCACGCTGTTGGAGTCTCCCAGCCGAAGTTTCGTCGCCAAAATCACCTTGGCCCCGGCTTCATGCGCGTGCAACGCCGCCGCACAGCCAGCCCCGCCGCCGCCGATCACCAACACGTCTGTCTGATGATGGGGGATCAGGTCGATACGATCATCAATCGGGCTGTCCCCTTCGAGCAACGTCGCCAGTTCGACGACCGTTTTTTCCCCTTCATTCGGACCAAAGCGAAGGGGGCGATAGGCGCTGGCCCGGTAA
This sequence comes from Nitrospira sp., assembly GCA_024331095.1. GTDB lineage: Bacteria > Nitrospirota > Nitrospiria > Nitrospirales > Nitrospiraceae > Nitrospira_D. Next base: position 4,007 of record JANDJE010000016.1, on the reverse strand, counting down.
TCGGGATGGTACTTATGAATCAGTTGATCGCGATCGGCTGGAGACAATCGTGGGAACGTCTGCTTGCGCCTGGCGTCGCGGGTTTGGTGGACGATTTGTTGCAGCGCGTGAATGTTCATGTTTCGTGCTCGCCGGCGGTCATTCGTTTTTCATCCTTCATCATTCATGACGCCGACACAAACGCCCTCGGCGACCGTCCGCTTCTCATTTGACCTTGGCGCAGAGCTCCGTCAATTCTTGTTCGTTCATGGAAAGAATCCTGTTCCACTCGTCGTCAAACCGGCCCTCTTTGATTTCCTTGATGCGTGTCTCCAAGCCCGCGGGCTTCTCGGTGAAATGCGCGCCTTGCGCGCGACTCACGTACAAGGCGACGAGATTCGGAGCGATATCGGCGATGCAGACCGGCGTGCACATTCCGCACATCACGCAATCCATAAACATGTCCGAGACGCTTTGAAAATCGCCGAACACGGCTTTCCACACTCCTTCGCGCACGTCGATCTTTTGCGGACAGGCTTCGGTGCAGGCGTTGCAATTGCGACAGAGCGGAGCTTCCGGATAGAGGTTGAACAGGTCCTGCTTCGGATCTTGGAGTGTCCGAATGTCATAGACGGCTTTGCGTGCGGGAAACGGCGGCATCATGGTAAACGACATGCCGTCCTGAACCGCCGTCTGACAAGCCAGGCAGGTCTTGACCTTCGGATCGTCCTTGGTCCGGTAGTACGTGGCACAGGCGCCGCAAAACCCTCCCAAACACCCGACGCCCCGGACGACCTCCTGTCCGGCGTACCACATGGCCTTGATGACCGTGATACCTTCCGGCACGGTGTATTGTTTGCCGGAAATCTCGATCGTGACCATCCGAGGCTTGAGCACTTCGGGTTGGTCGATCAGGTTGTCGTCATTCTGTGCCATACTTCGCGTGCGCCGGGCGGAAAGAAAAAGCGTGAGGGGGGGGAACGTCCCCTCACGTTTTTCACCCGTCAAGGTCATCAAGCAAACGAGTCGATAATGCTGTTCAAGGTCGCGCTCGGGCGCATCGCTTTTGACGTTTTGATCTCGTCCGGGTGATAGTACCCTCCGATGTCCTGAGGCTTTCCCTGCGCGGCCAGCAATTCATCGTTGATCTTCTTTTCGTTGTCGCTCAGCGCCTTGGCGATCTTCGCGAATTTCTCCGCGATGACCTTGTCCTCGGTCTGGGAGGCCAACGCCTGCGCCCAATAGAGCGCGAGATAGAAATGACTGCCGCGGTTGTCGATCTCGCCGACCTTCCGAGCCGGCGATTTGTTGCTTTCCAAAAACTTCGCGTTGGCTTGATCCAGCGTATCCGCCAGAATTTTCGCCACGCGATTATCTCCCACCTTCGCCAAATGCTCCAGCGACGCGGCCAGCGCCAAAAACTCGCCGAGCGAATCCCACCGGAGATATCCCTCCTCTTGAAACTGCTGGACGTGCTTCGGCGCGGATCCTCCCGCTCCGGTTTCGAACAATCCCCCCCCGTTCAGCAACGGCACGATCGACAGCATTTTGGCGCTGGTTCCGATTTCGAGGATCGGGAACAGATCGGTGAGATAGTCCCGGAGCACGTTGCCGGTACAGGAAATCGTGTCCAACCCCTCTTTCATGCGCTCGATCGAGTAGCGGCATGCCTCCGCCGGCGGCAGGATCTTGATGTCGAGCCCGGTCGTATCGTGTTTCGGCAAGTAGGCGTCGATCTTCTTGATCAGCTCCGCGTCATGCGGGCGGGTTTTATCCAACCAGAAGACCGCCGGCGCGCCGGTCGCTCTCGCGCGGGTCACGGCGAGTTTCACCCAGTCTTGAATCGCGGCGTCTTTCGTCTGGCAGGCCCGCCAGATATCACCTTCCTCTACGCGGTGTTCCAACAACGTCTGACCTGAAGACGCATCGACGATGCGGATCGTGCCGTCTCCGGGAGCCTTGAAGGTCTTATCGTGCGAGCCGTACTCCTCCGCCGCCTGCGCCATGAGTCCCACATTTGGAATCGATCCCATGGTGCGGGGATCAAAGGCGCCCTTTACCTTGCAAAACTCGATGACCTCTCGATAGACCGGCGCGTAGCTGCTGTCCGGGATCACGCACTTGACATCCGCCAATTTTCCGTCGGGCCCCCACATCTTTCCACCGTCTCTGATGACGGGAGGCATGGACGCATCGATGATGACGTCGCTCGGGACGTGCAGATTGGTGATGCCCTTATCGGAATTCACCATCGCCATCGGCGGACGTTTCTTGTACACCTCTTGAATGTCGGCTTCGATCGCCTTGCGCTGCTCCTCCGGCAGAGCCTTGATCTTCGCGTAGAGGTCGCCGATGCCGTTGTCCGGATCGACTCCCAATTTCTTCAAGGTCTCGCCGTGTTTTTCAAAGACGTCCTTGTAATAGACCCTCACGGCATGGCCGAAGATTTTGGGGTCCGACACCTTCATCATGGTGGCTTTCATGTGAAGGGAGAAGAGGACGCCCCGCCTCTTGGCGTCTTCGATCTGTTCTTCCAGGAACGATCGCAACGCCTTGGCGCTCATGAACGTCGCGTCGAGCACTTCGCCGGCCTGCAACGCAATTTTGTCCTTCAAGACCGAGACCTTCCCATCCGACCCGACGAACTCGATCCTCGCTGTCGTGGCGGCGGGAATGGTGACCGACTTCTCGTTGGAGCGGAAGTCGCCGCTCTTCATGTGAGTGACGTGCGTTTTGGAATCGGGGCTCCAGGGAGCCATCTTATGAGGGTGTTTCCTGGCGTACGCCTTGACGGAGAGCGGCGCGCGGCGATCGGAGTTGCCCTCGCGCAACACCGGATTGACCGCGCTCCCCTTGATCTTGTCGTATCTCGCCTTGATTTCCTTTTCCTTGTCGTCTTTCGGATTTTCCGGATAGTCCGGCAGCTTGTACCCCTGCGCCTGCAACTCCTTGATGGTGGCCACCAATTGCGGCACGGAGGCGCTGATGTTCGGAAGCTTGATGATGTTGGCTTCCGGCGTCTTGGCCATTTCTCCAAGCTCGGCCAACGCGTCGGGCTGCCTCTGTTCCGGCGTCAAATATTCGGGAAACGCGGCGATGACGCGGCCCGCAAGAGAAATGTCGCGCAGCTCCACGGTTACGCCGGCCGCCTTGGTGAAGGCGTTGATGATCGGCAGGAACGAATAGGTCGCCAACATCGGCGCTTCGTCCGTTTTGGTGTAGATAATTTTATCCGCTTTAGCCATGACGTCTTCCTCTCTTGGATTACGGGGTTGTCGATCAGTTCAACGCATTGAGCGCCGAACCGGCCTTGAACCACTCGATCTGTTGCCCGGTCATACTGTGGTTCGCCTGGATGGCGACCGTCTGCCCATCCGCCTTGTGTATGGTCACCGTCACCGGCTTGCCGGGCGCCAACTCCCGTAGCCCCGTCACGCTGATGCGGTCCTGCTGCTCGATCTTCTCGTAATCCTTCGGATCGGCGAAGGTCAACGCCAAGATCCCCTGCTTCTTCAAATTGGTCTCGTGAATGCGGGCGAAACTTTTCGCGATGACGACCCGCACGTTCAGAAACCGCGGCGACATGGCGGCATGCTCGCGACTGCTGCCCTCGCCGTAGTTCTCGTCGCCCACGACCACCGAGCCGATGCCCCTGGCCTTGTAATCCCTGGCGATCTGCGCGATGGTGAGATTGGATTCACCGGTCAGCACGTTGGTTCCCTTCCCCGGCTCCGAGGAAAAGGCGTTGTTGGCCCCCAGAAACATGTTGTCGCTGATTTTATCCAGGTGTCCCCGAAACTTGAGCCAGGGACCGGCCGGTGAAATGTGATCGGTCGTGGTCTTCCCCTTGGTCTTGATCAGGAGCGGGAGTTTCTCAAAATCCTTTCCATCCCATTTGGGAAACGGCTGCAAAAGCTGAAGCCGCTCACTGGTCGGAGGAATATCCACGGTCAGCGCATCGCCGTTCTCGGCCGGAGGAACATAACCTTCCTCGCCCTTCGCGAACCCCTTCGCCGGCAGTTCCTCTC
>JANDJE010000015.1 GCA_024331095.1 Nitrospira sp. | reverse complement strand
CTCTCCTCAATGAAGACTCGATGAGAAGGCCCGCCGCCACAACGAGCGAGGCGGCGAGCCTTTTACCAGTCACACGGCACCACTCCCCTTCAGGAATTCACGACGGAGATTGACCTTGTGGTGGCATTCCAATCGATAACTTGATCGATCAACCAATTGGCAGATGGACCATAATCAAAACCGCTGGGATTGAACTGACGACCCCATGCATCGATTCGCACATGGTAGCAGCCGGGAGGACGATCGGCAGGCAACCGAAGAACGGCGGTACGGGTCACCCTGTTGTCATTCTGGTTGATATGCCAATGATAGCGAGTATCCTCGCCTGTCTCAAAAGAGAGAGCACCAGCTCCACAGCCACTTGCCGAAAGCTGGGCATTCCGCAAGTGTGCAGCCGAGGCTTCCCAGACCACTCGCAGATGCACATCCATTCCCGCTGGCCTTGCCAACACAGGGCAGACAGCAGGCAAAAGAGTCGAATGACTATCCGTCCACGGAGCGGCCAAGGGGATCGATGCGGGCCGCCACCGAATTTCGTGGAAAAGAACGACCGGACTCGAGTTATCCACGAGGAATCGTCTGGGACTGCTCGTGTGGGTCACGGTAATGGAACCGCCAGAAGCCGCCCCCAACTCTAAGCGTATCTCATAAAGGCCTCGAGGAAAGTTGTGCGTCGGCCAGGATAGAAGCCAGTTGGGATGCGCCACCAGTCCAGCCGGCAGAATGGGATACCAGCCGTTGGCATCAGGAACAACATGAATCGGCGCACCAGGCCCCAGTCTTGGCGTCCACCATTCCAGCCCTGTAAAGGGCACCGGAGCCGTAAAAACAGAAGCCTCGGGGGCTTGATAGGAGTATGTCAGCCGGTAATGAGTTGCATGACCGATCCGATGGCACCCCTGTAAATTCAGTGTGCGGGCATACGGCGCATGGGCCGGATAGGATTGCGGCGTTGTGGAGCGGCCATCCGGAGGACGAGGCCTATTCACCCGCGTGGCAACACCGAGCGAGTCATCGTGATGCATCGGTTCGAGCGGCATATACCCGGCCGTCATAATTGCCGGGATATCCTGACAGACAATCCCCTGAACGGGGCCACAATGCGGCGTCGAGATGGCTGCGCCAGAGGCGACCAGTGTCACATGCAGGTTGCTCGGGGCATTCCACCGCACATCGAAAAAGCCTTCCGAGTATATCGTTTCCTCGTTACCATCCCCATCTACATCCTGTGTGACCCGGAAGGTCAGATCGGGCACGTCAAGGATCGCCTGCCACACTGGAACAACGACATCTCGGCAGCGCCAGAACGGGCCAATAAAGCGGTTGAAATCAAGCTGTTCCAGCAATGCCGCTGCCGACGGTGCCCCAGCCAATTCCGCCACATTGATTTCCATCTTTGCGTTCGACGACTTGCCTTTATCATCGCTTCGACGGATTTCCGGAGGAATCGGCGGAGGAACCGGCTGAGAAAACACTGGACGATCGAGTTCAGCATCAAGCTCGCGTACATTTTCACCGAACGCCGCACTTCCCACCAGGGCTTCCAAACGCCGAACCACTGTGTCGTCCGCATAGGTCCGAATCATGTCGATATGCTGAGGCGTCAGACGGAACAACGGTGGGTCTGGCGGCGGAAAAGGCGGGACAGGAAGTTGGAGAGCCGGGATAAGAGGACGCAAGAGGTCTCGAAGATTCGGCTTAAAAATTTCCGGGAAACAGATCCGTTCTCGACGAAAACGTATGTAGCGATCGACATCCCAGTAGGGAAGATACACACAGAAGTTCCCGCAAGCATCCGTCGTAACCGTGGCTAGGACCTCTCGACGGCAACGGACCGGAAACAGCCAAAAGAAAGGGTTCTCCAGAGGAAAGAACCCGAGAAAGGAACAGTCCGTATCCTCGACATGAACGGTGGCGTTCGGAACCGGCTCATAGTTTCTTGTAACCGGATTGAGCTTGACCACTTTCCCGCAGATGCGGCGAAACAACAGGAGCGCCGGATCGAGTCGCCACTTCAACAACTCGTGCGCCTTGGCGAGTGGCAAGCCGATTAACTGCTTGACCTCAAGATTTGCCAGTCGTGATAGATAAAGCGCCTGGCGCTCGGTCAACCGCCTTTCTTCCGGGGATTCGAATTGAGCTGTCTTATTCTTGTCCATGGCAGAGTGTCTCCTTCATTAAAAATTAATTTGCTCTGTGTTCTGAACCCGATGCCTATTGTCTGCTGCAACCTCAGTGCCACGAGTAGAGAACGTTCCTCGACGCTAGCCGTTCTCCTCCTTCGCTCCTTCAGGGCAACAACGATACTCCTGTGCCTTGTCGAGCAGCTCGATCTTGCGTTTCAAAAGCTGGTTTTCCAATTCCATCCGTTCCAGCTCAAGCTGCATTTTTCTTTGCAGTTCGGGCTCGCACACGTTGCAGACATCCAGACACCCTTTGACGATCACGCCCGCCGTCGGTAGCGCGGTCTTACGTTCGTATCCAAACTCTTCCTGCGCACGTTTAGACACAGGCCCACCGATTTTTTCGATCAACCCCTCTTCCGCGAGTTGCTTATCGACTTCGGCCAATGCGGCGTTTCGCAGCTCTTTGGCGAGGGGGTCCTGCCTGCCCAATTCAGCAACCGGGGCAGTGGAAGAAGCCGTTGTCAGCGCCAAACGACTGAGTGTCACGCCGGCTCTTCCCGCCGCTTGTGCATATTGGGCTTCGCTCTGGAGCGCCCGTGCCTCTACCTCCAACCGAGTCTTGCTCGTGGCCGGGACTTCCTGATGAATCGTTGAGACCTGCCCGATCGTGCGCAGAGGATTCGCCGGTACCGGCATGAGCGCCACAGGATCAATGACACGGCGCTCAATCGACACCAGTTCGAGCTTGATCGTCTCGGTCTTATTGATGCGATAAAAGAGAAACGTGACCGCATGGCAATGATTCGGATTGCTGAACACACGAGAGGATGACTCGAAGTGCTCTTGCGATTCGCCCTCTTTGTGTGTTCTCGATGACACTTCGCCGATGGAAAGGGAGTGCGCTTTCCGCGTGGCTTCCACCGATTGGTGATCGGCCATCTCGGCATGAGCGCGATGTTCGCGCAGATAGTCACGAGCGGACTGGGCGTTGTGACTCCCCCCCGCGTTCGTGTCGGCGCTGACTGAAAAGAAGCCGAGACCACCGCTGGCGTCACCGTGAAAATCCCATGAACCGCTCGATGAGGCTCGGTCGCGACCGCGATCCACGACGTTCTCATCCGTCATAAATGCACGAAGCGCCGACATGCGGTATTGCGCTTCCGACATCTGCTCGCTTCGATAACTCAGATTCGTCTCGCTGTCGAAACTGAACCGACTGCGTCGGTCCGTGGTCGCCAGCCTGACCTTTTCTCCCGGCAGCAACGTAGTCGTATAAACCAGATCGCCCAGCGCCAGCGGACCCGCGCAGCGTTTAAAGCGGATATGAAAAATCACTTCGACCCTCACCGCTTGCCCGTTCTCTGTACGCACTTTGGTGGGAAAGACCAATCGACGACGAAAATCGATCACGTCGCACACCGGCTCCGTGTCCAAATTGGGGCAACATGGAATATCCCCGAATGTTGTCAGTGGACTCGCTTCATCTTTGCGGGTCATCGCTGCACCTCCATCCCTTAGGTATGAATGCGTCCTTGCGCCATTGCCGAACATCTGTTCGCGACATGCGGTTTCGCAACCTGAACCAGGCGATCTTTTCTCCCCCACTTCCACGTCAACGACGGTTTCGCCCCTCTTTCATCACCTCCTTTTCATCACCCCTTTGCCTATGCCGCGAATACCGCTTCTCCCTGTGCCAGAATTCAGGACCTTCTTCGCTCTTTTGCTCACAAGCTGTTCTTCAATTCACGGTGACCCGATGGACCTAGGTAAGACCATTGAGACCCGTCGCCCCCGGTCAACCTCTTATTCGATCATCCTTCTCTGTCATCTCCTTTCCATGGCATCCTCGTGGTGCAACGGCTCTGCTCAAAACAGCTACGTAGAGCCACGCATAGACCATGCCATGCCTCACCTGCTGTAGAGTAGTCAGGTTGACAACTCTCTTCTCCTAGCTTCTTGGAACAGAGCTCCTCACCGACTACAGTCGTTACGAGCTTCTCCCAAGTGATAGAGAACACGCTTGTTTTTGATCGTCAGGCGTTTATCTCGATAGGCAAGCGAATGATCGGACGGGATACGAGACTCTTTCAAATACAAGTATTAATACCTAATACGTACTTGCCTGCTTGTTAGCAGACTGTATCAATATGGATTCTGGTTTGTATCCGAGCCAATTCACCACATGTGTCCAGTTGGATGGACAGAACAACGATCAATGAAGGTCTTCTCCTGCACTGAGAAACAGCGCTCTCACGCCGGCTTCGTAGCCGATGCCTCCTTTGAATTACGTGCGACGACGCAAGCCTTCTGGAAGAGTTTTGGCAACCACTCCCCCACAGAAGCGATCGATGTGCTATGTATGAGCCGACCTCCATCTCACCTTCCTGGACTGATTCCAAGCAGGGAACAGCCGACTTTTCCCCTTGCTCCAACCTACATTGCATGAAGGGGTCACACGAGATGATTGACATGACTCTGCCGAGTCAATGATGGGAGCCCCACGCCGCAAGACCTCTTCCCAAGGCTTGGTGCAATGATCCGTCAAAAAGGCACAGCGGGGGAGGGGAAACAGATTATGGTATGGAGGCGCCGGGCGGGTTCGAACCGCCGCATCGCAGTTTTGCAGACTGCTCCCTTACCACTTGGGTACGGCGCCCTGAAGAGGCGGCATTATAATGGGTTCTTTTTCATGAACACAACTCACGTGTCTCACCGCATCCATCGCGAGTCAGTTCTGTCCGACCACGTTAGAAGGCTGCGCGAATCGCTCTCCGAGAGAAGGTTGACAGGCCTTCGGGGAGGGATGGCTTCTCAACAACAGTCCGAACAAAATGAACATGGCAATTCCGAGATGATGATAACTTTTCAGCATTTCCCATTTCGCGGAGCCCACCACTTCGTAATTCAGGACCACCGTCAGCACAACATAGAGCCCCAGCATGACATAGCCGACTTGACTCAATCGGCCGGTTACTCGCGCTGCGACCGCCACCACGATGCAAGCCGCTGGAATCATCCACACCAAGTGCTGGTCCCACGTAATGGGAGACAAGAACAGGGCCAACATCAAGGTGCCGGCGCAATCCTTCGCCCACGTGGGATCGCCGGGTCCATCGAACGACCGCTTGCTGGTCCACGCGAAAAAAGCGAGCAGGCCGAGTGCCGCAGCGCCGACGATCGCGTTGGCAACCGGGAGGGGAAGATCCAACACCGGCCTGTACTCGGGATCAACTTGGCGAAGCCGATGAGTCATCGGATAAGCGACAAGATATCGCAGCATCGTGTGTCGCAAGGAAAGATTGGCCTTTTGCAACTCGTTTTCTTGTCGTCCCTCTACTTGACGGTCAAGCACGGACAACAGCGCATTGTTTGTCCATTCAACATGGTGATCCCACCAACTTGCCGCCCCCATGTACGGAAGAGGCAACAGAATCCAAAAGAAAACGGCCAGAACGGTATAGGTCGCCACGCGCCACTGCCGTTTCCATGCGAACAAGAGCACGAAGAGAGCGGGAGTGATCTTGAGCACGATCCCAAGCCCGACTAACGCCGCGCCGAGCCGTTCCCTCCCCACCCATATTGCGTAAAGCCCCCCGGTTAGAATGCCAAGCAGGATAAGGTGCGGTCCTCCGTCATCCAGATCGTTCAGGATGAACTGCAGAGTCAGCACACCGGCCCCCACTCCCAGCCATAAGCGATGCGCCGGCCTTGCGCTTGTCTCGACTCCCAACATCCGTTGAAACAGCCTGATCGTCATGACCAAACAGCCGATCGCAACGGCGTAGCGCAGGACCAAGCTCAGATTTCGCTCGAAAAACAGCAGGGGAGCGAAATAGATGCCGGTGGTCGGCAGATACATGTAACAGTAGTCATTGGCGTAGAGATATTCTCCTGAGAGAAAACGCCTGCCGATCTCGCGATGGATGTCGATATCTCGGAAGTGAAAGGATCGCCCGAAGGAGATAATGTACCCATGTATCCCTGCGGCAATCACGAGAACAAGGGTGACCACCCTTCTCACAAGAGGGGATGCCATGAACGCTCGAATCCAAGGAATCATGGAAAGACGATCGCTGTATTAAAAAGGTAGGACGGCATCTTTCATGGAACGTTATCGGCCATGCACGAAGAGGGAGTCGACGGGCCGGTACCTCGGGAGGCAACATTCTTCTCGACGACGCGCTCACCGATGAGGCAGGACGGGAATTTCTCTTCCCAGCGTTGAGGGACGATCCGTCTGAGATGCAACCGGTTGCCACACGGAGGAATCCGTGTGAGCGACCGCCTTTTCGTCACCCTCGGCTTCTTTCTCCTTGGCGAGCTGTTCGACCTCCTCAATCAATGTGTCCATCAATTCTTCCATCGGCACCTTTCGAACAAGCTTGCCTTTCTTGAACAAAATGCCCTTGCCTTCGCCGCCGGCGATTCCGATGTCGGCTTCCTTGCCTTCGCCGATGCCGTTGACGACACAGCCCAGCACCGACACATTGAGCGGCGTCTTGATATGGCCGAGCCTCTTTTCCAGCTCATTCGCCATTCGCACGACGTCGATCTCCACTCGGCCGCACGTCGGGCAGGCGATCACGTTAATGCCGCGATGCCGCAGCTCCAGAGACTTCAAGATTTCAAATCCGACCTTGACCTCTTCCACCGGATCGGCCGCGAGCGAGACACGCAACGTATCCCCGATTCCGTTCGCCAACAGGTAGCCAAGACCGATCGCCGATTTGACGGCGCCGGTCATCGCCGTTCCCGCTTCGGTAATCCCGATATGGAGGGGATAATCCGACTGATGAGCGAACAGCCAATAGGCATCGATCGCATGGTGCACGTCCGACGCCTTCAGCGAGACTTTCATGTTAGTGAAGCCGACATCCTCCAGCGCATGAACCGCATTGAGCGCCGACTCGGAGAGCGCTTCTGGCGAAGGCCAGCCGTACTTCTCCAACAACGGTCTTTCCAACGACCCTCCGTTAACGCCGATACGAATCGGAATGCCTCGATCATTGACCGCCTTGATCACTTCTTCGACTTTCCACCAGGCTCCGATGTTGCCCGGATTAATCCGAACGCAATCGACCACGCGCGCCGCGCTCACGGCCAGCCGGTAATCAAAGTGAATGTCTGCGATGAGCGGCACCGTCATGGCCGCTTTGATTCGGGGGAGAGCAGCCGCGGCCTCTTCATCGGGGACGGCGACCCGAATCAGCTCGCACCCTACAGCCTCCAACTGTCGGATCTGTTCCACGGTAGTCTCGACATTCCGCGTATCCGTGGAGCACATCGACTGCACGGAGATCGGAGCCTCGCCGCCGATCTTGACCGTACCAACCTGAATTTGCCGAGTTTTTCGCCTGGTGATGTGCATGGACGTTTCTGAGACCGTTCCGTTCGGTTCCCGATTCTTCCCCTTGTCGGCGCGTCAGCTTCCCTGCTCATCACCGTGGGGGAGATACTCTCTCGCCACGCCACTGAACCGATCGCTCTCCACCGACGCCCCGCCGATCAGTTCTTTTACGCTTTGGTAGATTCCTTCCGCCGTCAAGCCGTATCGCTCACGGAGCAGATCCTGAGGTCCCTGCTCGATGTACCAGTCCGGCAGGCCGAGAATTTTCGTCGTCACGCCGGTCACGCGGGCCTCGGAGAGCAATTCAAGGACGCCGGATCCGAACCCTCCCATCTTGCAACCTTCTTCCACCGTCACGACGTATCGGACTCGTCTGGCCACATCCGTGATAAGTTCGCGATCCAAGGGTTTCACGAATCGGGCGTTCACGACGGCCGTTGAAATCCCTTCCCGGCTCAGACGCTCGGCCGCTTGATAGGCCTGCCACACCGTGACGCCTACGGCAATAATGGCGACCTCCGTTCCTTCCTTCAACAACTCGCCCTTTCCGATCGACAACGCCGTCGGAGACTCGTCCATCTTCACGCCGAGGCTGACCCCGCGTGGATAGCGAACGGAAATCGGGCCGTTGTGCTGCAGGGCGGTTTTGACCATGTGCTGCAATTCGTTTTCGTCTTTGGGAGCCATGACGACCATATTGGGAACATGACGCAAATATGCGTAGTCGAACGCCCCGTGGTGCGTCGTTCCGTCTTCCGCGACAAGCCCCCCCCGGTCGATGAGAAACGCCACGGGAAGATCTTGCGTCGCGACGTCGTGCACGACTTGATCGTAGGCGCGTTGGAGGAAGGTGGCGTACATGGCTACGACCGGTTTCACTCCCTGCGCCGCCAATCCCGCCGCAAACGTCACCGCGTGCTGCTCCGCGATTCCCACGTCGTAGAGGCGATCGGGAAACTCTTTTTCGAATGCCGTCAGCCCCGTCCCCTCGCACATGGCCGCGGTAATGGCGACGATTCGCTTATCCTGGCGAGCCTGCTTGATCAACGTCTCGATCGCGATCGCCGTATAGGAGGGCCGCGCCGCTTTCTTGGCCGGCGCGCCCGTTTCCCGCACGAACGGAGGACAGGCATGAAACCAAACGGGGTTCTTCATGGCAGGCTCGTAGCCGAGCCCCTTTTTCGTCACCACGTGCAGCAGGACCGGCCCTCTCATTTTCACCACGTTCTCGATCGTGGGAAGTAGATGCTCGAAGTTATGCCCGTCGATGGGTCCGCTGTATTGAAATCCCAATTCTTCAAAGAGCAATCCCGGCAGAATCACGCCTTTGGCCAGCTCCTCCGCCCGTCGCGCCAGCCTTTGCATGTCCGAACCGATGTGTGGAATTTTCCCCAATAATTGGCCCGTCTCCTGACGCACCTTTCCGTAAAATTCTCCCGTGATCGTCCGGCTCAGATACGCCGAAATGGCGCCGACGTTCTTAGAAATGGACATTTGATTGTCGTTTAAGATCACCAAAAAATCCTTGCCCATGCCACCCGCATGGTGAAGCCCCTCCAACGTCATGCCGGCCGTCATCGCGCCGTCCCCTACGACGCAGACGATTTTGTGCTTCTGCCCCAACTGTTCGCGCGCCTCCACCATTCCAAACGCGGCGGAGACTCCGGTCCCCGCATGCCCGGCGTTGAAAGTATCGTATTCGCTTTCTTCCCGTTTGCAGAAGCCGCTGAGCCCGCCGTACTGTCTCAGAGTATGGAACCGCTCCCTCCTCCCGGTCAGCAGCTTATGGGCGTAGCATTGATTGCTGGTATCCCATACGATCTTATCCGTGGGGGTATCCAACAGATAGTGCAGCGCGATCGTCAATTCCACCACCCCCAGATTAGAAGCCAGGTGCCCTCCCACCGAGGAAACCGCATCGATGATCTGTTCGCGAATCTCTTGCGCCAACGCCGGAAACCGATCGGGAGACACTCGCTTCAAATCAGCCGGGCTGTTGATGTTTTTAAGAATCGACATGGCGTGCTCTCCTTTTTGCATCGATCCGCTCAACCGCGTGTGAAAACAGACGCTCGGAAGGCAACGATCAGGGAGTCAGGCGACGTGAATCGCATCAGCCGGTGAGTCTCACACAAGACCGCTATGGTGTCAAGCCTTTAGACCCGGCAAGTTCCGAAAACTCGGGCCGGGAACGCTGCGGTCGGCTGTTTCCTTGCCAGCGTCACCGCCCATGACTGTCGCCCGCTAATAAGGGAAATCGAGCCCCGCAAAAATGGCGCCCCCTTCTTTGCTGAATCCATAATCGATTCGTCCCACGACATTGGGCCGAATGATCCCCCGAAAACCGATCCCGGGCGTGATGCGGTAGTCCTTGAAACTGACGTCCTTAAACGAGCTGAACACCTGCCCCGTATCGACGAACGGGGCGATCTCGAAATCCGCCATCACCCCGGCCAGACGGGTGCGAAGGATATGGATTCGCTCCTCGACGCTCAGGGCGATGAGTTGCTTGTCGATATACCGATCCACCCCGTATCCACGCAGATTGTTCTGCCCCCCCAAAGAACTCAATTCATAAAACGGCACGTCCGTCCCGATCGTCGCCTGAAGATCGCCGCGTATGACCAAGATGGCGCGTTTGGATTCGCTCGCAAACATTTTTTTGACCTCGATTCCGTATCGGGAATAGAGCGGCTGCGCGCCGGGATGAAAATTATGGTTGATTTCCGCATAGGCCGTCACCGCCATTCCGTCCGTCGGTGTGACAAGGTTGTTGCGGGTATCGTAGTGGAACGAAATTCGTTCGCCCAGAATGGTGGCTCCCTCGACTCCGGAAACCGTCGGAAATCGATTCCCGGTAAAAGGCAACACGGTGGCTCCGGGATCGATGGCGTCCATGTGGCGAAACCGCTGGCTGAAGGCGATTTGCGTCACTTCATTTGCATAGATGCCAAACTTCCAATTGAATCGTGTCTCCGAGGCCGTATAGTTGGTCTCGTCGTGGAGCGGCGTCGTCGGCCCCAGACCAAAGAAGCGCACCGTCGCATTCTTGAAATGGGAGACGCTGAAACCAATGCTGTAGCGACCGTTGCTGAAGCCGGGATCGACATAACTTAAGAGAAATCGCCGCTCGATCTTTTCCGACCAAGACGCGATGCCTCTGAGCTCCTTCCCACCCGGCTGGTAATGAAACAGGTTCAAGGTCCCTCGGACGCCGACGATGCTGTTGTAGATCACCATCGGCGCAATCAGATGCTTCAGCTCGCCGTCGGGACCGGTGATCAGAGCGGGCACGATCATGCCGTAATCGTTGCCGTCGTTCTTGCTGGAACTGATGGCGGGGATGGGAAAGTACTGCACGTCCGCGCGAGCGACGCCTGCGAAAAAAGATCCGCACGGTCCGATGAGCACGAGCGCGAGGACAAGTATGGGAGCAAGACGACGCACGAACGGTCTCGTACCTTCGAAGCGACGATACGACTGCTATGGAGATTTGATCTTCTCCGACTTTTTGCGGAGTTGTTCGACAAGATCGGCATAGGAAGACGTCTTAATGATCTTGGCAAATTGCCCCCGGTAGTTATTCACCAGGCTGACCCCGTCGATTACGACGTCGTACACGCGCCAATCATTCGCCTTTTGAATCAACCGATAGTCAAGAGGGATTTCCGTTTTATCCGACAGAACCTTCGTCCTGACTTCCGCGTATTCCTTTTCGGTCCGCTCGTTCAAGTATTGGACGCCTTCGCCGGAATAGGTCTCGATCTTGTCGGCATACGAATTCGTCAGCAACGTGCGAAACAACGTCACGAACTCCCGTTTCTCTTCATCGGACAAGGTGTTCCACGGAGCGCCCAGCGCGCGTTTCGACATCTCTTGATAATCGAAGCGAGCCTCCACGACCCGCTCCAGCATTTGCCGGCGCTCCTCAGCCTTCCCCGGCTGTTTGAGCTCATCCTGACGGAGAATGCGCAACACTTCGTCGATCGTCGTTCTCATTGCTTCCGTCGGAGCTCCCGCGTGCCCGACGACCGGCGACAACGACACGACAACGACGGCGAGACCGAGGCCCCACGTCGCCATGCGCCGTTTCAGAACCCCGCGAGCCGGCTGGTTTACTTCTCCTTGAAGAAATATCGCCATGCCCTTTCCTCCCAACACAAGATCGTTTGCAGACTCTTAAGACTCGACTCGCTTACTTCACCTTTCCATGCACATATTGGCTGACCAACTCCTCCAAGTCCAACCCGGACTCAGTATCGCGGATTATGCCGCCCGCTTGCAACGGCTCGCCACCCCCGCCTGGCGACAACGACACGAACTTCTCCCCGATGATCCCCCTCGTCTTAATCGACGCGAAGGTGTCGGTGTAGAGCTTGACATTGTTGTGCACCGCCAACCGGACAACGGCTTGATCGTCCTTCAGCACGATCGATTTGACCCGTCCCACCTCGACGCCGGCGATTTCCACGGCCGCGCCGGGTTTGAGACCGGATGCCGAGTTAAACGGCGCGTCCACCTCGTACAGATCGCCGCCGACCAATTCCAGCTTGCCGAGCTTGATCGAGAGATAGCCCAAACAGACGATCCCGACCAACACGAACACCCCGACGGTCAATTCCAGCCTGCTTTTCTCCATGCCGTACCCCCCTCTTATCCGCCGGGAGCGACCGTGCGCAACGAGACGGTTCCCCCGACCGAGATGAATTCCCGAATGTCCGGATCTTCCGTTCGCTGGAATTCCAGGGGTTCCGCCATCAGCGCAATGCGTCCGCCCTTCAACATGGCGACATAGTCGGAAATGCCGAAAATTTCCGGAATTTCATGGCTGACCATCACGGCGGTGAACCCGAATTTGCGCTGCATGCCGGTAATGAGATCATGGATCGACTTGGCCATCAGCGGGTCAAGGCCGGTCGTCGGCTCATCAAAGAGAATGATCTCCGGCTGCATGACCAGCGCCCGCGCCAAACCGGCGCGTTTGCGCATGCCCCCGCTCAGCTCGGCGGGGAATTTATGTCCCATCCCGGCCAGACCGACCTGCTCCAGTTTCTCTTCGACGCGGCCGGCGACCTCCGGCCCTTTCATGCGAAGTCGTTCACGCAACGGAAATGCCACGTTCTCGAACACCGTCAGCGAGTCGAACAACGCCGCCCCCTGAAACAACATCGCAAACCGTTTGCGGACGTCGTTGAGCGCGCGGCCCCGCAATCGCGAGATTTCCATCCCATCGACCCACACTTCTCCCGAGTCTGGTTGCATCAGCCCGATCATGTGTTTGAGCAGCACGCTCTTGCCTTCTCCGCTGCGACCGATGATGGTCGTCAGCTTCCGCGGCGGAATGACAAGGTCCACTCCCCGCAGCACCGCATGCCCGCCCAAGGTTTTTGTCACGCCGACCAGTTTGATCATCTTCCACGGATTCGAGGCCTGCGGCCTTCGCATCAAGGGATCACTTACGAGAACTTGCGGCCTTCAACCAAACGACCGACCGCTCTTACAACAGCACCGACGTCAAGAAATAATCCCACACGAGAATCAGAACCGAAGACAACACCACCGCCTCCGTCGTGGCCGTGCCCAACCCTTCCGCGCTCATCCTGGTGTAAAACCCCTTGTACGTGCAGACCCAACTGACGATCAGTCCGAAGCTGATAGATTTGAGAATGCCCCCGTAGACGTCTTTCCATTCGACCGACGACGCGATCGAATTCCAATAGGACCCGGCATTGACACCTAACAACTCCACGCCGACCAAATGGCCGCCGTAAATCCCGACGACGTCGAAAATCGCCACCAGCAACGGGACGCCGATCAAGCCGGCGACAAGCTTCGGCGCGATCAAGTACTGAAGCGGATTGACCGCCATGGTGTCGAGCGCGTCGATTTGCTCCGTAATCCGCATGATGCCGATTTCCGCCGTCATCGCCGAGCCGGCTCGGGCCGTCACCATCAGCGCCGCCAGCACGGGCCCCAACTCCCGAATCATGCTGAGCGCCACCGCCGAGCCCAGCAGCCCTTCGGATCCGAATTTCCGAAGCGTGTAGTACCCTTGAAGAGCCAGCACCATGCCCGTAAAGGCGGCCGTCAATACGACGACGAACGTCGACTTATATCCGATGAAATGCAGTTGTTTGACGATCTGAACGACCCGGAAGGGCGGGCGAAACAGCCAGGCAACGGACGAAACCACGAAGATCAACATCCGGCCCATCTCACCGACCACGTTCATTGCCCAGCGTCCGAGCCGTTCCAGCATCGTGATCATAGAGTATCGTCAGGCTTCAAATCGCCCGGCAACCGTACCGACATAGCGCTTGAAAAACGCGGTCAGATTGCCGGCCGCCGTCCGGCTCTGCCGACGAAGCCGCCACAGACCCGCCAATCGGGAGGGATGCCCCACCACCGAGGCCATGCCTTTCAGCCAGCCGGCCGGTTGGAGAAACAGGTTGAAATCCAGAGAAAGATCTTCATCCAAGAGATCCGAGACCGTGCGGACGATAACAAACGACACTCGGGCACGCCGCGCCTCCTCCGCCAACGCCGCGCTTTCCATATCCAAGCCGACCGCACCGGTGAGGCCGGCAAACTGTCGTTTGTCCGCCGCGCTGCCGACAATACGATCAGTGGAGACGAATCGACCGACATGATTGGCTTGCCCGCTCATCTGGGCCAACCGAATCATCACTTCCCCTTCGTCATCCGGCATCTCCATTATCGAGGGCCGACCGACGTCTCCTTTTCCCATAGCAATCGCCTCACGGCCGAGCAGCACAGCCCCGATCTCCGTCGGGACAAGAGCACAGGCAAACCCGGTTGAAACCACCAGACTGAAGGGGTGACGCATCAGCAGTCTTTGGGCGGCCCTGGCGGCCTTCTCCGGCCCGATACCGGTTCTGGCCAACCAATACTCGCGGGTGCCTTCCTTATACACCAGGACCGCCGTCCCATCGACATCCTGCCGAGCGACATCCTGCCGAGTTTCCGTTCCGAACGCGGCGCGGACGGCCTCTATCTCCCATGAAGTCGCAGCGAACAGTGCAACCCGCTTGATCGGCGTCATGCCGGGAAGAGGAAAGAAATCGATCGGAGAGGCGGAATCTTCGGCGGTCAATGATCAGTCCGGTGCGACCCGGCGGCCTGGACATGATGGCGCAATTCGTCCGCCCGGGTTTTCCCTCGAGCCCGGAGGTTCCGGTACATCGCGAGCGCCCACAACGGGAAATACTGGCAGTACCAATGATAACGGAGGTAGAACACGCGCGGGAATCCCGTACCGGTATGGCGAACCTCTTCCCATGACCCGTCCTTCATTTGATGGCGCAGGAGAAATTGCACCCCGCGCGCGACGCTGAACGAATCCACCACGCCGGCGGACATCAATCCCATCAAGGCCCAGGCCGTCTGCGACGGCGTGCTCTCCCCTTTGCCGCTAAAGGCGGGATCCGCATACGACAGACAAGACTCGCCCCATCCGCCGTCCGGATTTTGTTTCGATTCCAACCATGAGACGGCCCGGCGGATGTACGGAGACGACGGATCTTCCCCTATGGCGCGAAGGCCAGCCAGGACGGACCACGTTCCATAAATGTAGTTGACGCCCCACCGTCCGTACCAACTGCCGTCCTGTTCCTGTTCCTTCTTCAAAAACGCCAAGGCCGGCCCGACGGCGGGGTGCGTCCGATCGTACCCCAACGTCCCGAGCATCTCCAGACATCGTCCGGTCAAGTCCGACGTACTGGGATCCAGCAACGCACGGTGATCCGCAAACGGAATATAATTGAAAACGACGCGATTGTTATCCTTATCGTACGCTCCCCATCCTCCGTCCGACCCTTGCATGGCCAGGACCCACTTCATGCCGCGGCGGATCGACTCCCGTTGCTCGGCGGCTTGAGCCATCTTCAATTTCGCAAGCCCCATGAGCACGACGGCGGAATCGTCGACGTCCGGATACAGCTCATTCTCAAACTGGAAGTACCATCCGCCTGGTTCGGCCCCGGGGGAGGAGACAATCCAGTCTCCTTCCTTCTTGGCCTGCCTGGACATCAGATACGCCGCGGCTTTCTGCAAGGCGGGATGGTCTTGCGGCATGCCGGACTCGATCATGGCATTGATGAGCAACGCCGTATCCCAAATCGGAGAAAAGCAGGGCTGCAGATGGAGGGCGGGAACAGACCGGCCGTCCAACTCCACCGAATCGTACACTTCCAATTCCTCGATCTCACGCAACGCCTTGACGACGAGGGGGTCGTCCGCGTCGTAGCCCATGCACTGTAGCGCCATGATGGAGTTGGCCATGGCCGGATAAATGGCGCCGAGCCCTCCGGTTCCCTTCATGTGCTCCAGCATCCAGTCTGCGGCTTTTTTCAAGGCTTTCCTGCGCAACGCCCGCAGAGGCATCCGATCATAAACCTTCAGCAACGCATCAAGCGCCACGAAGAAATTGTGCGGCGTAAACCAATCCTGATCTTTATTGAACGGCGGGTATTTCCAATAGCGAATCGTCCGGCGAGGAACAGGATACAGTTCATCAATGCCCTGCTCATGCGAAATCCGGCACACCGGACGGTACGCGAACACGATGAGCAATGGAATCAGGACGGCCCTCGACCAATACGAGATGGCATAGACGTTAAAGTAGAATTTTTTTGGCAGCAACATGATTTCGACGGGCATGTGCGGCACGCCTTCCCAATCGTATTGATCGAACAGCGCCAAGGCGATCTTGGTGAAGACGTTGGCTTGCACCACGCCGCCCATGGCCAGAATACGTTCCTTGGCTCGAACCATAAACGGCTCGTCGGCCGACACGCCGGTCAATTTGAGGGCGAAATACGCCTTAACGGACGCGCTGATTTCGGACGGTCCGCCGTAATAGATCGGCCAGCCGCCGTCCGGCAATTGCGTGGCCTTCAAGTACCGCACGGCCTTCTCTTCACGATCGGGGTCCACGCGATCAAGAAACCGGCGGAGCATGATGTATTCGGACGTTAACGTAGTGTCCGCCTCAAGCTCCGCCACCCAGTATCCTTCCGCGCACTGGCGATTCAGGAACCACGTCTGGCTTCGCCGGATGGCGTCGTCGATCGCATCAGGCTGGTTGTGAGCATGGCCGGTTGCACGCCGAGTCGCCGGCTCCAACGACGGCAACCCCGTCATCTTCTCGGAGACGAGCCGCAGCGACGGCGATGGAGAAGGCTCCACGGCATGGCTGAGCTTCCCCGGACTTGTCGAAAGCAGACCTTCAGAGAGACGACTGATAAGCGAGCGAATGAGATTCATACGATCTTTCCGGCTGGAGAAGCAGGACGAAACCCGCTCTTTTTTTCCCAAGGCACAGAAATCTTGTGCAAACGATCTGTTCCATTACGATTGCACCTTAACGAGCCTTGGACCGCCTGGGGGCTTATAACAAACGGCCCTATTGGAGTCAAGCGACCGCGCGAAAAGTCCTTTGTCCGCTTGGCCTTTTCGGTCACGCGGTCGGCTGAAGATCGGCCAACCGTACGGACACCAACTTGGAGACTCCCGGCTCTTCCATCGTGACTCCGAAAAGAGAGTCGGCGATCGCCATTGTTCGTTTATTATGAGTCACGACCAAGAACTGAGCGTTCTGCGACAAATCCCGCAACACCGCGGTGAACCGACCGATGTTCTCCTCGTCCAACGGCGCGTCGATTTCGTCCAAAAGACAAAACGGCGTCGGCCTGATCAGAAAGCTGGCGAACAACAGCGCCATCGCCGTCAGCGTTTTCTCCCCCCCCGACAGCATCGTGATGCTCTTGAGCCGTTTGCCCGGCGGCTGCGCGACGATGTCGATGCCGGGTTCTTGATCCCCCGGCTCGCCGGCGTCTTCCGAAGGCGGCTCCTCGACCAGCCGAAGTTCAGCCCGGCCTCCCGGGAAGAACTGGCCGAACACTTCGCCGAACTTTTGCTGCAAGTCCTCGAAGGTCGAGGCGAACATGTCTTTGGTCGTGCGGTTGATCCGCTGAATAATGGCCTTGAGCGAACCGATCGAATTCGAGAGATCCTCCTCTTGAGTCGAGAGAAACGTATGCCGCTGCTCCAACTCCTCGTGTTCACGAATGGCCGCCAGATTGATGGGGCCCATCCGATCCAATCGCTCGCGCAATTTCTGAAGTTGCTCCTTGATCTCGTCATCCGAACCCCGTGCCAACGACGGAGCCGCGCTTTCGCTCCCTTCCGCCGGCGGGTCGCCGGACGTCGGTTGATCGTCGGCCAGCGTCCGCGGTTCCAATTGATAGGTTCCCGATAACGTGCTTTCCACCATGCTCAATTGCGTCTGCAACTGCGCCCGACGCACCTCAACTCCCATTCGCGCCTCGCGCACCGCCGCCAGTTCTCTGCGTATCTCCTCCGCGCCGGCTTCCAACGTCTGGCGAACGGACAATTCCTGAGCCTGCCGCTCTTGGACCGACGCCAGATCCGCGCTGAGTTGCGCCGCTGATGCACTGAGTTCCCGGAAGACCGCTTCCTGTCTCGCCTGCTCCTCCTTGCTGTCCTGAATCGCGCGCGCCAACTCTTGCAGATGTTGGGTCAACGATTGACGCCGTCGGCTCATGTCCGTCTGCTGCTGCATGACGCGAGCCAGATCGGCCTGTTCATGCTCTTGTTTGGCCCGTAGCCCTTCCAACAGCAGTCTCGCCTCGGTGAGCCGCTCCTGAAGCGCCCGCCCCCGGCCATCGATCTCGACCAGCCGCTCCTGCATTTGAGCCAAGATCGTCTCTCGGTCGGCCTTCTCGATCATCCATTGTTGAAGCTGCGTCTCAATCGCTCTTTTTTCCTCCGCATATCGCTCCCCGGCCGCTTTGTTGCTGGAAATGTCCGCCTCAATATGTTTCACTTTGAGGTCGAGATCGGCCGCCACTTGATTCGACGCCTGATCATCTTTGCGCAACGCCAGTTCGCGCATCTCGGCCCCACGCAAATCGTCCGTGACCTGCTTCATTTGCGCCGACAGTTCCTCGGCCTTGGCCTGTAATTCCAACCGCCGTTGCTTGTCCTGCTCGAGCGCCGTTGCAGTAATCATCCGCTCTCTCTGGAGATCAACGACTTCCCGCCGCCGTTCCAGCAATCCGCGATCTCCGCGCGCCTGCCCCCCGCTGATGATCCCCGAGGCATCCACAATCTCTCCCGCTCGCGTGACCAATATGGGCCCTCGCTGGTCCGACCACATCCGTTGCTCCCAAAGCCGCAGGGCGTCGTGCAGAGATTCCACGAAGACGACCCGATCGAACAGGCTATCGCGAGCCGCGAGCAAATCCCCTTCCGTCTGAATCAAATCGACGGCGCGCCCCAGCACACCCGGCTGTCCCGCCATCGCCGGCCACCACTCCTCCACCTGCCCAGCCGTCCGTTCCCACCGAGGCTGCTTTGGAATGAACGTCCCGCGTCCCAGCGATTTTTCCTGCAGAAACTCGATAGCCCGCGTGGCGACCGCCGGTTCATCGACCACCCATCCGTGCACGCGTTCGCCGAGAAATGCTTCCACGGCTCGATCCAGTCCCGATGGAACGGTCAGCCATTCGGCCAGCGCGTATCCGACGCCGCCGCAGGATTTCAACGCCGTCGCCTCGTCGCTTCCCTGCCGCCCGTATCCCATTTCTTCCCGCACCAGCGCCTGCAAGGCGTTCAATCGAGAGTCGACGGCGGCCGATTCCTCGGACCGGCGTAAAATCACTTCGTCGAGTGCCCGGAGTTCTTCGGCGACCTGCGCCGCATTCCTTCGAGTCAGTTCTTGCCGCTCCCGCAAACTCTCCACCAACTTGCCTGCTTCTCCCTGCTCCAGCCGCAGCGACTCGCGTTGCACAGTCACGGCGGCGCGCTGGGCCAGTGCGTCGGCCAGATTCGCTCCCAACAGTGCCTCGCGCTTGGTCGCCTCGTCCAGGCGCAGAGCCGACTGGGCCAGCGCCTGCTCCGCGTTCGCCACTTGCACCGCCAACCGGAGGAGATCTTGATGACCACGATCTTTTTCGACCGCCGCCGTCGCCCGTTGTTCTGAAAGACGGGCCATTTCCCGGTCCAACTCGGCGCAGACGACTTCGCGGTCCTTGAGTTCTCGTTCTATCTGCGCCAACGAGGCCTCGATCGCCTCGCGCGAGACTTCCAGATCTTTTTCGACTTGCGCAAGGTCGTCGAATTCCTTCGCCTCTTGCTGTTGTTGTTGCTCGAATAATTGGCTCCGATTCCTGGCCACTTCCGAAGCCGTCAGAGCCTGCCCCTGTCGATGCTCCACGTCCGAGAAGGCCCGGCGGATCCGATCGATCGCTTCATTCGTCGCAATAGCCTGAAGACGGATCTGCTCCAGTTCCGCCGCCACCCGAGCCTGCTCCGCCGCGATCGACGTTTCTTTGGCGTCACACGAGGCGAGTTCCGCCTCCGTCTCAGCCAATCCCGCCCGCAACGCCCTGAATTCTCTCGTCAGCAACTCGACTTCAAGCCCCCGAACCTCCTGCTGCAACGCCTGATACGTTCGCGCCTGACGGGCCTGCCGCTCAAGAGAATTGAGCTGTTTCTTCACCTCTGCGATCACGTCCCGAACCCGAAGCAAGTTCTGCTGCGTCACGTCGAGCTTCCGTAGCGCCTCGGCCTTTTGCTTTTTATAACGGATGATGCCGGCGGTCTCTTCGATCAGCTCCCGCCGATCCCGCGGAGAGGCATTCAGAATCTGATCGATCTGGCCTTGAGCGATCACCGTGTGCCCCTTGCTCCCCGCGCGAGTGTCAAGCAACAGACTCCGGACGTCTTTAAGCCGGCAAGGGGTTTTATTGATGAAGTATTCGCTCTCCCCGTTCCGATACAACCGACGAGTGATCATCAGCTCCTGGAATTCGGTCAATTGGCCGGGTAACCCCGTGCCTCCATCCAATTTTATTGATGACCGATCCAGGCCCCCGATCGTCAGCGAGACTTCGGCCATTCCCAACGGCTTTCTGAGCGTCGTGCCGTTGAAAATGACGTCCTCCATCTTTTCGCTCCTGAGCGTTTTGGTGCTTTGCTCGCCCAAGACCCAGAGGATCGCATCGACGACATTACTTTTTCCGCTTCCGTTGGGACCGACGACCGCGGTGACCCCCTCTGGGAATTCGATCTTCCCCTCGACAAACGATTTAAAGCCCAGCATGTCCAAGGACTTGAGATACATCGATGATTGCCTCTTTTCCTTTAACTCTTATGCCTCATAGACCCGGTCGTTGACCGGAACGAAATCGATAAAACCGACCGGCCCTTCGTAGCACACGGACCCGAAGAAATCAAAATGAACAACAGCGTAATGTGGAGATCAAAAGGACTGCCACAAGATATGGAAGCGGAATAGACGTTTGATTAACCTGCCGCGATCCCGGCCGCAGTCTTGGTGCCGGCGGATTCAATTTGCACCAATTCTTTCGGCAAAAGAAACTCGACGTCTTCTTCGATCACGGTCAGCTCCTCGACCTCCGAGGGGCCGGTTGACCGAAGGAAGGCGACCACTTCGGTTACCAACACCTCCGGAGCGGAGGCGCCGGCGGTGATACCGACGGCCTTGGCTTCTTTAAGCCAGGCCGGATCAATATCATTGGCCGAATCGATCAGATAGGAAGGAATGCCGCATCGTTCGCCCAATTCCCGCAGGCGATTGGAGTTCGAACTGTTCGGCGATCCGATGACCAGAATGACATCGACCAGGCGAGACAACTCCTTGACCGCGTTTTGACGGTTCTGCGTCGCGTAGCAGATGTCTTCTTGATGCGGCCCCTTGATGTTCGGAAACCGCCGGTGCAGCGCGGTGACGATGTCCCGGCATTCATCCACGCTGAGCGTCGTCTGCGTGACATACGATAGGTTGACGGTGTTGTCCACCTGCAGCGCCTCGACGTCTTCGACGGAGGACACGAGGTGAAATTTGTCGGGGATTTGTCCCAATGTCCCGATCACTTCCGGATGACCCGCGTGGCCGATGAGGATCAGCTCGTACCCTTGCGCGTAATCGCGGTTGACTTCGTTGTGGACCTTGATTACCAATGGGCACGTGGCATCGATCACGTGGAGACGGCGTTGGCGCGCCTCATCCCACACTGACTTGGCCACGCCGTGCGCGCTGAAAATCACGACCGACCCTTCCGGCACTTCGTTCAACTCTTCGACGAACACCGCACCCTTTTGCCGGAGCGAATTCACGACATGGCGGCTATGGACGATTTCGTGACGCACGTAGATGGGAGCGCCGTAC
This sequence comes from Nitrospira sp., assembly GCA_024331095.1. Lineage (GTDB taxonomy): Bacteria > Nitrospirota > Nitrospiria > Nitrospirales > Nitrospiraceae > Nitrospira_D. The sequence goes on along the minus strand of JANDJE010000015.1, from coordinate 33,373 downwards.
TTCTTGAGTGAGAGATCCACGATATCGATCGCTCGATCGACGCCGGCGCAAAACCCTCGGGGATTAGCGAGATAGATTTTCATGATCGGTCGCTCCTCTGGCCAGGACCGACAAGATTGTCTTGTCTGTAATCCCGCACCGCCCGCCCACGATACGTCAGACACCCGTGTATCGTCAACAGGATTAGGGTCATATTTGGAAAGACTAAAGACTCGAAGAGCCGGGTAGCCTGTCTTATTTCGCCAGGCTACCGGCAATCCGAAGAGCTTCCCAGCAGAACATTTTAATTAAAGCACCTTGTGTCTTCCCCTTTCACGTCACGAGGAAAGCACGGGCATGAGCAGGGAACGTCCTTACCTTCTCAAGGGGTCATCGTCAGCGTGATTGGCACACTGATGAACGAAGAGGTGCCTTGGGCCCCTATAGTGAGCTGACCGTTATAGGTCCCAGCCAACAAGCCGGCGGTGGTGACTCCTACCGTGATGGTGGCATTCCCACTGCCATCGGTCGGGCTATGCCACATCCAACTACGGTTGCCTCTGGCACTCCAGTTGAGCGTCCCACCCCCTGAATTGGAAATGCGCAACGTTTGAGACGAAGGATTGGCTCCCCCCACTCTCGCGGTGAAGGAAAGGCTCGTCGGACTGACACTGACGGCTGGCGATACGGAAGAGCCGGTCGCGATTGTAAACGTGATGGGAACGATCACCGAAGAGGCTCCCTCAGCGGCAACATAGATCTGTCCGCTATGGGTTCCGGCCGGCAAACCGGCCGTGACGGCCCCTACCGTGATCGTGGCATTCCCGCTTCCATCAATCGAGCTGAGCGAAATCCAATTGGCATTGGTTCGAGCACTCCACCGGAGGGTGCCGCCTCCCATATTTGTAATGGCCAGAGTTTGAGGAGAAGGATTCGCACCACCCTGTATGGCGGTAAAAGAAAAACTCGTTGGACTGACTCTGATTATCGGCACGGCATTGGACGAAACGGTGAACGTCACCGGAATAACCACAGAAGACGCACCGGTAGCACTAATCAGGATCGTGCCGGCATAGGTCCCAGCGGCCAAACTGCCGGTCGTGACATTGATAGTCACTGAACCATTGCCGCTCCCCGATGTCCGACTCAGAGTGAGCCAACTGATATTCTCGCTGAGTGTCCAACTAAGCGTCCCCCCACCCGTGTTGGTAATAGTGAGAGTTTGAGAAGCTGGATTGGCTCCCCCCTGTGTTGCGGCGAAGGAAAAGCTTGTCGGGCTTGCCCCAATTCTCGGAGGGGTTGAAGTGGGCGGCGTATAGGTGACGACCGCGCTCTCCCGCGACTCGTTCCCGGCATAATCGTACGCTGTGAGAAAGTAATATTGCGTCGTCGAGGGAGTCCCGATATTGAAACTGGTCACTCGTCCCAGCGTCGCCAGAAGCGCGGCAGTACCGGATGTCCGTGAACAGTTGGACACACTGCACCGATACACGCGATAGCCAGCCAGATCCGACTCGGTATTGGCATTCCACGCCAACGAAGCACTCCACGAGGGAGTCGACCATAACACGAGCAAACCGGCTATCGCGTACGCCCATTTCACCCTCATAATAGAACTCCTTTTTATTCAACCTCGACCGACAATTAAGTGCGGCATCGACTTCCGTGACTTCCGACCTTGCAAGAGCAGCCTGCCAAGAGAAGGTGAGGCCGCCCGATACACCACCTCGCGACACACCCCTGCTCAAGTGTCCTTGTGACCCCGTGCCCCTTGATGAGGGAACTCGGCTCAAGAAACTCGTCGAATTTATGGTGAGCGAAGAAGTCGTCTACTTCCGTGTCGGTAAGGAACATGAGCAAGGCATGTGCCATCAGACCGAAGTAAGATCGTTCGAGATTCTCGTGGAAAAACGAGGCATGCACCACATCCGTATTTCAGATGAGTGTAGGAAACAGAAACGGGTTGAGCCGGGGATAGATACGCAACCCTATGATTTTATAGAGCCCTCATCGCTCAGTATGACGTTCCCTACAGAAGAAACAACAAAAAGATCGCTCATCTTTGCGCATGTAGCGTTCTCACCGCAGAGAAAGATGATCCCCCGTTGGATCTTTTGATCAAGGCTGAGCAACAAGGAGAAATCGCATGTTTCTTCACCGAAGCCCCTATGAAACAGTTGCCTCAAAACGAATCTCTCCCAAAAACCACCATGACCTGATGCAGCCTTCTCATGGCCAACATTCTGCTCATCTTGCTCTATCCCCTCCCCATCCTGTGCTTGACAGCTTCTCCTTGCATCCGTAGGCTGAGAGCCGTCTATGCCGGTCTCTTCGCCCAAGAAAATTCTCGTCGTCGAAGACGAAAAAGACATCCAACAACTCGTCAAGCTGTACTTGGAAAAGGACGGCTTTCGCGTGATCACCGCCGCAACAGGCCCGGAGGGTTTAAAACTCGTCTCTCAAGAAAAGCCGGATCTGATTGTGTTGGACCTCATGTTGCCCGATATGGACGGCCTCGAGGTCTGCAAGCGGGTACGCGCCGCCCCCGAGACGGCGACGTTGCCCATTATCATGCTGACGGCCAAAGCCGAAGAATCCGATACCGTCATCGGCCTCGAACTGGGCGCCGATGACTATGTCACCAAACCGTTCAGCCCCAAGACACTGACGGCCCGCGTCAAAGCCCTCTTCCGTCGTATGGAAAGGGCCCAAGCCACCGGGACCACCCACTACCACTATGGTCCATTGACAATGGACCTCGGACGTCATGAGGTTCGTGTGGGTCAGGAAGAAGTCGTGTTAACGGCGAAGGAATTCGGCTTGCTCGAGCACTTGATTCGGCATCCGGGACGAGTGTTGACCCGCGACGTGCTCCTCAATGCCGTCTGGGGGTATGATTACTTCGGTACGACCCGAACGGTCGACGTCCACATCCGACGACTTAAGCAGAAGTTACCCATTCTTGAAGACGCCATCGTCTCCGTCAAATCGCTGGGATACAAACTCAAGGATCCTACAGGGGACGTATGACGCACGACCATTTTCTTCTTTCTCTGCGCCCTGTCATTTTCCCGTTCTTGATGCGCCGTTTTCTCCCCTTCCCATGAGACTCCCGATCAGATGGAAGCCGGCATGCGTTGCGATTTTCGCAACGGCATGTCTTTTCGTCATGGCGGGAATCTTCATCATCCGGTCGTTGGATCGGCAACACCTGCTCCAGCAAAACACCGTTTTGGAAACCACGGTCATGCTCGTCGAGTCCAATCTGTCTTCCCTGTTTGCATCGGCGGATCACCTTCCTTCGCCCTCGCGCCTCCACACCATCGCTCGCGAGCTTGGCGCCCGTGCCGCCGCCCGCGTCACGCTCATCGCCTCGGACGGCACCGTCATCGCCGACAGCGCCATCCAGGGCGACGCCCCACTTTTTCATGACAATCAAGCAAACAAGCCGGAAGTCCGACAAGCCCTCTCCTCGGGACAGGGCCGGGATATCAGGATCGACGAGATAACCGGTGAGCGCACCTTGTATCGAGCCGTGACGACGACATCCACTCCCCCCCGCGGCCCGATCGTTGTGCGCGTAGGTCTCGCGGCGACCCGGATGGACCGGGACATCGAACACGCCAAACACACCATCGTCATCACGCTGGGGCTCGTCTTGTTGGCGGTCGCGGCGTTCACTGTGTGGCTTGTACACGGCCTGACTCAACCGCTTTCGGCCTTGGCGCGGGCGGCTCGCCGCTTGATCTCGGAAAATCCCGCCGTTTTCGCCAAGCACGCCGAGCAAGACGACGTCGGCGCCCTGGCCGACACTCTCGATCAGATAGCCGACGGGATGCAGGCCAAGTTCGCCGAGCTGTCGGAAGACCGGGCGCAACTGCTGGCCGTGCTGACGTCCATGATCGAAGGCGTGATGGTCTTGGATCACCGGGGCTACGTACTCCAAATGAACCCCGCGTTGGAGCGCATCTTCGGCATTTCCCGCGCCGAAGCGCGAGGGCGTCCGTTTGCGGAATTGTTCCGCAACCGGCAGTTGAGCGAGCTGGTGGAGGAGACGCTTCGATCTCGAAGCCATCGCGAGGCCGAACTGATCCTGCCGCTGACGGGGCGGTGTTTGCAGATCGAAGCTTCATTCGCGGGAGGGGAACGGGACAATGAGGCGTGCGTGGTGCTGGTCTGCCACGATATTACGGAGCTTCGCCGTCTGGAAACCATCCGCAAGGACTTCGTGGCCAACGTCTCCCACGAATTACGCACGCCACTCACCTCGATCAAGGGGTACGTGGAAGCGCTGCTGGACGGCGCCAAGGACGACCCGGAGATGGCGGCAAACTTTCTCGACATCATCCTCAAGCAAAGCGATCGATTGAACCTTATTATCGGAGATCTGCTCGAACTTTCGCACATCGAATCAGGCCGCGTCTCATTTCGTCAGGATCCGATCGACCTCCGCGCGGTCATCGACCGTGCGATCTCGACGATCAAACCGCTGGCCGAAAAAAAAGGACACCGGCTCGCCACGTTCTTTGAAGACGCCGTGCCTTCCATTGCCGGCGACGAAGACCGACTGGTTCAAGTGATGACCAACTTGCTGGACAACGCCGTGAAATACACGCCGCCGGGCGGCACCATCACCGTGGCGGTGAAACCGGCGTCAAGACCACGGGCTGGCGACCACCAGACAGAAGCCATTGACGCCGCAGAGGCCATCGAATTGAGCGTCTCGGATACGGGGATCGGCATTCCGGAATCGGACCGGCCGCGCGTCTTTGAACGGTTTTACCGCGTCGATAAAGCCAGATCCCGCGAGTTGGGCGGAACCGGTCTCGGCCTGGCCATTGTGAAGCATATCGTCGAAGGGCACGGTGGAGACGTCTGGGTCGAAGCCAATGAACCCAAAGGCAGTCGGTTCATGGTTCGCTTGCCGATTCACAGCGGTCACCACGGTCAGACCCGGTAACGGCGCCTTTTTCACTAAGAGGACCTTGCACGGCCGTGAAGGCGCGCCGTCTTCACCACCGTATCAGTCCGGTCGCCCACGTCAGGCCTCCGCCAAAGCTGCCCAACAACACCAAATCTCCGCCGGCGATTCGTCCGCCGCGCACCGCGTCATCCAACGCGATGGGCAGCGACGCGGACGAGGTGTTGCCGTACCGTTCGATGACCGATGACAGCCGGTCAGGAACGATCTCCAGTCGATCCGCCACGTGGCTCAAGATACGGCCGTTTGCCTGATGGAGCACCACCTGTTTGAGATCGCCTTGATCGACTCCGTTTTCTTTCAAGATCTCCCGCATGGCCTGTTCGAGCTTGCGGACGGCCACTCGATAAAGTGCGGCGCCGTTCATGCGAATCGTATGCGTCCGCCTCTCCAACTCGCCCGATGAAATCGGAGTCCTGGATCCGCCCGCCGCAACGCGAATCATGTCGTGTCGCGATCCGTCCGCATGGATCCGAATCCCCAGAATTCCGCTTTCTTCAGGACTCTGGTCCTCCTCGCCGCGTAACACGACGGCTCCCGCCCCGTCGCCGAACACCATGGCGGTGGCTCGATCGTTCGGATCGACGTACCGAGATTTGACCTCCGACGCCGCCACAAGGCAGGTCCTCACCTGACCGCTTTGAATCAGCGCCCGCCCCATCGAGAGCCCGTAGAGAAAACCGGAGCATGAAGCGGACACGTCAAACGCTCCGATTCGTTTGCATCCAAGCCCATGCTGAACCATACAGGCGGTCGAAGGAAACACCATGTCCGGCGACGTCGTCGAAAGAATAATCGCCTCCAGGTCCGACGCCTCGCACCCAGCGGCGGCAAGCGCGCGACGCCCCGCCTCGATCGCCATGTCGGAAGACGCCTCGTGTGGGGCCGCCCATCGACGCTCCCGGATGCCGGTCACCCGATAGATGTGGGCCGGATCGACCCTCACCAAAGGAGCGATCTCCTCGTTGCTCACGACACGGTCGGGCAGATAACTCCCCGTTCCAACGAGCCTCGTTCGCATCATCGAGTCCTACCGGTTGGTTCCGAAAGGCAACGGCCTGGCTTCAAGAGGAAGGGATTATAGGGGGCAAGGGAAGACCGGTCAATCGACATCCTCCCGCCGACTTCCCGGTCGACCGCACCACATTTTGCCGGTGTAATGCTTCCGACCTATGGTTATATTTCGATGGTTGCATTTCGATGCCGTTCCTTGCTATGAACAGCTCCTATGGATCGCCCATCCGGAATTCCATGCATGCCGCTGCGGGCGGGAACTCATCTTCTCACGAGGATGGGTTTGCTGATGGCCGGGTTGACCTTGCTCGCGGCCTGCGCCAACGGCCCCAAGGACATACGGGACCTCGTCAAAAATCCGATCTCCGGCACCGACGAACAGATCTTCATCGAAGACAGCACGGAGCGGTACTATCACCCCAACGTCATCATGAAACGCGGGGAAGCTTTCTTCGAAAAGGAGGAATACGCCGAAGCGTTGACCGAGTACAATCGCTTTCTCGAGTTTTACAGGACCCACGTTCTCGCTCCATACGCCGCCTTTCGAGTCGGAGAGGTCTACATGAAGATGGCCAAAACGGTTGATCGGGACCCGGAACCGATGCAGAAGGCAATCATGGCGTTCGAGCGCGTCCGAAAAGAGTATCCGGGGAGCCGCTATGACGCGCTCTCCCTGGAAAAACTCGATGAGTGTCACAACTGGCTGGGGGAGATGCACTTATTCGTAGGCCGGTTTTACTACCGGCGCGGTTCATACTTGGCCGCCGCGCATCGCTTCGAGCAGATCATGAAACTTTACCCTGATAGGCCCGTGGCTCCCGATGCCCTGTACTTGCTTGCGAGCAGTTACCATGAAATGGGAGCCGACGATTGGGCGCGGGAACGCCTTCATCTTTTGGCTGAAAAATACCCGGACAGCGCGGCGGCAAACCAAGGCAAGAGCTTATTGGCAAAACTCAAAGACACATCCGCCGTTCCACCCTACGTCAGGACTTCCGATCCTGAAGAGAATTCCGGTGCAAACGCCACGGCAAGCCTCTCCTCCATTCCGAACATGCTGTCCGCTTCGCGACTCCCGTCGCTCGGCAGCCAATCGTCCAACGCGCTCAATCAGACCTTTACGACCTGTCGCCTCGGAGCCTGGTGCTAGCCTCTTGCGTCCCAATCTGAATAACGACGACGTACTCGATGACGTTGAGCTTGCAATTCCAATCGGATACATCGAAACCCGCGTGCTACATAGGCTTGCTGTAGCGGTGATATGCCGAGGAAATGGGAAATGGACCGTACACGGAGGCACGGAAGTTCTTACTGGCCGACGTACCAGCCGATTCCGTATCTTTCGAGAAAACTGGTCACCATGGTGAGGGAATTGGCGTAAATCAGAACGCCGACGACGATCAGCAGGATGCCGCTCACCGTCGAGACGCCCCATAGGTAGGCCCGCACCTCCTTGAAATAGGCCAAAAATCGATCGACGCCCAAGGCGGTGAGAAACAGCGGCAGCCCGAGCCCCAGAGAATAGCAGGTCAAGAGCACGACCCCGCTCACAAGCGAGTCGCTGGTGCTCGCGTACAGAAGAATCGATCCTAAAACCGGGCCTACGCACGGAGTCCACCCCGCGGCAAAGGCCACGCCCACCAAAAACGATCCCGCGTAGCCGGCCGGGCGACTGCGAAACTGATAGCGGTGCTCCGTTTTTAAGAAATTCAGGTTGAGAATGCCGAGCAGATAGAGCCCAAAAATCACGATCAGAACCCCGCCGATCCGGCGGATGTAGTCCTGATAGGCGATAAGGGCCTGCCCCAAAAAACTGGCCGACGCGCCGAACGCAATGAAGACCGCCGAGAACCCGGCGATGAACGACAACGAGTTCAGCACGATCGACTTCTTGAATTTCTCCCGCGCCGACACGTCCATCAGTTGTTCGACCGACAAACCCGTGATGTAAGAGATATAGGACGGGACCAGGGGAAGCACGCAAGGAGACACAAACGACAACAGTCCGGCGGAGAACGCCGCCAGAAAGGAAATCTGGGGAAGCGCTTGCGTCATCTTTACGACTTCATCAGCATCCGGATCAAGTCATGGGCTTCGGGCGAATCCCAATCGCGGGCGCCGAAAATTTTCTTGCGAATCACCCCTCGGCGATCGATCATGAAGCTCAGGGGAAGCGTCCGCACTCCATAGGTCAGACCCACGTGCATATCGGGATCATGTAAAATCGGGAAGGTCACCCCCCTTTCCCGCTGAAAGGGACGAGTCACCGCCGCGCCTTGAGGATCCGTCGAGATGGCGAGGATTTCAAAGTCCTTTCGGGCAAACCTCCGATACAGTTGCTCCAAAGCCGGCATTTCGATCAGGCAAGGCCCGCACCACGTCGCCCAGAAATTCAGCAGGACGACCTTCCCCCGAAATTGGGAGAGACGCACGGTCTCGCCATGAAGATCGCGCAGATAAAAATCCGGCGCCCGGTCCCCCACCCGCACGACATTTCGCTCGTCGTCCTGCGCCCATAGCGAAGGCATCGCCGTCGCATCGGGCGCAAAAGCCGGTTGCGTCGACATAACAACCATCGCTCCGACCAAGAGCCGAACGGGCGGAAACCATCGCACCGATCTTCTCCTCTGAGGCAATGATCGTCCTATCCGATCGAAAATCAGGTCATCTTACAAACGGCCTTCAAAACCTGTCAAGGAACGCAAGGCGGTCCTTCTCCGCAGGCCCAGCCTACAGAAAGAATGGACAAAAGGCGCCGGCTTCTCTAGAATCCTCTTCGCTTTCGACGGGACGTTCGGCCTCGGCGAGGCCGGACGTCCCGTCATGTGAGCCAACGTATCGACCACTCTCACAACCCAGAGGACTCTATGCGAAACAACTATTTGTTCACCTCGGAATCCGTCACCGAAGGGCATCCGGACAAAATCGCCGATCAGATATCAGACGGCATTTTGGACGCCTTGATCGCCCAAGATAAATCCAGCCGCGTCGCCTGCGAAACCATTCTGACAACCGGCATCGCTTTCGTCGCCGGAGAAATTACCACCAAAGCCTATGTGGAAATACCCGACGTTATCAGAGAGGTCATTAAGAACGTCGGCTATACCGATGCGTCGTGGGGATTCGACTATCGCACCTGCTCGGTCCTGACTTCCATCCATCACCAGTCCAACGACATCGCCATGGGCGTCGATTCCGGCGGCGCCGGCGACCAGGGGCTCATGTTCGGCTACGCGACCAACGAGACGGAAGAGTTGATGCCGATGCCGATCGTCTTAGCCCATCGCCTGACGAGACGTCTGGCGGAAGTGCGCAAAACGAAAAAACTCAAATGGGTGCGCCCGGACGGCAAGTCACAGGTGACCGTCGAGTACAAAAACGGCAAGCCGGTGCGGATCGACACTATCGTCATTTCCACCCAACACAGTCCAGACGTCACCAACAAACAAATCGAGCGGGACATCATGGAGCACGTCATCAAGCCCGTCATGCCCAAATCCCTCTATGATCCGGCCAGCGTCAAACACCACATCAATCCGACCGGACGATTCGTCGTGGGCGGCCCGATGGGCGACACCGGCCTGACCGGTCGAAAAATCATCGTGGACACCTACGGCGGTCATGGCAGTCACGGCGGCGGAGCCTTCTCCGGAAAAGATCCCACAAAGGTGGATCGATCCGCTTCCTACATGGCCCGTTATATCGCCAAGAACATCGTGGCGGCCGGCCTGGCAGACAAGTGCGAGGTGCAGTTGGCCTACGCCATCGGCGTGGCCGATCCCGTCTCGGTCCTCGTTGACACCAAGAACACCGAAAAAGTGTCCGTCGATCACCTCGACAAGCTCGTGCGCAAACATTTCCCCATGACTCCCCGCGGCATCATCGATCATCTCAAGCTGCGCCGGCCCATCTTCCGCAAAACCGCCGCCTATGGACACTTCGGTCGCAACGAGCCGGAATTCACATGGGAAAAAACCGACAAGGCCAAGGCTCTGCGCAAAGACGCGGGACTCTGACCGGGACGGATCTCGGCGCCGGACCGACGTGGGACTATCAAAGACCAGTTTGACAGAAACAAGGAACGGGGATGAACCAGCTTCATCCCCGCGGCCGAACCTGCTTTTTACGGATGAGGGAGGGTATCGTGGATTATGACGTGAAAGACATTAAGCTGGCCGAGGGAGGCCGATTGAAAATCGAGTGGGCCGAGACCACCATGCCGGTGCTACGGCTGATCCGCAAACGATTCGCCCAGCAACGGCCGCTCAAGGGCGTGCGGGTTACGGCATGTCTTCACGTGACGACGGAAACGGCCAACCTCGCCATCACCCTGAAGACCGGCGGTGCCGATGTTCGACTCTGCGCCTCCAATCCGCTCAGTACGCAAGACGACGTCGCGGCGGCGCTCGTCCAGTACGAAGGCATTCCGACCTTCGCCATCAAAGGCGAAGACAACGCCACGTACTACCGCCACATTGAATCGGCCGTGGCCCATCGCCCGCACGTCACGATGGACGACGGCGCCGACGTCGTCTCCTATCTTCATTCCAAACGAAAAGAGCTGTTGAAGAACGTCATCGGAGGGACGGAAGAAACGACGACCGGCGTGATCAGGCTCCGCAGCATGGCGGACAAGAAAGTCCTGAAGTTTCCCGTCATTTCCGTCAACGACGCCGACACCAAACATATGTTCGACAATCGATACGGAACCGGTCAATCCACCATCGACGGCATTATCCGCGCCACCAATCGCCTGGTCTGCGGCTCCACCGTCGTCGTCGCGGGCTACGGCTGGTGCGGTCGCGGCATCGCCATGCGGGCCAAAGGGATGGGCGCCGACGTCATCGTCACCGAGATCGATCCGCTGAAGGGACTCGAAGCGGTCATGGACGGCTTCCGCGTCATGCCGATGGCGCAGGCCGCTCCGGTTGGCGATTTCTTCGTGACCGTCACCGGCAACATTTCGGTCATTCGCGGGGAACACTTCGCCCGCATGAAAGACGGCGCCATCGTCTGCAACAGCGGCCACTTCAACGTGGAGTTGGATATTCCGGCGCTGGAAAAATTAAGCAAACAACGGAGGGTCGTTCGGCCCGGGGTCGAGCAGTTCACGCTCAAGAACGGCCGCCGCATCAATCTTCTGGGCGAAGGCAGACTGGTGAATTTGGCGACGGCCGAAGGACATCCATCGAGCGTGATGGACATGAGTTTCGCCAACCAGGCGCTGGGGGCCGAATATATCGTGAAAAATTATAAAAAACTGGAGAAGAAGGTCTATCCCGTGCCGGTGGACATCGACAAAGAAATTGCGCGGCTCAAGCTGGCCGGCATGAATGTCGCGATCGACTCGCTGACCGCGAAGCAGAAGCAATATCTCGCCTCTTGGGAAATGGGCACCTGACGCCGAGCCGGAGTTCAGTCCGGCTTTTCACCTGCCGAGGCTTGTTTGTTCGCTCATCACGGCGCACATGCCCCAAACGTGCTTTCCGCTGCGGCCATCGCGACAGCCGCAGCGTTGCACGGCTTGGAGGGGAGGTCAGAGTCATTCTTGTCAGTCGTGCCCGGAGCGTTTCTGACGATCGCCTTCCTGCGAGGAAAGAGACACCGTCGGGGGATCGTTCGTCTCTTTTAGAAATTGCGCCTGGTCAATTTCCTGATATCCGTGCTGATCGGCGGTCGAGGTCGGGGTGGGAACTCCGGCCAATTCGTCCGCGATGATCTTTTTGGTCAATTCGGCGCGATCATCATCGACATAGATGGTCGCCGTTTTGTACTCCAGCGGCACCAAAGTAAAGAGATTTTTCTCGCTGCTGGACAAGAAACGATCGATTTCGCTCAAAAGTTTTTCCAGATCGGACCGCTGCACTCGCCTGGAGCCCAGTACCGTGATATCGGCGACCTTGATTTGAAGATCACCGCCGATATTGGTTTCTCTGATGCGCTCGATGTCCTCGGGTGGGAACTCCTGGGAGCGATGGGCCTTTAGGAATGCTTGAATGCGCTGCTTGAGATCGGGCAAGGTTTTTAACCGATCGCGCTGCCGCATGGAAATCAGCAAATCGCCCGAACTGATATTCCGAAAGTGGGCATCGGATCTCAGCAGCAGCTTCCGCTCGTTATTTTGTCGCCACTTTCCATGGTCTCGCTCTTCGATGGATTGAGAGCCTTTGGCCACTCGCCGATAAGATCCGTCGGCTCGAAGCTCGAGATAATGCGTGAATGTTCCTCCATCGTGCTTCAGATAAAGATGACGATCCTGATGTCCCCCGCCGTCTCCTTCCGCGCCGGCCACGGATCCGGCCAACAGAAAGAAGAGGCCGCTCACGGTGCACAGCAGAGACTTTTGCAAATACGCCACGACGACACCTCCTTGCTGACTCAACTATAGCAATAACCCTCGACCGGTCCATTGATATTCGAGATTACGACAGGTGCACATCATCCGCCCCGCCTAAAACGGGCGTCGCCGATGACCGGCTGTCTTTTGTGTCCCTCACTGTCAATTGTAAACTGTGCCACCGGGCTTATTGCAATCTCGCCACAGAATGATAGAGTAAGGTTCTAGATCGACATGGCACCAAGTACCCATCGCCCGCTGACGCTCGCGGATTTTGACCTTTCTCCAGAAAGGGGATTCCTGCCGTCCGATCCCCTGGAAACGGTCCCTGAGTGCGCCACGCTCGATTTCCTCGGCCGAGAATTGCCGAAATTGCTGAGCGCTCGCCATGTTCGCCGGTTTATTGACGAACATGCGCCGTTGCTCCCCTCTGTTCCGGCCGGTTGGGGCGACGCCGAGCATCGAGCCGCGATGCGAGTCCTTTCTTTCGCCGGTCACGCCTACGTGTGGGAAACGCCCGATCATCCGACCGACAAGATTCCCGCACAACTTTCCGCCCCCTGGCATGAGATCGCCAAGCGAGTCGGCCGTCCTCCCGTCTTGTCCTACGCCTCTTATGCGCTGGATAACTGGCGCCGGTTGGACAAATCGAAACCCGTTCAACTCGACAATATCGTCTTGCTCCAGAACTTCCTCGGCGGGATCGATGAAGAGTGGTTTGTCGTGATCCACATTCAGATCGAACGGCAAGCGGGCCCCGGTCTCAACGGTTTAGTAAGAGCCATCAACGCCGCCTCGCAGGGGAACGACGAGGATGTTCTGTCCGGCCTACGAGCCTTGGGCGCCGCCCAAATCGCCATGCGGGACACTTTGCTCCGGATGAAGGAACGCTGCGATCCCTATGTGTATTACACACGGGTCAGGCCCTACATCCACGGGTGGAAAAACAACCCTTCGTTGCCGGCCGGCCTTGTCTATGAACAGGTCGAAGCCTATGGGGAGCAGCCGAGGCAGTTTCGCGGAGAGACCGGCGCCCAAAGCACCATCGTCCCCTGCCTGGACGCGGGACTCGGTATCCGTCACGCCCCCGACCCCTTGACGGTCTATCTGCGGGAGATGCGGGACTACATGCCTCCGCGCCACCGTGCCTTCCTTGAGACACTGGAGAGTCGAACCGACGATCAGGGGCGCCCCCTGCTGTCGGGCTACGTTCGCGATCGCAAGCGGCGTCATCCCGAACTGTGGTCCGCCTATTGTGATTGCGTCGCCCTTTTGGCCCAGTTCCGGGAAATCCACATCGGCTATGCCGATGAGTACATCCATCGCCAACACCAAACCCACGCAAGCAATCCCACCTCGGTGGGGACCGGCGGCACCCCCTTCATGACATATCTCCAAAAACACTTGGACGAAACCAAACAGGCCGTCGCGTCCTAGTCAGTTTTTTCCAGGATAAAAAGAGCGCGCACGAAGGCGATTAGGCCGCTCGACGGAGATCCTGCGATTGGTCCCTCAGAAGGGAACTGTCGGCCTTGGATCGAAACCTGCTCCCGCTTCGGCCATGCCGAAGGAGAGGCTGCTCCCTCTCTAAAAGCGTCGCGCTTGTGGTTGCCACATCCGCATACAACGGACCATGGGAACGTTCGGGGGGCGGCATGGGATCGTCCTCAAATCGGCAGAACAGATCGTACCACCAATGCACGAAAACGACTCCCACTGTCAGCCCGGCAGCCAAAAGAATATGGATCATACTCTGTCTTGTGAGATCACTCTCGGACACTGATTGTTCGTTGCTCCATACCCTGCCCCTCCGCAAAGGGAAACGCGAACGGTCTCCCGGCGATGTCATGCCGGTTCCCAGTGTATCATCCGTCGGCGCACCGTCAACGGGCATGACGCAACTCCTTGCCTGAGCAGGCTATTTCACGTTTCCTCAGTCGCCAATCGTGAAAGGCTCGGCGGAAGACATTGGGCAGGCCTAAAACCGGCCGAAGAGGAGGCATCCGTTACTCTCCGCTATTTATCGAGCAATAACCGCCATAATCCGCAAGGGCCCGCCGGTTCCCTCCGCAATTTTCATAGGGAGGGCGATCACCGTAAAGTCGCGATCCGGCAACCGATGTAACTCGGCAAGGTTTTCAAAGACCGGCACCTGATAAGACAGAAGTGCCACATGGGTCTCGAAAGCCGTCGATTGTCCGTAATCAATCGACGCGGCATCAATCCCGACAGCCTTGGCTCACCGTTCGTGGACTAGCCACGCCGCCGCGTCCGGGTGCAAGCTGGGAAACCGCAGCGCTCGCATGCCGTCTGTTCCTCGCTGCCCTGTCCCCAGATACCGCTCCCGCGAAGGCCAGTACTGACCATAGCCCGTTTCCAACAACACGATGGCTTGATCTGGAATTCTCCCATGCTCGGCCTCCCACTGTTCGAGGTCTTGAACCGTTACACGATAATTCCGATCTTCCTCGCAACGGGACTTAACGTCGACGCGGACAGCCCGGCCGACCAACCCGTCCAACGGAATCTGATCGACCGTCCGCCCACCCCGTGAAAAATGAACGGGAGCATCGATGTGCGTCCCGCCATGTTCGGGTATCTCGATGCGATTCGAAGCATAATAACAGCCTCGTTAACCGGCGAGCAACAAAAGGGGCGCGAAGCGCCGCTTGAGGGTGTGCCATCCTTAGTTGAAAATCGACGAAGCGGCTGCCTTTGTGGTGCAGTGCGGTGACCGTGGACCAGACAACCACTACCCCACACCAACGAGAGGAGCCGCTTCATGAGCACCGTAATCCGAATCACGAAAGAAGGCAAGGTCGACCGGTGCACCGGCGAACGCCCGCCCATTTTTCGAGCGGTAGGCATTTGGCTCCCGTGCCGCAACCCAGTTCTCTGGAATCATGTCCATGCAGCGGAATGGGTGGGGATTGTTGTAGAAGACCCAAACACCACCACCCCACACGCTTCTTCCCGAACGGGTCTGACCACCAAGACACAATTGAAGCCATCTGCCGCGCCAGCTCCATCTGCTGGTGCCATGCAGATCCCTCGCCACCCGTTGGGGTCGCGACGGGTGGCGCTTGAGCTTGACTCGCGCCCCCAAGAAGAGACAGTGCAAACCCGGCCCCTACGCCTCCACGGTTCATTACATCATCTCCTGTCTCTGGATCGGAATCGTCCGGCTAACGACCAAGCTCACCCGCCGATATGGAGCACAGCGGAATCGCGATCAGGTGTAGCCGCATGGTT
Organism: Nitrospira sp.; assembly: GCA_024331095.1. GTDB lineage: Bacteria > Nitrospirota > Nitrospiria > Nitrospirales > Nitrospiraceae > Nitrospira_D. The sequence goes on along the minus strand of JANDJE010000015.1, from coordinate 17,810 downwards.
AGGCACCATAGACGCACTGTCCATCCTTGAAAACACGCAGAGAGCTTGGCGGCTGATCATTCCACTCTTCGTCCGTCAAAGGGCGAGTCGCTATCACAAAACCTCTTTGAGTCGGGCGCTTTTCCTCATCCAACTCAACCTCCCAATCCTCGTCCCGCAGAGATACTCTATTAAATGGCGCTTTCCGCTCAGTCATGCAAAGGCCGTTATAGCCATTATGGTCGCGATAGCTGTAAAGATGGTCCCCCTCTGAAAAAAGAAGATTCATGTTGCCGAATCTGTTGAATTCACGAAGGACGGCCTCAATTCTCTGAAAATCTGTAAAGCCAATTCCCTGCTCGGACAGCACGGTGAGCAACGCACAAAGGAGATACTCGGAATCAGTTTTACCCACAGGGTGAAACTTCAATGAAGACCTTGCGATATCTGGGTCCAGAGTGCCGTTGTGGGCAAGTGCTACCTCGCGGGACCGAAAAGTCCGTAAAAAGGGGTGTGTGTTCTCAAGCGTAGGATTACCTCGGCTAGCGTACCGCACATGGCCAATGAATATCTTGCTCGCAAAAGATTCATAGTCGCGGAGGAACGTGGCCAACTTGCTGTTTGGGGCTTTAATTGGTTCCTTGAATACTTGACAGGCTCGACCATCAAATCTGGCTATTCCCCATCCGTGCGGGTTACGTTCGCCGCGATGACGGAACCCTCTGAAAGAGAGCGAGCACCGAACAGGTTGGTTAAAATTGAGGCCAAGCAACTCACACATGATATTCTCTCCTTGACGTCCTTGATATCCACCGATAGGCAACCCTCGAAGGAGCGGCTGCGTTTGCAACCTCTCCTTAAAAATATATCAGCTTTGTGAGAGGATCACTCCTTCAGCGGATCGCAGCACGGCCGCCGAGCAAACGGTGGGCCGACGGAGACGCCTATCTCCCGAACACCTTTTTTAACAGAGGCTCGATCTCGCCCTTGGCTTCCATCGGATCAAGAATGTCGGTATCCCCATAAAAAGTCCCATCGATGAAAACTTTGGGCAACGTCGGCCAATTGGTCATTCTCGTGAGAGCTTCCCGCTTGGCCGGCTGAGAGAGCACATCGATGACCTCATAGGGATAGCCATACTTGTCGAAAAACTGCATGGTCTCGCGTGTAAACCCGCACATCGGCATCTGTTTGGTGCCTTTACCGTAGATCAAAATCTTATGCGCCCTCACTTCTTTTTGAATCTCTTCTTCCATCGGGTCCGCCATCGTCCGTCTCCTTTCTCTCGAAATTCCCCCTTACTCCGACGTTCAACCGCTCGTCTTGCCCGTTTCTCCCGGTGTTTTGGCCGTCAGCTCCAGCGCATGAATACGACCATCCTTTAGAGGGACATCCAGCGCCTGATAAATCATCCGGTGCCGATCCAACAGGGTCTTCCCCTCAAACGCCGATGAAATGACGAGCACTTTGAGATGGTCCATGGTTCCCGTTCGATCCGTCACGGTCACGGCCGCGTCCGGCATGCCCTTTCGAATGTAGTCGGTTAACGCCTCTTCTGTAATCATGATCCCCCTCGGCTTGCTCCATCCGTTCCGAGAAACTTCCCGGCCAATACCCTAGCCGAAGTTTCCCGCTGAAGGCAATGCACTCCCCCTGGTTGATATCACCACGTTGGTGGTGCAACTGAGCCACCACGCTAAAACACCGACAAGGCGCCCCGCAAATCCGCAGTAAATTCAACCTTCCCGGTTTATCCCACTCGGCACAGGCTTTGCGTTCTCTCATAATCGTGTCAAGGCCGACAAGATTACGGCAGTCGCTCATCACACTTTACCGGGAGGTTGCCATGAACGAGTTCAAATCAGGGTTTTTCATGGGAGGTGAAAGCTGCAACGGCCGGGTGCTCGTCGTCGACGATGAGCCGGATATCCGCAAGGTGGTCAGAATGACCCTTCAAAAAGCCGGATACGAGGTCCTTGAAGCGGAGAACGGGGCGAAGGCGATCGAAACGATCAATACGGGCGAGAATCGTCTCCTGCTGGACGTCATCATCTGCGACATCCGCATGCCGAAAGTCAACGGCATCGAGGCCATTTCGTACTTTCGTCAGAATTACCCCCGCGTCCCGCTCATCGTGCTGACGGGATTCCCCGACACCGACATGGCGACATCGCTCTTGCGGCAGGGCGTCGTCGATTATCTGGTCAAGCCGGTCGAAGGCGAGAAACTCAAAGCTTCCGTCGCCCGCGCGATGGAACAAAGGGAGCTGGCGCGCCTGTGACGAATCCTGAACTGACCAAATCGGACCCTTCGGCAAGCCGGCCTCACGCTCCCGTCACGACGACCGATCGGTTGTCCGGTCTCGACGGTTATGAGGGGGCGCCTGCTCCGACTCCCACAAAAATCGCGATCGTGGGAGCGGGCCGGGGTGGCACGGCGATGCTGACGCTACTGCACCAACTTCGGACCGTCGAAGTGGTCGGCATCGCGGACCGATGCGCCGACGCCCCGGGCCTCCGGCACGCGCGCGAGCTCCGCGTGCCGGTGTTCAGCGAGAGCGCCGACCTCCTGCGCGTCACGGAACCGGATCTAGTGATCGACGTCACCGGCGACGCGGCCATGGAGAAAACCCTCCGGCAACAGGTCCCGGCGGGAGTCGGCATCTTGAGCGGTCCGTCCTCCCGCCTGCTGTATGACTTGGTTCGGCATGAATTCGCACTCCAGGCCCAATTGCTCCAAACGGACAAACTCGCGGGAATCGGGTCGTTCGCCGCGGGCATCGCCCACGACATGAACAACCCGCTCCAACTCATTTTGGGGCTGGCCGAAAACCTCACCGAAGAGCGGGATCTTGAGACAGTCCATCTGCAAGCACGGGACATTGTCGAAGCCGTCAAACGCACGACGGCCATCTGTCGGGATCTCACGTCCTACTCCCGGCGAACCTCCGCTCGTTCCGATCAGGCGGTCCCCATCAACGCCAAACTGGACGAGGCGCTCAAAATCGCCCGCTACGCCGTCGGCCTGCAAGACATCGAGGTACGCAAGTCCTATTGGCCCGAGGCGACGGCGATCGGCAATCCCGACGAAATTCTCCATGTGTTCATCAATCTCATCACCAACGCCGTCCAGGCCATGGAACGGGGCGGCGTGTTGACCATCGTCACCTCCACCGTCGATGGAGCGACGGTCGTCAAAATTTCCGACACGGGGCACGGTATCCCGCCGGACGTGATGGGACGGATCTTTGAGCCGTTCTTCACGACCAAACCCCCCGGCAAGGGCACGGGGCTCGGACTGTACAACATCAAGAACGTCGTTCACCGCATGCACGGCTCCATCGACGTCGAGAGCCAAGTGGGACGGGGCACGACGTTCACCGTCACCTTTCCCCATGACGTGCGCGTGGAAGACGGAAACCCGTCATGAGCACGACGCCATCAGCCGCCCCTCGCAAGACACGCTGGGGGCTCAAAGCCAAGTTGATCGTCTCGATGCTCGTGGTCGGAACCGTCCCGCTCGTCATCGGGCTCGGCATGGCGTTCTGGCAAGGATCGAGGGAAATCCGGGACGTAAGCGGGGAAAGTTTCAAAGCCCTCGCCATGGAGGCGGCCAGGAAACTCGATCTCCTCGTGGCGGAGGAAATCGCGCAAACCGCCCGCATGGCGAACGATCCGGCGATCATCAGCGAACTGGAGCACCGGCGGGATACGCCGCAGCATCATCGGGGCGCCGCCGTCGAGACGAGCGACTTCGAAGCGAAATGGGCGGCCGGCGAGCCGAACACCGTGCGATCCGTCATGGAGAACCCGTTGAGCGCCCTGCTGCGCGAGTATTACACGGGCATCCACAACGCTCCCGGACAATTGCAGCCGCAGATCGTCCGCGCATCCACCAAGATGCTGTTTTTGACGGACGTCCACGGCCTCCTCGTCGCCGCCATCGGAGAGAAACCGGAGCTCCGCCACGACCGGACCCGCTGGTGGCAAGGCGCCTATCACAAGGCCGTCGGGCGGCTCTTCATCGAAGACATCCACTTCGACAAACGAGTCAACGCCTACGTCTTCACGATCTCCGTCCCCGTGATGGACCAATTGCGGTACGAAGTCGTGGGGGTTCTCCACCGCGTGATCGACGCGAAGGAATTTTTTTCTCCGGCCACGCACGCCATTCGCTTCGGAAAGACCGGCCACGTCATGCTGATCGACTCGAACGGCCTCGTCATCAGTTGCCCGATCCTACCCACCGGCGTCCCGTTGTCCGATCCGAATCTCGTCCCGCTCGTGACTCCTCTTCAACCGGGATGGGTCCAAGCTTCCAGCGACGGCCACGGCGGACGCTCGACGTCCGTGATCGGATTCGCGCCGCTGCCGGAAACCAGCCGCGCGACCAACGGCTCCATCGAGAACGGATCGTGGCACACGTTCGTCTGGCAGGCGTCGGACGAGATCTTCGCCCCGATCCAGCATCTGTTCACCTGGGTGACCGTCTTCGGAACCGCTGGTCTTCTGTTGCTGGCCGGGCTGGGCTACTTCGCGGCGAGTCGCATCGTCACGCCCGTTCGAAAGCTGATGCAGGCGGCCCGCGCCATCGGGCGCGGCGAGCTCAAGACGCCGATCGACATCCGATCGGGTGACGAGCTGGAGGAACTGGCCGAAGAGTTCAATCGCATGAATCAGCAACTGAACGCGGCTTTCGCCGGCCTCACCGACCAAGTCGAATTGAAGACGCGGGAAGTTCAAGCGCTGCAACAATCGACCGACCACATTTTGGACGCGGTCTCGACTCCTATTTTCCTGATCGACGCCGACGAACAGGTGCGGTACGTCAATCGAGCGGCGCGCGAGTCGTTCGGCATGCGGCTCGACCAGTCGTTACCGATGCCCTTCTTCGACGTGCTTCCACTGGATTCCCCGGCTCGTCAGCGCCTGCGGCAGGAGTTTCGCGGCGACGGCACCGCCCACGCTCGCGAACAAACCTCCGAGCGGAAAGTGCCGCGCGACCCCCTGGCGCCGGCCGGCGATCAGGAACCGTCCGATCATCGTCCGGAATTTCACATCGGATCGCGCCTCTACCACTATCAATGGTTCCGCTTACCGGCCAGACCGGGACAAGAGCCCGTCATCGGGCTGGTTCTGCGCGATACGACCGACGAAAGCCGCCTGCACGATCAGCTCGTCCAAGCCGAAAAATCCGGCAGCCTCGGCGTGTTGACCGCCGGCATCGGTCATGAGCTGAACAACCCGCTGTTCGGCATCATCGGACTGGGCGAAGCGATCCAAGAGGAACAAAGCTTGGAGCGAGCCAAGGCCCATGCGCGCGACATCGTGGCGCAAGGCCGGCGCATGGCGACGGTCATCCGGGATTTCGCCGGCGTGACGGGAAAAGAAGAAGGCGATCAAACGGTACCTGTGTCGCTGGAAGAAGAAACGGATCGGGCCTTGGCCATCGTCCAATCGGCAAGCGACATGAAGAACGTGGTCGTCAAGAAACTGTATGGGGGGGGCGTCCGCGTGTTGGCAAGGCCGGATCAGCTTCAGCAAGCGTTGGCGAACCTGATCACCAATGCCGTTCAAGCCATGAAAGGGACCGGCACGTTGACGCTGACCACGGCTTGGTCCGATCGCATCGGCACCGTGACGATCGCGGACTCCGGTCCCGGCATTCCCAAACAGCACCTGTCGAAAATTTTTGACCCCTTCTTCACGACCAAAGGCCAAGGCGAAGGGTCCGGCCTGGGGCTGACGGTCGCCAGGAGAATTATCCGAAAATTCGGCGGCGAGCTTCGCATTGAAAGCGACGAGGGACGGGGAACGACGTGTATCGTCACCCTGCCGGCCCCTCCCGCCGCATCAGGGGAGGACACATGGACTCCATCCGCGTCACAGTCCGAATCGCCGTCTGCGCGTTTGTCATCGTAGGATGCCTGTGGGGCGGCCCCTCATTTCCTCCCGCCGAGGAGGCCCTCGGCGCCGAGGGCATTCCGCCCGATAAAGTCGCCGACTACATCCATGCGATCCTCGAAGCGAACCGCACCATCTACACCACCTCCATCGTCAACCGTCTGCAAGAGAAAGGACTCCTGTCCGCGACGGAACACTGGGAGCAGGACAATACCCTTCCCCTCCCCGCCCAATTTCTTCAACATACCGGCAGAATCGTCGCGGAGAGCGGGCGCGGGATCCGCTTTCGGCTGATCGGCTTGTCGCCGATCTATCAGCGCAACGCCCCCGCCACCCAGTTCGAGCGCCAAGCCCTGGAAACGCTTCGGAAACGACCGGAACAGCCGGTCACCGGCATCGTCACCAGCGGCAAGAAACGCTACTTCCAAGCCATCTACGCCGACCGAGCGGTCTCCCCCGTTTGCGTTTCCTGCCACAACACCCATCCCTTGAGCCCCAAACAGGACTTCAAGTTGAACGACGTCATGGGCGCCATCGCCATTACGATCCCCTTGGAGTGACGGAAGACAATGACTCTCCCCGGTTCCGATCGTCGCGCGCGAGATCGAAACCTCGCCTGGCGGTATCTCGATGATCGACCGGCGACGGATGGGGGAACGTCATGACGACGCGGGAGGGGGCGGCGTGCCCGCTTCGACGGCTTGATATTCTTCCCGATAAATTTGGACGGCCGTCATCAACAGACTGACCAGCACGGGCCCGACAAAGATTCCCAACACCCCATACACCGCCAATCCTCCCAGCACGCTGAGCACCAGAAGCAACACGGGAATCTGCACGTCCTGCCCGATCAGCCACGGGCGAAGGACGTGATCGACCATGGATACGACGCCGACGCCCCACGCCAGCATCATGAGCGCCTTGCCGGCTTCCCCGATCCACAGAAGGTACAGACCGACCGGTCCCCATACCAGCGCCGTGCCGCCGAAGGGAATGGGCGCCAACAGAATGGTCAGCGCCGTAAGTACCACCGGGAACGGAACAGCCAAAGCAAGATAGGCCAGCCCGGCCAGTACTCCCTGGACGATCGCCGTCACCAAGACCCCCTTGACGACCGCGCGGATCGTCTGATCCAAGCGGGCCATGATTTTCTGCTTGTGCGATTCGTCCATCGGAATCAATTGATACCAGGATGAAAACCAAGTCGGGCCGTCGCGGTACAAAAAGAACAGCACCAGCAACATGATGAAAAAATCCGTCACCAGCAGTACGGCGTTCTTCAACAGATCACCCATCCGTCCCACGAGGAATCGGCTGACCGCCGTGACTCCCGTCACGACCGATTGTTCGAGGGACATTCGTTGGAGATCGATTCCGGCCAGCGTCGTCCGCAACCATCCTCCGATGATCGGGATGGTCGCCACCTGGTCCGGCAGCCGCTGGAGTCCTCCGCTCTCAACCCAGGCGCGAATGACCTCCTCCGCCACGCCGGCCTCGTGCACGAGCAGCACACCCATCAAGGCCAACGGCACGACGACCATACCCAACGCGCCTATCGTCAGCACGGCCGCCGACAGGGTCTCGTTCCCGTTAAACAACTTTGACAGCCGTCGATGGAGGGGAAACGTTCCGTGGGCCAAAAGCACGGCCCACAGCGCCGGGAAGACGAACGGTTGGAGGACAAGCCCCATTTGATACAGCAGCAGACCCAGCAGGGCGAAGAAAACGATCGAGAACAGGTGTTGTCGCGTCATCGAATGTCGCGGGGATACGAGGGGACCCTGTGTTGATAGCAGATCCCGATGAATCTGTCACGACCGGGAATCTGAACGGGACGCGGAACGGGAAGCGACGAGGAGCCCGTCACAAGGCCGCCCCGGACACGGAACGGGGCTAGAGATCTTGTTCTTTCGCCAGCAAGGCCACCGGCCGCCCACGGTGCTGATTCATGTCGCGGACGTTGTTGCCGGACAATCGAGGCGCCTCCTCCGGCCAGCCCGTGGCGCCCATGTCGCTGAGGCCCTGAAATTTGGCGCCTTCCTCCATGATCATGATGGGACTGCGCACTTCGCCGATGAGAATCGCCGTCTTGAACAACTGCACCCGGTCGGTCGCCGTGACCGAGGCCTTGATCCGCCCGCTGCTGATCAAGGACCCGGCGGTGATCGTGCCCTTGACCACTCCATCTTCCCCCACAATCACTTCGCCCTTGGTGTGCACGTCCCCTTCCAGCCGACCGTCGATCCGCACGGTCCCCTCGACCCGGATCTCACCCTTCATCTCGACTCCCTTGGCCAGCAGGGTGATGTTGCCGTCGTCCATGTACCCGTTCTTTTTCATGACGGTCTCCTCGGTGAATCCGTTGCGAGCCCTAGCTTACCGCAAGAGTCGATCGCCTCCTAGCAGTAGTTGATTCACGAACAGCCGATCACCCGACCGAGATCGGCAGACCGATCCACGCCGATGCCGGCCGCTCAGAACAGCCCGAACGCCCGCTTCAGCCGTTCCCACAAGCCTCCGCCGTGGACCTCGCAATAGTCGTCCGGCTCGGTGCCGCCGATGAATACCTCGGTGATGGGCTCCGGACATTGAGCGGTCGCCAGTTGACCGGTTTGAGGATCGATCCGACGCTCGACCACTCCCTCGGGCATGGGGAAATCCGGCTGACCGGGTGGAATCAGCCTCGCCGCCAACTTGCTCCAAATGGGAAGCGCCGCCTGCGCGCCCGTGAGTTTGATCGGCCGTTCATCGTCGAATCCCACCCACACGCCGATCACGAGGTCGGTCGTATAGCCGACGAACCAGGCGTCACGGTATCCATCGGTCGTCCCCGTCTTACCGGCCACCGCCCCTTCCACGCCCAAATTCCTTGCTTTGGCGCCGGTCCCGCGATCGATTACCCCTTTGAGCATCGACGTCACAAGATAGGTTCCTTGCGGAGACGCGGCCTGGCGCCGATCCGCCGCTCGATTCCAGAACGTCTCGCCGGTGTCACCGTCGATGCGAGAGACGGTCGAGGGACGCACCATCACGCCGCCGTTGGCCAACCCGCCGTATGCCGAGGCGATCTCCAGCAGAGAAACGGGAGAGCTCCCCAAGGCCACGGAGAGATCTCCCGGCTGCGGTGTCGCGATCCCGAACGCCCTCAACAGGTTAAGAAGCGGCGCGAGACCGGTGCGATGGGCGACCCGCACGGCCGGGACGTTCAACGACTGTTCGAGCGCCGTCCGCACCGTCACCCGGCCATGGTACTGCCGGTCATAATTCTTCGGCGACCACGGACCATCCTTCGACTCCAACGTGACGGGCTCGTCGTCAAGCAACGTCGCAGGGGTGAGGCCCGCCGCGCCCTGTGTTCGGGCCGCTTCAAATCCAGCCAGATACACGAACGGTTTGAGCAGCGAGCCAGCCGACCGACGGGCCTGTGCCGCGCGGTTGAATTGACTCATTCGATAATCGCGTCCGCCGACCATCGCGAGAACGCGGCCGGTTCTCGGCTCCAGCACGACAATGGCGCCCTGAAGGGGCGATCCGGCCTCTTTCAACGACGGATACGTTGCTTCTAACTGAACCAACTCCTGTTGCAAGACCTGTTCGGCTGTTCGTTGAATCCATGGATCAAGCGTCGAGAAAATCCTGATTCCCTCCGGGAGATCGCCGACGGCATCCTCCGCTTCGCGGAGGAGATAATCGACAAAATGCGGCGCGTCGCCCACGGCATCCTGGGCCGGCACGATCTTGACAGGCCGACCCACCGCGTTCGCCCACGCCTCTTCCGACACAATGCCTTGCTCCCGCAATCGGCGAAGCACGACGTTCCGCCGCTCCGCCGCCTGCGCCGCGTTTCTCGTCGGCGAATAGCTGTTGGGGCCTTTGATCAACCCCACGATCATCGCCATCTCTTCGACCGACAACTCGTCGAGCGTTTTTCCGAAGTAGCGATGGGCCGCTTCCCCGACGCCGTAGATGGACACGGAGCCGGACTGCCCCAGATAGATTTCATTGAGATAACTTTCGAGAATCTCCTGTTTGCTGTACTTCAACTCCAGAACGACCGCGGCGACCAGCTCCTTCAGCTTGCGGCTGATCGTCCGCTGCGGAGAATAGTAGAGATTCTTCGCCAATTGCTGGGTCAACGTGCTCCCCCCTTGCACGACGGCGCCGTGCACGAGGTTCGCCCAGAGGGCCCGGCCGATGGCAAAAGGATCGATGCCGACGTGGGAGAAAAACCGCCGGTCCTCGATGGCCAGCACCATGTCGATCAACCGCGGTGGAATTCGATCGAGCCGAATCCACTCCCTGACCTGTTTGGAGCCGTCGCGCATGCCGCTGATCACGGCCGGCTCAAGGAATACCCATGGGACCGGTTGGCCGTCGGGCATCGAGCGAAGTTCCCGAATCTTCCCGGCGGCCAACCGAAGCCGCACAATCTTGGCGGGAAGACGGTTTTCCGGCTGCGCACGCAGAAAAATCTCGATGGAATCGTCCGTCGCGGCATATTCGCCGGCCGCCCTCGGCGGGACCGACACCGACCGATAGCCCAACTGCCGCAACCGATCGACGAGTCCGGAATGGGTTACATCAAGACCCGGCGAGACCATGAACGGCGCGCCGTAGATCAGAAGAGGCGGGTGCTCATCGCTCCTGGGGAGCGTCAGCGTCGCCGAGAGGATCAGCCCATAGCTTGCCAGCGCGATGACGCCTGCCGCGATCAAGCCAAGCAACACCGGCAGGCTACGGCGGAGCAGCCGAGCTCGACTGTATGGAACATGATCGGCCATGGACAAGCATATCGCGCACCTGCCCAGAAGGAAACCGCTTCTCGACGACCACCGCCATCGGCCGGACGATGCGAGCCGAACGCCTCGCCGTGGACGATTTGTTTGTTTGTTTCATTGGATAGGCATGCGCTGCTCTCTTTTTGAGAGGGCACGCGCAATCATGTGCTGGACCTCGGTAAAGCCCTGATGTATAGATGGACGACACGACAAGCCGGTTACGCGCTGAAGCCTTTCAAGGAAGCCGGCCGGTCGCCTTGACGGATCGCGCAAAAACCCGCCGCCGCTTGGGTCGGCACATGGGACGAGGGCAACCATGGCCTCCATCTTGATCGTCGACGACGAAGAACCGATCCGCGTTTTTTTGCGACGCGTTCTTGAAGAAGACGGGCACACGGTCCGCGAGGCGGCCAACGGAGCCGTCGCGCTGGCGCTCTATCGGCAAGACCCCGCCGATCTCGTGATTACCGATATCGTGATGCCCGAGCGAGACGGCATGGAAGTCCTGCTCGATCTCACCAGGGAATTCCTGGACGCCAAGGTCATCGCCATGACAGGCGCGAACAGCGATCAGCATATGCTGCGCGTCGCGAAACTGTTCGGAGCGAGAAAAGTCATCAAGAAGCCGTTCGCGGTCGAAGAAATCCGTCGTCTCGTTCGCTTTACCCTGGATCACTGACGGCGCGCGTCATCACCCCCCTTCCGAGAGAATTCAAGCGATCTTTCCGTCGGACAACGCCATCATTTGACGGCCCGCGACGGCCGCCATAACGATCCGGCGACCATCCCGATGCCGGCCATGACGAACCCCACAAGCTGGGGCGGCCAGCAGGAATCGGACGGTGTCGCCCACTCCAGTCCAAGCCAGCTCGTCAGGCCGATGGCGATCGCACACAGAGCGCCCTGCGCGGTCGCCCGCTTCCAATACAGTCCCGCGAACAGCGGAATAAACGCCGCCACCAGCGTCACCTTATAGGTGTTGACCACCAGTTTGTAGATCGACGCATCGGACAAGAGCGCGATGGCCAGCACTACGCCGGCGAAGCCGACGAGCACGACGCGCATGAGACGCAGGAATTCCGAATCGTTCAGCCGAGGCAGTCCTGGCCTGATGACGTTTTCACTCAACGCCACTGAAGGGGCAAGCAAGGTAGCGCTCGAGCAACTCATCACCGCCGACAAGACCGCACCAAAGAAAGCCACCTGCGCCGCCAATGGGGTGTGTTGAAGGATCAACGTGGGCAAGATCAGTTGCGAATCCTGTTCCAGCAACGCGCCGAACTTCGCAGGATCGACGAGCGTCGCCGCATAAGCCAGAAACATCGGGACGAAACAGAAGGCGAAATAGAGCGTTCCCCCCAACAGCGAGCCGCGCACCGCCGTGCGCTCATCCCTGGCGGACGTGATGCGCTGAAACACGTCCTGCTGAGGAATGGACCCTAGCATCATCGTTATTCCCGCGCCGACAAAGGGGATCCACTCCGCCCATCGCGGCGGCGGAAACAAATCCAACTTGCCGGCGGCGGCCGCGTGTTCGATGACGGCCTCCACTCCGCCGGTCAGGCCGCTCACGACGGAGACGATGTACAACAACCCCCCCATGATGACGGAGATCTGAACGAAATCGAGAATCGCGACGGAGAACATGCCGCCGAACGTCGTATAGACAAGCACAATGGCGGCCCCGATCACGATGCCGACGGGTTGGCTCACCGCGCCCTCCGTCACCACGTTGAGCACCAACCCGAGCACTTTGAACTGAGCCGCCACCCATCCCACGTAGGAAGCGACGATGCACACCGTGCAGAGGGTCTCGACCGTCCGATCATAGCGCAGGCGATAATAATCGCCGACGGTGAGCACGTTCAGTCGGTACAAGCGCGGCGCGAAAAAGAGCCCGGCCAGGATGAGGCAAAGACTCGCGCCGAACGGATCGGCGATGACGCCCCGCAATCCCTCCTTCACGAAGGTCGCGGAAATGCCGAGGACCGCTTCGGCTCCGAACCAGGTCGCAAACACGGTCGCCGTAACGATGGGCAGGGGCAAACTCCTGCCCGCCACGGCAAAATCTTTTGCGTTGTGAACGCGCGTCGCCGCGTACAACCCGATTCCCACGGAGACCAGAAGATAGAGAATGACAAACCCGAGCAACATGCGGCTCCACCCTGGGCACAGCCAAAAGTCCACTCACTGCGAAGGGCGGATTCTATCGAGGGGTCGTGACAAGGAGCAATGGGCGCCAGAAAGAGATGTTTTTGCCGCGCGCAGGGCGTGTCTGCGGGAGTGGTAAGAGGTTTCATCGGTCGGTACGCGCCGTCGCCGCGAAACTGATGAGCGCCGGGGTCAACGAGCAGCGTGTCAGGACGGAAGGACGAGGCGAAAATCAGCCGAAGGCCGCACTCAAAAGCGACGCGTGGAGATTTATCTCAAACCGGTGGTCGAAGGACAGGAACAGGCCGCGTTCGCGTCGCCCAAATAGGCGACGCTCCGTTGCGACACAATACCAGAAACGAAAGAGCTCAGACCGCCCAGTACCGGGAAGGGCCGAACACCAGACGACACCCGACCAGGCAAAGCCGACCGCAGGAATCGACCGGCAGCGACTTGGTCCATTGAACGTTGTATAGACCGACCGAGCGACTCCAGCGAGATTCGGAGATCCGCAGCTCCAGAATCTGTCCCACCTGGGGGAAACAGCCCGTCAACAAGAGAATGCCATGGGCGCTTCGATTGAGGCTGTACGCCTCTCCCTGTTCGATGACCGCGCCGGTCTCATTTATCGATGTACAGATCTCATATTCGCAGACTTTTTGTTCGGCGGTTCGTGTTTCCTTCCGGCGATTCGGGGAAAAGACATCAAGCCTTTCCCTCGCAAGAACACTGTCAACAACCTGAGCGGATACGGTTTTAGGGATATAGGATCCGGCACAAACGATTTCGCGATTGCCCAGTCTCATGGCAACCTCCTTTTTGAAGGAGATGGAAATGAATGATAGGTAATCGTTATTGAGCAGCAAGGGTCGTGCCCCTGTGGAATCCATCTTTTTAGATGCCGTTCTTAAAGCATTCCGAAGTATCCCCCTGTTCGCTCGCTTCTTTCTTTTGAATGGTTTTTGCTTCGCTCTCCACGCTCGACCTAGTGTATCTCCTGAATTCATCGATGGTTTTCGTGACCGCATGAGTTTGCCTACCGTGAGAATGACGCGCCCTTCACATCGACCGCCACCTAGGAGCCATCACCCCTGAATCCCGGAGGGCAGGACAAAACCGAGAGGCCATGTGAGCTGACGCCGGGCAGAAATCCCGCCCACGTGGCTCTGGCATTTTTAAATTGACGTGGCGTAGAATGCGCCCCGTACTATGCGCCCCAGTTCGAGCAGGGAGGGTCATCCATCTACAGACCGTATCGGCCAGGCGAACGCCTTCACAAGAAAGGAGACATCCCATGAGTGCACTCAATTGGGTTGGAATCGTCATGTTGATCCTGGCACTCTTTTTCAACGAGCTGTTTCTGGGGATTAACGCCTGGTATGAGCTGAACACCGGCGCCATCATTGCGGCTATCGTTTATTTGATCGCCGGTGTCACACTTTCGCTGTGGCCGACTCCCAGCGATGACCAGGCCTGACTGACCCTTTCTCCTTTTGAAACTGCGGACGAGAAAAAGCCCGAGAGAAAGGGGTTGTCGTACGCCCCATGGAAGTTGGTCGGCTTCCTCGTCGACCTGTAACGAGAAAGGGCCCGGTGAACATCCAGATGAAGGCTCTTCCCAAGGAAGCACGCAGGCATCACGCGTCGTTCGCCGAAACAAGCTCATCCGCTCCGTCACACAAGGTGCTCGTGATCGACGTCGGCGGCACCAATGTGAAAATTCTGGCCGGCGGGGAAACAGAGCCGCGCAAGTTCCCTTCCGGTTCCGCTTTGACCCCTCGAGAGATGGTTCGGCAGATCCGCCAACTTGCCCGTGATTGGACCTATGATGCCATTGTGCTGGGCTATCCTGGCGCCGTCATCGACGGCCGCCCGGCGGCGGAGCCGAAGAATCTCGGCATCGGCTGGACAACCTTCGACTTTCAGAAGGCCTTCGGCTGTCCGGTGAAGATCATCAACGACGCGGCAATGCAGGCCGTGGGGAGCTACGAGGGCGGCCGGATGCTGTTTCTCGGCCTCGGCACCGGGCTGGGCTCCGCGCTCATTACAGACGGCGTGCTGATTCCGATGGAACTCGCCCATCTGCGGTACAAGAAAGGCCGGACCTATGAAGACTACGTCGGTCGGCGGGGCCTCAAACGGCTCGGAAAGAAAAAATGGCGCCGCGCGGTCCAGGACGTGATGACATCGCTAAAACAAGCGCTTCTGGCCGATTATGTGGTGGTGGGCGGCGGCAATGCGAAACACCTCACGAAGTCGCCAGATTGGGTGCGGCTCGGTAACAACCACAACGCCTTCACCGGGGGCTTTCGGCTCTGGGAGTCCCTGTGGGACCAACGGCCGACGTGCCTCATCCGGGCCGCTCATGCGGTGAATGGATCGAAAAAGCCGAAAACCGAGTGATCCCGTGTACTCGGATGTTTTTTGCACACTAGGCGCCCAACGGTCACAGGTACCCGTCCGGAGCAGCCTCGGCATCGTAGCAACCTGATCCGCCTTGCGCGATCCCCCGTCTCGCCTTGACGGCGTGAAAGAGTTAGTCGCTTTTCAGCCTTTCACATGACCATCTTACTCATACCGGCACTTCTGTCGGCCGGCCGTTGGAAACAGAGCCTTCCTGTTCGAGGGAGCCTCTCGGATTATGCCGGTCTCCATCCCAAGACGATCGGTCCTCCAAGGAAGTTTTGCGATGATTGCCAGCACGGAAAGGGATGAGGCATGAGCAACATTCGCGTCTTGGTCGGAACCAAGAAGGGCGCGTTCATTCTCACGTCGGACGGCAAACGGAAACGGTGGGACGTCAACGGCCCTCACTTTGGCGGCTGGGAACTGTACCATCTCAAGGCCTCGCCTGTGGATCCGAACCGGATTTACGCCTCGCAAACGAGCAGTTGGTTCGGGCAGGTGATTCAGCGATCCGACGACGGCGGCAAGACATGGACCCCTCCGGGAACGAAGCCTGAGGACCTGATGGGGCCGGACGGCATGCCGACGGGGACCAGCAATATGTTCGCGTACGACACCTCGATCGAAACCGGACGGCCCCTGACGACACATCAATGGTATGACGGGACACAAAAGCCGTGGGAGTTCAAACGGGTGTGGCATCTCGAGCCCTCCTTGACCGATCCGGAGACGGTCTATGCGGGCGTCGAAGATGCCGCCCTCTTCCGCTCCACCGACGGCGGGAAGACGTGGCGCGAACTGGCCGGCTTGCGCGAGGTGAAGGGCAGTCTCTGGCAGCCCGGCGCGGGCGGCCTGTGCCTCCATACGATCATGCTGGATCCAGCCGACCCGCAACGCATCTATGTCGCTATCTCGGCGGCCGGGGCCTTCCGCACGGGCGATGGCGGGAAAACCTGGCAGCCGATTAACAAGGGACTGCGCTCGAATTATGAGCTGCCGGACCCGGATGCCGACGTGGGCCACTGTGTGCACCGGATTGCCATGCATCCGTCCCGTCCGAACGTACTCTTCATGCAAAAACATTGGGATGTGCTGCGGAGCGACGACGCGGGCCAATCATGGCATGAAATCAGCGGCGACCTGCCGAGCGATTTCGGCTTTCCGATCGATGTCCATGCGCACGAACCGAATACGATCTACGTCGTTCCGATCAAGAGCGATTCGGAACATTTCCCGCCGGACGGCAAACTGCGCGTCTATCGCAGCCGGACAGGGGGCAACGAGTGGGAGCCGCTCACGAAGGGATTGCCGCAGCAGCACTGTTATGTGAATGTGCTGCGGGACGCGATGGCCGTCGATCATCTCGATCCCTGCGGCATCTACTTCGGAACGACCGGCGGGCAGATCTATGGGTCCGCCGACGGCGGCGACAGTTGGGAGCCGATCGTGCGCGATTTACCCGCGGTGCTGTCGGTGGAAGTGCAAACGCTGCCATGACCAACGTGAAGCGTATCTCGTGAAGCGTCGTTTCCGAGCGAGATACGAGCGACGAGATACGAAAATGATTCGCGTGGTCCTCCCCCAACACTTGCGGACACTGGCGCGTGCGGATGGTGAGGTCCAACTGGACGTGCCAGGGCCGGTCACGCAACGCGCCGTGCTCGATGCGCTGGAGCGGCGGTATCCGATGCTGCGCGGCACGATCCGCGATCACGTGACGCTGAAGCGCCGGCCGTTCATCCGCTTCTTCGCCTGCGAACGGGATCTTTCTCATGAATCCCTTGACTCGCCGCTGCCGGAAGCGGTGGCTCAAGGGAAAGAGCCGTTGCTGATCGTCGGCGCCATGGCGGGAGGATGACGGTCGATTGCAAGGCCATGCCGGCATCGGATAGGATCGGCGCAACCACCGTGCGA
The DNA here is from genome assembly GCA_024331095.1 of Nitrospira sp. GTDB lineage: Bacteria > Nitrospirota > Nitrospiria > Nitrospirales > Nitrospiraceae > Nitrospira_D. The sequence goes on along the minus strand of JANDJE010000015.1, from coordinate 679 downwards.
TCTCGGCGTTCAAGAACGGAGCGATGGACGAGCCGAAAAGCAACTTCTTCTCACACTCTTTTACGCGAGGCCTCCATGAAACAGACGTGCGGAATCCTTGGGCTCTGTTTGTTTTTGACTGTCTCCAGCGGATGCAGCTACCTGTTTTACCCCCGCGCCGATGACTATGCTCAACAGGCCAAAGGCGCCACGACCGTTGACACCCTGCTCAATCTGATCTCCATGTTGGAGGCGAGCGCGACTCAAGCGAAAGGTGGCAAGGGGAAAGACCAGGCCTTGGACGATTACCACAATCAATTGCACGCCCTGTTCGACGCCGTGGACGCGGCGGTCGTCTCACAGATCACCCCGCCGACTTCCGATCTGCTCATCACCCATAAGAAAACGCTGCGGTTGCTCTTTCACAGGCTGTGGACGCTCAAGGATCAACAGCCTCAACGAGACCAGCACCTTGATCGGTGCCTGGCCGAGTTGAGGTCGCTGCGCGAGGTCCTCCAGAGTGTCAAGAGGCAGGCCCTTTTTCCCCAACAAACGACGGCAAGGATTGTGGCACCATGACACAGCCAACCGCTGAACAAATTATTGCAATCCAACGAGCAGATTGGAACCGTGTGGCCCCCGGCTGGGAGAAGTGGGACCGGTTTTTCGACGAACAGATGACCTTTCTCAATCACCGACT
>JANDJE010000014.1 GCA_024331095.1 Nitrospira sp. | reverse complement strand
AGCCAGTTGTACCGCCCCGGTAGTTGAAACAGGATGGTCCACACCGTGGCCAGATTGACGACGCGCAGCGGCAGCGAGCGTTCCGCGAAATCCTTGTTCACCGACGACGCCCACGCGGTGCAGCGCTCGTTGGCTTCGTCGTAGCGTCGCCTGGTACGCGGATCGGTGGCCCATCGCAGGAATTCGTTCATTGCCCCCATCACATGCGGATGGGCTGAAAACGTGCCGATCACGTAGGCCAATCGCATCGGATGATCGGGATCGAAGCGACGCATGAGCTCTTTTTTCCCGCAACAGACTCCGACGGGCAGTCCCCCGCCGACCGTTTTGCCATAGACGACGAGATCGGCCTGGACGCCGAAATACTCCTGCGCCCCGCCGGGCGCCAGCCGGAAGCCGGAGTACACTTCGTCGAAGATCAGCGGGATGTCGCAAGCGGTGCAAACATCCCGGAGTTGCTTGAGCCACTGGGCATAGGGGGCATGGGCTTCTTGGGTTTTCCTCACGTCGCTAGTCAGCAGAATGGCGTCGCTCGGCGGAGGCGAGTTGGGATGGAACGACTGGATCGGATTGACGACGACCGCGGCGACGTCGCTTTTCATCCGGCGGATGGCCTCAAGCGACGCGGGATCGACGTCCTTCAGCGTGATGCAGTCCTTGATTTCCCGCTCGCTGCCCAGCCCCGGCTGCACGCCGTCCCACCAGCCGTGATAGGCGCCGGCAAAACAGACGATGGACTTCCGGCCCGTATTGAATCGCGCCAGCCGGATCGCGGCCATGACGGCTTCGGTGCCGCTCATGTGGAACGACACCTCGTCCAGCTTCGAGATCGATTTGAGCATGGCGATGTTCTCGGCGACGATCGGATGCAGCGGCCCCAACACGGGGCCCAAATCCTTGACGCGCTCCCAGCCTCTCTCCATCCACTCTTTATATTGATCGTAGCCGGCGACATTCACGCCGTAGGAGCCGGTGACGTCCAGCGACCAGTTGCCGTCGAGATCCCGCAACATCGGGCCTTGGGAGGCGGTCACCACCGAGCAGAGATTAAACTTCTCCCGCATGATCTTCGCGAAGGGGAAGGGCACCCGGCCTGCGTCCGTGAACCGGAGATCGGAAAGGCCGTCACGAATCTTGTCCCCCCAGGCGATCGATTGCGAGTGGTGTTTCTGGAAATAATCGGCCAGGCGATCGAGGGCGCGGCGGCGCTTGGCCGCGGCCGCTTGATCGGCGCCGTCGGCCGTGAAAAAGGCCTCCTGCGAGTAGTCGTTGGTTTTGACCCAGGGAGCGAGCCAACGGGAAATTTCCGGGGTGAACGAGCGGGCTCGGAGGACGACCAGGGCGCGACGCAGCTTCGCCAACAAGAATGCGAATAAGAGAATGAACAGGCCGGCGCCGAGCACAATGCCCGCATCGGGCCATCCTATTTCGCATGATGATGACCGGCTTAAACCGACACAAGCGCTCCATCCTTCAATGCCTTCAAGGGACTCGCGGTCAAGGAACTCGCCGAACATCAGGCCCTCCTTTCTCCATGTGGGAGTGGATCGACTCTACGCGACGGATCGATTGGTGGCGGTGACGACGAGATCTTCTTCGGGGAACAAGGCCAGCCGATCCCGATCCACCAGGCGGGAATGTTTGAGGCTGGCGACGGTGTCCGCCCACCGCAGTAGCTCCAGACTGCCGTCATGGTGCTCCACCAGCGCGCTGCAACTCTCGACCCAATCGCCGCAGTTGCAGTAGATCACGTCGTTCAATCTGGTGATTTCGGGACGGTGAATGTGCCCGCAGACCACGCCTTCGACGCCGAGACGAGCCGTCTCGTACGCCACTGCCTTTTCGAAATTGCTGATGAACTGCACGGCGTTCTTCACTTTGTGCTTCAGAAAGCCCGCCAATGACCAGTGCGGCAGGTCGAGCTTTCGGCGGACCCAATGGACGAGATAATTGGCTTTGAGCAGCCAATCGTACAGCCGGGTGCCCAGCATCGCGATGGCGCGGGAACTCCGGACCACGCTGTCGAATTTGTCTCCGTGCGTGACCAACAGGCGCCGGCCGTCGGCCCCGGTATGAATCGCCTCCTTGACGATGTGCACGTTACCGAAGGTCATGTCGTGATAATCGCGCAATAGCTCGTCATGGTTGCCGGGCACATACACGACCTTGGTGCCGTGCTTGGCCTTGCCCAAGATCGTCCGCACAACGTTGTTGTGCGACTGCGGCCAAAACATGCGTTTCTTCATTTCCCAGATATCGATGATGTCGCCGACCAAGTAGAGATATTCGCAGTGGACGGAATGGAGAAAATCGAGCAGGTGATCGGCGCTGCAACCGCGGAATCCCAGGTGAACGTCGGAAATCCAGACCGTGCGAAAGGACCACGCACGGAATTCCTTCGGTTTCTTCATCCGTTCGGCCTCCAATAAAGGTGACAGATGCCGGGGTATCATGGGACGAAGCTTATAACGGCGATGTTTCCGACTGATTAGGATCGCAAGAGAACCTCATGAACTCTTGATGTGAAAACGGTGACGTACGAAACAGGTCCCTAATGAACGAACGAGGAGATCGATCTGAAGAGAGGGGGAAACGGGGAGACGCACAACAGGGCGATGGCGGCGCAAGACGACGATCAACGAGTTCGATCGGTTAAGTTTTCGTTACAAGCCCGTTCCGCCGTTGACCCGCGCGCGACGTTATTCCAGGATTGAAAGAAAAATGGGAGACCAGCGTTCCGATCGCATGATTCCGTGCGCGGCTGTGAACCCTCTTGCCGGACGGCGCGCGCGATGAAGCCGACCGAACTCGTGCTGTTGCCAGGGCTTGACGGGACGGACGTCTTTTTCAGGCCGTTGCTCGCGGCGCTGCCGGAGTGGATTTCGCCGACGGTCGTGCAGTTTCCGGCGGTGGGGGCGAACGATTATCCGGAGTTGCTGGAGCTGGTTCGTCGCGTGCTGGCGGGCAAATCCGACTACTACGTGCTGGGGTGGTCCTTCGCGGGGCCGCTCGCGCTGATGTTGGCCGAGGCCGAACCGAACAACGTGCGGGGCGTGGTTCTCGCCTCCACGTTCGTGCGCCCGCCCCGCCGGGTTTTCGCGCATCTTCGATGGGCTGCCGTGACGCCGACGGTGTGGATGATTCGGGCCGGCAAGAGACTGCCGGTCTGGCTGTTCCGAAGCCCGACCGACCGGCTCAGGCGGGACAAGACCGAAACGTGGAAACGCGTCGGTACCGGGATGATCGCGGCGCGGATCAGGACGGTTCTCAAGGTCGATGCGCGGGAACGCTTGCGCGCCTGTTCGCACCCCGTGCTTTGCTTGGCCGGGAGCAATGACGGAGTGGTGCCTCGCCATAACGTCGAAGAAATCGCCCGCCTTCAACCGGCCGCCGCCGTTCGCCTCATTGAAGGGGATCATTTCGCGATGTATACGAATCCGCGAGCCGCGGCGGAAGCGATCACGGAGTTTCTCGTGAGGCAAGAGCAATGAGAGCGGCGGCATGGGGCTTCATCGCTTGCGCGGCGCTGTGGCTCGGGATCGGAAACGACTTCGTCTCGGCTCAGCGCAACGAGATGCCCTCCGGTTATCCGAAGACGTTGGAAAGTCAATTGCAGGCGCTGCTCAATCGAATGGAGGAGGGAGCTCCGTCGCCGAAGCTGTTGGTGCAACTGTCCTCGACCTATTTCGATCTTGCGGACGACTGGTTGAAGGACGACGCACGGCGAATCGAAGCCTATGAAGCCGGTGCCCGGATGGCCAAACGAGCGATCGAGATGGATGACTCGAACGCTGACGCTCACTTTTTCTACGCCGTGAACCTCGGCAGCGCCGCGCTGCTCAAGAGCGTCGTCAACGTCGCGTTGGTGGTCACTGAAGTGAAGCGCGCCGTGTCGCGGGCGATCGAGCTGGATTCGAAGCACGCGCCGGCCCTTCAGATGATGGGAGGGCTGTTGATGGAGTTGCCGTGGTTTCTGGGAGGCGATGAGAAGAAAGCACAGACCTATCTGGAACGGGCCATCGCGGCGGACGGCAACTACACCAAGGCGCGTATCCTGATCGCCAAGCTCTACCGAAAGCAGGGCAGGATCGACGACGCCAGGGCGCAACTGGAAGCCGTGCTGCGCGCCGATCATCCCCACTACCGATACACGTGGGAGCGGACGTACAAGCCGGAGGCCGAGCGTCTGCTGAAAGAAATGTCCGCTCAATAGAGACGCATGCCCTCAGAGGTAGATGCCTTGGACAAGCTGTACACACGTCCTTTGAGGATGAGCATGGTGTGAGGAGGTGGCAAGGACAACGTCGGCATGTTCAGGGCGTTCGACGAAAGCATGAACATAACTCAACGTTGAGGCGATCTTGAGACGGGCGTTACAAGACCGGACTATCGTTATGAAAATAGTCCGAGGAACGGGTTCATGGCGACGTGTTTCATGCCCCAGGAGAAGGCTCGGCATGCACCGAACATCCGGCGCGAACGGCCGATCCGCAAAGGGAATCCCTCGTCTATCCGTCTCGTTTGCCGCCTCGTTTGCTTTCAGGAAAAAACTCTGCAGCCCCCACGTTGCGCCCATTCGACCGGCAGTCGGATCGATTCACCATCCCGCCCGAACATGGTTCTCCGGTAATGCGGGGCGATGATGACGCCAAGCCGGGCGGTGATTTTCAGCGACGGCGGTGTTCCCTGCTCGTCGGGTTGCTCGTTATGGCCGTGCTCGGCGGGTGTTCCGCCAAGCGTTTGATGGCCGACTTGGTCGGAGAGGCGCTGTCCGGCGATTCCGACGTATACGCATCGGAGGAGGACCCGGACCTCGTTCGCGAGGCGATCCCCTTCGGCATCAAGACGTTGGAAAGCCTTCTGGCGGTTTCCCCCAATCATCGAGGGATGCTTCTGTCGGCCGCGAAGGGTTTTGCCACCTATGCCTATCTTCTTCAGGACGAAGCCGACCGGCTGGAGACGGCCGATTTGGATCGGTCTCGGCTTCTGCGCGCCCGTTCCAAAAAGCTCTATTTGCGGGGTCGTGATTATGCGCTCAGGGGATTGAATCTGGCTCACCCTCGGTTCGAAGAACGACTGCGGCGCGATCACTTTTCCACGTTGGCCGAGACCACGAAAGACGACGTGCCTTTCCTCTATTGGGCCGGCGTGTCGTGGGGAGGGGCCCTTTCCGCCGGACCGGACGATCTCGCCATGGTTTCCGACGCGCCGCTCTTCGGCGCGTTGGTGCGCCGGGTCGTTGATCTGCACGAACGGTACGAAGCGGGAGCGGCGCACGAATTCCTCGTGTCCTACGAAGCGAGCCGTCCGGGAGGGAGCGCCGCGTCGGCGCGAGAGCATTTTTACCGGGCGCTGGCCCTCACGGACGCTCCCCGCTCGTCCTTGTTCCTGGCCCTGGCGGAAGGTCTCTCCGTAAAAGAACAGAATCTTGACGAATTCAAGGATCTCCTGTCGAAAGCCTTGGCCGTCGATCCGGATCGGCAACCGAACGAACGGTTGATCAACATGGTAGCCCGGCGGCGGGCCCGGTGGCTGTCGGCGCGGATCTCGGAACTGTTTATCGACGCAGACCAGGAGGGGAGGATGCCATGATGCCCATCATACTTGCCGGTTTTGTCGTCGCGACGATCCTTCTTGGTTGCCGGACGGCTTCGGCCGAGACCATCAAATTGGGGACCTTGGCCCCCAAGAATTCGCCCTACTACGATATTCTTCGGGATTTGGGCGACAGTTGGGCGAAAATCTCGAACGGCTCCATTCACTTGCGGATCTATGCCGACGGCGTGGCCGGTGATGATCCCGACATGGTCCGCAAAATGCGGATCGGCCAGCTCGATGCCGCGCTCGTGGCGGGATCGGGACTCTATGAAATCGCTCCCGAAACCAAGGCGATTCAACTGCCCGCGATGTTCCGCGACGACGACGAATGGGATTACGTACGGACGCGGATCGCTCCCAAACTGGAACAAATCTATGCGTCGAAGGGATTCCGGGTGCTTCTGTGGGGAGACGCCGGGTGGGTCTATCTGTTCGCCCAAAAACCCGTGGTACATCCGGAGGATCTGAAACCGCTCCGGCTCTTCGTCTGGGCCGGCGATCAGGACAACTTGCAGGCCTGGAAGAACATGGGGTACCGCGCGGTGCCGCTTGCCGTGAACGAACTCCATTCCGCGCTCCATTCAGGCATGGTCAACGCCTATCTCACGACGCCGCTGGCCGCCCTGTCCTTCCAATGGTTCGCGTTGAGCAAGGACATGACCGACGTCAGGCTGGTTCCGCTGGTCGGCGCCCTCGTGATCGCGGAGAAAAAATGGCAGGCCATTCCCGCGGACATGAAAGAACGTCTGATTCAGGCTTCGCGCGAAGCCGGAACGCGGTTTCTTCGGGAGATGAGGAAACACAGTGCTGAGGCTCTCCATGTGATGCAGCAACATGGTCTCACCGTGCACCCCGTGCCGCCCGATGCACTGGCCGAATGGACCAAACGGTTCCAAGCCAACTACCCAACCATCATGGGCCACAACGTCCCGCCCGATCTGGTCGCCGAAGTGGAACGACTTCGTGATGAGTACCGAGCTTCGACCGCCTCCCGGTAGCGGCCGCCGACCGGAGACGTTCATGCCTATGGCGCTGTCCCTGTCTTCCCCTATCGGAATGAAATGGATGCGGCGGAGCCTTGCCTCCGGCGGGGCGGCATGACGTCCTCTGACCCTGTCCTCAATCTGGCTCGCCGATGTGAAAACAGCCTGGCCGGGCTTGCGTTGATCCTGATGGCCTGGCTGCCCGTCGTCGAGATTCTGCTCCGGCTGTCACTCAATACCGGAATTCCCGCTTCTGCAAACTACGTTCAGAATCTGACCTTATGGGTCGGGTTCATCGGCGCCATGCTGGCGGCGAGAGACGAGGGCCACCTGACGTTTCTCCTCGGTCGCGAGATCGTTCCGCCTGCCGCTCGCGCCTATTCCGCGGCGTTCACCGCCCTGGTGTCCACGGCCGTCGCGGCGAGCCTGAGCTGGGCGTCCCTTGAGTTCGTGCGAGCCGATCTCCAATCGCCCGTCGTCATCGGCGAGTGGTTGCCGACGTGGGCGGTGCAAGCGGTGCTTCCCCTGAGTTTCGCCGTGATGGCGGTGCGGTTCGCCATCAAGCCGGAGACGATCCGAGATCGATCCATCGCCCTACTCGGGATTCCGATCGCGGCGGGCACCGGCTGGCTTCTGCCGGCCGGCGTGCCGGAGGTCCTGTGGACCGGGCTCTTTGCATTGTTGCTCGCGGCGGTTCTTGGAACGCCCATTTTCATTATCCTCGGAGGGGTGACGCTGCTGCTGTTGCGGATGGAAGGGACGACCGCCGCGGCCATCCCGGTAGAAACCTATCGTCTCGTGGTCTCTCCCTCGATTCCGGCGATCCCCCTCTTCACATTGGCCGGCTACGTTCTGGCGGAGGGAGGAGCCAGTCGCCGTCTGGTTCGCGTCTTTCGCGCCTGGTTCGGCTGGTTGCCGGGCGGGCTGGCGGTCGTCGTGACGTTGCTCTGCGCGTTTCTGACCACCTTCACCGGAGCGTCGGGGGTCACGATCCTCGCGGTCGGGGGGCTGTTGCTTCCCGTCCTGGTCGACAGCGGGTATCGCAAGGGTTTTGGAATCGGATTGCTGACCGGCACCGGTTCGATCGGGCTGCTGTTTCCGCCGAGCCTCGCGGTCATTCTCTACGGCGTCGTGGCGCACGTGTCCATCTTGGATCTGTTCAAGGCTGGCATCTTGCCCGGGCTTCTATTGGTGACCGCGGTCAGTGTGTTGGGAGTCCGTGAATCGTGGCGGAACCCCGACTCTCAGGTTCCCTTCGCGATGCGCGAGGCTCTGGCGGCCCTGTGGGAAGCCAAATGGGAACTCATGATCCCGGTGCTTGTGCTCGGCAGTTTATTCGGCGGCTATGGCACGTTGATCGAGACGGCGGCAATGACGGCCGTGTACGCCCTCGTGGTCGAAGTGGTGATCCATCGGGAACTCACCGTTCAGAGAGACGTGCCCGCCGTCTTGGTCAAGTGCTTGACGCTCTTGGGGGGCGTCTTCGCCATCCTTGGAGTGGCGTTGGGACTCGCCAATTATCTCGTCGATGCGGAAGTGCCCATGAACGCGGCGGACTGGTTTCAACGCCACGTCGAATCGAGGCTCGTCTTTCTGATGGCGTTGAACTGCTTTCTCATCATCGTCGGCTGCCTGTTGGACATCTTCTCGGCCATCACGATCGTGGTGCCGCTGATCCAGCCCATCAGCCAAGCCTTCGGCGTCGATCCGCTGCATCTGGCCGTGATTTTTTTGCTGAACATGCAACTGGGGTATCTGACGCCGCCGGTCGGCCTCGACTTGTTTTTTGCCTCGTACCGGTTCGGCGCGCCGCTCGGCGAGGTGTTTCGGCACACCTTGCCGTTTTTTCTCGCCATGGTGATCGTCCTGTTGCTCGTGACCTACGTGCCGTGGCTGGCTCTTGCGTTGGTCTGAGCCTGCGTCGGGACGGGCAAGAGCGCCATCAACGGGGCGCAGTCTCCGGTGAGTCGCCGAGCAGCTCGGCTTTGGAGGGAATTTGCGTCAGGATGTCCGGACGGACTTGAAACAGGCCCTGCAAACGGTGCCCCGTGGCGTACAGAAGATTGCCCGACAGGTTGCCCAGAGCCAGTTTGCCAGCAATTTTTCCGTCTTTGCCGGTGGCGATGAATTCCGCCCTGGGTTCCAGCAGTCCGTAGGGCGCGAGCGCCGTCGCTTGTTTCAGAACCCGTTCTTCGGCCGGCAGGTTGGCCACGCGGCTGACAAACAGGTCGGCGATTTCCTGCCGGAGTTTGCGGTCCGGTTGATCTTCCAGGACCCATTCGCCCTGTTGATTGATCAACACGTAGGACCGATCCCTGGTCTTGACCGAGAGCATCGCGACGTCTTCGACGTCGACGCCCAGCAACCGTTTGTCCTGAAGATCGAAGAGGTCCTTGGTAAAGCTTTTGATGAACGTCGGATTGACGCGGTAGAGGGGGGCCTCCGGGATGGTTTCCGCGATCGCTTCGCCGCTCTGCGGGTCCGGTTGATAGAGACGCACGGTTTGATCCCCTGCCGCCGTGTGGATCGTGATCTTCACTTTCGGAGCTGTCAGGGCTTTGGCGACGGCGTCTCTCTCGGGACCGGGGTCGATGATGCCCAGCGCCTTGAGATCTTCCAGCCGGAAGAGCAGCGAACGAACCTCGACTTGGTCGGCTTCCGCCTCGACGGGATAGCGAATTTTCCAAGACGGCTTGGGTTTGCCTCCGGCCATGTTGTACAGGACGATTTCCGTGGAAGGATAGGTCAGGCGCAGGCGGTCGATCTCGTGTTGCGCGAAGCGGAGAATCTCTTTCCGGCGAAACGTCATGAGCGATTTGTTGATGAAATCTTTCGGGGCCAGGTCGGTTAACAGCACCTTTCCATCCGACTCGCGCAAGACGTACAGGGTGCTGGACAGCGGGCCGCTGTCGCCCAGCGCCAAGGTTTCTTGTTGTGAGCCCGCTGTCACGGTCACGGTCGTGATGGGCTGTTCCAATCCGAAGGAGGCAAGAGGGGCTGACCGGTCGGCGACCGTTCGGCTGACGGTGCCGGTCGCGAGCGCGCGGAGCAGGGCCTGGACCTCGCGCGAGTCGGCGTCGGTTTTCAACGGCGCCGTGATGACCCACTCGCCGGAGTCGGTTTTCGAGAGTTGAACGAGCCCTTGCGCCGTCGTCATTGCCACCCCGGTGATGGCCGACTCGGCGAACGGCAACAGTTGTTTCGCTTGAGTCTCCTGTGCCTGCTCCTGTTGCTGAGCGGGAAATTCCACAAGGTAGAGATAGGCCGCCAATCCGGCCAAAATGACGGCCATCAGCAGTGTGGACCGGTACCGCATCGTCATCGGTTACAGACGTCTGCGCTTTCTCCAGACCATGACGCCGGTGACCAGCACCGCGAGCGGGAGAAAGACCACTTGCACGTAAAGCAACGCCCGCTCCTGCAACGGATTGGGCACGAACGGCCGCAACGCCGGCTCTTTCGGTGCGATCGACAGCAAGTCCCGCTCTTCGGCCAGCCAGCCCACGGTGTGGAGAAAAAAGTCGCTGTTGCCGGGAAAGTTGAAAAAGGCGTTGGTGGCGAAGGCCGAGTTGCCGATCACGACGACGGCCGGGCGCGGTTCGCCTTCTTTCGGTTCCGTTTTGGGCGACAGCGCCATGGCCAGGGGCAGGGGACCCCGCACGTCCTCCTTTTCGTTCAGGCTCACGACGCGGCCCTGCATGTTGGTTTCGGCCCAACTGTTGGCCGACGTGCGGGCGAGCGGAACGGCATCCCAGCCTTTCCCCGCCTGCTCGTCAAAGGTGACGTGCTGCGACAAGGGAAACAACACCGCCGAGGTCAAATCCTGGGTGATCTCGTGCTCGGTAAACGTGCGGACCAGGAGCGCCGTCAGGTCGCCCGCGGCGAGCCGGTCCTGGAGATCGACGAGCACGCCGGGGCCCAGACCAAGCCCCCAGTGCGCGAGCAGAGGATCGAGCCCGGTTTGTGTTTCGGGATCGGCCAGCACGAGCAACCGGCCTCCTTGTTCGACATACTCGCGGATCCGATCCTGCTCTTCCCGAGTGACCATGCGGCGCGGGCCGGCCAGCACGAGCACCGTGGTGTCCTTGGGAACCGAGGTTTCCTGAAGGAGCGAAACGGTTCCGACCTCGTAGCCCTGTTTGGTCAAGGCTTCTTTGGCGATCGACAGGCCGTTGCGTTCCCGATCTTCCACGTTGCGCTCACCGTGCCCCTCGACGAAGACGATGCGTTTTTTGGTGTCTTTGGAAATGCGCAGCAAGGCTCCGGTCAGTTCGACCTCCGAGGGCGAGGTCACCCGGATGGTCCGTCCGCCGCTCTCGAAAATCGCGGTGTCGCTCCGAAACACTCCATAGTCCTGCGCGAGCTTCGGTTGTTTTTCGGGATCGACGAATTCCACCGTGAGTTTGGGTGACGCTTGTCGATAACTCTCCAGCCGGTCTTTATAGGCCTGGTACCCCGGATCGTTTTCCCTGGTGAACACCGTGATCTTGACGTCCTGTTGCAGCGCGCGGAGCGCACGATAGGTCTGGGGAGCCAGCGTGAAGCTTTGGTTCTCGGACAGGTCCCAGCGAACGGAATGGCGGGACGCCAGGAAATTCACGATGGCCAGAATGGCCGCGAGCAGCAGAACGGTCAGCACGCTGTGCAGGCCCATCTTGGTCGAACGACGGCCGGACAGGGCTTTCACCGTCTCGAAATGCAGCGAGAAAAACATCAGCAGGCAGCTCAGCGCAAGCAGCTCGGCGACGGTGACGGGCCAGAGCCAGTCCGGTCTCAGGCTGTAGGCGACGGCGCCGCCGACGGCCAGGATCAATCCGATCAGTCCGAGAGGAAGCGATTTCCAGCTCATTTCCAGCGCGCGGATTCCACGACCCGATAGGTCAGAAACAGCATGAGCGCCAGCCCGCTCCCGAAGTACACGAGATCGGCCGTGTCGATCAGCCCCCGGACGAGGCGGTCGTAGTGTTCCATGAAGGACAGATAGGAGACGACACGACCTGCCGTCGTGTCGCCGAGCAGGGCGCCCAATCCCGAAATGAGCCAGAAGGTCAGCAGGGTGCCGAACCCGACGAAGGCGGCGACGATCTGATTTTCAGTCAACGCCGACGCGAAGAGCCCGACGGATAAAAACAGGGCGCCCAACAGGGCCATGCCCAGATAGCCGGTGAGCACCGGATTCCAGTCGAAGTCGCTGAACAGCATCAGGACGGTCGGGACCAAACCGGTGAGCCCCAACAGGCCCAAGTAGATCAGCAACACGCTCATGAATTTGCCCGCCACGATTTCATGGATGCCGATGGGCGAGGTCAGCAGAAACTCGAAGGTGCGAAGCTTTCGTTCTTCCGCGAACAATCTCATGGTCAGAATGGGAAGGACGATCAAGAGGACGAACCGCATGCTGGCGAAGAGGTTGCGAAAGACCAGATCGTTCAGGTTGATCTGGGCCATGCCGCCTTGCAACTGCATCAGTTGAATGGCCTGCGCGCCGGTGAACTTGACGTAAATGTACGCAAGAAATCCGAAGATGAACAAAAACACCGAGCCGACCACGTACACGATCGGCGAGACGAAATAACCGCGCAGCTCCTTGGCGATGACGGCTTGTACGGGCGTCATGGGGCGGCCTCCCGCGCGGAAAGTTCGGGCCCGGCCGCGACGGCCGCCGGTTCGGGCGGCTGCGACAGGCCTTCCTCGTGACGGGTAAGGCGGAGGAAGACGTCTTCGAGCGTCATCGAGACGGTTCTCAGCTCCAGCAATCCCCAGCCACGGGAGACGATGAAACGGGCGAGTTCGTCGCGCAGATCCTGTCCGAGCGCGCACTCGACGAGGAAATTTCCGGCCCCTTGGCCCGGAAACACGTTCAAGACCCCCGGCATCGCGCGCAGGCGTTCCTCGCAATCCGCCGGAGGAGTCTTGATGATCACCGAGATCTTTTCCGATTGCCGTAATCTTGCCGACAATTGCTCGGGCGTGTCTTCCGCGACGATGCGTCCTCCGTTGATGATGACGACTCGCTGGCAGACCGCGGTAGCCTCCGGCAGAATGTGGGTGCTCAAAATCACGGAATGGGACCCCACCAGGCTCTTGATCAATTCCCGGATTTCGATGATTTGCTTCGGGTCGAGCCCGACGGTCGGCTCGTCCAGGATCAGCACCGGCGGATCGTGCAAGAGGGTTTGAGCCAGTCCCACCCGTTGCCGATAGCCGCGGGATAAATTGGCGATCAGTCTATGACGGACAGAGCCCAACTGGAGGCGCTCGACGGAGCGATCGAGCGCCGAGGTCAAGGTTTGTCCCGTCAAGCCTCGCAGCCGCCCGACGAAGGTAAGATATTCCGTCACCGTCAGTTCCTGATACACCGGAGGAGTTTCAGGCAGATAGCCGATGCGGCGCTTCACTTCCATCGGCTCGTTGAGGCAATCAAACCCCGCGACTTGCGCCGTTCCCTCCGTCGGAGGCATGAAACAGGTCAGGATCCTCATCGTGGTCGTTTTGCCGGCCCCGTTGGGGCCCAAGAATGCGAGGACCTCTCCCTTGGCCACCGAAAATGTGACGCGGTCGATGGCCGTATGATGCCCGTACCGTTTCGTAATGTTCTGAACGTCGATCATCGATGCCGTGTCGGGGTGATCAAGGGCGGAGGATGACGATCTTGCAGCGTTCGATACACACTGAACGCACGGCTCACATCGGTCGAAGGGATCTTACTCAGTCTCCTGTGGGCAGTCAATATCGTGAGGAAATCGTGACCGATCATCCTCGAGCGCGACACGTTCGTTCGACAATGGGTTCCCGATGAGCTGCCGGAGCGGGAGTTGACTTCGCTCCCTGTTTCTTTTTATTACTAAAGCCGCACGTCCTTCCTTCGCAGCATCCCCGGACAGGTTGATCGATCGAGTCTGGTCTCAGAACGGTTGTGTGCTTGTGCGCGACATAAGGGGCATGTGAGGAGGATCGGTCGGGCGAGTTCATGTTCATCAATGGAGGCGCGGTGCTTTTGATGTGTATGAAGACACAAACGAGATTCATGGGGCGGTCACTGATGCAAATGATCCTGGCGCTCGTGGCTCTGTCTTGCTTCTCGGTTGGCGCCTGTTCCTGGATGCCCACCGGCGAAAGCTTGCTGGACGTCGGGATCAAGGAGCGAGGCGTGGCGTCTTGGTATGGAGCGCAGTTTCACGGGAAAGTCACGGCGAGCGGGGAGCGGTTCGACATGGGCGCCTTCACCGCGGCCCATCGGACACTGCCGTTGGGGAGCATGGTTCGGGTCGTCAATCTGGCGAACGGGAAACATGCGCGGGTGCGGATTACGGATCGGGGGCCCTATGTGAACGGCAGGATTTTGGATCTCTCCTATGCGGCGGCCGTTCAGCTTGGAATGGTTGAGGCGGGGCTCTCCGTCATCCAGCTTGAGGTCGTCGGCGATCACAGGCCGGACTTCGTGCTCGATGCCGAGGAGCGAGCGTGGCCCATGTCCCCCCTTTTCCGTTCCTTCTGGACGGACGAGCCGCTTTATACGGTCGAATCGACGCCGGTTGTGCGACGAAGCCGATCTCAAGATGCCCCGCTCCACCCCTTTCCTCCTCATGATCTGCTCGTGCAACGCCGGTGGACCGAGAGAGCATGGGGAGGGGCCGCCGACCTTGCTTACCGAACCGCGACGACGCTGTTGCTGTGACGCCATTGCCGCGTGTGCGTTCTCGCATGTGGATGAGTCGTCGAGAGATCGTCCGGCAGGTTGACAGCGGGAAATCTCTCTTCTAGACTGGCCCATCCCTGCTCAGGGTGAGTGGACCATGCGGAAGAAAGCGGCATGGCGAACAGATAAAAAGGAGTCAACGGGATGAAAAAGAAAGCCTCACCGGACACGGAAGAGGTCCGGCTTAAGAAGAAAATCGCGGAAAAACGCGCCGCTGGCGTTGGTCCGGATGGAATGGCGGCATTTAGGTCGCTCAGGAAGCGCCTCAAACGGGCACAGCGCAAACGGCGTGTCCTTGCCATACGCAAAAGACAGGCGGCGGGTCGCCAGGGGGCGGAGGCGCCGGCCTCGGCCTAGGGAATCGGGTGATCCTTGCGTCGACCAGCCGCGTAAACGCAACGGAGACGCCCAACGGATACGATGGAACAGAATCTCTCGAATCATTCTGCAGACGAGCCTGCCGACGTGCCAAATGATACGACCTCTTCCGACTTTCCGGTCGGTGATGAGGGGAGCGATGGCCCGTCGGTTGATCCGGTTGATCCGCCGGATTTGCGGGAGCCGAGCGTCGGCGAAGACGCCGTCGGTACGGAAGAAGTCGCGGGGCTCGAAGAAGAGCGGGTCAAGGACGAGATCGACATCCAGATCGACCTGCTCGGCGATCCGGACTGGGTGGTGCGCCGCGAAGCGGTGGTCACTCTTGGCGAAATGGGCGACGAGCGTTGCGTCGAGCCGTTGGCCAAGGCGCTGCGCGACGGTGATTGGCAAGTGCGGGAAGCCGCCGTCGAGGCGATCGCGCAGGTCGGCTCTCCGGCCGTCGAATTGCTCATTAAACTGTTGCGGGATTGGGATATCCGCAAATACGCCATTCTGGCGCTCGGCAAGATCCGAGACGAACGGGTTCTTGATCCCTTGATGCTCCAGCTCCGAAGCGACGAGTTCAAGGACGACGCGATTCAGGCGTTGGTGGAACTCGGGGAACCGGCCGTCGCGAGACTGATCGGAGCGCTTCGCGACAAGGATGAAAACGTCCGCAAGAGCGCGGTGCTGGCCTTGGGCCGCATCAAGAGCGCGGCGGCGATCGATCCGCTGATCGACATGACCAAAGACCCCGATTGGTTTATCCGCTTGACCGCCGCCGCTGCGTTGGAATCCATCGGCGACGAACGGGGACGGGAGGCCATCAAACCCTTGCTCAAGGACTCCGACATGGTCGTGCGGATGAGGGTGGAGCGGATTCTGGCCAAGTGGAAGAAACAGCCTGTTTCTCCGTCCGGCACCGCTTGATCGAACAACGCGCAAGACGCTACGTTTTGTCGAGCAACTGCTCCACGCTCCGCTGCCAAGCGTCGAACTTCTTCAACGGCACCGACTTTCCCCTGGCCAATTCGAGACGCGCCTCTCTGAGCGAGGCGGCAAGGTCAAGCAAGGCATCGACTTCGGCAGAGTCCCGGCTTGCTTGGGAGGATTGTTCCACGGCCTTGACAGCTTCGGCCAATTTCCCGGCGGCGTCGCCGTAGTTCCGATCGACAACATCGGTTTTCGCCTGGGCCAACTGCGATTGAGCGTCCGTCAACCCCTGTCGGCGGCGATGGTCACGTTCGATGCTTCGCGCGGCGTCCAACGCGCTTTGCGACAGGTTCTTGACCGATTGCCGGACTTCTCCGACCAGCTTCTCGGAAGCCGCCAACCGTTTCGAAAGATCCGACACCGTTTTCTCAAGCGTACCGACGGGGCGCTGCCCCACGTAATAGCCCGCGCCGAACGACGCGGCGAGGAGAAACAACAGGATCAAGAATTTGAACATACCGCGCCATCCTTATCCCTTATCGCCGTCCTCGGGGAGGCGTGCGGTCCAACTGCCGAAGGATGCTTGCCGCGGCGGCGATACGAACCGTTTCATCGGAGTCCCGCAGGGCTTTGAGCAGGGCCGACAGGGTCTCGGTCGAAACGTTTCCCAGCGCCTTGGCCGCCATCAGCCTTGGGAACGGTTGCCGGTCTTGGAGCAGGGTCTCAAGCGCCTCGATGGCACGTTTGTCCGACGTGAGGCTGAGGGCTTGAGCCGCGGCGCCTCGAACGGAGGGGTCCGCGTGTCGAGCCAGGTCTGTCGCGAGGGGGATCGCCGAAACGTCTCCCAGGCGAAGGAGCCCTTCCACGGCGCCGGCGCGAACCTGCCAACTGGCGTCTCTCGTCAAGGCTTGGAGCACTGGGCGGTTGTCTTGACCACCCACTTTCCCCAAACTCGCGGCGGCAATCCCGCGGACCATGGCGATCTCGTCTCCTATGGCGTGGAGCAGGGGAGCGACTCCATCCGAAGAGCCGAACTCTCCCAGCGCTCCGGCGGCAAAGGCCCGCACGGCCGGAAGAGGATCATACACGGCTCGGCTGAGGATCGCCAGGCTGGAACGATGTTTCAGGCGGCCGAGCACGCCGATCGCCGCCATGCGGAGGTCCGGATCAGGCAGGGTGGCCGCGCCGGAGATGTCGGTCAATTTGTCGGTGCGTCCCATGCGGTACAGCGCGGCGCAGGCGAAGATCGATTCGGGCCCTTCTTCCTTGCGGGCGATTTCCAGGAGCTTCGGGATCACGTCCTCGGCCTTGGCCTCGCCGAGCGCGTTGATGGCGGCGATGCGGACGGTCGGCGCCGGATCTCCCATCGCCCGTCGCGGCGCGCCCGATCGCCGGGCCAAGCCGGCCTTCCCCATCGCTTCGACCGCTCTCGCCCGCACGGCGATGGAAGAATCAAGAAGCCCGTCTTCCAAAATCGGCTCGGTCTCCGGAAGACCCAGCTCCGCCAGGGCGCTATAGGCCGCGACGCGGACGGCTTCCTTTCGGTCGCGTACGTGGCCGGTGACGACCGCCAGCGCCAAGGGGCGGAGCAGTGAAACGTCGTGGTGGTGTCCGGGGCCGGCCAACCGGTCGTAGATTGGCAAGGCGTCGCTCGGACGGCCGAGGCGCACGTAGCTCATGAACGAGAGGCGCAAAAACTCTTTGGGGAGCTCCGTTCCGGGAGGTTGAGTTTGGTAGAGCGCCGTCACGGCGGCGTAATCCCCCGCCTGGTAGAGTTCCTTGGCGGTCGACTCGATTGTGGAAGGCGTTGCGGCGGCCGCCGGAACGACGGCCGTGAGCCAGAGCAGCGTAAAAAGCCGGAGCCACGAGGGGGGCAGATGCCGGACCGCTCTTTTCTTGTCGGACAGGCGACGGTGGCCCTCGCCGTGCGTCGTTACCATGCCGAAGGCGTGCGGAGCGTGGCCGGCGCGTACATCATTCCGACGTAGTCTTTCACCATGCGGGTCGTGCAAAATTGCGGGGGGATCGTCCGGATACATTCTTTGACCATCTGAATCCAGCCGCGAGGAATGCCGTCGCGATCGCGCTGGTAAAAGAGCGGGACCACTTCCTGCTCCAAAATGCGATAGAGTTGTTCCACGTCGTGGCGGTCCTGGGCCACGGTGGTTTCGTTTTCCGGCAACGGTTGAATGCCCCAGCCGTTGGCTCCGTTGTATCCCTCGGCCCACCAGCCGTCGAGCACGCTCAGATTCAACACCCCGTTCAAGGCCGCCTTCATCCCGCTGGTTCCGCTGGCTTCCAGGGGAAAGCGGGGCGTGTTGAGCCAGACGTCCACCCCTTGGACCAGAAATTTCGCCATGTGCATGTCATAGTCTTCCAGGAACGCGATGTGTCCGCCCAATTTATGGTCGTGGCAGTAGGACAAAACCTCGTGAATGAAATACCGTCCCGGCTCATCGGCCGGGTGGGCCTTGCCCGCGAATACCAATTGAACCGGACGCCACCGATCCTGGAGCAAGCACTTTAACCGGTCCAGATCCTGAAAAATCAATGTTGCCCGCTTATAAGTCGCGAACCGTCGGGCGAAGCCGATCGTCAGCGCCTCCGGGTCCAACAACGTTCCCCGGCTCAGTACCTGTGACGGCTCGAGGCGACCCTGGATCCAGCCGGCCCTGGCCCGTTCGCGGATGAAACTCATGAGTTTCCGCTTCATGGTTTGACGGACGGCCCACAATTCGTGGTCCGGGACGTCCATGACGCGCTGCCACATGGCCGGATCGTCGCAACCGGCCGTCCAGGTGGGGCTGAGCCATTTGCCGTATAACCGGTGCATCTCGGGGGCGATCCAGGTCGGAGCGTGAATGCCGTTGGTGATGCTGCGGATGGGAACGTGTTGGGCCGGAAGTCCCGGCCAGAAGTGCCGCCACATTTCCCGCGTAACGCGCCCGTGTTCGCGGCTGACGCCATTGACATGGGCCGACAGACGCATGGCCAAGGCGGTCATGTTGAAACCTCGGTCGCGCGATTCCGGGGTTTCGCCGAGTCGAAGAAATTCCTCCCGCGAGAGACCGAGTTGCTCCCAGTAGCCCGCGAAATAGCGATCCATTAAATGATGCGGGAAGACGTCGTGCCCGGCCGGCACCGGCGTATGGGTCGTGAAGACGGTGCGTTGCCGGACCAGCTCGTTGGCCTCCGCGTGAGACAGACCGCTTTGTACGAATTCGCGCAACAGTTCCAACATCAGAAAGGCCGAATGGCCTTCGTTCGCGTGCCAGATCGAAGGCGCCACCCCCAACGCGCGGAGCATGCGCACGCCTCCGATGCCCAAGAGAATTTCCTGACACAGCCGTATTTCCTGATCGCCGCCGTACAGCCGCGCCGACAGCGCGCGGTCTTCGGGACTGTTGTCCGGCACGTCCGTATCGATCAGGAAGAGCGGCAGGCGTCCGACCAGCAGTCTCCACACCATGGAAGTGACGCGGCGTTCCCCCATTTCGACCGTAAAGCGGCAAATCTCTCCGGACGGCGTATGAGCCGGGTGAACGGGCGATTCGTCGCGAGCGAACGGCGCATAGGTCGCTTCTTGCCATCCCTCAGGGGTGAGGCGCTGACGGAAGTATCCCTGCGGGTACATGAATCCCACCCCGACGAGCGGCACGCCAAGGTCGCTGGCTTCCTTGCAATGGTCTCCGGCCAAGATGCCGAGACCTCCGCTGTAGATCGGAACGGACGTATGGAGGCCGAATTCGGCGGAAAAATACGCGATCGTCGCGCCCGTCATGTCCGGCTGATGGACGCCGCACCAACTCGTCTTGTCGGCCAGGTAATCATCGAACAGGCGGAACACCGCCGAATAACGGCGGAGAAACGAGGGGTCTTCCGCCAATTGGATCAACCGATCCGGCTTCACCTCGGCCAGTAGTTTGACGGGATTGTGGTGCGTATACAGCCACAGCGTCGGATCGATGGTTTCGAACAATTCGCGCGCCTCAAGGGTCCAACTCCACCAGAGGTTCTGCGCCAGCTCGTTCAGACGGCTGAGGTTCGGCGGCAGGCGGACAGGGAAACCGTTGGTCGAAGCTGAAGTCTCCACGCTGGCTCCTTTGGGTTAACGGTCAGGTCGTTGGCGCGGGCGGCGAAGCCGGTTTCTTGCGCATGGAAACGTCATCAGGCATGGCCGGCCCGTTGCGTCGACGCCCATTGCTCAGAGCATGCCACGGCGGCGCACCGTTCGCCAACGATTTTCGCGACTCGGTTCAACAGGGTGGTGAGTTGCCGGAGTTCATCAGGGGTCAGATCTTCCCGGAATCGAGGGTGCAATCCCCAACGCGTTTCGACGACGTCGCGGGATATGCTGGACACCATGCTGATCAGTTTGATGTCCCGGCCGGTGGCGCGTTGCCGGTCGGACTGATTCGGCCGATCTTGCCGAACCATCGGCCGCTCCGATGGTTCGGCGGCCTGAGAGGAAGAGGTCGGCTGCGCCTGCCCCCGCAGAATCGCCTCCATTGCCGGGACGACGGCACCGGCACAGAGGGCCGCAGCCGAGCCGAGCTTGGCGTTGCCCGGTGCGCCGAAGGCATCCGCGATCTTCTCGCCGAAGTCGCGGAACATGTCGTTCTTGGTTTTGGATTCCTCCGTGACGAGGAAGGCGTAGGGCTCATACGTCCGTCGGCTCTCGGCGACGGTTGCGCCGATGGTCAAGGCGATTTCCATCTGATCGGTACGGTCGCCGAATGCCGGGGCAAGCACATCCTTGAGCCGCCCGGTGACGGCGTCCTCCAGGCCGTTCATGAAGTCCATTTGATCCTTGATCGGGATATGGAGCGCCGCAAGCCGGTCCGCCAGATTGAACAGGATTTTGAGAAACTCCAGGTACAGACCCCATTCATTTTGGCGCTTGAGCGTCAGCGCCTGTTCCGGCGCGGTTTTCTTCATCATCGTGACCGACTCGCCGGCCACGGCGAGCATCAAGTCGGCCAGTTGGCGGAGACGTTCCCGGTATGGAAAATCGGCGGCGGTCATAACATTTCCTTTTCCAAGATCTTGACGCGATTATATCGGAGGCCGGCGCGGGGCGCAAAGCGGAAGGTATGAAAGGCGTTCAGTAGCGGCTGTCGACAAGCCGCGGCCACGAAACACGTCCGGGGGATTGAGGGGGCTACGCGCTTACCATGACGCTCATGTCGGTGACGGCGATAATGAAACGGCGGGATGAGCGGCCGGCGTGCATGCCTGACAGGCGTGCTCGCTGGCGAATCGACGACCGGACCGGTTTGCGGTTTGCCGGTTTGGTTTGATTTGAATGGGCGTTGATCACCCTGTATAAAAGAAGGCGGGATTGTGCTATACCACGAACCCTCTAACCGACCGAGTTGCCGACCGAGTCGGTCATCCGACGAGTCATTCGCCGCGAGTCATTCGTCCCGATGGCGTCCCGATGGAACGACAAGCCAAGCCCTACGTGTTGAAACGGTCGGCCGACCAGGCGCCGCAGCGGCGCCTGATGATCGATTACGCCGCCGCGCTCAATCCGCAGCAATTGGCGGCGGTGACGGCGGGCGAGGGACCGGCGCTGGTGATCGCCGGCGCGGGAAGCGGCAAGACGCGCACGTTGGTCTATCGCGTGGCCTATCTGATCGATTCCGGCGTCGATCCGTCGAACATTCTCTTGCTGACCTTCACGCGCAAGTCGGCGCAGGAAATGTTGGAGCGCGCGGGTGAGTTGATCGGGGCCGGCACGCAGCGCGTATGCGGCGGGACGTTCCACTCCGTCGCCAATACTCTCCTGCGGCGATACGGCCGTTCGGTCGGCGTGGAGCCCGGGTTCACGATTCTGGATCGAGGCGACGCGGAAGATTTGATCGGTCTATGCCGCACGCAGTTGGGCTTCAATGAAAAGGCCAAACGCTTCCCTCGCAAGGGGACGATCATGGAGCTGTTCAGCAAGAGCGAAAATACGCTGACGAGCCTGGAAGACGTCCTGCTGGACGAGTTCAGCCATTTCTCCGACCATCTGGAGGACTTGGCCAAACTGCATCGGGCCTACCGGGCGGCCAAGCGGCAGAAACAGTTGTTGGACTACGACGATCTGCTGGTGATGCTGCGGCAGATGCTGGAGACCGATGAGGCGGCCAGGACGGCCATTTCGCGTCAGTACCGATACATTCTAGTCGATGAATATCAGGACACGAATCGGCTGCAGGCGGACGTGATCCGCCGGTTGGCCGCGACGCACGACAACGTGATGGTCGTTGGGGACGATTCGCAGTCGATCTACGCGTTCCGGGGCGCGACGTTCAGAAACATCATGGAGTTTCCGGATCTCTTTCCGGGCGCCACGGTGTACAAGCTGGAAGAAAACTATCGCAGCACGCAGCCGATCCTGAATCTGGCGAACAGCATCATCGAGGAGGCGGCGGAGAAATATACCAAGCGCCTGTTTACGAGAAAACTCGACGGCCCGTTGCCGGTGCTGGCGGAGGCGGCCGGCGAGAACGCGCAGTCGCGATTCATCGCGCAGAAGATTCTCGAACTGCGGGAGGAAGGAGTGCCGTTGAGCGAGGTGGCGGTGCTGTTTCGATCGAGCTTCCATTCCTTCGATTTGGAAATCGAGCTCTCCCGCGCCGGGCTGCCGTTCATCAAACGCGGGGGCGTCAAGTTCATCGAAACGGCCCACGTCAAGGACGTGCTGGCGCACGTGCGGGTGGCCGCCAATCCGCTCGACCTGGTCAGTTGGCACCGGGCGCTCATGTTGGTCGAGGGCGTCGGGCCGAAGAAGGCTCAAGACCTGTTGTCGTTGATTGCAAAGGCCGATCGGCCATCCGATGTGTTGCGGGCCGGGGCCGGCCGCTCCGCTCGCACGCTCGCGACTCTCGCCGACACGTTGGATGGTTTGACGGGACACGACCGTCGGTCGCCGGCAGAATCCATCGCCCACGTGTACGACTACTATCTACCCATTCTGAAGGATCAGTACGACGACTATCCCAAGCGCATGCGGGATCTCGATCATCTCCATACGATTGCCGGGAATTATGCCGAGCTCGATGAGTTTTTGGCCGATCTGGCCTTGGAGCCGCCGGATGGGAGCGTCGTGGATGTCGAGGCCGCGGAGCGCGATGATGAGCGACTGGTATTGTCCACGATCCATTCGGCCAAGGGGCTGGAATGGGAGGCGGTCTTTGTGATCTGGGTGGTGGACGGTCGGTTTCCTTCGGCCTATTCGTTTCTGACCGACGAGGAACTGGAAGAAGAGCGGCGGCTGTTCTATGTGGCGGTGACACGAGCCAGACGGCATTTATTCCTTACCTATCCGGTC
Source organism: Nitrospira sp. (assembly GCA_024331095.1). Taxonomy (GTDB): domain Bacteria; phylum Nitrospirota; class Nitrospiria; order Nitrospirales; family Nitrospiraceae; genus Nitrospira_D. The sequence continues at coordinate 33,413 of JANDJE010000014.1, read as the reverse complement.
AATGTGTACGACAAGCCCAGCGGGATGGTGCTCTCGAAACCGTCTCGTTTCCTCGATCCGGTCTCGCCCGAGCTTCTTGAGGTGCTGGCGTTGGTTGAAGAGGGAGGACGAGAGGAAGAGTGGGGGACATCGCGGTATTGGGATTGAGTCGGTCGGGCCGCATGGGGGAGGATCGTCGCCACGTGTCCGCTGCATCACGGTCGTCGCCACTCTTTCAGCCCATTGTGGAGAGTTCTTTCCTCTTGCGGATCGGTATCTTTTTGCTTGTTTTTTGTTTGTGGGAGTGGCCGGGCGGTTCTTGGGCGAGAGCCGTTTCTGTCGTCGATGACGGCCGATCAGCCTTGGAGTCGACGTGGAGCCGATTGATCGTCGAGGCGGATCGCCTTCATCTTCCCACCAAGTTTCTCAAGCGGATGCCGGCGGATTTTATCCGGTTCGAATTCGACGATCTTCGGACCTATGCGGCGGAATACCATCCCGGCGACCATCGGATGGTGCTCAATCGATCGCTGTCTTTCAACGCAGCCGGCGCCGTCCTGAAGCCGTTGCGAGCCATGACGCATCAAGAACTCCAAGTACTGTACCACGAACTCTTCCATGCCTATATGGATTACTTAACGATCCTTGAGGAACGAGGAGGAGAGGCAGGCGGAACGCCTGAATTATTGCGCTTTGCCCGAAGGCAGCAGATGTGTCGATATGGTGCGGTGGCGATCGTGCCTCTCGCGCAACGGCCGCATGAGACCGAAGTTCGGTACTTGACGGAATCGGAATCCTGGGAGGCGCTGAATGAGACGTGGGCGGTGTTTATCGGATGGGCGATTTGGACACAGCTCGAGATACACGGGAAACATCACGGCCGGCCGGAACGTCAAAAAGAGCAGTGGGCGGAACGTTTGAAGGCCGCGTTCTCTCACGGAGAGTTCCGTGGATACTACGTGCCTCACGAGGCTGAAGAACGGCGGGTTGCTCAAAAGAGGTTTCTCGGTAAATCGTCACAGCTTTCCTGGGGCGAGACCGAGGTTCTAATGACACAAGCTCTAGATTTTTCAGAAGAATTAGTCAAATGGCTGAAAGGATCTCAAAAGGTCTCGATGGCCGATGAAGCACCTGCCTCCTGTTAACGTAAAGGTCGCGGGGGCAATAAAAAATTTTAAGGAAGAGCGGATCGTCTCTTGACATAGCAGCACTTCGTCAATAGAATCCAGCATTTCTTAATTGACCCATCCTGCTGCATCAGCGCTTCAATCTTTCGGATTGAAGAGAAGTGCGCGGAGGGGTTTGCTCTTGTTTCTCATCGGTGAATCAAGGGCTATTCCCCGATTAAGGTGATTGTCCAGAACAAAAATGCGTCGCGGGGATGGCGCGTTGCGGGCAGGTACCCAAGTGGCCAAAGGGGGCAGACTGTAAATCTGCTGGCTTATGTCTTCCAAGGTTCGAATCCTTGCCTGCCCACCAAACTGCGCTTGCCTGTGCCGCTGCCGCTTGTTGAAACTATGCAGTGGGTAAGTGCCCTGAGGGTCTCGGGCTTTGAAGCGCCGATACGTTGACGTCGCGGGGGCGGGCGTAGCTCAGTGGTAGAGTCCCAGCCTTCCAAGCTGGTTGTCGTGGGTTCAAATCCCATCGCCCGCTCCAAAGAAGACGTGAAACGGCAGCGGTGGAATGTCTTGTGTGGGTCGCTCGGGGTTTGAGAATCGGGTCTTGTATTGACGATGATGAGCGACGAATGACGAGAAAGAGCGCCCACGTAGCTCAGTCGGTAGAGCACGTCCTTGGTAAGGACGAGGTCACGCGTTCGATCCGCGTCGTGGGCTCCACCGGATCGGGCGCACATGGAGCCGGCAAAAGAAGCGGAGGGTTTCAGCGTCCGCGGCCGCTTCGCAGAAATGAAACACTGTGCCCGGCGTCCTAATCGAGAATGCGAAAACGGACAAAATTTATTGAGGGGAGCTAGACAAAGGAGCGAGGTATGGCGAAGGCGAAATTTGAGCGGAAGAAGCCGCATGTGAACATTGGGACGATCGGGCATGTGGACCATGGGAAGACGACGTTGACGGCGGCGTTGACGAAGGTGTGTGCGGATCGGGGGATGGCGAAGTTTGTGAGTTACGACGAGGTGGCGAAGGCGAGCGAGAGTCAGGGGCGGCGGGATGCGACCAAGATCATGACGATTGCCATTAGCCATGTCGAGTACGAGACGGACCAGCGGCACTATGCGCACGTGGACTGTCCGGGGCACGCGGACTATGTGAAGAACATGATTACGGGGGCGGCGCAGATGGACGGGGCCATTTTGGTGGTCTCGGCGGCGGATGGGCCGATGCCCCAGACGCGGGAGCATATTTTGCTGGCCCGCCAGGTGGGCGTGCCGTACATTGTCGTGTTTTTGAACAAGGCGGACAAGGTGGACGACAAGGAGTTGTTGGAGTTGGTGGAATTGGAAGTGCGGGAGCTGTTGTCCAAGTATGGGTTTCCGGGGGACAAGACGCCGATCATTCACGGCAGTGCGTTGAAAGCGATGGAGGGGGATCAGGGGCCGTTGGGGGTGCCGAGCATCATGAAGTTGTTGGAGGCGGTGGACACGTACATTCCGACGCCGCAGCGGCCGATCGACAAGCCGTTTTTGATGCCGATTGAGGATGTGTTTACCATCAGCGGGCGGGGCACTGTGGTGACGGGGCGCTGCGAGCGGGGGATCGTCAAGGTGGGCGACGAAGTGGAGATTGTGGGGTTGCGGCCCACGCAGACCACGGTGGTGACGGGCGTGGAGATGTTCCGCAAGGTATTGGACGAGGGGCAGGCGGGGGACAACATCGGGGTGTTGTTGCGGGGGACGAAGAAAGAGGACGTGGAGCGGGGGATGGTGCTCTCGAAGCCCAAGACCATTACGCCGCACACCAAGTTCAAGGCGGAAGTGTACGTGTTGACGAAAGAAGAGGGGGGGCGGCACACGCCGTTTTTCAATGGGTATCGGCCACAGTTTTATTTTCGGACGACGGACGTGACGGGGGTGGTGCAGCTCAATCCGGGGGTGGAGATGGTGATGCCGGGGGACAACGTGAGCATTACGGCGGAGCTGATCAGTCCCATCGCCATGGACCAAGGGCTGCGCTTTGCCGTGCGCGAAGGCGGCAAAACCGTCGGCTCCGGCGTCGTGACGGAAATCTTGGCGTGACTTGTCGCGTTCTTGTAATGACAGCCAGGGAGTGGAGCGATGCGTGAAATCATCGATTTGGCCTGCACGGCGTGCAAGCGACGCAATTACTCGACGAGCAAAAACAAAAAGAACGATCCGGATCGGTTGGAACGAAACAAGTTCTGCAAGTTCTGCCGAAAGCATACGCCGCACAAGGAAGTGAAATAGCATCAGGGGTAAAGAGCAAAAGGCAAGGGTGGCCGGATTTTCCGATTCGTCCAACCCCTCACGTTTCATGTCACGTCCGGGGAGGGGCATGGTGTCAATGGCAGCACATCGGTCTCCAAAACCGAGAGTCTAGGTTCAAATCCTAGTGCCCCTGCCAAACGGTCTCGGCAGGTGATGGGAAGTGATGCAAGGTCCATAAGGTTGAGGAACAAGGTCGAAGTTGAGGAACAAGGTCGAAATGGGTCGGGAGAAAGTCCAAAGGCGGCTTTGTTTGTGAGGATGAGGGGGAAAAATATCTGCTGAAGAGCAGAAGATCGACCGGGCGACAGCGCATTGTATAGGCCTCGGTAGGGTAAAGATCGAGAAGGCGGAATCATGTTTAAACGGATGACCGAATCCATACGCATTTTCATGACCGACGTGCGGGCTGAATTAAAGAAGGTCTCCTTTCCGACCAGAGCCGAGACGGTCGGGTCCACAACGGTCGTCATTGTGTTTTGTGTGTTGATGTCGCTCTATCTGTCGGTCGTCGACTCGTTTCTTTCCTGGTTGATTGGAAAATTGATCTAAAGATAAGGATGTTGCTCATGCCGTGCAGAGGACGCGGCCGAGCCGTGATATTCGGTGTAATCCGGGGTGAGCCATGACGAAAAACTGGTACGTGATCCATACCTACGCCGGGTTTGAGGGGCGCGTCAAAGCCAGTTTGATGGAACGAGCAAATCAAATGGGACTGACGGAAAAGGTCGGCCAAATCCTTGTGCCCACCGAAGATGTGATCGAAATCAAAGATGGGAAACGACGGACTTCCAGGCGCAAGTTCTTTCCGGGTTACGTGCTGGTGGAGCTGGAATCGCCCGTGGACGACAGTACGTTGCAAATGATCAAAGAGACGCCCAAGGTGACCGGGTTTGTGGGGGGCGGGACGGTTCCGGCGCCGTTGACCGAGGAAGAGGTGGAATCGTTGCTCAAACAGGTCGATGCCGGGCAGGCCGAGCCTCGGGAGCAGATCAAGTTCATCAAAGGCGATAACGTTCGGATTATCGACGGTCCCTTTCTGGGGTTTAACGGGACCGTTGACGAGGTCGATCATGACCATAATCGGTTGAAGCTGATGGTCAGTATTTTCGGCCGGTCGACTCCGGTCGAATTGGGATTTCTGCAAGTGGAACGGATTTAGGAAGGCCGGACGACGAGGGATTCCTTCGCGTTCGGCGACGAATTTTCAAACGGCGAGCATTCGGAACGGAGTAGACGATGGCAAAGGAAGTATCCGCGCAAATCAAGTTGCAGATTCCGGCCGGCAAAGCGAATCCCGCTCCTCCCGTCGGTCCTTCGCTCGGCCAGCACGGCGTCAATATCATGGAATTCTGCAAGCAGTTCAACGCGAAGACGCAGAAAGAGGGGGACAGTATCATTCCGGTCGTCATCACGGTGTACAAGGACCGGACGTTCTCGTTCATTCTGAAAACGCCGCCGGCTTCGGACTTGCTGAAGAAAGCCGCCGGAATCATCAAGGGGTCCGGAGTGCCGCAGAAAGACAAGGTCGGCAAGATTACGAAGAAACAGTTGTACGAAATCGCCCAGAAAAAAATGGCCGACTTGAACGCCGCCGACGTAGAGGGAGCCGCCAAGATTATTGAGGGGACCGCTCGGAGCATGGGCGTCGTCGTGCAGGGGTGAGATGGGACGGAGCGGAAGGAGTTGGCATGATGGGAAAGAAGATGAAGGCTGCATTGGAGAAGGTTGAGCCTCGCCTCTACGGACTGCGCGAGGCCATCGAGACCGTCAAGAGCGCCGCCTACGCGAAGTTCGACGAGTCCGTCGACATCGCCATCCACTTGGGCGTTGATCCGAAGCGGTCCGATCAAATGGTGCGGGGCACCACGTCGTTGCCGCATGGAACCGGCAAGCAGGTCCGCGTGCTCGTCTTTGCGAAAGGCGAGAAGGAGCAAGAGGCGCGCACCGCCGGAGCCGACTATGTCGGGTCCGATGATCTGATGGAGAAGATCAAGGGGGGGTGGCTGGATTTCGACTGTGCCATCGCCACGCCGGATCTCATGGCGTCGGTCGGCAAGCTGGGAAAACAGCTTGGACCGCGCGGCCTCATGCCGAATCCCAAAACCGGCACCGTCACGTTTGAGGTGGGAAAGGCGGTGTCGGAGATCCGCAAAGGGCGGGTGGAATACAAGATTGAGAAGGCGGGGGTCGTTCACGTGCCGATCGGAAAGGTATCGTTCAAGCCGGAGCAGCTCTACGACAACGCCTCGGCGATTTTGGAAGCCGTCGTCAAGGCCAAGCCCGCGTCGTGCAAGGGACGCTACCTCAAGAGCGTGACGCTCTCGAGCACGATGGGGCCGGGCGTGAGATTGGATGCCTCGGCGATCGCCAAGCAGTGGAGCTGATGGGGAGTGTGCGTCGCGGGATGGAACTTATGGTTTGAACGGAGTCATGCGAAACGAACGTCGGTCGTAGAAGAGCGAGGGGTGACATGAAAAGGGACGAAAAAGCTGCGGCGGTTGCGGAGTTGGCCGAGAAGTTCGGGCGCGCGCATCTCGCCATTCTGACGGAATGTGTCGGGCTTCCGGTCAATCAAATGACGGAATTGCGCAAACAGCTCCGCGGCGCCAAGGCGGAATATCGGGTGGTCAAAAATACGCTGGCGGCCCGTGCGGTCGAAGGGACCGTCATGGCGGGTCTTAAGACGCGGTTTAAGGGGCCGGTGGGGGTGGTGATCGGATACGATGATCCGGTCCTGCCGACGAAAGTGTTGCGGGATTTCATCGGGGCTGAAAAACGCGACGAGAAGATTCGGATCACGGCCGGCGTGGTGGATGGAAAAGTCGTGCAGCCGGCCGACTTGGAAGCCGTCGCGAAGTTGCCGAAGAAGGAAGTGCTCCTCGCCATGCTGCTCTCCGCCATGCAGGGGCCGATCCGAGGATTGGTCTCTACGTTGCACGCGGTGTTGGCGAAGGTGGTTCGAGTGATCGTGGCCATTCAAGATAAAAAGAAAGAGGAGGGAGACATGTCGGAAACCACATCGAAGCTGTCGCAGGAAGAGTTGATCAAGGCCATCGAGAGCATGAGCGTGCTCGATTTGGCGGAACTGGTGAAAGGGTTGGAGGCTCGCTTCGGCGTCACGGCCGCCGCGCCGGTGGCGGTGGCCGCCGCGCCTGCGGCAGCCGGAGCCGCGGCCGCACCCGCGGAAGAGAAAACGGCGTTCGACGTCATTCTCGCCGCCGCGCCGGCGGACAAGAAGATTCAGATCATCAAAGTCGTGCGCGAGCTGACCAGTCTGGGGCTGAAAGAAGCCAAGGACTTGGTCGAGGGAGCTCCGAAGCCCGTCAAGACCGGCGTCTCCAAGGAAGAAGCCGACACCATGAAGAAGAAGCTCGAGGAGAGCGGGGCGAAAGTCGAGGTCAAGTAACGCTCCGGCTCATCAGCGGGCCGTACGCCGTTAATTTCATCGAGCGTTTCGTTGAAGCACGGAGACGCTCGATGAGTCCGTTTTTATTGACCGACCAGCGTGGAGGAACGAAGAATGCCCGAAACGACTCTGCAAGAGTTCGTCGAACGGAAAGATTTTTCACGCATTCGAACCAGCATCGATATTCCGGATTTGATCGAGATTCAGAAGCGCTCGTACGAAGAGTTTTTGCAGTTTGAGGTGGAGCCGGACCGCCGGAAGGATCATGGGCTACAGGCGGCCTTGGCGAGCGTGTTTCCGATTCCCGACTACAACAATACGGCCGTGCTGGAGTTTTCCAGTTATACGCTGGGTACGCCCAAGTACGACGAGCGGGAGTGTCTTGAGCAGGGGATGACCTTCGCCGTGCCCCTGAAGCTCCGTGTCCGACTGGTCGTGTTCGACAAGGAGGATAAGGGGCCTCGCAAGAAAGTGCTCGATGTCCGCGAACAAGAGGTCTACGTCGGCGAGTTGCCGCTGATGACCGAACGGGGGACCTTCATCATCAACGGAACCGAACGGGTCATCGTCAGTCAGCTCCATCGGTCGCCGGGAGCGTCGTTTACGCACGATAAGGGCCGCACCCACGCCAGCGGAAAAGTGTTGTACTCGGCGCGCATCATTCCGTATCGGGGGTCGTGGCTCGATTTCGAGTTCGACGCGCGGGATATTCTTTATGTCCGCATCGATCGGCGCCGGAAGATGCCGGCCACGATCTTGCTCAAGGCGTTCGGATTTTCCAGCGACGACCTGCTCAAAATGTACTACCCCGTGGAAGAAGTTCGGGTGGTCCAGGGCAAGTTGTTTCGGAAATTGGACCCGGAGATTCATCAGGGGCTTCGGTGCTCGATGGATGTGCCGGACAAGACGGGCAAAGAACCGTTGGTGCGCGAAGGAGCTCGATTGACCAAGGGGTTGATCGCCAAGCTCAAGGCCGCCGGCGTCAAGGAAATTCCAATGGCTCCCGTGGAGCTGGTGGGACGCGCGGTCCTGACCGAGCTGGTCGATTCGAAAAACACGAAATTGGCCGAAAAAAACCAGCGGCTGACCGCCGAGATCCTGGAAGCCATCGCCGAAAGCGACATCGAGGAATTCAAGGTCATTTATCTCGATACGACGTCCGCCACCCCCGTCATTCTCGACACGCTGGAGATGGAAAAAATCGGGTCCAAGGAAGAGGCGATGGTCGAAATCTATCGTCGTCTTCGACCCGGCGAGACCCCCTCAGTCGAGACCGCACGGGCGCTGTTCGACAATCTGTTTCTGAACCCCAAACGCTACGATCTCTCTCCGGTCGGGCGTCTGAAGCTCAACAAGAAACTCGGCTTGGACCTGCCGCTCGAGCAACGGACCCTGACGGCTCAAGACATCGTCGAGGTCATCCGGTATCTGGTCGGTCTGAAGATGGGCAAGGGCGAAGTCGATGATATCGACCATTTGGGCAATCGGCGTGTCCGGTCGGTGGGAGAGTTGCTGGAAAATCAATTTCGAGTCGGGCTCGTCCGAATGGAGCGGAGCATCAAGGAACGCATGAATCTTCTCGATATGGAGACCGTGCTCCCCCATGACTTGATCAACGCCAAGCCGGTGGTGGCCGCGGTCAAGGAGTTTTTCAGCAGCAGCCAACTCTCACAATTCATGGATCAAACCAATCCCTTGGCCGAAATCACCCATAAGCGGCGCTTGTCGGCTCTTGGACCGGGAGGGTTGACCAGAGAGCGGGCGGGCTTTGAAGTGCGGGACGTGCACCCGTCGCATTACAGCCGGATCTGTCCGATTGAAACGCCGGAAGGACCGAACATCGGACTGATTACGTCGTTGGCGACGTACGCCAGGATCAATCAATTCGGATTCATCGAAGCCCCGTACCGCAAGGTCGTGAAGGGGCGGGTCACCGATGAGATCGAGTTTCTTTCCGCCATCGAGGGAGACAAGTACGTCATCGCCCAGGCCAACTCCAAGGTCGATGCGACGGGCCGGTTGGTGTCGGAAACCGTATCGTGCCGGTACGGCGGCGACTTCATCACGGCGACGCCGGATAAAATCGAATACGTGGACGTGTCTCCCAAGCAGGTCGTCAGCGTGGCGACGGCGCTCATTCCGTTTCTCGAGCACGACGACGCCAACCGCGCGTTGATGGGGTCCAACATGCAGCGTCAAGCCGTCCCGCTGATCAAGTCCGAAGCTCCGCTGGTCGGCACCGGGATGGAAGCGGTGGTGGCGAGAGATTCCGGGTACGTGATTCAGGCCAAGCGGGCCGGCGTCGTCGAAAGCGTCGATGCCACGAGGATCGTGGTCAGAGCCGATTCCAAAGACGGGAAGAAGGGAAAAGATTCGGGGCTTGACGTCTATGATTTGATCAAATTTCAGCGGTCGAATCAAAATACCTGCATTAACCAAACTCCGGTGGTTCGCGTCGGGCAGCCGGTCAAGAAGGGGCAAGTGCTGGGAGACGGTCCGGCCATCGATCGCGGGGAGCTGGCGCTGGGCAAGAACGTGCTGGTGGCCTTCATGCCGTGGGGGGGATATAACTTCGAAGACGCCATTCTCATCAGCGAGAAGTTGGTGCGAGAAGACACGTTTACCTCCATTCACATCGAGGAATTCGAGGTGGAGGCCCGCGATACCAAGTTGGGCAAGGAGGACGTCACGCGCGATATTCCCAATGTGGGGGAAGAGGCGCTCCGAAACCTGGACGAAAGCGGGATCATCCGCATCGGAGCCGAAGTGAAGCCGGGCGACATTCTGGTCGGGAAAGTGACCCCGAAAGGGGAGACCCAGCTTACTCCGGAGGAAAAACTGCTCCGCGCCATTTTCGGCGAAAAGGCCGGCGACGTGAAGGATACGTCGTTGACTGTTCCGCCCGGCGTCGAAGGTATCGTGGTCGACGTGAAGATCTTCTCGCGCAAGGGGCTTGACAAGGACGAGCGCTCCAAAAGCATCGAGACCGACGATCAGATGAAATTGCAGCGCGACCACCATGAGGAGTTGCGCATCATCGACGAAGAAAAGACGAAGAAGATTCGGAAGCTCTTGCTCGGCAAGGTAGTCGGTCGTGATTTGATGGACCCCGAAACGGGCGACGTGATCTTGAAGAAGAAGGGAAAACTGACCGCGGAGATCCTCAAGCGGCTGCCCGACGATACGGTGCGCCACATTATCCTCAGCGATCCCGACGAGCAGAAGCAGTTGGAGGACATTGAACGGCGGGCGAAAGAGCAAATAGAAATCCTTCAGACGCTCTACGATGAAAAAGTCGGGCGATTGAAACGTGGCGACGAATTGCCGCCCGGCGTGATCAAGCTGGTCAAAGTGTATATCGCCATGAAACGCAAAATTCAGGTCGGCGATAAGATGGCCGGACGTCACGGCAATAAGGGCGTCGTGTCGCGCGTGCTGCCCGAAGAAGATATGCCCTATTTGCCGGATGGGACGCCGGTTGAAATCGTACTCAATCCTCTGGGCGTTCCATCTCGTATGAACGTGGGGCAGATTCTTGAAACCCATTTGGGGTGGGCCGCCAAGGCTCTGGGAATCACGGTGGCCAGCCCGGTTTTTGACGGCGCATCAGAGAAGGAGATCAAGGAGCTGCTCAAGAAGGCTAAGCTGCCGGCCAGCGGGCAGACTCAGTTGATCGACGGCAAAACGGGCGAACCGTTCGGGAGTCCCGTCACGGTGGGATACATGTACGTTCTCAAGCTGCACCATTTGGTGGACGACAAAATCCACGCCCGGTCCATCGGTCCCTATTCGCTGGTGACCCAACAACCGCTGGGGGGGAAGGCGCAATTTGGCGGACAGCGGCTGGGAGAAATGGAAGTCTGGGCGCTTCAAGCCTATGGAGCGGCCTCGACGCTCCAGGAATTTCTCACGGTGAAATCCGATGACGTCCCGGGCCGCTCTCGCATGTATGAAGCCGTCGTCAAGGGCGAGCCATTTTTGGAGCCGGGACTCCCTGAATCGTTCAACGTCTTGGTCAAAGAGCTCCAAAGTTTGGGGCTTGATGTTGAATTGGTCAAGACGCCGGACTAACCCTGCTGTGCCGGCTTAATCCGGCATCGAAGGAGGTTGTTACCTTGGAAGGTGTATACACATTGTTTGAGAAGCAGCGGGATTCCGTGTCGTTTGATTCCATGCGCATCCGCATCGCTTCGCCTGAAAAGATTCGGTCTTGGTCGTATGGGGAGGTCAAGAAGCCGGAGACGATCAATTATCGGTCCTTCAAGCCCGAAAAAGACGGACTGTTCTGCGCCAAGATCTTCGGTCCCATCAAAGATTGGGAATGCAATTGCGGCAAGTACAAACGCATGAAGCATCGCGGCATCGTCTGCGATAAGTGCGGGGTCGAGGTGATCCAATCGAAAGTGCGCCGAGAGCGGATGGGGCATATCGAACTGGCGGCTCCGGTCGCGCACATTTGGTTTTTGAAGGGAGTTCCCAGCCGCATCGGCACGTTGCTGGATATGAGTTTGAAGCAATTGGAAAAAATCCTCTACTTCGAGAGCTACGTGTGCCTGGACCCGGGGCCGACGGATCTCTCCGAGAAGGAATTGATTACGGAGGATAAGTTGCGCGCGTTGGCGTCCGAATTCGGCTCCAGCGCCTTCAAGGTGGGAATCGGCGCAGAGGCGATCCGCGAGCTGCTGCGCAAGATCGACATCAACGCCTTGTGGGATGAGTTGCAGGTCAAGGCAAAAGAATCGACGTCGGCGGCGATGAAGAAAAAATACGCCAAGCGACTCAAAGTTCTCGAAGCGTTCCGGAAGTCCGGTAATAAACCGGAATGGATGATCATGGACGTCATTCCGGTGCTGCCGCCCGAATTGCGCCCGCTTGTCCCTCTGGACGGCGGTCGGTTCGCGACGTCGGACTTGAACGATCTGTATCGTCGCGTCATCAACCGAAACAACCGGCTCAAGCGGCTGATGGAGCTCAAAGCGCCCGGCGTCATCATTCGCAACGAGATGCGGATGTTGCAAGAAGCGGTCGATGCGTTGTTCGACAACGGGCGTCGGGGGCGAGCGATTCGAGGACCGAACAAGCGCCCGCTGAAGTCGTTGAGCGACATGCTGAAGGGAAAACAGGGACGGTTTCGCCAGAATCTCCTTGGGAAGCGCGTCGATTACTCGGGGCGTACCGTGATCGTGGTGGGGCCGGAACTGCGTCTTCATCAGTGCGGGTTGCCCAAAAAGATGGCGCTTGAATTGTTCAAGCCGTTTATCTTCCACAAACTGGAGGCCCGAGGCGCGGCGACGACGATCAAGAGCGCCAAACGGCTGGTCGAGAAGGAACGGCCGGAGGTGTGGGACGTGCTCGACGAAGTCATCCGAGAGCATCCGGTCCTTCTGAACCGAGCCCCGACGCTCCATCGGCTGGGCATTCAAGCTTTTGATCCCGTCTTGGTCGAAGGCAAGGCCATCCGATTGCACCCGTTGGTCTGCTCCGCCTTCAACGCGGACTTCGACGGAGACCAAATGGCCGTGCACGTGCCGTTGTCCGTCGAGGCGCAAGTCGAGGCCCGCGTGCTGATGATGTCCATCAATAACATTCTCTCTCCGGCCAACGGCAAGCCGATCGCCGTGCCGTCTCAGGACATGGTGCTCGGCTGCTACTGGCTGACGAAGGAGAGGGTGGGAGCCAAAGGCGAAGGGAAAGTGTTCGGGTCCGTCGAGGAAGTGCGGATCGCCTACGACGCCCGCGAAGTGGAAGAGCACGCCCGTATTAAGGTGCGGATCGGGAATGGGTTGGTGCAAACCACGGTGGGGCGGGTCCTGTTGTCTGAAATTCTTCCGGCCAGTCTGCCGTTCTCACTGGCCAACAAGCTCATGACCAAGAAGGAAATGACCAAGCTGATCGACTCTGTCTATCGCCAAACCGGTCATCGCGACACCGTCGAATTTCTGGATAAGATCAAGGACATCGGCTTTACCTATGCGACGAAGGCGGGGGTCTCGATCTGCATCGACAACATGCATATTCCGACCAAGAAAGAGGACTTCGTCGAGAAGGCTCAGCGCGAGGTGAACGAGATCGAAAAGCAATACGCGGAAGGTCTGATCACCAACGGCGAACGGTACAACAAGGTCATCGATATTTGGGCGCATGTGACCGAGCAGGTGGCCAATGAAATGATGCGGGAGTTGGGGGCTGGGGGAGATCCGGCAAAACCCGAATCCTTCAATCCTATTTTCATGATGGCGGATTCCGGCGCGCGAGGCAGTTCGCAGCAAATCAGGCAATTGGGCGGCATGCGCGGATTGATGGCCAAGCCATCCGGTGAGATCATCGAAACGCCGATCACTGCGAACTTTCGCGAAGGGCTGACCGTTTTGCAGTATTTCATTTCCACGCACGGCGCGAGAAAAGGGTTGGCCGACACCGCTTTGAAGACGGCGAATTCGGGCTATTTGACCAGACGGTTGGTCGATATCGCGCAGGACGTCATCATCAACGAGCTCGACTGCGGGACGCATGACGGCATCATCGTCAGTGCCTTGGTCGAGGGCGGCGAAATCATTCAGCCGTTGGAAGAGCGTATTCTGGGACGGCTGGCCGCGGAAGACATTCGAGATCCCGTGACGGGCGAAATCATCGTCTCGCGGAACGAGGAGATTCACGAAGAGTTGACCAAGTCGATCGTGGAAGCGGGAGTCGACAAGGTCAAAATTCGATCCGTGCTGACCTGCCAGTCGATTCGCGGTGTGTGTCGCGCGTGTTACGGTCGGGATCTGGCTCGCGGCCGGTTGGTCGAAAAGGGAGAGCCGGTGGGGGTGATCGCAGCCCAATCGATCGGCGAGCCGGGAACGCAGCTCACCATGCGGACGTTTCACATCGGTGGAACCGCGAGCAAAGTCGTCGAGCAAACCGTGCTCGAAGCCAAGCATGCGGGGCGGATCAAGTTCATGAGTTTCGACGCCAAGAAGAACGCCGACGTTCACAATCCCGGTATCGCCGTGCGGAACAAGGAAGGCGAATGGGTCGTCATGAATCGCAATACCAAAATCGCGATCGTCGACGACAGCGGGCGCGAGCGAGAGAAATATCCGGTCGTCTATGGGGCGAAAATCAAAATCAAAGACGGCGATCCCGTCACGGCCGGTCAAAAGCTTGTCGAATGGGACCCGTATTCGCTGACCATCTTGACGGAAGTGGGAGGTAAGGTGGCGTTTGGCGACATCATTGAGGGCGTGACGATGAAAGAGGAATTCGATGAAGTGACCGGGCTGTCGAGGAAGGTCATCATCGAACACACCGGCGCCACTCTTCGTCCCCGCATCTCGATCAAGGATGAAACGGGGAAGACGGCCAAGGTCCCAAGCGGAACCAGCACGGTCGCGCGCTATTTGCTGCCGGTGGGGGCGCATATTTTCGTCGAGAAAGGCGCCATGGTTCATCCGGGCGACGTGTTGGCCAAAATTCCGCGCGAAACGACGAAGACGAAAGATATTACGGGCGGTCTCCCGCGCGTAGTCGAATTGTTCGAAGCCCGGAAGCCGAAGGAGCAGGCCGTCATTACCGAAATCGACGGCGAAGTTTCATACGGAGGGTTCGTCAAAGGGCAGCGAAAGGTCATCGTGGACAACAAAATGGGAGATGTGAAGGAGTACTTCATTCCGAAAGGCAAGCACGTCAATGTCCACGAAGGCGATTGGGTTCGGGCAGGTGAGCCGTTGATGGACGGATCGGCGAACCCGCACGACATTCTCGATGTCTTGGGGCCAAACGAACTGCAAAAGTATCTGGTGGACGAAGTGCAGGATGTGTATCGCTTGCAGGGTGTTTCGATCAACGACAAACATATCGAAATTATCGTGCGGCAGATGCTGAGAAAAGTCCGCATTGAAGATCCTGGAGACACGCAGTTCCTGCCGGGCAGCCAGGTCAGCAAACACGTGTTCGAGGCCGAAAATCAACGCGTGCTTGCGTCCGGCGGGCAGCCGGCCATCGGCAAGCCGGTGCTGCTCGGAATTACAAAAGCCGCCTTGACGACGGACAGCTTCATTTCCGCGGCGTCGTTCCAGGAGACCACGCGGGTCTTGACGGAGGCCGCCATCAATGGGCGAGAAGATAAGTTGCTGGGACTCAAGGAAAACGTCATTGTCGGTCGATTGATTCCAGCCGGTTCTGGTTTTGATGAATATCGGGATACTTTCGTGCTGAGCGAAAAATCGGAAACCGTCGCGGTGGGTGCGAGTCAGCCAGCGGCGGCCGATTCGGCCGGAACCGCAGTTTCGTCGTCACTCCATTCCGGGGAGGGTTCCACCTAAATAACATACGAAGGAAGATTTACACACTTGACAGCACAAGACAACGTCAATATAATCCCGCGTCTTTGTTCATGACTGATTCGAAGACGCTCATTTTGCGGAGAGGGTGAAGCGGAATGCCGACGATCAATCAACTGGTGCGCAAGGGACGAACGCTTGTCAAGGCGAAAACAAAGAGCCCGGCCTTGAAATCGTGTCCCCAGAAGCGGGGAGTGTGTCTTCGCGTTTATACGACGACGCCCAAAAAACCGAATTCCGCTTTGCGCAAAGTCGCGCGCGTTCGTCTGACCAATGGCATGGAGGTCACGACCTACATTCCAGGGGTCGGCCATAATCTGCAGGAGCATTCGATTGTTCTGGTGCGAGGCGGGCGCGTCAAGGACCTCCCGGGAGTCCGATACCATTTGGTGCGTGGAACTCTGGATACGGTGGGGGTTGCGGATCGAAAGCAAAGTCGGTCGAAGTACGGAGCGAAACGTCCCAAATAGTCGGTCGCGTGAGCGGCGGCCGTCGCGAAAAACGAAGATTTCGTGCTTTCTAAGCCGGTGTGCGTGACGGATAGGGTGGAATAAGGGATAAAGATGCCTCGAAGTAAATTCTTTGGTCAGCGTGAAGTGTTGCCCGATGTGCGGTATCGAGACAAGCTCGTTGGGAAGTTCATCAATGCTCTCATGACCCGCGGGAAAAAGAGCGTGACCGAGCGAATTTGTTACGGTGCGTTTGATGCGATTCAGGAAAAAACGGGGAATGACCCGTTGAAAGTCTTCAAAGCGGCCGTGGACAACGTGAAGCCCATTGTGGAGGTCAAGTCTCGACGAGTGGGTGGAGCGTCATATCAAGTCCCGGTTGAAATTCGGCCGTCGCGCAGGGTGTCGCTGGCGCTTCGTTGGCTCTCGCAATGCGCCCGAACCCGAAGCGGGAGGAGCATGCGGGAGAAGTTGGCTGCCGAGTTGCTCGACGCGGCAAACAATACGGGGGCCTCGGTCAAGAAGCGGGAGGATGTGCATCGAATGGCGGAGGCGAACAAAGCATTCGCTCATTATCGCTGGTAACGTCGGTCTGTGCTGCAGTCGAGCCGTGCTGTGATTCGCTGCGATTCATGGACGCGTCGTGAAATGATGATCGCAGCGGTGTCTTGTCGGCTTGGCCTGCAGCATAGATGTTTTGTGAGGATTTAGGTGGCTCGTCAAACACCTTTAGAACATACAAGAAACATCGGCATCATGGCGCATATCGATGCCGGTAAGACGACGACGACGGAACGAATCCTGTTCTATACGGGGCTGACCCATAAGTTGGGCGAAGTCCATGAGGGTGCGGCGACGATGGATTGGATGGAGCAGGAGCGCGAGCGCGGCATTACGATTACTGCGGCCGCCACGACCTGCTATTGGAAAAACCGGCGTATCAACATTATTGATACTCCAGGCCATGTTGATTTCACCATCGAGGTCGAACGTTCGTTGCGGGTGCTTGACGGAGCGGTGGCGGTATTCGATTCGGTTCAAGGCGTCGAGCCTCAATCGGAAACCGTCTGGCGACAGGCGGATAAGTATCGAGTCCCGCGAATCGCTTTTATGAACAAGATGGACCGGATCGGGGCGGATTTTTATTTCTGTGTTCAGTCCATGATCGATCGCTTGGGGGCCAACCCTGTTCCGATCCAGATCCCTGTCGGGCGAGAGGCCGAGTTTCGGGGCTCCGTCGATCTCGTTTCGATGAAAGCGTATCTCTATGATGACGAGACGCTCGGCGCCAAGTATGTCGTTCAAGAAATCCCGCCCGATTTGTTGGAGAAGGCGCGGGAATATCGGGAAAAAATGATCGAATCGGTCGCCGAATTCGACGATCAGGTCATGGAAAAATATCTGAACGGCCAGACGCTGACGGAAGATGATATTCGGCGCGTGATTCGGGCCGGTACGATTGCAATGAAAATCACGCCGGTGCTGTGCGGGTCGGCCTTCAAAAACAAGGGGGTTCAGCAGCTTCTGGACGGGGTAGTGGAGTTTTTGCCGTCGCCTCTGGATATTGCCGCCGTCGTGGGAGTCGATCCGGCCACCGGAAAGCAGGTGGAGCGCAAAGCGTCCGACAGCGAGCCGTTCTCGGCGCTGGCTTTTAAGATCATGTCCGATCCCTTTGCCGGTCAATTGACGTATTTCCGGGTCTATTCGGGGACGCTCAAGACGGGAACGCCGGTCCTCAACGTAACGAAGGGAACGAAAGAGCGTATCGGTCGGCTCTTGAAGATGCACGCCAACAAACGTGAAGAGATCGAGGCTGCTTATGCCGGCGATATTGTCGCCGCAGTCGGTCTTAAGGGGGCCACGACCGGTGATACCTTGGCGGATGAAAAACATCCGGTTCTGTTGGAGGTGATGAAGTTTCCCGAGCCCGTCATTTCAATGGCCATTGAGCCGAAGACCAAGCAGGATCAGGAAAAGATGGGCTTTGCTCTGCAAAAGCTTGCCCAAGAGGATCCATCGTTCCGTGTTCGCACCGACGAGGAAACGGCGCAGACCATCATTTCAGGGATGGGCGAGCTGCATCTTGAAATCATCGTCGATCGATTGCTCCGCGAATTCAAGGTGGAAGCAAACGTCGGTCAGCCGGAAGTGGCGTACAGAGAGACGATTCGGCGCAAGGCCGAAGCCGAAGCCAAGTACATCAAGCAGACGGGAGGGCGAGGTCAGTACGGCCACGTCGTGCTGACGGTCGAGCCGTCCGAGCCGGGGAAAGGGTTTGAGTTCGTCAACAAAATCGTCGGCGGCGTCATTCCGAAAGAGTACATTCCCGCCGTCGAAAAGGGCGTCAAGGAACGGATGGAAAGCGGCGTTATCGCAGGGTATCCCTTGCGGGATATTCGCGTGACGCTCACGGACGGCTCTTACCATGAAGTCGACTCGAATGAAATGGCGTTCAAAATTGCGGCATCGATGGGGTTTGCCGACGCCTGTAAAAAGGCGGACCCCGTGTTGCTGGAACCGATCATGAAGGTTGAAGTGTTGGTGCCCCAAGAATTTATGGGCGACGTCATCGGAAACCTGAACGGGCGTCGAGGCAAAGTCCAAGGAATGAAAGTGCGGGCCGGCGCGCAAGCGATCGAAGCGTCCGTTCCACTTAAGGAGATGTTCGGGTACGCGACGGACTTGCGATCCCGAACGCAGGGGCGCGCCACCTACAGCATGGAATTCGACCGATACGAGCAGGTTCCCAAGCAAATCGCGGAAACGATCATCGCCAAGTATCGCGGTGAATAAGACCCCTGGTTCGTGTGTGTGAGCCGATCATTTTTTGAAAAGGCGACATTGAGCAAAGAATTTCCTGGACGAGGAGCGAGGTATGGCGAAGGCGAAATTTGAGCGGAAGAAGCCGCATGTGAACATTGGGACGATCGGGCATGTGGACCATGGGAAGACGACGTTGACGGCGGCGTTGACGAAGGTGTGTGCGGATCGGGGGATGGCGAAGTTTGTGAGTTACGACGAGGTGGCGAAGGCGAGCGAGAGTCAGGGGCGGCGGGATGCGACCAAGATCATGACGATTGCCATTAGCCATGTCGAGTACGAGACGGACCAGCGGCACTATGCGCACGTGGACTGTCCGGGGCACGCGGACTATGTGAAGAACATGATTACGGGGGCGGCGCAGATGGACGGGGCCATTTTGGTGGTCTCGGCGGCGGATGGGCCGATGCCCCAGACGCGGGAGCATATTTTGCTGGCCCGCCAGGTGGGCGTGCCGTACATTGTCGTGTTTTTGAACAAGGCGGACAAGGTGGACGACAAGGAGTTGTTGGAGTTGGTGGAATTGGAAGTGCGGGAGCTGTTGTCCAAGTATGGGTTTCCGGGGGACAAGACGCCGATCATTCACGGCAGTGCGTTGAAAGCGATGGAGGGGGATCAGGGGCCGTTGGGGGTGCCGAGCATTTTGAAGCTCTTGGAGGCGGTGGACACCTACATTCCGACGCCGCAGCGGCCGATCGACAAGCCGTTTTTGATGCCGATTGAGGATGTCTTTACCATCAGCGGGCGGGGCACCGTGGTGACGGGGCGCTGCGAGCGGGGGATCGTCAAGGTGGGCGACGAAGTGGAGATCGTGGGGTTACGGCCCACGCAGACCACGGTGGTGACGGGCGTGGAGATGTTCCGCAAGGTATTGGACGAGGGGCAGGCGGGGGACAACATCGGGGTGTTGTTGCGGGGGACGAAGAAAGAGGACGTGGAGCGGGGGATGGTGCTGTCGAAGCCCAAGACCATTACGCCGCACACCAAGTTCAAGGCGGAAGTGTACGTGTTGACGAAAGAAGAGGGGGGGCGGCACACGCCGTTTTTCAATGGGTATCGGCCGCAGTTTTATTTTCGGACGACGGACGTGACGGGGGTGGTGCAGCTCAATCCGGGGGTGGAGATGGTGATGCCGGGGGACAACGTGAGCATTACGGCGGAGTTGATCAGTCCCATCGCCATGGACCAAGGGCTGCGCTTTGCCGTGCGCGAAGGCGGCAAAACCGTCGGCTCCGGCGTCGTGACGGAAATCTTGGCGTAGAAGGCGTTTGGGCATCTGTGAGTAAAGGAGCGGAATGTGAAGGTCGATCAGCGAATTCGAATCAGGCTGCGCGGATTTGATTACCGTGTCCTGGATCAATCCGTGATGGAAATTGTTGAAACGGTTCGCCGCAGCGGCGCTCGCGTCGTCGGACCGATTCCGCTTCCCACGAAGATCGAAAGGATCACAGTTCAACGATCGACGCACGCCGATAAAAAATCGCGAGAACAGTTCGAGGTGCGGACGCATAAGCGACTGGTTGACATTATGGAGCCAACGCCCGAGACCATGGACTCGTTGATGAAGCTGAATTTGGCCGCCGGCGTGGATGTCGAGATCAAACTGTAACTCTGGCTCCCAAATCTGGTTTAACGGCTGGTGGACATGACGAACGGATTGCTGGGAAAAAAATTGGGGATGACTCAGGTTTTCGACGAGAACCGCCTGACCCCGGTGACGGTAATTGAGGCCGGTCCCTGCCGGGTCGTAACGGTGAAAACCAAGGAACGGGACGGCTATGAAGCCGTTCAGCTCTCTTTTGGCGAAGTCAGCGAACGGAAACTTTCCAAGCCGGAGCTCGGTCATTTGAAAAAAAATCAAGCTCCTGCGAGCCGCGTCCTCAAGGAATTTAGAAAAGAGGGAGATGTGACGGTCGGGCAGACGGTGACCGTCGATGTCTTTAAGAAAGGCGACTGGGTTGACGTGATCGGCGTCTCCAAGGGGAAAGGCTATCAAGGGGTGGTCCGGCGTCATCACTATGCCGGGGGGCCTGAGTCGCACGGGTCGATGTTTCATCGTCATCCGGGGTCGATCGGATCAAGTTCGTTTCCCTCGCGCGTTTGGAAGGGAAAGACTCTGCCAGGCCATATGGGGTCCGAGCGGGTCACGGTGCAGCACTTGAAGGTCGTCGAATCGCGCCCCGGTGAGAATCTCCTTTTTGTGAGAGGAGCCGTTCCCGGCGCTTCGAATGGAATCGTTGTCGTGCGAAAATCGAAAAAGAGTTAGCGTATGCCGACCGTCGACGTTGTTGATTTAGAGAATAAAAAAGTCGGAACTCTGGAGCTCCCGGGTCAAGTTTTTGGTTGCGAGCCTCGTGCAGAGCTTGTGCATGAAGCCGTGGTGATGCAGCGAGCGTGCGAGCGTCAAGGCACGGCTTCTACGCGGCGTCGAGGAGAAGTCAGTGGTTCGGGGAAAAAGCCGTGGAAACAGAAGCACACGGGACGTGCCAGGGCCGGGTCGCTGCGATCTCCTGTTTGGCGTCACGGAGGAACGGTGTTCGGCCCGAAGCCGAGAAGTTACGCCTATTCGATGCCGAAGAAAAAATATCGGGCCGCCTTGCAGGGGGCCTTGTCGGCAAAGGTCTCAGAAGGACGCCTGATCGTCCTGTCGGACTTGGCTCAGGAGGCGACGAAAACAAAATGGCTGGCTCGATCGTTGGACCGATTGAGAAACGGTGAGCACGCGCTTGTCGTCGCCGGTTCTGGGGAATCCGGCATTCCGCTCGCAGCGAGAAACCTGCCGGATGTCACTGTGTTGAGCCCTGATCGGCTGAACGTCTACGATGTCGTGCGGGCGGGGGTTGTTGTGCTTCTTCAAGGTGAGGTGGGACGAGTACAAGAGGTGTGGTCGTGAAGGTCGGGATGCACGAGGTTTTGGTTCAGCCATTGTTGACGGAGAAAATTACGGCCCTTCGCGAGCAGACGAATACCGTCGGTTTCATCGTTCACCCTGATGCCAATCGCGTTCAAATCAAACAGGCTGTCGAGACGCTTCTGAAGGTGAAGGTCGAAAAGGTCAATGTGTTGAATGTCCAGGGAAAAATCAAACGGCTGGGGCGGTTTTCAGGGAGAAGATCCGATTGGAAAAAGGCGTTTGTGACCCTTAAGAAGGGCGAAAAACTCGAACTGTACGAAAGCGCTTAATGGGTTTTAACGGCGCAGAGAGTCCAAGATGGCATTGAAACTATATAGACCGACGTCCCCTGGGCGCAGAGGCATGTCTTCGGTTTCGACTGAAGAGCTGACCAAGAAGAAACCGGAAAAACTCCTGACATTATTCCACCTCCGGAGCGGAGGACGAAACAACAGCGGCCGAATGACCGTCCGATTCCGCGGCGGCGGGCATAAGAGGTTGTATCGGATCATCGACTTTCATCGTGATAAGACGGGGGTTCCGGCGCGGGTCGAAGCGATCGAATATGATCCGAACCGGTCGGCTCGTATCGCCCTGCTCAAATACAGAGATGGAGAAAAACGGTACATTCTGGCTCCTGTCGGGCTCAAATTGAACGATGAAGTGCAGTCGGGACCTGAGGCTGAAATTCGTCCGGGGAACGCGCTTCCTTTAGCCAACATGCCGTTGGGCACCACCGTTCATAACATCGAATTGAAACCGGGTAAGGGGGGGCAGTTAATTCGCAGTGCCGGTGGGTTTGCTCAGGTGATGGGGCGTGAAGGAGATTACGTCCAAGTTCGATTGAAATCAGGAGAGATGAGGCGGATTCTAGGGCGGTGCATGGCGACGGTCGGGCAAGTTGGGAACGTCGATCACGAAAATATCTCCGTTGGAAAGGCCGGGCGGAGCCGATGGAAGGGAAAGAGGCCGCATGTTCGAGGCGTGGTCATGAATCCGGTCGATCATCCCCATGGCGGAGGAGAAGGGAAGTCCGGCCAAGGCAATCCCCATCCGGTGTCTCCATGGGGAATGCCCACGAAAGGGTACAAGACCCGCCAGAACAAGAGGACCGATAAGTTCATTATCTCGAGGAGAAAGTCAGGAGTCCGCAATGCCTAGATCGATCAGCAAAGGGGCGTTTGTCGACGGCCACCTGCTTAAGAAGGTCGAGCAGATGAACCAGACCAAGGATCGGAAACTGATTAAAACTTGGTCTCGGCGATCGACGGTCATTCCCGACATGATCGGCCACACGTTTGCGGTTCATAACGGCAAGAAATTCATCCCAGTTTTTGTGACCGAAAACATGGTGGGGCACAAGCTGGGTGAGTTTGCCCCGACACGGTTTTTTAAGGGGCATGGACAGGCAAAGACCGAAAAAGCCGTACCGCTGAAATAGCAGAAATAGCTCGTCAAATCCGGTGCCTTGGTCGGGCCTGGAAGTTTGGGGTTAGGTTGGAAAGATGAAAGAAGCACACGCCATACTTCGGTTTGTAAGAGTGGCCCCGCGCAAGGCGAAACCGGTCATCGACATGATTCGGGGGCAGCAGGTTCCCATGGCGCTGGCCATGTTGAAGCATACACCTCGTCATGCGGCGCGAGTGGTGGAGAAGGTTCTTCGCTCCGCCGTGGCAAATGCGGAACAAAAAGAAATGGGCGACAGTGATTCGATGGTTGTCTCCAGGGCGTTCGTGAATTGCGGTCCCATCTATAGGAGGGTAAGGGCGAGATCGATGGGGAGGGCGAATGCCATTCATAAGCGGACCAGCCATATTACTGTCGTGGTGACCGCTCCGACGGTTCACGTCAAGCGGGCTTAGTAATGTTGACCGAGAATTGCTATTGAGGCGGACATCATTATGGGTCAGAAGACAAATCCGATAGGGTATCGCCTGGGTTACAACTACACGTGGAGTTCTCGTTGGTACGCCGACAAGGATTACGCGAAGTTTTTGCATCAAGACATCAAGATCAGACAAATGGTCAAGGCTCGGCTCTATCACGCCGGCGTGGCGAAGGTCGAGATCGAGCGATCGGGAGATCAGACGAGAGTCATCATTCATACGGCGCGACCGGGGATTATCATAGGAAGGAAAGGCGCGGAGGTCGATAAGCTCAAGGCCGATCTGGAAAAGCGATACGGCGGTCAGGTGTACATCACGGTCAAGGAGATCAAGAAGCCGGAACTCGACGCCCAACTCGTCAGCGAGAATGTCGCAACGCAATTGGAAAAGCGGGTCGCGTTTCGACGAGCGATGAAGCGAAGTGTTCAATCGGCCCTGAGACTGGGCGCGCAGGGTATCAAGATCATGGTGGCTGGTCGTTTGGGCGGTGCGGAGATTGCTCGTACCGAATGGTATCGAGAAGGACGTGTGCCGCTCCACACGCTTCGCGCCGAAATAGATTATGGCTTCGCGGAGGCTCGAACTACCATGGGGCAAATAGGGGTCAAAACGTGGATTTATAAGGGAGAGATGCTTCCCGTTCAGGCAATGAAGTCGGAATCGGCTCTGGAACGAAGGTTGGGGTAAGGAGAGATAGATCGTGCTGGCGCCCAAAAAAGTCAAGTTTCGAAAAATGCAAAAAGGCCGCATGACGGGAAAAGCCTATCGCGGCGGCCAAATTACGTTGGGAGAATTTGGGCTCAAGGCTTTGGAGCCCGGATGGGTGACAAGTCGTCAAATTGAAGCGGCACGAATTGCCATCACTCGCTACGTGAAACGGGGAGGGCAGGTGTGGACTCGTATTTTCCCCGATAAGCCGATCACCAAAAAGCCGGCGGAAACTCGTATGGGTAAGGGTAAGGGGAACCCGGAATATTGGGTGGCGGTCGTGAAGCCTGGACGGATTCTTTATGAAATGGATGGCGTCACCCCGGATGTTGCACGGGAAGCATTTCGTCTGGCCTCGCACAAACTGCCTGTCGCGACCAAGCTCGTGGTTCGAGGAGAGATTGCGTCCTGAAGCGGGAAGGCTTCCAAGGGGTGAAACATGGCGCAGGAGCTGAAAGAGCTTCGTCAACTGAATGAAACCGAACTTGCCCAAAAAGAAAAACAATTGAGGCAAGAATTGTTCAATTTGCGTTTTCAGTTCGGAACCGGACGTCTTGAAAATCCGATGCAGATTCGAAAGACAAAGCGGACTATCGCCAGGCTCAAAACCGTCATGCGGGAAATGAGTGGAAAAGCAGGGAAGGGTGAAAGACCGTAACCATGAGTACGAATGTCGTCAAGAAACGCGAATGGGTCGGAAGGGTCCTGAGCAATAAAATGGACAAGACCGTGGTGGTAGCGGTTGAGCGTTCGGTGCTGCATCCGATCTACCGAAAAGTCTGGCGGCGGGTGACGAAACTCAAGGCGCACGATGAGCAGAACGTCTGTCAGGTCGGAGATCGGGTTCGTTTGCGAGAGAGCCGTCCGATCAGCAAGGAAAAACATTGGCGTGTCGTCGAAATTCTCGGGAAAGAAGAGCAGGGCTGAGCAAATCGTAGGAAGAGATCGGACGTTATGATTCAGAACTATACTTACATGGACGTGGCGGATAATTCGGGGGCGAAGCAGGCGATGTGTTTTCACGTCTTCGGGGGCACGAAACGGCGCTATGCATCGTTGGGTGACGTGGTTGTCGTCGCCGTTAAGGAAGCGATTCCTCAGGCGAGCGTGAAGAAGGGCGACGTCAGCCGCGCGGTGATCGTTCGGACGACGAAGGAAGTGCGTCGCGAGGACGGCTCCTACATTAAGTTTGATCGGAACGCCTGTGTTTTGATCAATAAAGAAGGTGAGCCGATCGGAACCCGTATCTTCGGTCCGGTCGCGCGGGAATTGCGTTGGAAAAAGTTCATGAAAATTATTTCTCTGGCACCCGAGGTATTGTAGGGGCCGATGCGCGCAGCGCTCGATGGATGAGAGAGGAAATGGTGCAAGCCCTACGAAAAAGTAGAATCAAGAAAGGTGACACCGTCGTTGTGATTGCCGGTCGGGAACGAGGGAAAACCGGAAAGGTGCTGTCGGTGAATCTCAAGGCCGGCCAAGTCACCGTTGAGAAGCTGAACATTATCAAACGCCACACGAAGCCGAATCAAAAGCTGAAACAGGGAGGAATTCTCGAGCGAGAGGCCCCGTTGAATCTTTCCAAGGTTATGCTGTTTTGTCCGGTGACTCAGAAGCCAACCAGGGTCGGCATCCGACACTTGGAGGACGGTCGACGAGTCCGTTTCAGTAAAAAGTCGAATGAAACGATCGAGTGAGCGGAGTATCTGAAATGGCAAAGGCGCAAAAAAAGGTGACGGCAAAGAAGACGGAGAAAAAGTCCTCTTCAAAAGAAAGTCCGTCACCGGCACAGTTTGATCAGGGCGGTGATGAATCAAAGTTCAGGCCCCGTCTTCTCGACGTTTATCAGGAGAAAGTCGTACCGGCCTTGATGAAGGAGTTCAACTACAAGAACATCATGCAGGTGCCCAGACTTGAACGTGTGGTCTTGAACGTCGGGATGGGAGAGGCGCTTCAGAACGTCAAGCTTCTGGAAAGCGCCGTTACGGAGTTGGGAGCCATTACGGGTCAGAAACCGGTCGTGACTCGAGCGAAGAAAGCCATAGCCGGATTCAAATTACGACAAGGGTTGCCGATCGGCGCCAAGGTGACGCTTCGGAGTCGACGCATGTACGAATTTTTCGATCGGCTTGTGACCTTGGCGTTGCCCAGAATTCGGGACTTCCGCGGCGTCTCCTCGAAATCATTCGACGGCCGGGGGAATTACACGTTTGGTTTGAAAGAGCAGCTCATTTTTCCGGAGATTAAGTACGACGACGTCGCCTCGATTCACGGGATGGATATCACGATCGTGACGACGGCCAAGACCAATGACGAGGGCAAGGCGCTGTTAAAACATCTTGGCATGCCATTTCGTGCCTGATGACGCTGTCCGTCTTGCCAGTTGAAAGGAGTCATGCGTGGCGCGACTAGCACTGCGAAATAAAGCGGCCGCCAAGCCGAAATTCCCCTGCCGCCAGTACCACCGCTGCGGCGTGTGCGGGCGGGTGAGAGGGTATTTGCGACGGTTTCAGATGTGTCGAATCTGTTTTCGATTTTTGAGTCTTCGCGGAGAGATCCCCGGCGTTCGGAAGTCAAGTTGGTAGACGACCGATTAAAAGAGGCATACTTCTGTATTTTTTGTGAAGGTTGAAGGGTAACAAATGCTGACGGATCCTATTAGCGATCTTCTTGTTCGATTGAGAAACGGCGCACAACGAGGCCATGAAACGGTTGTAGTTCCCGCCTCTAAGTTGAAGCGAGCGATCTTAGAGATCTTGAAGCGGGAAGGGTACATCGATGCGGTCGAGGTAAGCGAAAAAGACGGTCATCTCGTCTTTCACGTCAAGCTGAGGTATATCGGGGAAGGCCGCCCCATGATTACGGGCCTAGAGCGGATCAGCAAACCGGGCCGTCGGGTCTATGTGGGGGGTAAAGATATTCCCAGAGTCAAAAACGGGCTTGGCCTCTCGATTCTTTCGACATCAAAGGGCGTCATGACCGATCAAGAATCAAGAAAGAACGGAGTGGGTGGAGAAGTTTTGTGTGCGGTGTGGTAAGCAAGGGGACTTAACGAGTTAAAGGGGCACTGGCATCATGTCACGAGTAGGGAGGAAGCCGATCGCGATTCCCAGCGGAGTGGAGGTCAAGGTGGCCGGATCCAACGTTTCCGTAAAAGGCCCCCTGGGCAAATTGGACTGGTCTCTCGCTCCCGGAGTCGCAGTGACTGTGGACGACGGAAAGGTTCAGGTAAGCAGGGCCGGCGAGGATAGAAAATTGCGAGCTTTGCACGGTCTGGTCCGAGCCGAGTTGAATAACATGATCCACGGTGTGACGAAAGGGTACGAGCGGTCGCTGGAAATCACCGGAGTCGGTTACAAAACGCAACTGCAGGGGCGGACCATGAGCTTCAACGTCGGCTATATCAATCCTGTCTTGTACGACGTCCCGGCAGGAATCGACGTCAAGGTTGAAAAACAAACCCTCATTACGGTGAAAGGAATTGATAAGAGATTGGTCGGTCAGGTGGCCGCAAATCTCCGGGCGATCAAGCCTCCCGATGTGTACAAGCAAAAGGGCATTCGATATGCCGGGGAGCGTTTACGAAAGAAAGAAGGCAAGACCGGGAAGTAGGGGTTGGCAATGAGTAGAGCGGGAAAAGTTCAGCAGCTTGAGCGGCGTCGGCGTCGAGTCCGAAACGCGATTTTTGGGACTCCGGAGAGGCCGAGGCTTAACGTGTTTCGCAGCAACGCGCACATCTATGCTCAGGTTATCAACGATCTTGAGGGAAAAACCCTGGCGGCGGCGTCCTCTCTGGATAAATCCTTGAAAACGACGCTCAAATCGACCGGCAACATTGAGGCGGCCAAAGCCGTGGGGAAGTTGGTGGCGGAGCGGGCCAAAGCCGCCAATGTCAGTGCCGTTGTCTTCGATCGCGGCGGGCGGATGTACCACGGCAGAATCAAAGCCCTTGCCGATGCCGCTCGCGAAGGCGGGCTCCAATTTTAGACTGAAGCGGGGAAAAGACGGCGTGTTCGCGGTCTTCGTCTGAACTCCGGACCAAGGGAGAGAAAGCGTGCGAGTCAATCCTGATGAGTTGAGCTTGAAAGACAAAGTCGTCTTCATCAACCGTGTCGCCAAGGTGGTCAAGGGGGGGAAACGTTTCAACTTCTGTGCGTTGGTTGTTGTCGGAGACGGCCATGGATGGGTCGGTATCGGGAAAGGAAAAGCCGCCGAAGTGCCCGTCGCCATTTCAAAGGCCGTTGAGCAGGCCAAGAAACACCTGGTTCATGTGCCCCTCAAAGGGGGGTCGATTCCTCATGAGGTGCACGGTCTCTTCGGCGGGGAGCATGTTTTGCTCAAGCCGGCGGTGGATGGAACGGGGATCATCGCCGGAGGCGCCGTTCGCGCGGTGGTTGAGCTGGTGGGGGCTCATAATGTGATTGCAAAGACGCTGGGCCGGGGGAATCCGTTCAACGCGGTTCGGGCGACGTTGAACGGCCTTACACAGTTACGACATCCCGACGACGTTCTTCGTCTGCGGCGGAGAGCGGCCGAGCAACAAGAGGAAAGGGCCACGGTCTGATATGGGGACTGAAGCGGCGACGAAAACAGAAAGTTCCAACGAACAGGCTCTCCGTGTGACATTGAGGCGGAGTCCCATCGGGACGCCTGACGGCCACCGCCGCGTGCTGCGCGGGCTTGGGCTTCGACGCATCAGGCAGACGGTCGTCCATCCCGACACACCTCAGGTTCGTGGAATGATCAAGAAGGTCTGGTATCTGCTGGAGGTCGGGAAGCCATGAACCTGCATGATTTGAAGCCGGGGAAAGGCGCAAAAAAACGCCGGAAGCGCATCGGGCGCGGGCCCGGGTCGGGGCATGGCAAAACGTCGACCAAGGGCCATAAAGGATTGTTGGCTCGGTCGGGTGGGGGGAAGCGTCCTGGGTTTGAAGGCGGTCAGATGCCGTTGGTGCGGCGCGTGCCGAAATTCGGTTTTGCCAATCCGTTCCGGACCGAATACGCCGTCGTCAACGTGAAGAGTTTGGAGAAGGTGGCGAGTACGGAGACAATTACTCCGCAGACCTTGGTTGACGCCGGTTTGGTGAAGCGAAAAACGCTCCCGATTAAGATCCTCGGTCATGGCGAGCTCAGTAAGCCGGTCATCGTTCAAGCCCACAAGTTCAGCAAATCCGCCGAGGCGAAAATTCAGGCGGCTGGAGGGAGAGTCGAGGTCATCGGCGGTGTTTGAGCGGCTCCTGACCAGTTTACAGAATATCTTCAAGATCCCCGAGCTTCGTACCCGTGTGCTCTTCACGCTCGGTATGCTCGTGGTGTATCGTGTCGGCGCGCATATTCCGACACCAGGGATCAACGGAGAAGCTCTTGCCGAGTTTCTCCAGAAGCAAGGAGGGTCGCTTCTCGGATTTTTGGACATCTTTTCCGGCGGATCCTTGTCCAGGTTGACGATCTTCGCCCTGGGCATCATGCCGTATATCAGCGCGTCGATCATTCTTCAGTTGTTGACCGTGGTCGTTCCCCATCTATCGAAGTTGGCCAAGGAAGGGGAGCGAGGCCGAAAAAAGATCATCCAGTACACCCGATTCGGAACCATCGGGATTGCGCTCATCCAGGGGTTCGGGATCGCGATCGGGCTGGAGCAAATGAACGAAGGCGCATTCGTGCTCAGCGGGGGGTGGGGATTTCGGTTGATGACCGTCATCACCCTAACGGCGGGTACGGCCTTTTTGATGTGGCTTGGCGAGCAGATCACCGAACGGGGAGTCGGGAACGGCATTTCACTGATCATTTTTGCCGGCATCGTCGCGCGACTGCCGGCGGCGGTCGCGCAAACGTTCGATCTCTATCAGGTCGGGCAGTTGAGTCTCGTGTTGCTCATCGCATTGGCTGTGTTGATGATCGCCGTAGTGGCGGCGATTGTGTTTTTGGAAAGCGGGCGTCGAAAAATCCCGGTGCAGTACGCCAAGCGCGTGATCGGCCGTCGGGTGTATGGAGGGCAGCATACTCATATTCCTTTGAAGATCAATACGGCCGGGGTGATTCCTCCGATTTTCGCTTCATCGATCATCGCGTTTCCGGCCACGATCGCGGGATTTTTTGAGACCCCTTGGATCAGGGAGATCGGAACGCAGTTGTCGCCTGGGTCGGTGATTTATACCCTGATGTACGTCGGCCTTATCGTGTTCTTTTGCTTCTTTTACACCGCCGTGGTGCTCAATCCGGTCGATATGGCCGATAACATGAAAAAGTACGGAGGATTCATTCCCGGTATACGGCCGGGGCAACGGACCTCCGACTATATCTACAATGTGCTGACAAAAATTACGTTTGTGGGAGCGATTTATCTGGCGATCGTCTGCGTGATTCCCGAACTGTTGATTTATAAATTGAACGTGCCGTTCTATTTCGGAGGGACGTCGCTGCTGATCGTCATCGGGGTGGGGTTGGATACCGCTCAGCAGATCGAGTCGCACATGTTGATGCGAAATTATGAGGGATTCTTGGGCAAGGGCATGGCGCCGCTGAGAGGAAGAAGCGGGTGAGGCAAGGCATGAATTTGGTGTTTCTCGGGGCGCCGGGCGTGGGCAAAGGGACGCAAGCCGACAGATTGGCGATGCAGTCCGGTATGAAGAAAATTTCGACCGGTGATTTGCTTCGCGAGGCGGTTCGGAAAGGGACGGAGTTGGGGAGAGAAGCGAAATCGTACATGGATCAAGGACGCCTCGTTCCCGATTCGGTCGTGATCGGGTTGGTCAAGGAAACATTGGCCGGTTTGGGAAAGGGGAACGGTTTTATTCTTGACGGTTTTCCTCGAACGGTCCCGCAAGCCCAAGCATTGGAACAAGTGCTCGACGAACAGGGAATTCGATTGGATCGCGTCATCAATTTTCGCGCCTCGAGGGAGGAGATTGTCAAACGGCTCGGGGGACGTCGGAGTTGCCCGACATGCCAAGCGACGTTTCACCTGGAGTTCTCGCCTTCGCAACGAGGCGATCTCTGCGATCGATGCGGCGGGAAACTCGTTCAGAGAAACGACGATCGGCAGGAGGCGATCGAAACGAGATTGAAGGTTTATGATGAGCAAACGGCTCCGCTCATCAGCTTCTATGAAAAAAAGAATATGTTGTCGCACCTCGACAGTGTGGGACCGATCGATGTCGTGTATGAGAATCTCACGAAGGTGCTGGCGGCCCGTGATTCGGCATGATCATTCTCAAAACGCCTGCTGAAATCGAAATCATGACGCAGGCGTCGAAGGTGGTAGCCGAAGCGCTGCGAGAGGTGGAAAAAGCGGTGAGTCCTGGGATCAGCACGGAGGAGCTTGATCAAATCGCCGAGAAGGAGATACGAGCGCGAGGAGCTGTTCCGGCTTTCAAGGGCTATCGAAATTATCCCAAGACGTTGTGCGTGTCCGTAAACGAGCAGGTCGTTCATGGAATTCCCTCCAAGCGCAAGTTGAAAGAGGGAGATATCGTCGGCTTGGATCTCGGAGCCATCGTCGGGGGGTTTTATGGGGATTCCGCGGTGACGGTGGCCGTCGGACGAGTCTCCGAAGAAGTCTTACGACTCATCCGGGTGACCAAAGAGGCGTTGTATTTGGGGATCGAACAGGCCGTCGTCGGCAACCGAATCTCCGATATTTCCCATGCGGTTCAACGTCATGTAGAATCGGCGGGGTATTCGGTTGTCACGGAGTTCGTGGGACATGGGATCGGCAGGCAGTTGCACGAAGAGCCCCAGATCCCGAATTACGGGAAACCGGGGCAAGGGCCTCGTTTGCAAAGCGGAATGGTTCTGGCGATCGAGCCCATGGTGAACATGGGAGGAAGCGCGGTTCGCATACTCGAAGATCGGTGGACGGCAGTGACGGTAGACGGCAGCTTATCCGCCCATTTTGAGCACACCATTGCGGTGCAACCCAAGGGGCCCGCCAAGATTTTGAGTCGGCGCCCGGAGACGGTCGTCTAGCTCGTAAGAACAGAGAAAGAAGAGATCAAAGAGTACGTGGCCAAAGAAGACATTATTGAAGTTCAAGGTACCGTGGCGGAAACATTGCCCAACGCGATGTTTCGGGTGAAACTTGACAATGGGCATATCATCTTGGCGCATATCTCGGGGAAAATGCGGATGCATTTCATTCGTATCCTTCCCGGGGACAAGGTAACCGTGGAAATGTCCCCCTATGATCTGACAAGAGGGCGGATCACCTATCGATTTAAGTAGCGAGGATATTGATTGTTATGAAAGTCAAGTCATCGGTCAAACCGATTTGTGCAAAATGCAGGGTCGTGCGGAGGCGGGGAGTCGTGAGGGTGCTCTGTGAGAACCCACGCCATAAGCAACGGCAGGGATGACGATATCGTTCGTCGAGCTCGTATCGGGCATGGGCCGCTATCTCGCGCATTGTATCCGATTGACGGGGAAGAAGGGGTCGACTGAAGGGAGAACAGATGGCACGTATCGCGGGCGTTGATTTGCCGAGGGGAAAACGAATCGATATCGGGTTGACTTACATTTATGGGATCGGGCGAACGTCCGCGCAGCACATTCTCAAAGCGGCGGGAGTCGATGGGGCGATCCGCGTCAAAGATCTGAGCGAGGACCAGATCGTCAAACTCCGAGAAATCATCGAGCGTGAATACCGTGTTGAAGGCGATCTTCGGAAGGAAGTCGCTTTGAACATCAAGCGTCTGGTCGATACGGGGACATATCGCGGGTTGCGCCATCGGAAAGGGCTCCCCGTTCGAGGGCAACGGACGAAAACGAATGCCAGGACGCGCAAGGGACGACGAGCCGGGGTCGGGAGCAGGCCGAGGCCGGCTGGAGGGAAAACCGCGTAGCATGTGAGGGCAGTGAACGGACCAAGATGAGGGAATCGATATGAGTGTCAAAAAGGGGAAAAAGAAGGAGCGCCGGATCGTCCAAAGCGGAATCGCGCACGTTCAGGCCTCTTTCAACAACACGATCGTGACCATTACCGACATGAGCGGGAATACGGTGGTGTGGGCGAGCGCGGGCAATCAGGGGTTTAAAGGGTCGAGGAAAAGCACCCCGTTCGCGGCGCAGCGAGCCGGCGAGGCGGCGGCTCGAAAGGCGATGGAATGCGGGATGCGGCAAATCGACGTGTATGTCAATGGTCCGGGATCCGGTCGTGAGTCGGCGATTCGCTCATTGCAGGGGGCTGGATTGCGAATCAATTTGATCAGAGACGTCACTCCTATTCCACACAATGGATGTCGTCCGCCCAAACGACGGCGGGTGTAGCGGTGGCCCGATAGGAAGCGATTGCCGGTTGCGGTGACGTCGGTCTTAACGGTGATATAACGAGGAGGAAGCAGTGGCAAAGTATCGCGGTCCTGTGTGTCGGCTCTGCCGTCGAGAGGGGGAGAAGTTGTTTCTCAAGGGGGCGCGCTGCATGACGGAGAAGTGTGCCATTGAGCGACGGAGCTATCCACCAGGCCAACACGGGCAAGGCAGGCAACGGACTTCCGACTACAGCGTCCAGTTGCGGGAAAAACAAAAACTACGGCGCATCTATGGTCTTC
>JANDJE010000013.1 GCA_024331095.1 Nitrospira sp. | reverse complement strand
GGAGCAGCGAGATAAAGATGGCACGCTCAAGAAGGTCATGGTGGAATCGCGGCGCTATGTCGAAAGCGACACGGCGCTGGTGAATCGGATTCTTGGCCGCGAGGTAGGCGGCAAGCAGAACATTCTGGTGATGAACGACGAAGCCCACCATGCCTATCGCATTGTCCGGGAGGAGACGAACGAGGAAGAGGACGATCTCTTCGGCGAGGACGAGGAGGCTGAAGACTTTTTCAAGGAAGCCACAATTTGGATCGAGGGGCTCGATCGGATTCACAAACTGCGCGGCATCAACGTCTGCCTTGACTTCTCCGCCACCCCTTATTTTCTCGGTCGTGTGGGGCAACAGACGAACCGGCCGTTTCCCTGGGTGGTAAGCGACTTCGGCTTGATCGACGCGATCGAATCCGGCCTGGTGAAAATTCCCCAGCTCGCGGTGCGCGATACCACCGGGAAGGAAATTCCCGGCTACTTCAACATCTGGCACTGGATTCTGCCTCAACTTACCCCGGCCGAGCGGGGAGGGAAAAAAGCCAACCCCAAGCCTGAAGCCATCTTGAAGTATGCCCACCATCCCATCGCGATGTTGGGTGGACTTTGGGAAAAAGAATGGGAGGAATGGGCCAAGGGTCGCGACGATCCCCGCCCGCCGGTCTTCATTCTGGTGTGCAAGAATACGCAGATCGCCAAGGTGCTGTACGAGTGGCTGGCGGAAGACAAGGCGCCGACCGGTATTCCGCCGGCCAAGATTGAGGGGTTTAAGAACACCGATCGCCAGTACACGATCCGGGTGGATTCCAAAGTAGTCCACGAGTCGGATTCCGGCGAGGCGAAGAACGACGAAGTCCGCTGGATGCGCTTTACATTGGATACCGTGGGGAAGACAACGTGGCCGACGGATCAGATGGGCCGACCAATCTATCCGGAGGGCTTCAAGGAACTGGCCGATAAACTGGGGAGACCGGACCATCCGCCCGGGCGGGATGTGCGGTGCATCGTCAGCGTGGGCATGCTCACGGAGGGATGGGATTGCAACACGGTGACGCACATCATCGGGCTGCGGCCCTTCATGTCGCAGTTGCTCTGCGAGCAGGTGGTGGGGCGAGGCTTGCGGCGGGCCAGTTACGACGTCGGCCCTGACGGGAGGCTGGCCGAGGAAGTGGCCAAGGTGTTCGGCGTTCCCTTTGAGGTGATCCCGTTCAAGGCGAATCCTCAAGGACAACCACAGCCTCGCGCGAAGCGATACCATGTCCATGCGCTTCCGGCGAAGTCGCAGTTTGAAATCACCTACCCGCGTGTCGAAGGCTATACCCAAGCGATCCGCAATAGGGTGACGGTGGATTGGGGCACTGTTCCTCAACTCGAGTTGAAACCTGAGCAGATACCACCAGAGGTCGAGGTGAAGGGCTTGCACGTGACCAACCAGGGGCGGCTGTCACTTTCCGGTCCCGGCCGAGTCGATGACGTCACGCTCAAGGAGTTTCGCGAGAAGCGGCGGATGCAGGAATTGGTCTTCGATCTTGCACGAACGCTCACGCGGGAGTATGTGGCGCAGCAGCACTGCACGATTCCTGTTCATCGCTTGTTTCCTCAACTGGCCGGCGTCATCACACAGTATCTCGAGAGCAAGGTCGAGGTTCGGCCGCCCGCCGACAAGAAAGATCTCTTTCTTGCGCCCTATTATGGCTGGGTGGTCGAGCGATTGCTGGAGGCAGTTCGGCCCGATACGTCACAAGGAGAAGCGCCGGAGATTCCTCGCTATGAGGCCAGCCGCGGGCCTGGCTCAACCGCCGACGTGGATTTTTGGACCAGCCGCGAGGTGCGGGAGGTTCACAAGTCGCATCTCAACTATGTGGTTGCGGACACGAAGCAATGGGAGCAATCCGCGGCGTATTATCTGGATCGGCATGACGCAGTCGAGGCCTTTGTCAAAAATGCCGGGCTCGGCTTCGCCATTCCCTATCTCCACAATGGGCAGATGCATGACTATGTGCCGGACTTCCTTGTTCGGCTCAAGACCGAGCCTGTAACCCATTTGATCTTGGAGACCAAGGGCTACGATCCGCTGGAGGAGGTCAAACGCGCGGCTGCGGAACGGTGGGTGACGGCGGTCAATGCGGATGGGACCTACGGGACCTGGCGATATGCCGTCATCAAAAAGGTCTCAGACATGCCAAGTCTGCTTGAGTATCTGATTCGGTGAGGAGCGCCGTTACTCGTCTCTTTTTTCTCCTCCCTCCCAGAGCTTGACGGTCCGGTCCCAGGAGGCGCTGGCGAGGTATCGGCTGTCCGACGAAAACGTGACGCAGCGCACGCCCGCGGTGTGACCGTGGAGCGTGCGGAAGTTCCGGCCGGTCGCCAAGTCCCAGAACTTGATGGTCTGGTCGTCGCTGGCGCTCACCAAAACCTTGCCGTCCGGGGAGACGGCCAGGCTGCGGACCCAGCCCTTGTGGCCGGTGAGAGATTTTTTCTCCACGACGGTCGGCATCTCGAAGAGCTTGATGGTCTTGTCGCGGCTGCCGGTGATCAGGAATTTCGCGTCCGGGGTGAAGGTCATGGCGCCGATCCAGTAGTCCATCGGTTTCTGGAACCCGCCGTCGTCCTCGATGAAATAGCCGCGTGTTTCGGTCGAATCTTCTTCGTCCCGCCGCCAGTGGCCATCGTGCAGCACCTTTTCGTCGCCGCTGGGGAGCACCTCCCAAATTTTGATCTTGCCGATGTCGGTGCCGCTGGCGAGATGGATGCCATCAGGCGAAAAGGCGACGCAGACCGACCAATGGTGATCGTATTCGTCCTTGCCGAGCAGCGTCATCAGTTCGGTGCCGGTCGTGACCTCCCAAATCTTGATGTCCTTGTTGTGGCTGCCGCGCGCGAGCATGAGACCGTCGGGCGAGAGCGAAAGGCTGCAGATGCCGTGGTCGTAGCGCGTGAACAACAGTTTCAGCGGCTCGCCGGTCTTGCCGTTCCAGAGTCGGATCGTGCGGTCTTCACTGCCGGTGGCGAGGGTCTGGCCGTCCGGAGTGAAGACGACGGCGCGGATGTCGTGAGTATGGCCGCGAAGGGAGCGAAGGAGTCGTCCCGTCTCGATGTCCCACATGCGGACGAGACGGTCGGCGCCGCCGCTCGCGAGGGTTTGACCGTCGGGAGAGAACGCCACGGCCCAGACGCCGTGGGTATGTCCCCGGTAGGTCCGGACTTCTCGGCAGTCTTTCGCCCAGTAGTCCAAACAGTCGATGGGAGGCGCCGGAGCCGTCTCGGTCGGGAAGCCCGGCGGTCCGTTCGGTGCGGGCGTGGTCGTCATCTGTTCGGGCGTCATGTAGTCGGTTTTTCGCCTGTCGGCGGAGATCCTTGATTGGCTATCGAAGCGGTCTGTATAATTTTCATCGCTCGCGGCGATCGTAAGAGATGCGCGACGGGCAAGTCAAGCAACCTGCGGTTTGGATGTCCCTTGGCCTGGGAAGACGAACATCCATTTTGCGAGGGGAGTCCTTGCGACCCTTTGACCATCACTGACCACCACTCCGCCGGAAAGGATCGTTGCCGTTTATGGAGATCAGATTTCAGCCCGCCCTGCTTCAAGAAGTGATCGATTCGTTCATCGAAAAAACGGAGCGGGAAGGGGATCCCACTTACTACAAAGAGTTCCATGAGTATGCCGACCCGATTTATGAGAAGTTTGCCCTGGAGGATCGGGAAGGAGAGTTTAAGAAACTCTATCAGTATCTCTTCGGGACCTGGGGGTTTGCGGACATCATCCGCGACTCGTTCGACGAATATCCGCTGCTCAAGGAAAAGGTGGGCATTGTTCTGGTCAAGGGGGTGCTGAAAGAGGATCAGGAAGGGGTCGATATTCTGCGCAAATGGGGACCGGTTGAAAAGGAGTTGGCCCGTTCGTTTGAGGAAAAGGGACTGAAAGGTGTCGGGATCAAGCTGATCCCCCGTCGATTTTATGATCCGGCGCTCACGCGGTATTGCCGCCACGAATTGATGCATATTTCGGACATGATCGACCCGGCGTTCGGATACGATCCGGACACCAAAGTGGGGCAGAATCCCGGTGAGGAAACGCTCATCTTGCAACGGTATCGCGTGTTGTGGAGCCTGAGCGTGGACAGTCGGCTGGTCGCCGCGGGCAAAGAACCGATGCTGAGCAAGGAAGATCGGTTCAAGGAATTCCGGTCCTGGTATCGAAAAATTCCGCCGCTTCAATTGAGGTCGGTCTTCGAAGGGCTATGGCAGACCTCGTACTTCACTCACTCCGAACTGATCGAGATGGCCGCCGACACCCTGCGCGTCATGGAGCGGGCCGTCGAGGTCGAGGGAGGCGAAGTTCCGGAGGTCCAGAGCAACAAAATCATGCTCATGCCGGGCTTTCCCTGTCCGCTGTGCCGATTTCCCACCTATTCCTGGGTCGAAGATTTGGCGAACAAGGTCGAATCGTACGTCTTGGACTTTATTCGGGACAATCATCCGGGGTGGGACGTGGAGTTCGGAGCCTGCGATCGCTGTGTGGAAGTGTATAAACTGCGCGCCGACGGCGTGACCTAAGTGTCGGCGGTGAGAGGATATGCGCGCTCTTGATCAGCCGTGTGAGGAGAGCAGGAGCACCGCCTCGGCGCGCGATATGTGCGAATAACGAACACGGCCATTCCATGACGCCCGATCCCTCATACGGCCGCCGTGATTTCCTTAAGGACTCCGTTCGTTCCGTCGCGAAAGCCGCGCGGGAGTTTTCCAAACAAGTGGACGCCGCTCCGGTTCAGAAGGCGCCGACGATTCGGACCGATTGGTTGCGTCCGCCCGGCGCCGTCAAGGAGCCCCTGTTTCTGGAACTGTGCACGCGGTGCGGCGACTGCATCAAGGATTGTCCGCCGAGAGCGATCGTAGTCCATGAGCGTGACGCCACGCCGATCTTGTTCGCGGATCAGGCTCCGTGCCTGTTGTGTGACGATTTTCCTTGTATCGCCGCGTGCCAAACGGGGGCCCTGGAGCCCGTCGGCGGGATTCACGAGGTCCGAATGGGCTGCGCGGTCGTATCACACTCTCGTTGCACGGCGGGACAAGGTTGCCATGCCTGCGTGTCCCACTGTCCGACGCAGGCGCTGGCGATGGATTTTCATCTGATGCAGGTGGCGGTTGTGGAAAATAGGTGCGTAGGATGCGGAATGTGCGAGAAAATTTGCAAAACGGTCAATGATCACGTGGCGATCCGCGTCATACCGAACGGTCGGCCTATGCAGGTGAAATCATGAGAGGGGCGATGCGTTTTTCGATGTTCATCGATTGTCGAAAGGTGTCCGGGAACCGCAAGAGGGTTTTTCGCCGGAAGAGGATGGTTCTCCCTTGACAATCTTCAGACCATTTCATATACATACCAAGGTTTCGGTTCGAGAGGTTGGTCGGCTGGCGCGTCGCTTCCAAGATCGCTGGTGCGGCGATCGACCCGACGGGCCGGAGAATACGCGATGACGATCAAACAGCCTGTGCCGAACGTATCCTCTTCTTCCTCGGGCGCCGTGATTCAGGCGTCACCCACGGTCAAAGACTCCCCGGCGGTTGAACGGGCGTTGAATCGCAGCAAGATCTATCTGCTCATCTCCTGGAGCATGCTGTATCCGGAAGATGAGGAATTTCTCGATTATCTTCGGTGCGGTGAGTTCGTCGAAGACGGTCGCGCCGCCCTGGAGACGTTGGAGGCCATGCTGGATGGACAAGGGGGGCAGCGGGCCGTCCGGGCGTTGGCGGCGATCAAGAAACAGATCGATCTGATCGAGGCGCTGAGCACCTCCGAGTGCGCCAATTGGCAACTCAGCGATCTGCAAGCGGAGCATCGCCGGGTCTTCAGCAACGTGATTACGCTCGACTGCCCGCCTTATGAAACTCTGTTCGGCAACGATCACGTGTTCGCGCAATCGCATGTGATGGGCGATATCGCCGGCTTCTATCGGGCGTTCGGAGTGGAGTTGTCCAAAGACATCCATGAGCGGCTCGATCATCTGAGCGTCGAGTTCGAGTTCATGCATTTTCTTGCCTATAAAGAGTCCTATTCACGGTGCCACGACGGCGCGGAGAAAACGGAGATCGTCGTGGAGGCTCAGAAGAAATTCGTCAAGAATCACATCGGTCGATGGGTTCCCCTGTTTTGCCGCATGCTTGCCAAAAAGGCGGATTACGGTCTCTTCAAGCTGGTGGCCGACATGACGGCCGAATGGATCGACTTTGAAACCGCCTTTTGGGGCGTGACGCCGCAGCCTTATACGGAGACGGATTATCGGCCGGCGACGTTCAGTTCTCCGGAAGGGCAGACCTATGAATGCGGGGCTCAGGATCAGGGGAATGAGCTGAGTCTTTTGCTCAATGAAGTGGGGGCGCAGTCGTTCATGGAAATCAAAGAGAAGGAACAGGACAGCGGCAACACGGGCCCTGTTGGGACCGCCTGACGTTCCAATGGTCGGCTCCGAGCGAGCCCATGTTTGTTTGAAGGAAGACCATTCTAAGTTGAGAGGAGGGGGTAGGTATATGCGCATAGTGCAGACGACCAGCAAACGTGTGGTATGGGCCGTGCTGCTCTCTGTCCTCGCCGTCGGCGCGATTCTGACGGTCGGACAGGTGCCGTTGGCCGTCAGTCAACCGGTCACGATCCCGACAAAAATGATCAAAGGGGCCATTCCGATGGACGGGGCGAACCCGATTTGGGAAAGCGTGCCCGGCGTCGTCGTGCCGCTGAGCGGGCAATTGATTACAACGCCGATGCACCCGAACATCGCGGTCAAATCCATCTTCGTCAAGGCCATGACGAACGGAAAAGAACTGGGGTTGCGGCTGGAATGGCTTGATCAGACGAAGAACGATACGGCGATCGGTCCTCAGGATTTCAGAGACCAGGTCGCGGTGATGTTCCCGGTCAATACGTCGGGAGCGCCGCCATTTCAATGTATGGGACAGTCGGGCGGAACCACCAATATTTGGCGTTGGAACGCCGAGTGGCAGAAGGATCTGGGGAAAGACAGCGCGGGAATTTGGGATGTTGACGATCAATATCCCGGTATTTTTTGGGACTTCTACTATGAAGAGCCGGCGGGCGGGGTGACCTATCCCGACCGTATCGGACGGAGTCTTGGACCGTTCAATCCCGGCATCTGGTCCGGCAACATCATGTCCGATCCCACGTTGCGGGTGAGTTCCGTGGAGGACCTCAATGCCAACGGTTTCAGCACGTTGACCACGCAGGTCCATCAGGATGTCGTGGGGCATGGAGTATGGGAGCCGGCCGGTTCCGTGAAGGGCGGAGCCTATACGGGCCCGACCTGGCGTGTGGTCGTGAAGAGGGCGTTGGAAACGGGCGACGCGAACGATACGCAATTCAAAGCCGGTATGTCCATTCCGATCGCCTTTGCGGTGTGGGACGGCGCCAATATCGAGCGGAACGGCATGAAGTCGCTCTCCACCTGGTTTACACTCAAGCTGTAATCGGTCCTGACCGAGAGGCGGCCGTACAGACAGTTTGAGAACCGTTCGAAGGCCCCGGATCATCGTCACCAAGGAGTGGCGATTCGATCCGGGGCCTTTTTTCTGTTGAAACCGAATGAGGAACGCAAACCCTCTGTGATGGCGAGACCTTGAGCGGGGTTGCATTTCAATCCGGTCGGGGGCTATAACCCACGAGAGGCCGTTTCATTTCATTCCATTACCTCGATTATTCGACGCACACGGAGCGATTGATCGTATGAAAATCTCGCTGCTGTTCCCACCCACGTGGCATCCGTCCCAACCGTATTTGAGTCTTCCATCCCTGACCGGTTTCCTTCGGCAGGGCGGCGTCTCCGATGTGTCGCAACGCGATCTCGGTATCGAATTGTTGGATCGCATGCTGACCAAAGCCTACGGGATGAGGGTCTATCAGCAGTTGATCGATTTGCACCGTCGACTGGAGCGAACGGCATCCGGTGATGCCGGCCACGGGAGCCGGGAGCATCACGCCAAGGTTACCGAGTCTCTCGATCGATTCGCCTATCTGGCCGAACGGATCGAATTGGCCAAGGCGACGTTGCGGGGAGAGGGATTTTACGATCTCGACGCCTATCGAGCCAGTTTGTTCATGATCGACAAGTGGCTGGAGCTGATTTCGTCCGTGTATTTTCCGACGAGATTGACGGTGGTGGACAATCAGTTCGGCGACTACTCGATTTATTCCTCGAAAGACTTGATGAAGATCGTGTGCGACGAAGCGCGAAATCCCTATCGCGCGCTCATGCGGGAGATGTTTCTTCCGTCGATCATCGGCGACGGCCCGGACTTGATCGGCGTGTCGATTACCGCCACGTCCCAGATCATTCCCGGTCTCACGCTTTGCAAGCTGATCAAAGAAGCGGCGCCGGACCTGCATGTCACGATCGGCGGGAGCATCTTTACCCGTCTGGTCGATAACGTTCGCCGGTGCCCCAGTCTGTTTGAACTGGCCGACGACATCGTCGTCTT
Source organism: Nitrospira sp. (assembly GCA_024331095.1). Taxonomy (GTDB): domain Bacteria; phylum Nitrospirota; class Nitrospiria; order Nitrospirales; family Nitrospiraceae; genus Nitrospira_D. The sequence goes on along the minus strand of JANDJE010000013.1, from coordinate 48,018 downwards.
CGAAGGCGAGACCGCATTGCTGGAACTGATCAACCAGTTGGCCGGTAAAAAAGAGTACAACAAGGTGCCCAACCTGATTCATCGACAGAACGGCAAAATCATCGTCAATCAACCCTTCTACTCGGAGAACGTCAATCGGCTTCCCGCTCCGAACTACGACGGATTTCCGCTCGACCGCTATCTGTCGCCCGAACCGGTGCTGCCGATTCAGTTCTCCCGGGGCTGTTATTACAAGGATTGCGCGTTCTGCGCCCTCACGCTGGATCATCAAAACTTCCGGCAAAAAGATCCGGGGCGGACGATCGACGAACTGGAATGGCTGAAGCAGCGGTACGGAGCCAGGCATTTTTTCTTCACCGACGAGTGTTTCGCGCTGGCCCCGACCAGGCGGCTCTGCCAGCAGATGATCGAGAAGCGGCTCGATGTCAAATGGACCTGCGAAATGCGGTTCGAGAAGAATCTCACGCGCGATTTGCTGGCTCTCATGCGGGACGCCGGGTGCTTGAAGATCGTGTTCGGCCTGGAATCCTTCAATCAGCGGGTCATGGATTTGATGAAAAAAGGAATCAAGCAGGAGTGGGTCCGGCGCATCGCCGACGACTGCGTCGATCTGGGGATTGCCGTCCATTGCTACATCATCGTGGGGTTCCCGACGGAAACGGAAGACGAAGCCCTGGAGACCATGAATTTCATCGTGGAAAACCGCAGGCTCCATGAGTCGTTCGGGTTTTCTTGCCAGCCCTGTCTGTTCGATTTGGAGAAAGAGGCCCCGATCATGAGCGATCCGGCCGAATACGGCATTCGACGGATCATGCGGCCGTCGTCCGAGGATCTGAGTCTCGGATTTTTTTACGAGGTGCAGGGCGGCATGACGCCGGATCAAGCAGAACGGGTCTATCAATACGTCTATGAGCGGATCAGTGAGGTAGTCTGCGAGCTGCCGTTCAACTACTCGATGGCCGATGGATTGCTGTATATCGGACGAGCCAAGGAAGCCAGCATTCAAACGCCTCAGGCGATCGGCTCGTAGGTTCGTGATCCGGTCTGTTTCAGGCTGTCCGGCGTTGACCTCATTTTTTTGCGATGGATATAATACTCGCCGATTCAAGGCGTATTCGTCATGAAGGCCTCCATTCTTCTGGGCAATCGGCCGCCGGGAAAGATCGGGGATTTCGGTCCCCTCTTTGAGTACGCCGTTAAACTCACGCTGTTGGCCTCGTTTCTCGAACTGGTTCTGTATCGACTGGCGTCCCGCTTGGGAATGCACCTGAGCAAGATGGCGGCGGAGCATGCCTGGATCACTCCCACGTTCACCACGTTGACGGCGGTCGGAGCGTGGTTGCTGAATATCGTGGCCGTGCTCCTGTTCTTGAGTCTTGTCGTGATCATGACGCAGCGCGGCATGGGGTCCGATGCCGGGTGGCCGGCCAAATCGGCGATGGCGTCCACCGGCCTGTTGTTGGTGCTGACCGTTGTGTTTTTGTTCGTGCAGCCGGGAATGCTGGGCGCCGTCATCTACAACGGCGTGGCACTGATGACGCTCGCGTTTCTGACGGTGGAGTACTGGGCTTCCCATCCGGAACGAATCAAGCGCTTGTTGGTGACCGTGTACGTGTTGGGCATCGGAGGCTGGTTGTACTACCAAATCGTCTCCACGGTCTATAGTTTGGCCGGAACGTTGGACGCGCCTCCGTTGGTCTATGAGTTGCACCGAGCCGGTGAGGCGCTGATGGTGTTGGCGAGCATGCTGGTCTATGCCGCCTATGGACGCGGACTTTCCCTTCGCGTGAAGAACCGGCGCCAGCGGAACCGGGCGATGTGGTTTTGGGCCGTAAGCGGCGCCGTCTTTCTGCTGCTGATTTTTTTTGATTACCTGTTGGAACGGTACGATCCGGCCTTGGCGTCCGCCGCTCGACAAGCCTCGCAGGGGATCGGTTGGATTTTCCAATTCGGCATGGGCTACACGTTTTATCTCCCCTTCGCCCTCTATCTCGTCGGTTTCCTGTGTTGGGGGTACAGCGTCGTGAAACTGTTGTTGATGGGGCGCCTGGCGGGATACGGCATCGGTCTGATGTTCATCGCGGGCTATGCCCTCATGTTTTCCAATCTGACGTTGATGGTGATCCTTGGTATGATGTTGTTGACGACCGATCGGGCGAGGCAGGCGGTCGCGGGATCGCAGACGGCGACCGAGGCGGCGTTGCTGGGATCGTCGGATCCGTTGGTCGCGAAGGAAGCCTGACCGGTACGGTCGAGGGAACGATACGCAAACAGAAAAGGAACGTTTTCCGATGGAGACACAGATCCCGATGTCCGAACCCACGCCGCCCTCCTCCGGCTCGGCGGCCGTTGATCCCGGCGATCAGCCGCTGTCGCCCGAAGAAGAAATCGCCGGCATTGAAAAGCTGCTCGCGGAAGAGCCGGACGATTTTCACGCGCGCAGCCGGCTCGGAGAGCTGTATTTCAGGCAGGGGCGATTCGATGATGCGCTGGTGGAGGTCAAAAAAACCATCGAAATGGCCGAAGGTTTGCGGGCGGAAATGAACCGGTCGCTGGCCATGTATTATTCGAATCTGGGGACGATCTACGCGACGAAGAACATGATGGATGAGGCGGAAGCCCAGTTCCGACACGCCTTGGAGGTCTTCCCCCAGGATGTGTTGGCGTTGTTCAATCTGGGGCGTCTGTACGCGGACAAAAAGAAGTATATGGAGGCGAAGGGATTTTTCGAGCGTCTGGTCGAAATCACGCCGGAAGACCCCATCGCGTGGTACAACTTGGCGGGCGTCTATATCGAGTTGGACAACCCCCAGGTGTCCGACTACAACACGATCGACATGGGGATTCAGTGTTATCTCAGAACGCTCGAGCTGGATCCGAAACATTTGGAGTCGAGTTATAAGTTGATGGAGGTCGCGCTCAATCATAAAAAGACCGATTTGGCGATGACCGTCATGGAAAACGCCGTTGAGCACAATCCCGACGAGCCGTTGGCGTATTACAATCTGATCAACGTCTATGATAAGTGCAAAATGTTCGACAAGGCCGAAGAAGTCCGCAAGCGATTGCGAGAGCGGTTCGCCAAAAAAGCGAAAGACGAGTCCGGAGCCTGACCCATCTTTACGAAGGAGCGCGCCATGTTTGGAAGTCTCGGATTCACGGAGTTGGTGCTGATTCTGTTCATCGTGCTGATTATTTTCGGCGCGGGCAAGCTGCCCCAATTGGGAGAGGGATTGGGGAAGGCCATCAAAGGATTCAAAAAGTCCGTGCACGAGGCGGACGCGATCGAGGCGGAAGCCCAGGCTCAGGCCGTGGCGCAGCAACAGGCGATTCCTCCCCAGCCGGCGAGCCCTCCGTCGGCTCAAGCGCCGGCCGTGAGTCAGCCTGCGGCCGGTGTGCAACCTGCTCCGCCTGCGTAGCCGTTCGTGAGGGAAAGTCGTCTCGTGGACACGCAACTGACGTCGAAAGAAACGGGTGTGCGGACGACCGTCGGGCTGATCGACACGTTTGCCGGCAACGGGAAGGCCCGCAGCACGGGCGATGGCAAGCCGGCGGTCAAGGCGGGGATTCCGCTTCCTCACCACGCCGCGCTGGACAAAGACGAGCAATGGCTCTACTTCGCGGAGTCCGGTTCGGATCGCGTCCGCCGCATCAATCTGCAGACCGGGACGATTCACAATTTTGCCGGAATCGGCGAGACTTGTTATTGCGGAGACGACGGACCGTGCGGCGAGGCCGGACTGTACCTGCCGTTGGACGTGGCGTTTGATTCGCAGAACAACTTGTACATTTGCGATTCGGGGAGCAATCGCATCCGCAAGGTGGACCGCGATACCGGCATCATCACGACGGTGGTGGGAACCGGACAACACGGTTTTAACGGCGACGGTCCCGCCACGGAAGTGAATCTTACGTGGCCTGCGGCCATCGCGTTCGATCAGGATGACGTGCTCTATATCGCGGATACCCAGGCGCACCGGGTGAGGCGGTATGATCCCAAGACCGGCATGGTGACGACGATCGCCGGCATCTGGACGGAGGAGGACGAGGCCCGCGATCAGCCGTTGGTCGCCCGCAATCTGGTCGTGCTCTCCGGCGACGCCATCGGCATCGATTTCAGCGATGATCAGGGGTGGCTCATGCCGGTTTGCTCCGACGGATTGGATCTGTCGCTGTATCTCGACGATGGGCGACCGGCTCTGGAAGCGCGGTTGTACGATGTCGTCGGGCTCGCCGTCGATCGGAACGGCGATCTGTACCTTGTAGACAAAGGCAGCAACCGAATCAGAAAGATCGATCGGAGAACCGGGGTGATCAGTACTGTCGCCGGGGTGTGTCGGTACGGCTACGATGGGGACGACAAGCCGGCCGTCAGGGCCATGCTGCATGCGCCGGAGGCGGTGGCGATCGATCGCGAGAACAATCTGTACATCTCCGACACGATGAATCATCGGGTGCGGAAAGTGGACGCCGCGACCGGCGTCATCACGACGGTGGCGGGCACCGGCGACAGCGGCTACGAGGACAATCACATGGGCGGATGCGGCGCCGCGCGGTTTGTCGCCAAAGAGTCGGCCGGTCTGTTGAAGCCGGGCGAGGGGCTCCTCGGCATCGAGGCGGTCGTCAACGCTCCCGTAGGGTTGGCGATGGATTCACAAGGATGTCTCTACATTTGCGAACGGGGAGAAAACAGGATACGCCGGCTGAGGCTCGCATGACCCCCTACGCGTCCCGCGCAGACGCATCTTACCCGGCGTGCCGAAGCATTGCGCTTGCCGGACGGAACGCGACGGGGAATGAAGGTTCTTCGTGGTGCGAATGACAAACCTTTTGAGTTCCCGTTCCCGCTTGCTCGCGTGTCTTGTCGGTCTCCTCTTCACAGCCGGCCTTCTTGGGGGATTCGGAATTCCTCTCGTCAGTTCGGAGGGAATCGGCATCCGTTCTCATTTGATCGAAGGCGATCTCCCCGTCGCTCCGGACGATGCCGCATGGAGTAAGATCCCGAGGATGACGATCCCGCTGAGCGGGCAGATCATTACGCGCCCGGCGTGGCCGGAGCCATCGGCGCGGACGCTCGATGTGCGATCCGTCCACAACGGGCGGGAGATCGCCTTTCTTCTCGAGTGGCAGGATAACACGAAAAACGACAGGCTTACGCCGGGAACGTTCCGGGACGGAGTGGCGATCGGTCTTCCTCTCGGCGACGCCCCGGCGTTCTTCTGCATGGGCCAACTGGACCACTACATCAACATGTGGCATTGGAAGGCGGATTGGCAGAGCGATATCGACCGGCGAGCGGCTCGGGCTTCGGAAAAAAAAGAAGGCGGCGTACGAACGTTCGAAGTGATCCCGCGCCGGGTGTCCTCGGTGGAAGACTTGATCGGGGGCGGATTCAGCACGTTGACGACGAAGGAGAAACAGGGTCGCGTGCAGGGCAAGGCGCTGTGGAAGGACGGAGTCTGGCGCGTGGTCATGTACCGATCGCTCGCGAGCGAGGAACAGGAGAACGAAGCGAAACTGATTCCCGGCCGCGTTCAAACCGTCTCATTCGCCGTATGGAACGGGGAGAACAAAGAGCGAAACGGCCAAAAGGCCGTGGCGCCGTGGTTTCAACTGAATATCGATCCGCTTCCGAACTGAAGGGCGAATGAAAACGAGATGGTGCCGACCGGCGTTGTTGCTGTTCGCCGTCTTGCTGACCTCCGATCTCGCGGTCGCCGACGACGCGGCGCGGCCCGAGATCATGACGGAAGAGGAAGCGGCTCGGCTGGGAGAAGAGTTCGGAGTCGTGGTCGGCGCCGTGGATGAAGAGATTCAACGGGAACTGAAGCTCCAACGGCCGCAAGGCGTGGCGGTCTTCGAAGTCATCGGCAATTCACGGGCGGACTACGCCGGCATCAAGGTCCGGTCGGTGATCAAGGAAATCAACAAACAGGAAATTCGGAACATGACGGAGTTCGGACTGGCCTTGAAGAAGGCGATGAAGAGCTGCAATTTCACCGTCGGGACGTATGAACCGGCCGATCCCGGCGATCCGGTCGGATGGGGTGTGAACTTCCATTTTGTCGGCTGCAAGCGAGATTGACGGTGTTGGTGAGGAGTGGGGCGTGAGGGGGAAGTCCAACGGGTTTGGCGGTAGACCGGGGGTCGGCTGGAGCGTCGCGAGGCTCTGCCTCCTGTCGCTCGTCGGTCTGATCGGCCTTTTGAATGGCGTCCATCGTGGGCAGGCGGTTGCTCAGGATGTGAACAGTCGGTCTGTACCTGAGTGGGTAGCTGAAATCGAGAAAGTCTTCATCCGGTCGGAAGATTGCAAACAATGTCACGTGCGACATTATGAAGAATGGAAGGGCGCCAGAGAGCAGACGCCGGATTTGAAAACGTTCGGACGAGTCGACGCGGTGTTGTTGCACGGCACGTCGTCGGAGTCCCCCGTGTTTCGGACGGTCTTGGGGTTGTGGGTTCAGACGAACCCGACACCGGACGAACATAGCCGCTGTCTTTCGTGCCACGTTCCCGCCGCTGCGGTCTTTCCCCGGTACGCGGAGCGCATCACGGAGCAGATTTTGACCGGTCGACCTCTTGTCGAGGGCATCGGCTGCGCATCCTGCCATTTGATTCACGCCGTCGAGCAAGCGCCGAATCCGCCGCCGACGTTCAAGCTCAAACCGGGCCCTGTTTTCTACGGACCGTTTGCCGACCCTGAGGAGAATTTGGTCCATCAGGCGGCGCAGGCGCCGGTGTTTCGTGAAGCGGCCTTTTGCGCGGCCTGTCATTTCGACAAGGTAAAAGACGTGACGCAAAAGGAGCTGCCCGGAGAAATTCTTGCGGGCATGGTCTGTCAAGACTGCCACATGGAGCCCTCGACCGGCAGCTCGACTTCGAGGCGGGGAGCCGTCACCAGGGCCATCGGGCGTCATTGGTTTCGAGGCGTGGTCGGGGCCGGCACCATGCTGAGGAATCGCAATCTCCAAGCCGAATGGACGCCTCGCATCGACATCGATGCGAAACGTGCCGGGGGGGTGCTTGAGGGAACCGCGTTGGTCAAGATCGGAAGTCTTCCGCACAGTTTTCCCGACGGAGATCCGATCTTGAAGCAATTCTTTCTGATCGTGACGGCCAAGGACGCTCAGGGGCGCGTGTTGGCCGAAGAGACCAAACGCTTTGGATTGCCGTACGATAAGATTCTACGCGGCCCGATTCCGGACCCCTTCATCAAGGGAGGCAACACCAGGAAGGTGCCGTTTGCCTTGACGCTCCCCGACGGGGCGGCCCCCGCGTTGGTGGAAGCGGTGCTGACCTATGCGCTCATTCCGACTCCCGATCCGGCGTTGAGGGAAAAGTATCTGTCCACGTTGCGTTCCGACAAGGAGCGGGATGAAGCCGGTCGGATCATCGATGACTATGCGAAGCCGCGCATGCTGACGTACCGTGCCAAGGCGCTGTAATCAGGGCGAAGCGCGATTGATCAAGCCGGTCATGATACGAACGAGTGGAAAAGGGCGGGGGGGGCACGTGCGACGATGAACCGGTTGCGTCACGATGACCCCCGAACGTTGTTTGGAGAACAAGGTCGTTAAGATAATAATGGATGGCCGCACCGATTCCGGGCATCGACTCGTCTCGTTGATCGTCCCGTTGACCGTTTGGTTCTGTGTCCTTGCCGGCTGGGTGTCTGAAGGAGCGTCGCAGGACCCCCGGCCGCAGGCGATCGTCGAAAAGGCCTTCCCCCATTCAAACAAGTGCAAACGGTGCCATGAACGGGTGTTTGAAGAATGGGAACTGTCGCCCCTCTCAAAGTCCATTCATTCTCCCGCGTTCCGCGCCTCTCTGGATCTGTTCCTCAAGTCGCCAGGCGGTAAAGATAAAAGTCTTTGTTTCCGGTGCCATGCCCCGCACGTCCGCGCGGCTTCGGATCACGTCCAATTGTTTATCGATCAAACCATGTCCGGCGACCCGTCGCTCGACGGAGTCGCTTGCTCACAGTGTCATTTGATCAAACAGGTGGATCGCACGAAACATCCGCCGGAGCCGAACTATGAGGCCGACAGTAAGATCTTATACGGCCCCTACAAGGACGCCGTCCAAAACCTGGCCCACCAATCGAAAGAGGCGGACGTGTTTCAGAAGTCCGATCTCTGTCTCAACTGCCACCAATCGGTGCCGTCCGCGGCCAATCTCGGCAAGGCCAACGACTTGTTGGGAAATTGGGATAAGAGCCAGGCGGTGAAGGTCGGGAGGGAATGCCAGTATTGTCACATGCCCGAGCAGGTTGGCGAATCGGCCAACGGGGAGAAAAAGCGCAAGGTGGCCAACCATACGTTCCCGGGCCGCATCGGCAAGCTGCGTCAGGAAGCGGCCAAGTTGGACGTGCACACGAACGTCGAAGGCGATAAAACAACGGTCACGATAAAGGTCAAAAGTTTGGTGCCGCACAATTTGCCGACCACTCATCCCGGATGGGCTACCGTCGTGTTAAACCTTGAAGTCAAAGGCAAGAATCTCAAGACGGTCTTTGCGGACAGCAGGATCTATGGGAGGACCTACCTGAACGCCAAGGGGGAGAAGACCGTGTTCGATTTTGAAGCGGTGAAAGTCCTGGACGATACGGTGCTGAAATCGGAAGAGACACGGGTCGAAACCTTTTCCTTCCCGACGCCGAAAGATACCCGCACCTTTGACGTCGAAGTCACTTTGAATTACGGGCCGATTACGGGACCGGCCTCCTTTCTTGAAAGGGTCGAAGCCGAATCCTCCAAAGGCTCCCAGGACCCCGTCTTCCAACCGATCGAGATCGTCAAGCGGACGGAGAACGTGCCGGTCGGCAAGTAATCACGAAGCATCAAATCGCGGATGAAACCAATATGGGTTTAATCGGGGGGCATCCCCGGATGATCCCGATACAGATGGCATGGGCGACGAAGCGCCCGTAGGATGTGCCGCGGACCTCTTCCCAATTAGCCTCCACCCAATAATTCCGCTTTGAAATCCGTTTCAGGAACTGGTGCGTGGTAAACGGGCTCGATCCTCTGTCGAGCAAGTCGTCGAAGTACCGGTTATAGCCGATCGGCAGACTGGCGACGAGCATGCCGCCGGGGGCGAGACAGGTGGATCGCACATGCTCGATCGCCCGGAGCAGCTTGGGCGGATCCTGCGGCTGTTCGTCCCATCCCACGTGTTCCAACGTGGAGATGCTGATAATCAGATCGTATCGCCGTCGAGGCGCAAACTCGATGATGTCTTGATTGATCACTCCCGGACTCACTTCGTATTTATCGACGATGTCATGCTGAACAGGGAAATAGTGAGAGAGGACGTTGCCGACTTCGAGAATCTGGGTGCCTTGATGACGTGAGAGAATCTCTCGAAAGATGGGGATTTCGACACCTCGTTCGTTCTTCCAGGTCTTGTTATAAGGATGATAGAGATACTCGTATTCCCTGCCGTCGAAGCGGAAGGTTTTGGCTCGCAGACAACGGGTGAGCCGCATTTTCAGAAAACGCCAGTACAGCCGGATGATACCCTCGTCCGTCGGCTTTCCCGTGTAGTCGTAGGTGTAGGACACAAAGACGTTGCGGCGGGTTATTCGAAGATGATGCGGGAGCCGGGCGATTTCATCTTAAAAATCTGGAGCGCGCTGTAGATGCCCTTGGCCGGGTGATTCAGGATCAGACGGGAGTTGGTGATGTGGGTGTCGAGCAGTTCATATTGCCCGCCGCTGTAGTACAAATCGCAATCGTCGATCTGGCAGTTCTTATAGACGTGATTATCCAGCGCGAGCTTCGCTTTGCTGAACGTCTGCCCGTCGATCACGATATAGTTCGGTTCCAATCCCATCGACTTCGTCCTAAGCCGTGTGCATGATAGCAAAGTCGGCATGCGCCGTAAACCGGACGTTGTGGTCGCGGATGAACGGTTGACTTGCTTGTAGGGACTGGCAATTGCGATGGTATGCCGCAGCGCCGGTTCAGTGTAGCTCCCCACGCCAAATCCGATCTGACACGTCGGTAAACTCGAACCACGACTGCCCGACACGGCCGGCCAAACTTTGGCTTGCACCGCCCCCGGGAGCTGTATACAATACCGCGGCTTTTCAGGCAGTTAGCCTCTCGCTGCTCCAGCATTGGTCCGGCGGTTTCCCCACTCGCCTCATGTACTTTCGATGGGTTGAAGCCACGGGAGCCGTGTGACATAAGAGGCATGTTTATCCACCAGGAGGAAATCCCGTGAGTGATTCAGCGATTGTGACGTTTGCATTGATTGCCGCCGTGGCCGGTATCGGCTACGGTCTGTATCTGGCCATGTGGGTGTTTAAACTGGATGCCGGCAACGCCAAGATGCAGGAGATTGCCAAGGCGATTCAGGAAGGAGCCGGCGCCTACATGAACCGGCAGTATAAGACCATCGGGGTCGTCGCGACCGTGCTTTTTATCGTGTTGGCGGCGGCGGGGGCGGTGTCCGAGAAGTTTGGCCTGCTGACGGCGGTCGGGTTTTTGGTGGGGGCCGGCGCATCGGCCATTGCCGGCTACGTGGGCATGATCATCGCCGTTCGAGCGAACGTGAGGACGGCGCAAGCGGCTCACGACGGATTGAATGCCGCGTTGACGGTCGCGTTCCGGGGAGGAGCCGTCACCGGGCTGTTGTTGATCGGCCTGGGCTTGTTGGCGATTACCGGCTTTTATACGATCGCGCAATCCATCGCGGGACAAGAGAAAGCCATCCATGCTCTGCTGAGCCTGGGATTCGGCGGCAGTTTGATTTCCGTGTTCGCCCGAGTCGGCGGCGGTATTTACACCAAGGCGGCGGACGTCGGAGCGGATCTGGTCGGTAAAGTGGAAGCCGGTATTCCGGAAGACGACCCGCGCAATCCGGCGGTGATTGCGGACAACGTCGGCGACAACGTCGGCGACTGCGCCGGCATGGCGGCGGACCTGTTCGAGACTTACGCGGTCACGACGGTGGCGGCGATGGTCTTGGCGTTTACCATGTTCAAGGGGGCCACCGCGCCGATTTTGTATCCGTTGGCGTTGGGCGGCGTCACGATCTTCGCGACCATCATCGGCATTCTCTTCGTCAAGGTCAGCCCCGGCGGCGACATCATGCCGGCTTTGTACAAGGGGCTTTTTGTGGCGGGGGGCATCGCGGCCGTCGCGTTCTTCCCGATCACGTCGCACATCATGGACGGTGTCGGCGGGGCCAGCGGGGGTAGTTACTACGTGGCCGCGTTGCTTGGGTTGATCGTGACGCTGGCGTTGGTGTTCATCACCGACTACTACACGTCAAAAAGTTACGAGCCGGTCAAGTACATCGCCAAGGCCAGTGAAACGGGGCACGCGACGAACATCATCGCGGGATTGGCGGTCGGCATGCAGTCGACGGCGGCGCCGGTCGTCGTCATCGCGGCGGCCATTTTGGGGAGCTACTGGATCTGCGGCGGAGGGGAGTCCGGAGGCTTGTACGGTGTGGCGGTGGCGGCGGTCTCCATGTTGTCGATGGCGGGCATTGTCGTGGCGATCGATGCGTTCGGACCGATTACCGACAACGCGGGGGGCATTGCCGAAATGTCTCATTTGGGGAAAGCGGTCCGCGACATCACCGATCCGCTCGATGCGGTCGGGAACACGACCAAGGCCGTGACCAAGGGGTACGCGATCGGCTCCGCGGGGTTGGCGGCCGTCGTTTTGTTCGCCGAGTATGCGCGTGAGGTGACGGCGCATAATTCCGCGATGACCGCGTTCGATCTCTCGAACCCCAACGTCTTGGTCGGGCTGTTCATCGGCGGGATGTTGCCGTACATTTTTGGGGCGCTCTGTATGAAGGCGGTCGGGCAGGCCGGCGGGTTGATCGTGGAAGAGGTGCGTCGGCAATTCCGGACGATCAAAGGCATTATGGAAGGGACCGGCAAGCCGGAGTATGGCACCTGTGTGGATATCGTCACGCAGGCGGCCATTCAGAAGATGATGATCCCGGGATTGATCCCCGTCTTGTCGCCGATCCTGGTGGGACTGATTCTCGGCCCTCAAGCCTTGGGAGGGGTTCTGGTCGGAAGCATCGTGACGGGGCTGTTCGTGGCCATTTCCATGACCAGCGGCGGCGGCGCCTGGGACAACGCCAAAAAGTTCATTGAAGAACAGGGATTGAAGGGAACCGATACACACAAAGCCGCCGTCACCGGCGACACGGTCGGTGATCCGTACAAGGACACGGCGGGACCGGCCGTCAATCCCATGATCAAGGTGATTAACATCGTCGCGCTCTTGATCGTCTCCTTGATCGTCCGATAGTACGAGACTCTCTCTTGTCCCTCATGGAGCGTCGCTCGTCACGCGCTTCCGAGCTCTGCATCGCCTGGAGCGAGTGGAAATTCGGAGCGGCGCTTCGTGATGCGCAAGAGCAAGAGAGAGACGGTTCCTCCGCGAGCTTGACGGGGTGCCGATCCTGGAGTAAGGTGACGCAAGAGGCCGGTGTGAGAGAATCGGCCGGATCGGTTTCTCCGTGGAGGTGCTCGAATGGAAAAACAAGAGCGCAAGCAAGAACCCAAGCGCGAGCCCCAGGCCAAGGAAGAAGTCAAAGCGAATCCCAAGGTCATTGAGACGGGGAAAAAACTCAAAGAAGATATCGACAAGCTCGTCGATGAAATCGACGACGTGCTCGAGAAGAACGCCGAAGAATTCGTGAAAAACTACGTTCAAAAAGGAGGAGAATAGTGCCCGAAGGGGTTCCATTTCCCCTTGTTGCCATCCGGTATCGATTTCTTGCCTTGCTTCGCTCTTTCCCTGTTCGCTAATCTCCAAATTTCTTCCGGTTCATCAAACGTTTGTAAACAGTTGTGTCGGTGCGTCGGTTTGACAAAGGGAGGGGGAGTCATTACGATCCGTTTGTTCCCGCTCATTTTGAATGACGACGCGGAGTCTTTTCTGCCCGACACGGCACGATGAGAGGCGAGGTATGCATGGGGTCCAAACTCTGGGTCTTTCGCGATATTGACCTCACCCGTCGAGAGGCCTTGGCCCAGGCTCTGGCGATTTCCTCGGCGACGGCTTCACTGTTGTTGGCTCGAGGCGTCACGACGCTGGATGAGGCCGCCGCCTGGATGTCTCCAGGCACCGTCCATGATCCTTTTTTGATTCCGGACATGGAGAGAGCCGTCGATCGCCTTCATCAGGCCCTGGTGAACGGCGAGCGGGTGTGTTTTTATGGTGATTACGACGTCGACGGCATGTCGGCGACCGGGATTTATCTCTCGTTCTTTCAAGGGCTTGGGGCCAATGTCTCTGCTTATGTTCCCCATCGCATTCGGGAAGGCTATGGTCTCAATGAGGGGGCGGTTCGACGGTTGGCGGGTGAAGGGGTGACGTTGCTCGTGACGTCGGATTGCGGCTCGACGTCGCATCGTGAAATCGCGTTGGCGAATCAATTGGGGCTCGACGTCATCGTGACGGATCATCATCAGACGGATGAGGAGTTGCCTCCCGCCGTGGCGGTGATGAACCCTCACCGTCGCGATGCACGATATCCGTTTCAGGGATTGTGTTCGGGCGGGTTGGCGTACAAGGTGGCGTGTGCGTACGAAGCCCGCTACGGAAGCGGGGAGGTGCCGACAGACGCGCTTCTGGACTTGGTGGCGCTCTCGACCGTCGCCGACGTCGTTCCGTTGCAGGACGAGAATCGCGTCTTTGTTCGCGAGGGGTTGGCGCAACTGTCTCGTGGGGCGCGCTGCGGAATCCGAGCCTTGAAACTGGTGTCCGGCCTGGCGAGCGACTGCACGGCGGATGCGATCGCGTTCAAACTGGCGCCGCGATTGAATGCGGCCGGGCGGTTGGATGAAGGTCTGAAGGGGGTTCGGCTGTTGACCACGGAGTCCGAAGCGGAGGCGAAGCGGTTGGCCGAGGAGCTTGATCAATTAAATCGGCTCCGCCAGAGGCTGGAGTCCGAGATCATGAGGGACGCCACGGCCGCGGTGGAAGCGGGCGAGCTGCCCGATGCGATCGTCGTGGCTTCTCGGGAGTGGCACATGGGAGTGGTGGGCATCGTTGCATCTCGTCTCGTGGAGCGATTTCACAGACCGGCCGTCGTGATCGCCCTCGACGGGCGGGGGATCGGCAAGGGGTCGGCCCGCACCATCCCCGGATTCGACCTATATCAAGGGTTGGCCTCTTGCCGTGATTTGCTCCTGGCGTTCGGCGGACACCCCAGCGCGGCGGGAGTGACGGTGCATGAGAGCCGATTGTCCGAATTCGCCGGGCGATTTGCGGCGGTGGCGGGCCGGTGGGCGCAAGCCGCGCGCCATGTCCCGACCCTGCATCTTGACTCCGAGGTGCGGTTGAACGAGGTGACCTACCGGTTGCTCCAAGAGATCGGTTCATTGCATCCGTTCGGGGCCGGCAATCCCGAACCGATGTTCGCGGGAAGACGGCTCGAAATCACAAACGCTCGGGTGGTGGGAGAGAAACATTTGAAGATGACGCTGCGCCAGGAGGGATCGCCGCCGTTCGATGGAATCGGATTCGGGATGAAATCTCTGGAAACTCAGGGGGTGTCCCTGAGAGATCTTGTGGACGTGGCGTTCACACCGGAGTTGAATCGCTGGAACGGGTATGACCGGATTCAGTTGCGGATCCGCGATATACGGCCGTCGGATGGGGCATAGCGCGCCATGGTGTATGAAACGGTCACGGATATCGATCAGGTGATCGCGCGGGTCCGGAATTATCAACCGGAAGCGAATCTCGATCTGATTCTCAAGGCCTACGAGTTTTCCGCCAAAGCTCATGAAGGTCAGAGGCGGCGCTCCGGGGAGCCGTACGTCAAACATCCGGTGGCCGTGGCGGGGATATTGAGCCTGTTAAAGACCGACGTGACGACGGTGGTCGCGGGGCTGCTGCACGATACCTTGGAAGACACCGTGGCGACGGCGCAGGAGCTTGAGCGGGCGTTCGGCAAGGATGTGGTCCGCCTGGTGGACGGCGTCACCAAAATCGGGAAGATCACATTTCGGAGTTCCGAAGAGAAGCAGGCCGAAAACTTCCGCAAAATGGTGCTCTCGATGGCGGATGATATCCGCGTCGTGATCATCAAGCTGGCGGATCGGTTGCACAACATGCGGACGCTCGAGCATCTGAGCGAAAAAAAACGACTGGAAATCGCCGAGGAAACGTTGGAGATCTACGCGCCGCTGGCCAATCGCATCGGGATCGGATGGATCAAAAACGAACTCGAGGACCTGTGTCTCAAGCACCTGAAGCCGGACGTCTACGAAATGTTGCGCGTCAGCGTGGCGAAGCGGGATGAGGATCGACAGATCTATATCCAAGAAGTCATCGAGCTCGTCAAAAAGGCGATGGCGGAGAACGGATTGGTCGGAACGGTCTACGGCCGCCCCAAGCATCTCTACGGCATTTATCAGAAGATGAAGAAACAGTCGATTTCGTTCGAAGAGGTGTACGATTTGACCGCGCTGCGAATCATCACCGATTCGAAGATGAACTGCTATGCGCTTCTCGGGGTGATTCATTCTCTCTGGCGGCCGCTGCCGGGCCGATTCAAAGATTACATCGCGATTCCCAAGTCCAACCTCTATCAATCGCTCCATACGACCGTCGTGGGGCCGAAGGGCGAGCACGTGGAATTTCAAATTCGCACGGAGGAAATGCATCGCGTCGCGGAATACGGGATCGCCGCCCATTGGAAGTACAAAGAGCAGGGGAGAATCGACGAGAAAGACAGCAAAACCTTCGGATGGCTGAGACAGTTCGTCGAATGGCAAAAAGATTTGCCGGACAATCGACAGTTTATGGATTCGGTCAAGCTCGAATTGTTCCATGACGTGATCTACGTCTTTACGCCCAAGGGAGCCGTCAAGGAATTGCCCAAGGGCTCGACGCCGATCGATTTCGCCTATGCGATTCACACCGAAGTGGGCGATCATTGCGTCGGCGCCAAAATCAACGGCAAGATCGTGCCGCTGCGGCACGAGTTGGAAAGCGGCGACACCATCGAGATTCTGACGTCTCCCACCCAGACTCCGCACAAAGATTGGCTCAAGTTCGTCCGGACGTCGAGGGCCAAAACCAAGATCAAACATTGGATCAAGGTCGAGGAGCAGAAACGAAGCGTGGAAATCGGACGACGGCTGCTGGAGACCGAATTCCGCCGACTGGGACTGGCTCCGGCTCAAATGTTGAAATCGGATCAACTGCTTGAGGTCGCAAAGCGCGAGGGGTATGAAACGGTCGATGAGTTGGCGACGGCCGTCGGATTCGGGCGTGTGGCGGCGGCTCAGATCGTCGGCAAACTGGCGACTCCGACCGTCTCAGGCGGTGCGATTCTTGAGCCGCCGACCCATGTGAAGCCTCCGGAAAGCCGGGGCGGGGCGAAAGCGATTCAGGTGAAAGGCGCGCGGGATCTCTTGATGCAATTGTCCCGCTGCTGCAATCCCGTTCCCGGCGATAAAATTCTCGGTTATGTCACCAGAGGACGCGGTCTCACGATTCATGCCGTCGATTGCCCGAATCTGGGCGCGCTGGATTACGATCGAGAACGGTTGGTGGATGTCGAATGGGACGTCACGGAACCGGCTCAGCATCCCGTGAAGGTGGCCGTGATTACCGAGGACAAGCCCGGTGTGTTGGCCAATGTCTCCTCGGCCATCGCCGAAGGCCAGGCCAACATCAGTCGCGCCGAAATTATCACGCGAGAAGACCGCAAGGCGGAGTTGAATTTTGTGGTGGAGGTTACCGACACCGCTCATCTGAGCCGCGTCTTAAGAGCCATCGAACGGGTGGACGGCGTGATTACGGCGCGACGCGTGAGATCTTGGCAGGAGAAGTCTTGACGGCACGCCGCGCGACGGCAAGGGTGACATAGGGGGAAAGAACGGTGTTTTCCGGTCCCTCCGTCGCACTTTGATTATGCTTGGAAGGTGTTTTCCCGGCTACGGGATTTTAAATTCCAGTCTTGAGTCCTTCTCGATTTTGTATTCCTCGGCGGCGCCGGCGGCGAGCTCCAGCACGTACATCGCGTCTTCACTGTTTGGTTTGTAGAGCGGGCAGGAATCATCGGTCTTCGTGCAAATGGGGACGTGTCGCTCAACGTGAACGACTCGCTTTTTGGCGTCCATCCAAATCATGTCGAGCGGGATTTTGGTGTTTTTCATCCAAAAACCCCAGGCCTGAGGTTGGCCGAAAAGAAACAACATGCCGCGGTCCTTATCCAAATGGTCACGATACATAAGGCCCATGGCGCGTTTGAGCGGGGTGTCGGCGATCTCGGCCTGCACGATGACGCCGGCCGGCGTTTTGATGGGAATCAGCCGGCCGTCGGCGGCGGACGCAGGGAGACCCCCCAAGACAAAGCCGGTCAGCAGCGCGATGGTGAGACCAATCGGGGCACCGATAGGTTGCATGCGGTCATCCTATGCGGCCGAGCCGTACCGAGTCAAGAAATCCTCCATTGAGATAGGGAAAGAGAGGGTGCCGTTGCGTGGTGCGCCGTTCTTGCAATTGCCTCAAGGGCTGTGCCATGCTTTCGCATGAAAGGACCCTGCTTTGATGAGGGTGTGAACGAGGGAGCCCATGCAGGAAAAACGTCGTGTGCTGTATAAGAAAGGGGTGTTTGTCTGTCCTACCTGTCGTCAGTCGTACGTGCAGGAGAAATGGATCGAGGAGTGGCGGATCCGCTGTCATCGTTGTAACTACAGAGGCTCGTTGACGGAGGTCTCCGTCGAAGAGCACATGGAAGAAGAGACCTTTCGGTATTAGTCCTCGGATGAGGGCCCCGGCCCTGTTCAGTGCATGGCGCCCGTCATGAATCTCAGACGAATCCCCGCGGCACTCGTTTTTATCTTTACGATGATCTGTGCGTTGGAGCACCGGTCATGGGCGGACGATGCTCCGCCGCCGGTGAAGGTCCTGGTGGCGTATCATTCTTTGTCCGGCAATACGGAGCGAATGGCGGAAGCGGTGGCCGAGGGGGCCAAGTCGGTAGCGGGAACCATGGTCGTGCTCAAACGTGTGGGACAGGTGACGGCGGAGGACCTGTTGTCGTCGGATGCCGTGGTCGTCGGCTCGCCGGTCTATTGGTCCAATATGGCGGGAGAGGTCAAAACGTTTTTCGACGATTGGCAATTCAAGTTCGGCGTCTTTCCCGAGTTCAAAATGAGGAACAAAGTCGGAGCCGCCTTTGCCACGGGGGGACAAGTCTCCGGGGGCAAAGAGATTACGATGCTCACGATCCTTGCCGCCATGCTGGGCAATCAAATGATCGTGGTCAGCGGCGGAGGAGCATTCGGGGCCTCCGCGACGACGGAAGGCGACAGTCCCGGCATCGACAAAAAAGAACTCGCCGACGCCAAGGCGCTGGGGCAACGGGTCGCAGACGTAGCCAAACGTCTTGCCGGCGCCCCTTCTTACTAACTCCCCCATTAACTCCTGCCTCTTTATCAGGAGCAAAACGAATCAGAGGTCTCTCTTCTGTCAACGTTCCTCCGGTTCTCGAGGCGTAACCGTTGTAGAACGACCGATTTCAATCGGGAGAACGATAAAAACACGGTGCAAGGTAGCCGGAGGAGAGGTGGTCGGGAGAGGCAACGTGATTTAGCGGCAATCCACGGGCGAATGGCACGTGGCGGGGGCTTCTCGAGCGGCGATCTCGACGAATTCGTGGATATGCTTGGCGCAACGGCCGCAACAGCCGCTGTCTTTCAGGCTGAACTTTGCCTTGAGTTGGTTCGGTGTGACGAGACCGGCCCGCCCGGCTTCCCGAACGTCAGACTCGGTGATTCCCCTACACAGGCACAGGTACATGACATGCTCCTTTTGCGATTATGAGAAGCATTCTCAGTATGCCACAATGCTCTCGCTCCTGTCAACGTGAATCGGGAGACACATTATGCGGGAGAAAATGGAGCCCCAAAGGGTAATCGTTAACTCGTTCTCGATCGTTTTTGCGCTTGGGACTCGGTTATCGGTTGTTAGGCGAAGGCGAGCCCCGTGACAGATGGAGATGACGATCATGCAGGGATACGCCATCGCCTTCAATAAGCCCTACGGCGTGTTGTCGTGCTTCACCGATCGCGACGGCAGGCCGACCTTGGCGGATTTCATTTCGTTGCCGGGCGTCTATGCGGCGGGACGTCTTGATCGGGACAGCGAAGGGTTGATGATCTTGACGTCCGACGGGGCGCTGACGCATCGGATTACAGACCCGCGGCATACCTTGCCGAAGGTGTATTTGGCGCAGGTCGAGCGGATTCCCGATGAAGAGACCGTTGCAAGGCTGGAAGAGGGGATCGTCCTCAGCGGGCGGCAAACCAGGCCGGCGAAAGTCAGGTTGCTGGCTCAGGAGCCTGCAATGGCGGCGCGACCTGTTCCCATCAGGTTTCGGAAAACCGTGCCGACCGCTTGGCTGGAAATCATGATCCACGAGGGCATGAACCGCCAGGTTCGGCGCATGACGGCGGCGGTGGGACATCCGACGTTGCGGCTGGTGCGTGTCGCCATCGGGCCGGTTCGGCTTGGAGATCTCAAGCCCGGTCGATGGCGGGCCCTGACCGAAGAGGAAATCAGGGCCTTCGGCCGGTTCACGGATCGGCGACGTCGGAGACAACCGTCCTCGCCTGCGCCTCGCTCTTGATTTACAGCGTCTCTTCCAATTGACTCACCATGTCGCGGATCGTGTCGAAACCGGATTGCCAGAACGCTTCAGAAGTCATATCAACGCCGACGGTGGCCAGGATCTCTTGAGGGGATTTCGAGCCGCCCATCATCAACAGGTCCAAGTACTTGGGAATGAACGAGGCTCCTTGTTCTTTGTACATGCGATAGAGGGCCAGCACCAGCAGGTTGCCGAAACTGTAGGCGTAGCAATAGAAGGGACTGGCGTAAAGATGCGGGATCGTGAGCCATTCCCAGCGAAATTCATCGGGGACCTTTACGGCCTTGCCGAATTGTTGCTTGAGTTCGTCAAGGTAGGCCTGGGCCAGTTGCTCGACCGTGGCGCCCTCGGCGACCATCCCATGAGCCAGTTTCTCGAACCGAACGAAGTAGGTTTGGCGGAGCACGGTGGCATAGATGTCGTCCAATTGACCGAGGAGGAGTCCTTGCCGAACGGCTTTGCTCCGCTCGTTGGACATTAAGGCGTCGGAGAGAATCCGTTCGCCGAAGACCGACGCCGTTTCCGCCAAGGGAAGCGTGGCGTGAAAGGTAAAGATGGAATGGTCCTTTGCCATCATTCCGTGGACGGCGTGGCCGAGCTCATGCGCCATCGTTGCCACGTCACGGGCCTCTCCCGTGTAGTTGAGCATGACGTAGGGAGTCAGCCCCGGCACCACACTGTAACAGTAGGCGCCTCCCATCTTGCCCGGGCGCGTCGGTCCGTCGATGTGTCGTTCGCGGAAGACCTGCTCGGCCAGTTCGGCGAGTCGGGGGGAAAAACCGCGATAGGCTTCGATGACCATCGACGCCGCGTCGGAGTATGAGTACTTCTTGGCTTCCGTCCGATGGGGGGCATAGAGATGGTAGCGACTCATCGGTTTGATCTTGCAGATCTTGGCCTTCAACGAGAAGTACGTTTGGAAAATCTCCGCGTTCTTGGCGCAAGAGGCCAACAGGGTCTCAACAGCCTGGTCGGGGACGTCGTTGCTCAAGTTACGGGTGGCGATCGGCGAGGAAAACCGGCGGAGCCCGATGTTTTCGGCCTTCCAATCGTTTATCAGCGTTCGGTACATTTCCCCCAGCAGGTCGCGGTGAGCGGTGAAGACCCGATACAGTTCCTGATACGCCGCTTGGCGCACGGAGGCCTTGGGGCTGCGGACGTAGGCCATCAATCCTTCTCGATTCACGGTTTTTGTCTTGCCGCCCTCTCGGACGGTGAACGTCAACCCGTTGGTCACGAGATCGTAAAGGGTATGCACCGCGCTGCGGCCGGTCACGTTTTTGATGTTGATGATTTTTTCTTCCGGCTCGGACAAAGTGTGCGGCTTGAAACGGCGGATCGTCTCCATGTGATAGCGCAGGTCGCCCATGTCCGCCAACAACCGCGCCGCGTTGGCGTCATCGACGCTTTGCCACCAGAGGTCGAAAAAGAGCAATCGGTTGTTCAGGCCGGTGAGCCGTTCCTCAACTCGCGCCTTGAACGATCGCGCTTCCGCGTTCTTCGTGTTTTCGGAAAACCACAGGTAAGCGTAGGCGCCGAGTCGGGCCGATTCCCGGGCGATCTCCTCGCTCAAGCGAAGCAAGGCCAACAACTCGTCGCTTGCCATGGAGGGGGTCAGCGCGGGACGAGCCGCCTCGATATGGGCCGCTTTCGATTCCAGATCCGCCAACAACGAATCGAATTTGCCGACGGGGTCGTCAATCAGGTCATTGAGGTTCCATCGATCGGAAAAGATCGAACGGGCGGGGGATTTCACAGCGCGTCGTGCATTGGTTCGTCCGGCCATGGGATACTCCTTACTATGGTTTGGTGACCTTTGATCATACCACCGGTATGATCGAGAAAAAGAGGGAAATGTAAGAGAAGGCCCGGTGGATGGGGGAACGAAATTGACGATGACGGACGGACTGCGACAGGATGATGGTGGGAGGGCGGCATGACCGATCACGAAATCAATCGGGCCGTGCAGTACGTGACGGCCAGCACGTCATACGGCCGCGAGACCGTGGCCGAGATCCTCAAGACCGGGTTCGGCGAATTATCGGCGTTGACGACCCAAGCCACACGCCGATTCGATCGCGAGACATTGCTCGAATACGTCTCCCAATGGACCATCAAACGCACCGGCCAGCCGGAGCCGTTGGTGAGGGAAGTTCTGGGTTGTGCCGGACGATGGCTGGACGACATGTATGATCACATTGCTCGGCAGCGGCCGGACCTCCTTGCCCCATCTTTGGATGACGAGGATGAGGCGGAATCAATCTGACGGAGCTTGCCGTGGCGCGTTGGCGGCCGAAGAGAACGATCAAATTCGTCGCCCGCTCATGGGAAGGCAATGGCCTCCGGAAAATGCCGCGGGCACAAGCCCGACGCGAACGGCTTTCACGGGCCATCGAGGACCGGTGGGTCACCCTTCGTCGCCATTGCGCAGACGAACCGAGCCGCCTTCGTCTTGGCCGGCTTCTGCATCGGATCTCGTGCGATGATCCAGGGGTGCAAGAGTCGGCGTTGGCCGAATTGGAACTGGCGACTCAACTGATTCGCGCGGGAGTCCGCCTTTCGTTTCTCCCTGAATCGAGAGCGCGCACCGCCGATTTGGAGTGTCATCTGGGTCACGAGCGGTTCTTTGTCGAGGTGACGGCCATGGTGGGCTCGGGTGTGCGGCGGCGCATCCCATTGCGTGGGATGGCCGAGACCGATGAACAGAGGGAAGAAGGTCGCGGAACGATCCTGACACACCGTATCCTCGCGCGTGTTCAACAGAAGGCCAAGCAGCTTGCCGATTATTGCGATCCGGTGATTTTGCAAGTTTCCATTCCTCGTGCGGATTTGACGGGTAAGTTGAACGGCCGGCGGGAAGAAACGTGGCTGGACGTCAAAACCTTGTCCGGCGCCGTCACGGTGTTGTTGACGAAACTGCCGCATCTCAGCGCCGTGTTGATTGTGTTGTGGGACGTCGAACCGCTGCCGTCGAAGGCCGGTACCAGATTGGCCAATGTCGAGGTAGTCGAGCGGGCACGACATCAACGCGCGGTTCCCCGCGTACGGATGCTGGTGCGGAATCCCCACGCCGACGCGCCGCTGACCGCACGACAGGTAGAGGCGTTGAGGGAGATTCTGTAATACCCAGGAAGCAGGTTTCTTCGAGCCGTCCGATGAAGATAGACATCCGAAAGCTGTTCTGTGATTCTAACCCCGCATGTGTCCTTTGGTGAGGACGATGATAGAAATTCCCGCTCGGTCATTTTTGCAGTATTTGACGATCAATAATGGTCACATGGAGTGTGTGCGTGTGGTCGGAGACCTGAACTTGCACGACGCCGTTGCCGGCGGTGCGCGGTCAGTCGAAGTCGTGCGAGTCACCGACTGTGTGTTCGATAGTGTCGAAGTGATTGATCGAAGGCGATCCGGAGCGTCCGGTGGTCGCCCACGCCATAAGGCGGTTGCTCCTCTGATGATCTTCAAGAAGTGTGTCTTTAGGAAGCCGCTTCTCTTGCACGACCTTCATTTTCAGCAATATGTTGAGTTCGACGAATGTCGGTTTGAGCAATACGTCGATTGCGCCCGGTCGCATTTTTCGGGAGTGAGTTTCCATGATTGCGCATTTGACGAGACCGTGTATTTCCAGAGCACGTGTTTCGCCGGACGGAACCGTGCGAATGGGAACACGATCGATACCGATTTCTCCGAAGTGACATTTCAAAAGGGCGCTGATTTTGACGGAGCGATCTTTTGGGGGCCCGTGACCTTTGCCAAAGCAAGATTTTTTGAGGTGGCGACTTTCGCGAACATCAGATTTTGCCGCTACCGGACTCGGCCGGGGGTGCAACGGTCGCCGGTTTTCAGTTTCTCTTCAGTTCAGATTTTTGGCTCGGTTGGATTTCCGCAACCGGTGAGAAGGCATGAGGCCGAACGGCATCCCCGGGAGCAACCCACTTGCCGAGCTTGCTCTTGTGAACGGCGTTGGGACTGTAAGGCGCCCGTCAGATTGTTTGAGGGATCACACAGTGATCAGTGTGGTCAAGGCGAGCCTCTGGAGCTAGACTTCACAAACGTCTCTGTCCACTCACAGTACGGCTTGCGGTTCCACTCGGTCAATTTGGAAAAATGCAGACTGGTAGGTACCAACCTCGACCGTTGCTACTTCAACAATGTCCGATGGCCGCGGGTGCGGGCTCATGTGCCAACTTTCGCGCTGCGCTGGAACAGATGGGGGAGCCGGGCAGTTTCTTGGTTGGTTGGGTTGTGGAGATTCCCGGCCTGGTGTGTCAGGTGTGTGGTCTGGAGTTCGTGGCTTGGGGTAGGGAGTAGGAACGAGGAGGAGAGACAACGCGAGATCCAGAACCGGCAGATGTACGGCACGTACGATCATGCTTGCCTCGTTAAAGAAATGGAAAGGCAATTGGAGTCCGCGGATCGACAGAGTTCCGATTTTTGGAATGGGGGGCAGAAAGCCGAAGAATTGGCTCAACTCTCAAAAGCCTATCGGGACCTCAAGGTGGCCTATGAGCAGGACCGAGACTATATCTACGCGAGTGACTTTCATTACGGCGAAAAGGAACTGCGGCGAATCAATCCCACGGCGCCCTGGGCTATCAGGTTCCAGTTGAATCTGTTCTGGATGATCAACGGCTATGGGGAGCGTGCCTTGAGGCCCATAGGATGGTTCTTGCTCGTGTTTCTGATCGGCACGTTTGTCTATTGCTGGAATGGGGATCTGGTTCGTCCGTCACCTAGTCCGGGAGGCGATCCCATCGAGGGGTTTGAGGTGGCTGGTTTCAGTTTGGGGACCCTGGCGTTTTTAAAGCCGGATTTCCTGGTGTTGAAGACGGCGGCGGAAGGAGGATGGAATTGAACTCGGCTCATGATTTGGTTTCAGACTCTGGCCGGTCCGGCGCTGTTTGCGATGTTCGCATTGGCAATCCGCAATAAGCTGAAACGATGACATCTCCCGATGGGAGAAGCGATGGAACGTGGCCGTCGGGGATCGAGCGATGTGTCAGGAGTCCCGGCTTGCGTTATAAATGATTCCGCCGCTTTTCCGGTAGCGTTGAAGCACCGTTACGGCCTCCCTTCGGCAGAGGTCCCGTACGACCGTGATGCCTCGTTGTTCGAGAGCGGCGACCCATCGCGTTGGTTTGGGGCCTTCGTCAAATCCGATCGCTTCCGCGTCGCCGGCTCTGGCCCCACATAACACGCGCCGGACGCCGGACCAGGGAATCGCTCCGAAACACATGGCGCAGGGCTCGCTACTGGTGACCAGTTCATGTTCCGGCATGCCGGGAGCGCCGAGGTCGAAATGCCGGACAGTGTGTTGCGCGTTGGCAAGGGCCACCAGTTCCGCATGAGCCAGCGAGCAGGAAGTCAAGACAACGAGATTCACGCCGACCGAGACCAGGTGTCCTGTTCGCGTTTCAAAGACGGCCGCGGCGAACGGGCCGCCCGTTCCGGTCGTCACGTTCCTCGAGGCCAATTCGATCACAAATCGCATGCGATCGTCATCCGAACGGAGAGGGTGGTCCATCCGTTGTGTCACGCGGGCAGCCCACCGAGGCAGTCTGAAGGGAGGAGGGAAACGACGTTGCATCACGACGGCAGGGCGCTCTTTAAGGCTTCCAGGTTTCTCGTGACCATGAGGTCGCCGTTTTGGGAGGAGACCTCGATTCCGGTCGCGATGACGGTCCGGCATTCATCGAGTCGGTTCAAAGCGTGGAGCGACTGGGCCAGCGCAAAATAGGCGGCCGAGTAGGTCGGCTTCACCGCCACACATTGCCGCAGGGCCGCGGCGGCCTCCTCAAAATTCCCGTCGTCCATATAGGCCTTTCCCAATCCGAACCAGGCCACCTCGTCATGGGGATCGATGGCGAGGACTTTCTTGAGCGGTTCTATTCTCGGATTCGGCATAATGTTCCTCCCTATTGATCGGACAATAGCAGCGGCCTCCGCTCGTTGTCTACGCTCTCGCCTGCGTGCTAATCTGACGAGGCGTGACGATCGGCTGCACAAAGAACGAGAATTGTCCCCTGGCTTGCGCCGATCACCGGGGTGTGTGATGGGGAAAACCGGTTTCGTCTATCATCCGGCGTATCTTGACCATGACATGGGGCCCGGGCATCCGGAGTCTCCCAACCGGCTGCGCGCGATCGTACAGCAGTTGGAACAAAGCGGCACGCTGGCACGATTGACCAAAATCGAACCGCGTCGAGCCGAAGACGAATGGATTACGCAGGTGCATACGCCCGGTTATGTGGCGTCGCTGAATCGGTATGCCCCGGCGAGCGGCCGCGTTTCGCTTGACCCCGACACCTCGATGTCGCCGGGTTCCTTGACCGCCGCCTATTTGGCCGCCGGCGGCGCATTGGCCGCCGCTGATGCCATTATGGCCAAGCAAGTTGACCGCACGTTTTGTGCCGTGCGGCCGCCTGGGCACCATGCCGAGGCCGGTCGAGCCATGGGATTCTGTTTGTTCAACAACGTCGCCATCGCCGCTCGTTACGTTCAGAAACGATATGGCCTCACACGGGTGCTGATCGTCGATTGGGACGTGCACCACGGGAACGGAACCCAGCATAGTTTCGAGGACGATCCGTCCATCCTCTTTTTCAGTACTCATCAATACCCCCATTATCCCGGCACCGGCCGGGAGACCGAGAGAGGCAAGGGAGCGGGAGAGGGGTTCACGATCAACGTACCGATGGAGGCCGGCGAAGGCGATGACGAGTACCGGACCGTCTTTCGCAGGGTCTTGGTGCCGGCCGCCGACGACTTCAAACCGGAGTTTGTGATCATCTCCGCCGGATTTGACGCCCATCGCGACGATCCGCTCGCCGGCATGGCGTTGACTGAGGAGGGATATGCGGATTTAACGGACATCGTCGCTGGAATCGCCAAGCGTCACGCTCAAGGACGAATTCTCTCTTCGTTGGAGGGCGGGTACAATCTCCGGGCGTTGGCCGCGTCCGTCGAGGCTCATGTGCAGGCGTTGTTGGCGGCGTGAGACCTATGCTCGGATTGATCGGTGTCGTCGGTGATGAGAGGAACAGTCATGAACCATCCGTTGTTGATTGAGACAGAGACGCTGCAGAACAGATTGGGCGAGCCGGGTCTCGTCGTCGTCGATGTGCGAGGCAGGGCTTCGTACGAATTCGGCGGACATATTCCAGGCGCCGTCCATACTACGTGGCATGAGTACAGCGATCCCGCCACCGTGACAAAAAGCCTGTTGAATCCCGATCTCGCACAGATCGAGCGCCGCTTAGGCGCGCTCGGCATCGGGAACGCAACCGAGGTCGTGGTCTATTCCAATCCCTACGACAACTGGGGTGATGAAGGGCGGATGTTTTGGATGTTGGAATATCTCGGCCACAAGCGCGTCAGTATTTTGAACGGTGGATGGGTCAAATGGACGGCGGAGAAGCGTCCGTTCGAACATGGCCCCGCCTCGCCTCGTGCCGGCACGTTCAAGGCTCACCCGGTGAAAGACGTCGCCATGACCAAAGACGATCTCAAGAGGATCGTTCGAGGACTTCATCCGCAGACGGCCATTTTGGATGCCCGGAGCCTCGAAGAGTATCTGGGAAAAGAAATTTCCGGCATTCCGAGGCCGGGACACATTCCGTCGGCCATTCACGTGGCGTGGAATCAATTTTTGAACAAGGACGCGACGGTCAAGGACCCGCAGATCATCAGAGAAATGATGGAGGAGAAAGGAATTCGCAGCGATCAGGAGTTGGTCTGTTACTGCTTGGGAGGCATTCGATCCGCGTGGCTCTATTTTGTGCTTAAAGTGGCCGGTTACCGAAGGGTCAGAAACTATCCGGGCTCGTGGTGGGAGTGGAGCCGTGACTTTGCCTGTCCCGTCGAGAGAGATTTTCAAGGACTTCAAAAAATTCTTGGTTTCGATCAAGCCGCCGGGTCCGCTTGACAGCGGTATAGAACACTGTGTACGGTGAACCACGGAAGGGATGTGTCGATCATAATCAACTTCAACAAATGGAGGAGGCCATGATCAGAAAGAACGGTTGTAAGGTGCTGATGCTGGCTGCGGTTGCACTGTTCGCGGCGATGCCTGCGTTGACCGGCGTAGCGATGGCGGGCAATAAACACGTCGAAGAAGCGGTCGAACACGCCAAGGGCGCCGGGTCTCATGGGAAAGAGGGTCACGCGGACGCCTGCACGCAGCACGCCGAAGAGGCCCTCAAACACGCGCAGGCCGCCGGCATGAAGAACCCGCATTTGGACGAAGGGGTGAAGCACCTCAAGGAAGCCGTGCAACATGGCAAAGCGGGTCACGCCGATGCGTGCATGGATCATGCGCAAGGAGCCGTCACGCATTTGGCCGAGGTCAAGTAAGGGCGAAGCAAGAAAGACACGGCCGTCATCCCACGGCCGATAGAGATTGCGAAACGGACAGGACCGGATCGGCCCTGTCCGTTTTTGCTATGGAGGGATCAAATGAAAGTCGGGTTTCTTCAGTTTGACCCGGTATTCGGCGACGTCATGACCAATCTCGATACCGTGGCGGCGAAATTGGACCGGACGGAAGCGGATCTGATCGTGTTGCCCGAACTCTTTGCGTCAGGGTACCAGTTCGCTTCTCAAGAAGAGGTCGAGCGGGTCGCGGAACCGGTTCCCGACGGTCCGACGGTTCGCCGGTTGTCAGAGGTCGCCAAACGGCGCGACATGCACATCGTCGCCGGGCTTCCGGAAAAGGCGGGGGGCCGCTGTTATAACTCGGCCGTCGTCGTGGGCCCTTCCGGGTTCCTCGGTTGTTATCGCAAGACCCATCTGTTTTTCGAGGAGACGCTTTTTTTCACGCCCGGCGATTCGGGATTCAAGGTATGGGACATCGGACCGGCGAGAATCGGAGTCATGATTTGTTTCGATTGGTATTATCCGGAAGCCGCCCGCTCCTTGGCCCTTCAGGGAGCGGATATCATTTGTCATCCTTCCAACCTTGTGTTGCCGAATTGCCCGGACTCCATGCCGGTGCGATGTCTGGAGAATCGAGTGTTCGCCGTTACTTGTAATCGGATCGGCAGCGAGGCCCGCGGTGGAAAAGATCGGCTGACCTACATCGGTCACAGTGAAATCGTCGCGCCCAACGGGGTTATCCGATACCGAGCGCCGCGCGATCGAGAAGACCTTGCCGTCGTCGAGATCGATCCGGCGGAAGCCCGAAACAAACGGGTGACTCCTTACAACGATCTGCTTCGAGACCGCCGTACTCCTCTGTATCACGAGTAATCGCTGCAAAGCTTCCATGGTCGGTCCGGCGTTCTGCTTGCCTGACGCCGATGGGCGCGGTAGGATTACTCCATGGATTTACAGCTTCGCAAAGGCATGTTTCTTGTGGCGGCGCCCGGTCTTCGAGATCCCAATTTTCGTCAGGCCGTCGTATTGCTGTGTGAGCATGGGGCCGAGGGAGCGCTCGGCGTCATCGTGAATCGCCCCACCGCGATGTCCATCTCCGAGGCGCTCCCGCAGATTCCCGTGATCGAGGGGTCGCAGCACGTGCTTTATGCGGGCGGTCCCGTGCAACCGAATCAGATCATGTTGTTGTATCGGGGAGAGTCGGTTCCGGAAAACGCTCATTACGTGTTCGACGGGGTCTGTCTCGGCGGCGATCTCCAACTGGTGGAACGCATTCTGACGAACGCCAATGAGCGGGAAGCCTTTCGCGCATATCTGGGCTATTCCGGGTGGGGCCCTGGGCAACTCGAAGGAGAGATGAAAACCGGATCATGGATTCTGATGCCCGCCGATCCCAAGTGGGTGTTTGAAACGGACCCCTCTTCCGTGTGGCGAGAATTGATGCTGGCCATGGGCGAAGCCTATCGCCCCTATGCCGACATGCCGTTCGATCCCTCCTGCAACTAGTGATGACTCGGTAGGTTCGCCGAGTTGCGCGAACGCAACGCGAGCGTTCGTTTCGTTTGTAACGAAGACCTCCGCCTCTCGACCGGTCGCCGGTGTTTCTGTCCTCGCCCGCCATGTATCTTGTTCTCGTCGGGTGAACGAGGGCGAGATCGCCGTTGCAGCGCGTCCGCTGCGATGATAGGCTCGCGGCATGTCGTTCTGTCGTCAGACGGTGGTTCCGGCGCGCGAGGTGGCGAATCTGACGACGACGTTCGCGCTGGCGATCATGATGAGCGGCTGCGGAGTAGGCTACACCGTTTTCAAGTCTGAAGCGAAATTGGATCGGCTGACGATTCCCATGACGAAGCCGCAGGCGCTTGAACGGATCGGCCATCCGGATCGCGTCTTTCGAGACGACGGACGGATGGTGATCTGGGAATACTCGCTGACGGCCAGGAGACAGTGGTTGTACGAACTCGCCTATTGTCCGCTTTCGATGTGGATCGGGGGCTGTGTGTTTTACCCCTTCACCAATCTTGTCTCCGACCAGCGCGAAACCCCTTACCACGTGGTGTTCATCGACAACGAACTGTGCGCTTGGGGGCACCCGTCGGCCATCATGCAGAAACGCCGAGCCTGCGCGGCCGGATCGGTGTCGGAGCGAGGGCTTGAGCCGGTCGTGTCGGGAAGAGGACCCATCGACGCCGCCTCGATCGAACGGTATCGGACGATGGCGGTCATGCCGTTCGAGGATGCGGTGGGTATGCCGGGAACCGGATCTCGAATGGCGGGCATGGTGACGACGCTGATGCTGGACCTCGGCCTGAATGTCGTCGAACGGGCGCAGTTGGACGATGTGTTGCGGGAGCAAGTGATTCAATTGACTCACGGCGGCGACGCCGACGCTCTGCGGATCGGTCAACTGGTCGGCGCGGACGCCATTGTCGTGGGAGAAGTTCAGCAATGGGAACGACGGCGGCAAGAGCGGACGAGCAGCGTTTCCTTGTCGTTGCGGATGATCGACGTGGAAACGGGACGCCTCCTCTTCAGCGGGCAAGGACATCTGACCGATCCGACGAGCGACAATCCGGAACGGGCCGCCCGGTTGATCGTCAACCGGATCCTCACTCTGTTCGGCGTCCAGGCGGATTTGTTGGGATCCGGCCGCATCGGCGTGAGCTGGCAATTCAGAAGAGATTCCAGGGAGCAATACTACCTGGTGACGGAACTGCGGATCGGTCTGCCCGGAGACAAAGCCGGTCTCAAGGTCGGCGATCACGTGACGGCTTGTAACGGAGTCTCGTTCTCGACGGTCAAGACCGAGCGCGACGCCAGACGACTGTGTCGGGTCGAGGCGGGACAGGAGTTGCAGTTGGGCGTCGTGAGGGACGGACGTTTTTTCACCGTGCGCCTCACCGCGGAGAAACGACCGGGGTTATAGGGCACGACGATTTGGAAAGGAGCGGAAACGGACGTGAATCATCAGTCGCCGCCGAAGTCGGGAGCCGACATGTTGCTGCGAACGTTGCACGAACGGCCTCAGATGCCTCTGGCCGATTGGCTGAGGGCGCCCGCGCACGTGCATTACCAGGCGTTTCGCATGGCGGACCCGCCGGCTCAGCGTCCGGCCAGTCGAAAAGAATTCCAATTGTTGCTGGAAACGCTGGAGATTCCGCCGGAGGCGGTGGTGCTGCGGGATACGTTCGGCTACGGAGTCAAAGAAACCCGAGACGGCGAGCGACTCATCGTCCTGTGGCAGGCGCACACCGAGTATTACAAGTACCAGTCGTGGCACCTTCCTCCGCCGGACCGAGGCGACGTCGCCTTCGGTCCCCTCACCTTTCCGGGATATCGATTCCCGGATACCCTCTTGGGGACGGCGGTCTGCCGCTTGGACATCGTGCTGACGCCGAAGGCGCCGCCGTCGCGCGAACGCCTGCGCACGCTGCTTCCGGGCCCGGTGTTGTACGGCAGTCGGATCCTGAACGATCACACCAGCGTATTCGCGAGTTTTACGCCGGACGATCGCGGCAAAGAACGATACTGGGTCACGGTCGCATCGGCGCGGCCCGATGCGGCGCATCTTAAAGACGTCGTGGACGGTATCGTGCGGATTGAAACGTATTATCATTTGTTGCTGATGCAGAAGCCGCTCTTCTCCGCCGCCATCGACCAGGTCTACAAATTCGAACAGGTCCATCTCAAACAGCGCGAGATCATCACCGACCACATCGGTCACGCCGATTCGCGGACGCTTCAGCGATGGTTGAACAGTCTGACGCAGGACCTGCTGAAGACGAATCGCATGGCCGGCAGGTTACATTTTGAACTGTCCGCCGCGGCTCCGTACGACAAGATCGTGCACGCTACGCTGGCCTCGTTGATGGAAAAACCGATCGAGTCCTACCGGCCCCTCTCGGATTACGTGTTGGGCGGAATCACCGGTGTGGCGGAGGGATACCAGCAGTTGCTGAAACGGATCGATACCCTGCGGAGCGGGTTTGAAGGCATCATTTCGATCATCCGCACCCGCGTCGATCTTCTCGTCGAGGCGCAGAACCTGACGTTGCTGCAGAGCGTGGACAAGACGACGAAAAGTCAGGTGCTGCTCCAACACACCGTCGAAGGTCTCTCGGTCATCGTCATCGCTTATTACTTATCCGGCCTGATGGGCTACGTATTCAAGGGGCTCTCCGAGGTGGGGTGGCTTGCCAATTACAATCTGGCGTCGGCCGTCTTCGTGCCCGTTGCGATCGGTTTGGCGTTTATCGTAACGACGATCAGCAGAAAATATCTGCACAAAAAGTTGGCGGGTGAGCCGTCGGCCTCGGTTCCTCCTCCGGCAAATAGAAAGCAAGAGGAAGAGTCTCCGCACGGAGAGTCGGAGCGGAAACAGGAAGCATGATCTAGCGCGCCTCTTGAAGCGCCTTGGCCAGAAATCGTCCCGTATGCGACGTCGTGACGGAGGCGACCTGTTCCGGCCGCCCTTCCGCGACGATTCGCCCGCCGGCTTCGCCGCCTTCCGGGCCGAGATCGATGATCCAATCGGCCGACTTGATGACGTCGAGGTTATGCTCGACGACGATCACGGTATTGCCCGCGTTGACGAGCCTGTGCAGCACCGCGAGCAGTTTCTTCACGTCGTCGAAGTGCAGACCGGTGGTCGGTTCGTCCATGATGTACAGCAGATCCTTCGCCGTTCCGGTTTGCAACTCCGCCGCGACTTTCAGCCGTTGAGCTTCGCCGCCCGAGAGGGTGGTGGCCGATTGACCTAATTGAAGATAACCGAGCCCGATCGACGACAGGATGCGAAGTTTCTCGCGGAGCTTCGGTTCGTCGGCGAAGAAGGCCGACGCTTCGTCCGCGGTCATGGCCAGGACGTCGGAAACGGTTTTCCCCCGGTGGCGGACGGTCAGAATCTCCGGCTTGAACCGCTTTCCGTCGCACTCCTCGCAAGGGACGTAGATGTCTTCAAAGAAGTACATCTCCAGCTTTTCCACGCCGCTTCCCTGGCACCGCTCGCAACGGCCGCCGGCCGTGTTGAATGAAAAATGCCGAGGGGCGAGCCCTTGTCGAAGCGCGACCGGTTCCGACGCAAAGATCCGTCGAATGTCGTCGAAGGCTTTGAGATAGGTGATGGGATTGGATCGCGGCGTTCGGCCGATCGGTTGCTGATCGATGTGACGGACGCCCTTGAGGTGCTCGATGCCCTTGATGGCCGTAAAGCGGCCCATCGGCAGCGACTCGACGCGAAAGGCGCGCGCGAGGGCGCGATAGAGCGTATCGTTCACCAACGTGCTCTTGCCGGAACCGGATACGCCGGTCACGCAGATGAACATTCCGAGCGGAAAGCGGACCAGCAGATCTTTCAGATTGTGTTCCGACGCGCCGGCGATCACGAGAAACTTGCCCGATCCCGCGCGCCGTGATTTCGGAAGCGGAAGAGAATCTTCTCCCCGAAGATAGCGGGCCGTGATCGCGGTCGGGTCGAGGAGAAACGTCTTCGATGGCGCGGCGCAGACGACGTGTCCGCCGTCTTTCCCGGATCGGGGGCCCAGCTCGACGATATAATCGGCCGACTCGATCATCCGGCGGTCGTGCTCGACGACGATGACCGTATTGCCGGCCGCCGACAAGTCCTTCAGGATTCCGGCGAGCCGCTCGGTGTCTCGCGCGTGAAGACCGATCGTCGGCTCATCCAACACGTAAAGCGTTCCGACCAGCCTGGATCCCAGGTGGTTGGCCAGCGAGACGCGTTGAGCTTCCCCGCCCGACAGCGTTTTGGTTTGGCGGGCAAGGGTGACGTATCCAAGACCGACCCGCAGCAAGAAACTCAGTTTCTCGTCGAGCATCCGCAACAGGTCGCCGGCAACGGCCTGCTCAAACGAGGACAACGGCAGCGAGCGAAGCCATTCGCGAAGATTCTCGACCGTCAGGGTCGAAAGCGCATGGATGTCCATGCCGGCGATTTTGACGAACAGGGCTTCCGGTCGCAGGCGACTGCCGCGACAACCCGGACAATCAAACGGCGAGCGATAGCGGCTGAGGAGCACGCGCACGTGAAGCTTGTATCGTTTGCCCTCCAGATACGTGAAAAAGTCGTTGATCCCTTCGAACGACTTGTCTCCGGTCCAGAGCAATCGTTGGATGTCGGGGGACAACGACCGGAACGGCGCCGCAACGTCCACTCCCCGCCGTTTCATCGCCGACAACATCCGTGTTTGCCACCAGTCCGCGCTGGGTTTGCTCCAGGGTTCGATGGCGCCCTGGACCAACGATTTGTTCCGGTCGGGGATCACGAGATCCGGGTCGTAGCGCAAGACGTTGCCGAATCCTTTGCATTCGGGGCAGGCGCCCAGCGGATGATTGAACGAGAACAGGACGGGGCGCAACGGCTCGAACGTCCTGCCGCAGGTCTGGCAGAGGAAACCGGTTCTGTAAGACTCTCGGCCGTGGCCGATGACGTCCACGGCGCAGCGGCCCTCTCCCTCGCGGATGGCCGTTTCAACGGCTTCCGCCAGGCGAGGCCGGTTGTCACTATTGATGATCAGCCGGTCGAGAACGACAGAAAGCGATGGAACGCCATGCAGCGCCGGCGGGGTGGAATCGAGCAGATCGACGATGTCGCCGGAGACGTTGAGGCGCGTGAAGCCGCGAGTCAAGAGCGATTGAATGAAGAGCGGCTCCTGTTTCGGCGTCGGCGCGACGATGGGGAAGAGCACCATGGCCCGTGCGGCGGGGAATCGAGCCAGGAGATCATCGACAATCGACTCCGGAGTCAATGAGCGGGCTTCCTTTCGGCAATCCGGGCAGGTCGGTTTGCCGATCTTGGCGAACAACAGGCGCAACAGGTCGGCGATTTCCGTCGCCGTGCCTACGGTCGAACGGGCGGTGCGCACCTGATTTTTTTGTTCGATCGCGATGGCGGGGCGGACGTTCGCGATGCGATCGACGTCGGGGCGGGCCACCTTGTCGAGAAACATGCGGGCATAGGTCGAGAGCGATTCGACGTAGCGCCATTGACCTTCGGCGAAAATGGTGTCGAAGGCGAGGGAGGACTTCCCCGATCCGGAGACGCCGGTGACGGCCGTCACCTGGTTATGAGGGATCTGGAGCGAGACGTTCTTGAGATTGTTCTGTCGCGCCCCTTCAATGATAAGCCGGTTGGTCGAGGGGGTGGAGTCGAGAGAGTTTGGCACGGTGGTCATTTCCGCTGATAACAAGCCGGTCATCCTAGCAACTGTCGGGATGCCGGTTCAACGAGGGAAGAAAGGGGCGGAACTCGCGCGGAAGCGCCTTCTCGCGGGTTCGAATGGGCCTAGCGAAGCCAGAGTCGCACGAGACCGATGCAAGCCATGTACAGGGCCAGCGAGCCGGCCATCGTCGGCCAAAAACCCAGACGGGGAACTCCCGCGATCATGACGGTGACGTAGACGATCCACGGTGGGACGAACCAGAGGAGATTTCTGGCGTAGCCGACGATCGCGTCGCTTCCCCCGTTCAGGTACATCAGCACGAAGGTTGCGCCGGTAATCGCGGGAAAGGTGCTAGCAAAGGCGGCCAGGAAGGATTTGCCTTGCGAGCCCAGATAGGTGGAGACGCTGACGATCGTTCCGCCCAGCAGAAAATACACGGCATATTTCACGAGTTCGTTCACAGACCCTCCTCAGGTTCCTTGAAACGCTTCCATGGCTTCCCGCTCCAACGCTTCGCCTTGCCCCGTATAGCGCGGCGAAAAATGAAACACGACGAGGTCGCGGACTTGCGCCTTGCGGGCCATCAGTCCGGCCTGCCGCGCGGTCAAATGATATCGATCGCGGGCTTTGTCGGCGTCGATCTCCAGATAGGGGGCTTCGCAATAGAAGACATCGGCGCCGCGGGCGAGCGCCACGATGGCGGCTTCGTTTTCCTCGTCGTAGCGGGCATCGACCACGTAGGCGATTTTCTGCCCCCGCGAGATCGTCAAGAACCGTTCCTTGATCTCGCCCAGTGTGAACTCCCGTTCTTCCCGTCGATGTTCATCATAGAGCGCCACCGTAAAATGGAAGTCGTCCGGTCGGCCTTGCCGGATGTGTTGCTTGACCTCTGTCAGCCAGGCGCCGACCCGCAGCCCGGCCTGATGCAATTTCTGCTTGTTGACGTTGATGTGGAAGGGCTCTTCCAGCGAGTAGGCGAAAGAGGGAATTCGATGATTCAGCGCGACGGCCTTGACGACGAACATGGGATCATCCAAGACCGTGAAGGGATGGCATGCCGGAATCACCGCACGGGGAGTTTCGACGGGAGGCGTCGGTTGAAATCCGTTGCCGGCGTGAAAGACGGTGCGCCGGGTCGTCCGCCGGTCAAACTCCGTGACGTCGATCGTCAAGGGATACCCCTCGACCAGATTCCAAGTGTAGCCGCGGAGTTTGCCCTCCACGTTGTCGATCAATCCGGGAGGGCCGAAGAGGCGGAGCGTCTTGCCTCGCCCCAGCGCCACCCGGAGCACGGTATCGAATCCGATAAAATGGTCCATGTGCGTGTGGGAGATGAACATCTCGCCGGCCCGAAGGAGCCTGGTGGGGCCCAACCCGTCGTTCTGTCCGAGGTCAAACAGCATGGCCCGCTTGGACCAGCGGATTTCCACGTACACGCCCGGATCGCCGAACACGTCGTTGACAAGATAACTGGAGAAGGACGGATTCATGGCGATTGATCGGGCGGCCGGCCGGCTTGGCTTGAAATCGGAGGGACGGGGATCCCCTCGCTCATGCTCGGTGTCGTGGAAATTGGAGAAGCGGTTCGTCTCATTCCAACTGAATGTGGTAGCGGTCCAATGTGGTCGCCTTGTGTCGCGCCAGGTTTGACAGGGACTTATTGTAATCGATCACGGCCCGCAGCTCATTGGCCTGCGCCACGGCCAAGTCCCGCTGAAAGTCGAGCACGAATCGGGTGGTGCTCAGCCCGACACGCAGCCGTTCCCGCTCGGCCTGGAGCTGTTTCTCGGCCATGATGCGAGCGGATCTGGTTGTCTCGATCCGTTTGAAATCGGTCTGGACCCGCCGCACCGCTTCGCGGACGCCCACGATGATTTGCTGGCGAACGCTGGCGAGCGCGGCTTCGGCGTTTTTGGCTTCCAATTGGCGTTTGTTGTACGTGCTGAGCGCGGAGCGGTTGCCGAGGGGATAGCTCAAGACCAAGCCCGCGCCGTAGTTGTAAAAGTCTCCGCCGAAGTTTCTGGTGAACGAATCGCCGTAATCTTTGCCCAAGCCGGACAGTCCGATGGTCCCTTGGAGCGAGAGGGTGGGAAGCAGTTGGTTGCGGGCGAATTCCTTGTTCAGCTCGCCCGATTCCACGTTCTTTTTCGCCTGGACGATTTCAGGCCGCCGTTCGATGGCGGTGTCGATGGCCTCTTGAAGGCTCAGCGGTTCGAGCACGGTGACGGGTGCGTCGGCGGGCATGATATGGACGTCTTGCCGCAGGCTGTCTTCTCCCGGATTCAGCAGGCGGCGGAGCTGATCTTCCTGGTCGTGGATGGTTCGTTCGGCGACCAGCACTTGTTCCACGCGCGAGGCGACGGCCGCTTCCGCCTGCAGGACGTCCACGATGGACATGACGCCGGCTTTCAGTTTGGCGCGATTGGAGGCCAGCAATTCTTCGGCGGCCTTGAGGGCGGTCTGGGCGACTTTCAGGTTTTCGTTCGCGAAGACGAGTTCCCAATAGGTTTGTTCCACCGACGCGATGACACTCATCACGCGATCGCGAAAGACATGCTGCTCCACCTCGGCGTTATTCTGAGCGACCTTGATGAAGGTTTTATTGATGTCGATGCCGGCGTTGCGCAACAGCGGTTGAGTGATCGTCAACGCGAGGCCGCCGGTCCACGAAGGGTTAAACAAAAATCCTCTGGCGACGTCTTGATTGACGCTGCTGCGAGACGGACTGTAATTCAGGTCCACGTTGCCGCCGGTGATCAGATTTTTCGTCACATCGACGGTGACGGAGTGATTGCGTTGGTCGAAGGTCTGGATCTGCCTGAGGTCGGGATTGGTGCCGCCGAACACCGGTCGGTTGAGAGGGCTGACGATCCGATTGTATTGCCCGTTGATGCTGAAGGTCGGATCGAACTTCGATTGCTCGATGACGATGTCGGCCAGTCGGCTTTCCTTGGTGTGGCGGCTGATGCTGATGTCGAGGTTATATTGCAACGCGCGCAGTGCGGCGTCCGCGAGCGAGAGGGTTTCGCGTAACTCGGCCGGTGTCTCCGATGCCTCGCCGGTTGATGCCGACGTCGGACCGCCAATCGGTCCCGAGGCCATCCAGAACACCATGAGGAAAATGGCCGTGCGCCTCAAACCAAGAGATACCGTTCCGAGCTCCATACACTCCTCCTTGGAATCGACATCGGTTACCAGCCCATACTATAATCCGGCAAAAAGGAAATTGTCATGAAAGGCGCGCGCTTGTTGGAAATGACGAGGGTGATGGCGGGTCTGTCTATGTTTCTGTTCCTGACAGGGCAATTCGGTTCGACCGCCTGGGGGCAAGGCGTGTCCGGTGTGCGGGCCTTTGGCGGCGGCGTGGCGCCCCTCGTCAGGTTTCCAGGAGGCAGCCTCTACATTGACAACCAGGGCACGCAGGGATTCCTGTACACGCCGGGCCAGAATTTCCAAACCTACAGTTTTCGCAACCCAGCCACGGGTCAAGCCTGGAGCGGGGCGGTTGGAACCTTGGGACCGCAGCTTTCCATTGGACTGATTCAAGGCGCCAATCAAACCGGCAATCCGCTCATTCTACCGGGTTCCCCGCGTCAAACGGCTCCGCTGCTGCCGATTCAATCGACGCTCTTGGACGAGATTCCGTAACGTTCGACCTGGTTCTGAGTCAAGAGCGGCACGATCAGGAGAGTCCGCGCCCTGACCGTCGCTCGCAAGGCAGCCCCTCTCGTAAAAAGGTTCACGGCTCATCGGCCAACCGCCGCGCCAAGGCCAACACGTATCGAGCCACGTTTCGCAAGATGGCCGGATCGAGCGTGTCGGCCGTGTCGGTGGGCCGGTGAAAATGTGGATGAACGCCGCCGCTGACCACCGTGACGGTCGGCACGCCGGCTTCCTTGAACGGCACGTGATCGCCGCCGGGGAAAAATCCGAAGAGGTCGAGTCGGTCCTGTAGCCCAGTCGCCGTCCCCGCGTCGAGAGCGATCTGCTTATCCAGATCGGTTATGCCGACGGTGAGCCTGCCATTGCCGATTCCGGCGTGGTCGATATTGATCATGGCCTTGGTTGTCGCGAGCGGCACGAGGGGGCGCGAGATATAGAGGCGCGAGCCGAGCAAGTCTCGCTCCTCTCCGCTGAACGAGACAAAGAGGATCGAACGCCGGGGATGGAATCCGGTCTTGATAAGGGCTCGCGCCACCTCCAGGATTACGGCGGTGCCCGAGGCGTTGTCGTCCGCTCCGGGAAACAACAGGCCGGCCGGTTTGCCGAAATGGTCGCGGTGCGCGCCGATGATGATCCAGTCCGGTCCCGTTCCGGGGAGCACTCCCAACACGTTGGTCAGCACGCCGTCCTGCGTCGCGGTGTTCCACCGGAGCGAAGCATAGTGATTCGTGATGGTCGAGCGGGGCGACGGATTCCGATTGAGCTGCTCTTGAAGCGTACGCAGACGATCGGGGGCTGCATGGTTCGAGTCGGCAAGAATCCGTTCCGCGAGGGCCGTGCTGATCCAGGCTCCCGGAATGGCTTGGTCGAGGGGCAGTTGTCCGTAGAAGGCGCCGGGGCTTCCCGTGACGCCTCGGCGGGCTTCATAGGGATGGAGAATGGGGCCGGTTGCGGTCAGGTAGGCAAGGGCGCCGCGCTCTCGCGCAAGCCGGACCTTGTCCGCGTGGCTGATCGGATGTTTGACATGGTCCGGCTTTCCTCGGAGGAAGAGCACGATACGGTTATTGACGTCCACACCGGCGTAGTCGTCGATACCTTGGGCGGGATCGACGATGCCATAGCCGGCAAAGACGACTTGACCCTGAAGATCGGCGGAAGGAGCATCAAAGACGGGAAGATACTCAGTGCCGAGCGCGGCTAGTACGAGGCCGCCGACGGTACCGATTTCAAGCATGGGATCGGGCGACAGCAGGGGAGTGGCGACCAAGGTTGCCATGAGACCGGACGTGGCGCCGTCTTTTCCTGAAGAACCCGGTATCATCAGCGAGCCGTTATATACATTGGGCAGTTGAAGCCCTGCCGACAGAAACTCCTGCGCCACCCATCGGGCGGAACGGAGATCGTCCTCGGTTCCCGTTTGCCTCCCGTTCAATGACGGACTGCTCAATGTTCGAACATCGGCCAGCATCCGTTCGGAAGCAATGACTTCGAGGGCTTTGGATAGTCCGTCGTCAACTTGTTGGGCGGCGATCGTTGTCGCTTGGAAGGCAATCCAAAGGCCGACAAGGGCGGGCGTTTGCCGTGCAAGAGAAAGAGAAGAAGTGAAAATGCGCAAGAAATCTCCGTCTTCGAGGCTCGATCTTGCGACGCGGCAAAACTATAACATAGAGGGCGCGACCCGTTGCACCATCTTGGAGAGGCAGGGTACTATTTCCGGTTGGTGATGGACAAAGAGTGAGCAAAGTAGAAATCTGCGTGCGAGGAGGGGGTGCCGATGGCGGCCGGCGGTTCGGGGAACGGGTTGTATGACCATCTCTATAAACGTTTTTTTGAACAGCGGGACACTCATCAAGGCTACTCATTTCAGGAGGCTCCGGGAGGCAGTGCGCCGCCCCCGACAGTGACGTTCGGCGAAACGCTTCGCTGGTGGACATGGGATCGGTGGCGGCGGCGGAAAAAGATCCTTGCCGAACGAGATCGGTTGCAGCGGGAAATTCTTCAAATCAAGAACGCCGGTCGATCAAAATAGCCCAAAACAGCGGGACGGCCACGATGTCCTGTGTTGTGATGAAGTGTTGTTAGGTGGATGAAAACAAGTTGCCTGATGGAGAGATCGGCCATGGCGCTGTCTCAAAGGAATCGAAGAGTCACGATGACGGGAAGCAGGGTGGTTTGGATCTGTCTCGTGGTCGGCGTGGTCGGATGGAGCGTCCCGACTGTCGGTGACCGGGCAGGCGCCGTTCAGTGGGAAACGCAGGAAGAGAAAGAGTTCCGTCTCAAGCAGCAGGCGAAAGGCGGATTGTTTCAGCGGTGGGCGTTCGATCAGGACCATCCAAATCAGACGCCCGCCGGATTTTTGGAGATGGCCGTCGGAAAGGGGCGGCCTGTCGCCTGGACCGTTCAGACTTCTATGAATGCGCCGTCTCCGCCCAATGTCGTGACGGTATCGGCGGACTGTGATGTGAAGTCCTGTTACCATTTGTTGATCGCCCAAGAGCTTAATTATGAATATCCGGACCTTTCGGTTCGCTTTCGAGGTTCGCAAGGAATCGGGGGGATTGTCTTCGGGGTCAGAGATGCCGAGCATTTTTATGCGACATTGGTCGATCTGGCGACATCCACGGCGCGCGTGATTCGGATGATGGAAGGAAACGAGCAGGTGCTGGCTCAAACTGCGGTGAGTCTCAAAAATACGGACTGGCATTCGCTGAGAGCGCAACGGAATACGATCATCAGCAAGGACTTCATTGAAATGTTCGTCGACGGC
This sequence comes from Nitrospira sp., assembly GCA_024331095.1. Classification (GTDB taxonomy): domain Bacteria; phylum Nitrospirota; class Nitrospiria; order Nitrospirales; family Nitrospiraceae; genus Nitrospira_D. Next base: position 6,384 of record JANDJE010000013.1, on the reverse strand, counting down.
GTGTTGGTCTTGTCCGTCGAGGATCAGACGCTCGGGCTGGGACAGGTTGGTCTGCTGGCCGGAGGAAGGGCGGTGTTATCTTTTGATCTGTTTCATGCCGCGCCTCTTTTTTCTCACCGTCCGTTGTCGGCGCCGCCCGCCTATTAGCTTAATAAGCCGTCCGTGGAACGGTGACGCCGGGATCAAAGGGAAACAGGCGGTAAGATCGAAGCTTGCCTTTGCCTCCTCGAGTGGGGTACGATAGGCCCGCTTGGATGCGAGAGGCCTGGCAGACAAGCGCGGAGAGCGACAAGGCCTGAGCGGGTGTTGTTTTGGTCCAGCCAGGGAATCTGATCGGAAGCCGGAGTTAAGCCGGCGCGGTGTCGTGACATCTTCGGCCCCTTTCTTTCCTTACTTCCTTCTCGAGTCCAAAACAGCACCATTGTGTCAAAGGAGGGTCTGCTGATGGGTGCGAAGATTTATGTGGGTGGATTGCCGTACGCAACGACGGAGCAGCAACTGAGCGATTTGTTCGCCGCTCACGGGACTGTGGCATCGGCGCGGATCATCACGGACAAGTTTACCGGGCAATCCCGGGGATTTGGATTCGTAGAGATGTCTTCCGAGTCCGAAGCACAGGCTGCCATCGCGGCATTGAATGGGACACAATTCGGTGGGCGGACCTTAACGGTCAATGAAGCTCGTCCCCAGGAGCCCCGTCAGGGCGGTGGAGGCCGAGGGGGATTCGGAGGAGGCGGTCGCAACTAGCCAGATCTCGTTGTGCGTGATGCAGGGGGAGCCGGCGAGCCGGCCCCCCTTTTTTATTCTGTGTGTTCAACCAAGAGCCTGTGATCGGACGGTACGTGGAGGCCGATCAAGGTTGTGACGAAAAGACGATGCCCTCGTTCAAGCTTGAGGCGCCCTTCAAACCCTGCGGCCATCAGCCGGAAGCGATCGCCAAACTGGCGGCCGGAATAGAAGCCGGGAAACGCCACCAGGTTTTGCTGGGGGTCACCGGATCCGGCAAGACGTTTACGATGGCCAACCTGATCGAACGAGTGCAAAAACCCACGCTGGTGCTGGTTCACAACAAAACGCTCGCCGGGCAACTGTATCAAGAGTTCAAGCAGTTCTTCCCCCGCAACGCCGTCGAGTATTTCGTGAGCTATTACGATTACTACCAGCCGGAAGCCTACATTCCGCAGAGCGATACCTATATCGCCAAAGACGCATCGATCAACGATGCCATCGACCAAATGCGGCATGCCGCGACCACGGCTCTGCTTCAGCGAAACGACGTGCTGATTGTGTCGTCGGTCTCGTGCATCTATGGCTTGGGATCTCCGGAGGTGTACCACGATATGTTGGTTTATCTCCAAGAGGGCGATGAGATCCGGCGGGAAAAAATTTTACAAAAGCTCGTGGAAATCCAATATGAGCGCAACGACGTTGATTTCCATCGCGGGACGTTTCGCGCGCGAGGAGACGTGATCGAGGTGTTTCCCGCGTCGTCGGAGGCCAAATCGGTGCGGATCGAGCTGTTCGGCGATGTGGTCGATGCGATCCATGAAATTGATCCGCTCACGGGGAAATCGTTGGGGAAGCTGCCGAAAATCGCCATCTATCCCAACACGCACTATCTCATCGCGCCGGATCGCTATGAACGGGCCATCGCCGGCATAGAAGAAGAGCTGGAAGAGCGGCTGATCGAGTTCAGAAAAACAGGCCGGTTGGTCGAGGCGCAGCGCCTGGAGCAGCGGACGAAATTCGATTTGGAGATGATTCGCGCCGTCGGCTATTGCCACGGCATTGAGAACTATTCGCGCCATTTGAGCGGACGGGCGCCGGGTGAACCGCCGCCTACGTTGCTGGATTATTTTCCGAAGGACTTTCTGCTGATTGTCGACGAGTCGCATGCGACGATTCCGCAAGTGGGAGGCATGTACGAAGGAGATTACTCGCGAAAGCGGACCCTGGTGGAATATGGATTCCGCCTTCCCTCGGCGGTGGATAACCGCCCGCTGAAATTTTCGGAGTTCGAGCGGTGTCTGCATCAAGTGATCTATGTGTCGGCCACGCCCGGTCCCTATGAATTGGAACGGGCGAAGGGCGAGATCGTGGAGCAGATCATCCGTCCGACCGGCCTGATGGATCCGGCGATTACGGTGGCGCCGGCCAAGGGACAGGTGGATCATCTGCTGGGGCAGGTGCGGGCGGAAGTTGCCAAGGGAGGACGCGTGCTGGTCACGACTTTGACCAAACGCATGGCCGAGGACTTGACGGAGTACTACCACGATCTCGGCGTCAAGGTGCGGTATCTTCATTCCGACATCAAGACGCTCGAGCGGGCTGAAATCGTGCAAGACCTTCGACGCGGTCGATTTGACGTATTGGTGGGGATCAATCTGCTGCGCGAGGGACTGGATCTGCCGGAAGTGAGCCTTGTCGCCATCCTCGATGCCGACAAGGAGGGATACCTTCGTTCCTATCGGTCGCTCATTCAAACGGCCGGCCGAGCGGCGCGCAACGTCGAAGGCCGAGTGATTTTCTATGGAGACACCGTCACCGACTCGATGCGGATGGCGATCGAGGAAACGGAGCGGCGGCGGAGCATTCAGGCTGAATACAATCGAACGCACGGCATCACGCCGGCCAGCGTCAAAAAAGGGATCCCGGCGATCGAGTATGCCATGGCCGATTTGGATTATGTGCATTTGGAGGCGGCGGCCGAATCCGGTGAACCATACGGAGCGGAGGGAGGAGAAAGGGTGGGTCAGCTTATCAAGACATTGGAAGCGGAAATGAAGGCTGCGGCCAAAGAGCTCGCCTTCGAACGGGCCGCTCAATTGCGCGACCGCATCAGGGCGCTTCGGCTTAAAGCATTGGAGATGAACGTGTAGAGAGCTAGATGTGTTTGTAGAGATAGATGCCGATGAACATGCCCAGGATGCTGATGATGTTGATTTTGACGCCGATCCCCACGGTGAGTTTCAGCAGGACCAAATCGAGCGTGAGAGGAGGATTGATGCCGGGGGTGAAATGGGTGGAGAAGATACTCTGAATCATGCCTTGAGGAGCCATGACGCGAAGAATTTCTCCGAGAATGCCCCCCAACAGACCGCCGATGAGAATAAAAGTGAACAACACCCACGGTGACTTTCGCACGAGCGCGCCGACCTCTCGGATAAGACGACCGACTACCACGGCACCATATAGCAAGGTTTCGGGCAAGTCAATAAATCCGACGACTTAAGCCGATACGGCGCCGCCTTGACTTGCAAGAAGCGGTTCTATAGACTGCTCATACCGTTTTCCCAATTTTTTCGAGGCGATCGGAGATCTCTGATCCAGGGCTTCGATGGCCTCTTTCTTTGTGAGCCTATGTTTGAAACGTTAAGCCAGAAGTTTGAAGCGATTTTGAAGAAACTCCGCGGGCAGGGCGTGCTCACGGAGCAAAATATCGCCGAGGCGCTCAAGGAAGTCCGACTTGCCCTTCTTGAAGCCGACGTGAATTTTAAAATCGTCAAAGACTTCATCGAACGGGTTCGACAGAAGGCCGTCGGGCAAGAGGTCTTGCAAAGCCTGACTCCCGGCCATCAGGTTGTCAAGATCGTGTTGGACGAACTGGCCGAGATGATGGGGCGCGAGCGATCGGGACTTGCGTTCAGCTCACGGCCTCCCACCGTCGTCATGCTGGTGGGGTTGCAGGGGGCGGGAAAAACCACGACCTGCGGCAAGTTGGCCCGCCTCTACAAAAATCAAGGCAAGCGCGTGCTGATGGTCGCCGCCGATCCCCGCCGGCCTGCGGCGGGAGAGCAATTGAGTGCGCTGGGGCGCGATTTGGGCATCGAGGTGTATCGTGTGGATCGGCCTCAGGGAACCCAGCCGGTTTCCCGATCGGAGGTGGTGGAGATCTGTCAAGCCGGGGTGGAACAGGGGCGGGTACAGGGCTTCGATTTGGTGGTTTTGGATACGGGCGGGCGGCTGCACATCGATGATGAACTGATGGAGGAGCTGGTCGCCATTAAAGCCGCGGTGGTTCCTCAGGAGGTGTTGTTAGTCGCCGATGCCATGACCGGCCAAGACGCGGTCGCGATGGCGAGTCGGTTCGATCAACAGGTCGGCTTGACCGGCATCATTCTGACAAAGGTCGAGGGCGATGCGCGTGGAGGAGCGTTATTGTCGATTCGAGCCGTGACCGGCAAGCCGGTGAAGTTTCTCGGTGTGGGGGAGAAACTGGATGCTTTGGAGGCGTTCCATCCGGATCGCATGGCCTCCCGCATTCTTGGCATGGGGGACGTCCTGTCGCTGATTGAAAAAGCACAGGCCGGTTTTTCTCAACAGCAGGCCGAAGAAACTCGGAAAAGGCTTGCGACCAACACGTTCACACTGGAAGATTTCCGCGCTCAATTGGGACAAATGGGTCGTCTCGGCTCGATGGATCAGATTCTCAACCTGTTGCCGGGTGGGCAGAAGCTCAAGGGAATGATCGAGGGCGACAAGCCGGAACGGGAAATCAGGCGGGTGGTGGCCATCATCGATTCCATGACGATCAGCGAGCGCCGAGACCACACGATCATCAACGGAAGCAGAAAAAAGCGGATTGCTCGAGGAAGCGGCACCAGCGTTCAAGAGGTCAATCGCTTGATCAAGCAATTTTTGTCGGCGAAGAAGTTGGCCAAAGCCATGACCGGCGCGGGCGCGCGGCGACACCTTGCCCAGCTCATGCGGTCGATGTAGATCGGTCTTCGGGAGCCGAGAAGGAAAAGAGGGGGAAGCGAGGAGCTTGGACGTTCCCGAAAGGCCAACGGATCGATCACCGGATCTTTTTGACGGAGTAAAAAGTTGCTCAAACGCTATCGCGGTTCGTTTCATCACTTTACATCACTTCATATAGTTCGTCACGTTGGAACAAGGAGGAGTCTGTGGCTGTTCATCTAAGGCTTGCTCGGGCAGGAAGACATAAACGACCCATGTATCGATTGGTGGCGGCTGATTCCCGCAGGGCGCGGGATGGACGATTTATTGAGATTCTTGGAATTTTCGACCCATTGAAAGAAGCGGGAATCCCTGAGCTGAAACAAGAGCGGGTGCTCTCCTGGTTGCACCAGGGAGCGCAGCCGACGGTCACCGTGCGGACGTTGCTCCGCCGCTCCGGCGTATGGAAACAGTTTGAGGCCGAAAAGGCCGCCAAAAAAGGGGCTCCCACGAAGGGGTAGGGGAGAGTTTCTTTTTATGGCTCCCGATAGGGATTTCGTGACGGTCGGACGAATTCAGCGGCCTTTTGGTGTAAAGGGAGAGGTCAAGGTTCGTTCCCTAAGCGACGTTCCTGAACGGTTGGAAACGCTGTCGAAGGTGAGCCTGGTCGCCAAAGATGGGAAAACCATGGACACCAGCGTCACCGGAGTAAGACGGGCCGGATCTGAATTCATCGTGGGGTTTGCGGGCCTCACGACGCCCGAGGCCGCCAAACTCTGGTGCGGCGGACTCATTCAGGTGCCTCGCGGGCTGGTGCCGGCGCCTCCGGTAGGCCACTATTACGAATGTGATTTGATGGGGCTTACGGTTCAAAACGACCGGGGGCAGCGAATCGGGACCTTGGAAGAGATTTGGGAATCGCCCGCTCACCATGTGTTCGTCATCCGGGACGGCGAAGAAGAAACCTTGGTTCCGGCGGTCAGGGAGTGGGTCACACGGGTTGACCTCGAGAAGAGGTTGATGACGGTCCATATGATGGATGCGACGGACGAGCGCGATGCTTCGGTTTGATGTTCTAACGCTGTTCCCGGAAATGGTCTCTGCCGTCCTGGGGCACAGCATACTCAAACGAGCCCGTGACAAAGGGTTGCTGGATGTCAAGGTTCACAATCTGCGAACGTATACCGATGATCGCCACAAGACCGTCGATGACGTGCCCTATGGCGGAGGAGCCGGGATGGTCATCAAAGCCGAGCCGATTTTTCGCGCCGTCGACGCGCTCCTCCAAGAAGCGTACGAAACGGGGGAACGCCTGCGGTTGTTATTTCCGACTCCTCACGGCCGTCCGTTTTCACACGAGTACGCGAGGCAGCTCGCGTGCGAACGTCGTCGCATGGTGATCCTCTGCGGCCATTACGAGGGGATTGATGAGCGGGTGAGAATCGCCTTGTCCCCGGAGGAAGTTTCGGTGGGAGACTATGTGTTGACGGGCGGCGAACTGCCTGCGCTTATTCTCATCGATGCGGCGTCGCGGTTGGTTCCGGGCGTGTTGGGTGATCCCGAGTCCATCATGGAAGAGTCGTTTGCGGATTCGTTGCTGGAATATCCGCACTACACCAGGCCGGCTCGAGTGCGGGGGTTGGATGTGCCGGATGTGCTGCTGTCCGGGCATCATGAAGCGATCCGCTTGTGGCGGAGGAAGCAGGC
>JANDJE010000115.1 GCA_024331095.1 Nitrospira sp. | reverse complement strand
GTACCGGATTGAACGGGAACCGTTCTATGCTGAGGTACGAGGAGAGGTGGCTCTCTTCACAATCGCCGCCCGCAATAAAATGGCTGTCATGCTCAAGGGGCCGACGGGATGCGGGAAAACCCGGTTTGTCCAACATATGGCCTACAGGTTAGGACGGCCGCTGATTACTGTTGCCTGCCATGAAGATCTCACAGCCTCCGATCTTGTTGGACGGTATCTCCTTCAGGGGCAAGAAACGGTCTGGCTGGATGGACCATTGGCGATCGGTGTCAAACACGGCGCAATCGTTTACCTGGATGAAGTGGTAGAGGCGCGGAAGGATACCACGGTTATCATTCATCCGCTGAGTGACGACCGGCGGGTTCTGCCCATCGAGAAAAGAGGCCAGGTAATCGAAGCCGCTGATGAGTTCATGCTGGTTATTTCGTATAACCCTGGTTACCAGAGTGCTCTCAAGGATCTCAAGCAGAGCACGAAACAACGGTTTATGGCGATCGAGTTTGATTATCCACCACCCGAAATAGAAACGATGGTGGTTGAGCGCGAGGCAGGGATCGACCGGGAACTGGCGGCACGTCTCGTGAAGCTTGGAGGGAAAGTCCGGAATCTTAAGCACCATGGACTGGAAGAAGGCGTCAGCACCAGACTGTTGATTTATGCTGGTCTCCTCATGAAGCAAGGCATTTCACCGGAACTCGCGTGCGACGCTGCCATTGCGCGCCCAATCACCGACGATCCCGACATGCAGCGTAGTATTCTGGAATTGGCAAAAGCGATCATGTGACACTGGCTCAGACGCCTTACGTGTATGATGGATGGCCGCCGCGCTATTGTGTCAGAAGGAGTCGAAGAAGTCGTGCTTCGGGTGTATGTCCAGCCTAAGGCAGATCGTACCGAGTGTGTTGGTTTGCATGGCGATGCGTTCAAAATTCGGGTAGCGGCTCCTCCCGTTGATGGTTTGGCCAACGAGGAACTGATTCGCTTTCTGTCCGACCGGTGCAAGGTTCGGAAGAATTGCCTGACGATCCAGTCGGGAATGGCAAGCAGGCAAAAACGAGTCAGGATTGTCGGTGTTTCCGCTCAGTGGGTGCTGGATCGATTGATACCGGTTCACGGAAAAGGAGGCATCGCGTCATGAACAGAAGCACAACGGCCCTATGCCTTGCAACAGCGGTCATCTTTCTCGCGGGCTGCTCGATGGCGAAACCGGTGCTCTATCCCAATGCGCATTTCCAATCGGTTGGAAGAGAGACAGCGGAACGGGATATTGAAACCTGCCGGAAAGAAGCGGAAGCAGCGGGGGCAGAGGAAGGGGATGGAAGGGCAGGAGAGGTTGCTAAGCGGACAGCTATGGGGGCTGCCGTCGGAGCAGCGAGCGGGGCTGTGGGAGGAGCCATCTCTGGCTCAGCGGGCAGGGGATCGATGATCGGGGCGGCAAGCGGTGCGACATGGGGATTGCTGAGCGGGCTGTTCTCGCTGGGGTCCCGCTCGTCGGAACCGGCGCCCGCCTACAAGAATTTCGTCAACCGCTGTCTGCAAGAGAAGGGATATGAAGTGACCGGATGGCAGTGAAGAAAAGCCCACGACAGTCTCGTATCGGCCTCGGAACACCAATGGCAAAGGGGCCAAGCGACGGTGAGAGGTACGACCGTTCGTCGATACGGGAAATAGGGGCGGGATGGAAAATAGAATGTGTTCGGCTTCTGTCGTTTTGTCGGGTAAGCTGAAGGGGTGAGGGAATCCCCGCCCACTTTCCTAGCAATGCTTCTCTTGATGTCGTGGCTCACCGCCTGTGCCGCGCCAGAACCGGTGCTACGCCCGACCAAGCGACTGCTGTTTTACGGGAAAGAGCAGGCTCAGGACGATGTAGCCGCCTGCCGAAAACAAGTCGAGCAGCAAGGACTTCGTCCTGGTACGTATCAAGGCACCAACGTCGCGACCGGCGCCGTGCTTGGTGTGACGCTCGGCGGCGCCATGGGAGCGTCGGCCGGCGTGATTGGCGGTCTTGCCGGGGTGGCGATCGGCGCGGCGTCCGGCGCCGGATT
>JANDJE010000114.1 GCA_024331095.1 Nitrospira sp. | reverse complement strand
GAGCAGCAGTTAGTGAGGCTGAGAAGGACCAGTTTCCTCCTCGCACTTTTTGCAGTTCAAGATGGTGCCGAGGTGTTGCGCCCGGCCCTCAGGGGTCGTCACCCAGGGGCGGCTGAAAAAGGGCGGATGGTGCCGCACATGTTGCCCGTGGCCGCAGGCCAATTCGGCGACCCAATGGCCCTCTTCATCCTGATGATAGCCGATGATGGGTTGCTTCATGTTGTTACGTGCCCGCTGTTCCACTCACATGTTGACGAGAGCCGACAGACTATTGTTTCTCGAACGGCAATTCCGGACGTTGCACGGCAGAGAGATAAACCCAGCGGCGCTCCTCGTTTTGATCGAAACTGCCCACAAACACCACGTTGCGATCCAAATGACGAAACTCCGAGAGCGTCGTGCGACAGTCCCGCGAATCGATGACACGGGCGTCATATTGCCCCACGACATAGACCATGCCCTGGGGGGCCAAATAGACATTGCGTCGTCCGGCATAGCCCGTGTCGGGAAACAGCTCCGTGGTGGTCGAACACCCGCCCGGTCCCGTCACCTTCATCGTGAGATTGAATCGCTGCAAAAACAGATCAGTGGCGGTCCTCACGATCGTCACCCGCAGACCGGTCGTCGGAATGTCAGCTGATGCGGGCTCCGGCGCACTGCTGTTGCAGGCGCTCCAGAACACTCCCGCTCCGGTCAGGAGCATCAGCCACCCCCCGCGGCTCACTTGGGCACAGTAACCTTAGGGGCCGCGCCGATGGCATCAAGTCCACTTTGGGCACAGGCATCGTCCAGATGAGCGCCAGGGGCTCCGCCGACGCCGATTCCCCCTACGATTTCACCTCCAATCTCGATCGGCAACCCTCCGCCCAGGATCAGAATCTCATTGTTCATGTCACGCAATCCCTGAAGCGCAGGATTTTTACCAATCAGATCCGCCAGCTCCGTCGTGGGACGGCGGATACTGGCCGCGGTATAGGCTTTTTTTCGGCTACTGTCCACCGTGTGGGGCCCTGCTCCGTCAGCCCGTCCCATGGCCCGCAACACCCCGGAACGATCGACGACCGATACGCTCACTCGATAGCCGTCTTTCTTGCAGGATTCGATGGCTGCAGCAATGGCCTTGTTAGCAAGGCTCAGTGGCAGCACCGATTCTTTTGCTATCTCCTGAGCAAGGGCAGAGGAAGCGGCAATACCACCGAACTGCAAGCAAATCATCGCCCCCACGATAAGGCCTCTGCCAGGCTGTTCCCTGCGTTCCAACCAACGCTGAACCATTTTCATCATTTTCCTCCCATCATCGTAGTTGTCGGTGGACTCGTCTCGCTTGGTCATGCCTCCGAATATCGAGCCTACGAATGTGTGGCGTGGCTGTCAAGGGATCAACGGCGCCGGCCGAGTTCTTCAATCAACACCCGCAACGGTTCGGCCACCGACCAGGCTTGGGCCGGACAGCCGCGTGGTTCATAGGGAGGATCGCCGTCAAAAATTTCCGATACCTGCCCAATACAGGCTGCATGAAGATGAGCCTCCAACCCTTTCAAAAATGATCGAGCGTCAGCTTTTCTTTTTGCACTTCTGCCATGCACGTTGAGCCAAGCCGTCACGAAGGGTCCTAGCAGAAACGGCCAGACCGTTCCTTGGTGGTAGGCGCCGTCTCGCTCGACGACTCCTCCTTCGTACCGGGGGTGGTATCGGGGGTCTGCCGGCGAGAGGGTCCGGAGACCGACCGGCGTGAGAAGATGGTCCGTGACCACGTTGAGGATGCGCTTGGCCTGCTCGTCGGGTATGACGTCGGGACAGAGGGCCAAGACATACAGTTGGTTGGGGCGGATCGATGCGTCAGGACCTTCTGGCCCGTCAACCACGTCATAGAGATAGCCACCCGCTTCGTACCAAAACTTTAGTCGAAAGGAATGGACCGCCAGTTTCCGTTCTCGCCGGCAGCGAGCCGCATAAGCTGGCTCGCCAAATCGTTCTGCCAGTCGTTGACCGGCATCTAATGCGCGCATCCACAGAGCCTGGATCTCAACCGGCTTTCCATGGCGAGGGGTAATGACCCAGTCTCCCACCTTCGCGTCCATCCACGTCAGTTGGACTCCGGACATTCCACCGGCAATTAATCCGTCGCGATCCATCCGGATTTGGTAG
>JANDJE010000113.1 GCA_024331095.1 Nitrospira sp. | reverse complement strand
GATCGTAGAACAACGCGCTGTTCAAGGTGACCGCTTCGTCCATTGCGCCTCCCTTGCAGGTGAAAGAACGTTGTTCTCGCATCCCTTGCGACGGGATGTTCTCTCATCGACCAAACACGCCAGCTCCGCACGGCCGAATACTCACTCTTTTTTCACTATAGGGTGTACACGGCGTGACTGCAACCCTGACTTCGCTCGATCAAGGCCGAAGTGGGTTTATGCAAGGCGAGTGTTTGCTGGACAGCGGGCTAAATGAGTTCGCCCTTCCACCCATGGCGGCGTCGGATGTGCAGTTCGGCCTCTTCTCCGGTTTTTTCTCAATTCGCCGCTCATCCGAAACGATCCGATCTGGCCCGCCAGGCCGCCCACAGCAAGTAGAGAAACCCCATTGCCCCCAACAGTTCCAGGATGTGAATCAGGTGCCACCCTTCCGTGAGTTCGACCTCCAGCATCACCAGCGCCACCGTCGCCACAAGAAACACCACGATGTGACGCCTGGGCATGCCGATCATTTCGCGGAGCAAGGCGCCCAGCCATGTCGATTGCCGTTGTGGTTCTGCAGCCATCGTCGTGCTCCATGATTTTCTGAAAGACCGTCACGGCGATTCGCCGCGAAGAGCCAATTGGCCCCGTCTCGCGTCGTCGATCGCCTCGCCCAGAATGCGCGCCGCGGCGCACACTGTCTCAAACCGTTCGGCCGCCGTCTCCTTCACGGTTGTCCTCCTTTCGAGTGTTGCAGACAGCGCAGGACTTCCCGCGCAATCCAAGTTTCTTCGTCGACGGCCGTGACATAGGCCGGCAACGTCGCCCCATTCGGGCTGATACAGACCGCGGAGCCGGCCTGGAGTGTGATCGCCGCGCTGTTTTTTTGTTCGTCAAGCCGGAGACCGCACCAGTCCATCCCTGCACAGATTCGAGCGCGGATCAGTGGTGATCGCTCGCCGATCCCTCCGCTGAACAGAACGGCGTCGGCCCCTCCCAGCACCGCCAAATAGGCACCAATGTACTTGCGGACTCGATAGCAGAACACGGCGACCGCTAGTTCGGCACGCTGATCACCCAGTTCCCTGGCGTTTAAGATCTCCCGCATGTCCGACCACCGGCCGGACAAACCCAACAGCCCGGACCGTTCATTCAACAGACGATCGATTTGTTCCACCGTGAGCTCCGTATGGCGTGCCAGGTACCCCACCAGCCCCGTGTCGCAGTCGCCGGCTCTGGTTCCCATCACCAATCCTTCCATCGGGGTAAATCCCATGGACGTATCAATCGAACACCCGTCTCGGATCGCCGTCGCCGAACAGCCGCTTCCGAGGTGTACCGTGATCAGCCTAGTTCCTTCGAGCGACCGTCCCACAGTCTCAGCGTAGGCGGCGGCGGACGAGGCATGTGCGATGCCGTGGAACCCATAGCGCCGCACACCGTATTTCGTCGCCCATTCCTCCGGAATCGCGTACGTCGCCGCCTGGTCCGGAATCGTCCGATGAAAGGCGGTATCGAAGACCGCAACCATCGGCACATCCGCCCCGGAGACGGCGCGAGCCACTTCGTACGCCGCGTTGATCGTCGCGAGGCACGCCCCGTTGTGCAGCGGCGCCAAGTCCGTCACGAGCGCGATTTTTTCCAAGACTGTCTCGTCAATGACGACCGATTCTCGAAACCACGATCCGCCGTGCACGACACGGTGTCCCATCGCATCAACCGGCGCATCCACCGATTGCGGACCCAGCGATTCGAAGATCCACTCAACCGCACATCGATGATCAGGGATATCCCGTTTCCGCATCAGTTCTTGGGTTCCACCACCGGTCATCATTAGGGTCGCCGTGCCGCCGATCCGCTCGACCATCCCCCGGATCAGGGGAATCCCTTTGCTTGCCGTAGCCGGCTGACCACTCACCCCCTTGGGTTCGGCCGGATACCGGATCAACAGAAACTTCAGCGATGAGCTTCCGCTGTTGAATACCAAGATGTTCATGGCAGCGTCCTCATCGTGCGACCCCACATCACGCCGTAGCCTTCCCCCCTTTTTCAACTCTGCTCGTCGACTCCGGGGAACAACGTCCCTGTCATGCGCCTACACAGATTGCGCTACGCCAACTCCATTGCCCGCTGCAATTTCGGCGCTCAACATGATGACAGCGATTTCCTGCGTGATCTCTTCTTGTCGAAACACGAAGTACTTCCGTGTCA
>JANDJE010000112.1 GCA_024331095.1 Nitrospira sp. | reverse complement strand
AGGCTTACCGTACAGCGCTCGCTGTTTCCGGAGTCCCATCGAGACGGTGAACCAAAAATCGCAGCACGTCTTCCACTTCACCTTGATGTCTGAGATAGTAGCGCGCGCGAGATTTGGAATAGTGTCCGACGCGAACTCCAAGCAGGAGTCCTTCTTTCATGGAAAACACCATCTCATCGGTTTCGTCATCCCCCATAAAAAACAATCCTGTACAATGAAGATGGTTCATAAGAGCGACCGACGCTTTTCCCTTTCCAGGACTGCTGGGAGGAAGGAGATTGACGGAGGCTTTGCCAGGTATTATCCGAGGCGAAGGAGTCAACCGCTCGGCCGCGTGAACCAACTCGCGTTCGATGGCGCCCGGCTCATCGACGCCTCGATAATGAAGAGTCAAACTATACCGTTTGTTTTCGATCACGACGCGGGCGTCGGCGAAAAACCGAGCCGTGGTTCCTTCCAGTTGTTTTACCCATCCCGAGCAGATGAGATCCATGTCGTTCAGCACGGCGGCCGGCGTCAGCGGACTTTCGGCTCCATGGTTTCCGATCAGATGGGGCACCGCTCCGTTGACGCGCGGCGCTAGGTCGTCGAGCGCCCTTCCCGACACCACGGCGCAGGGTACGCGCCGGGCCAGTTCCCGCAACCATTCGTGCATGGTCGGCGAAAGTTTGACGCTCCCGCGCTCGGAGGAGATTTTCGCCAGGGTCCCGTCAAAGTCGAACGCGTACAGTACGGACCAGTTGATCATCTTTCTGAGGGCGTCGCGCCCTTCGTCCGACAAGAGATAGGTCATGTCTGTCCTCCGACCGTCGTCTCGATGCTCCGGCCGCCCATTTCTCGCGCGAGACGGGCCCGCTGTCTCATGCGGGCCGCGTCCATCAGCATCCGGCCCGCCCAGCGATACACGTTGAATTCCTGGACGATCCCGCGAAGGCTGCGCATTCTGGCCCGTTGCTCGACTCCGGACATCGTCAAGGCGACGTGCATGGCAGCCGCGCATTGATCGATGTTGTAAGGATTGACGATCAGCGCTTCCACCAACTCAGCCGCCGCTCCGGTAAACTGGCTCAGAATCAACACCCCCTGCTCGTCGTCCCTTGCGGCGACGAATTCTTTGGCGACCAGATTCATGCCGTCATGCAGGCTGCTCACGATGCACAAGTCGGCCGCCCGATAATACAGGGTGATCTGTTCCGGCTCATGGTGCTCGATCTTGAGAACGATCGGCCGATAGCCGTCACGGCCGAACCGTCGGTTGATGCGGTCCGCCGATGTCTGGACTTGCCGCTCCAGTTGTCGATACTCGTCGATTTTGGACCGGCTGGGAGCGGCCACTTGCAGGAACGAGAACCTGCCGATCCACTCCGGTTGAAGCTCGAGCAGCCGTTCGACGGCTAAGAATCGTTCGAGGATGCCCTTCGTATAATCCAACCGCTCGACGCCGACTCCCAATCGATGTCCATGAGGGAACCCATACATCGCGCGGACGTGCGTTCGGCACGTCTCCACGGGCGGAGCCTGGGATAGCACGCGGCTCGGCCACTCGATGGAGATCGGATAGTGATTCACCGCCGTCAATTTGCCGCCGTATGAAACGGTGGCGCCGTCCCGGTCAATGCGGCTTTCCAACGATCTGTCTACCGTATCGATGAAATTGCTGCAATGAAATCGCGTGTGAAAACCGAGGATGCTGCTCCCCAACAGACCCTCCAGAATTTCACGATACCATGGACAGATCGCGTATCGCTCCGGATTGGGCCACGGAATGTGCCAAAACGTAATGATCGTGGCGTTCGGCAGATGATCCCTCACGACTTTCGGGACGAGCGCGAGATGATAGTCCTGCACCAGGACGACGGGATTGTCCGTCTTGGCCTCCTCGACGATCGCCGCCGCAAACCGTTCGTTGATCTCTTTGTAGAGCCGCCAATCGGAAGAGCGGAAGATGGGCCGAACGTGAGCCAGATGGCACAGCGGCCAGAGCCCTTCGTTTGAAAACCCGTAGTAGTAGCCGTCTTCTTCCTCCGGCGTCATCCAGATCCGTCGAATCTCATAAGCCGGCGCCTCGGGCGGCACCCGCACGTGATCCCGTTCATCGACGACCAGCCGGTCAGCACTCCCGCTGCCGTGCGCGATCCAAATTCCCGAACAGGCCCGCATGATCGGCTCCAAGGCCGTGACGAGCCCGCTGGCCGGCACCTGCACGCCGATGCGTTCTCCGTACCGA
>JANDJE010000111.1 GCA_024331095.1 Nitrospira sp. | reverse complement strand
GCCTTGGCAGTTGTTGTGGAGCGAGACCTGTGAATTCAGGGTACCAACCATGACCATCGACAGGGTCTCACGAATCGGCATCGTTGGGGCGGGCCAGATGGGCCGAGGGATCGCCCAGGTCTGCGCGGCGGCCGGCTATCACGTGGAACTGATCGATGTAGCGGAGCCTCAATTAAAGGGAGCCATCGCCAAGATTCGAGCTGGACTGGAACGGGCTGTGGAACGAGGCACATTGGCGGCCGGTCGAGCGGAAGAGGTTCTGGCCCTCATTCACCCCTCGACCACCCTCGACCGGTTGCGAGAAGTGCATCTGGTCATCGAGGCGATTCCGGAAAATCAGGAACAGAAGCAAACCCTGTTTGCTGAACTGGGGCGGATCTGCCAACCGGAAACCGTGTTGGCAAGCAACACTTCATCGATCCCCATCACGAAACTGGGGGCGGTCTCCACTCGAGCCGATCGCGTCGTCGGCTTGCACTTCATGAATCCGGCGCCGGTGATGAATCTGGTAGAGGTCGTGCGAGGGCTCAACACGTCCGAAGAGACCATGGCACTGGCGTTGGACCTGGTGAAACACCTTGGCAAGACACCGGTCGTGGCGAACGATGTACCGGGCTTTATTGTGAACCGGGTGTTGATGCCGATGATCAACGAAGCGATCTTTGCGTTGGAGCAGGGAGTGGCATCGGCGGAGGCGATCGATCAAGCGATGACGGCAGGAACGAACCATCCGGTGGGGCCGTTTGCCCTGGCGGATCGAATCGGCCTGGATACGGTGTTGGCGATTTGCGAGGTGCTGTATCGGGAGTTAGGTGATCCGAAATTTCGTCCCTGTCCCCTCCTTCGTCGCTATGTCGAAGCAGGGTGGCTGGGACGAAAAACCGGTCGCGGGTTTTATCGGTATGACGACGTTGGGGAACGGGCGACGGTCACCGTGAGGACCTAACGGTGGGAGAGGCGCGCGCTCTTGGCGCCCGTGCCACGGTCTGTGTCACGGGAAGAGGCGACATGGAGAGGGGAGGAACGGGAGATGAATGAAAGGAAGGAACGAAAACCTCGATTCACCTCTCTGTCAGGGATTGAGATCCATCGTCTGTATGGTCCCGATGATCTCAAGGATTGGACACCGGAGCGGGAGTTGGGTGCGCCAGGCGAATTCCCCTATACGCGCGGTATCTATCCCACCATGTATCGGGGCCGGCTCTGGACCATGCGCCAGTTTGCCGGCTTCGGCTCTGCCGAAGACACCAACCGCCGGTTTCACTATCTCCTGGAACAGGGACAGAACGGGATCAGCGTCGCGTTCGACATGCCCACGTTGATGGGGTTGGACGCGGATGATCCGCTCGCGCGTGGCGAAGTGGGCCGCTGTGGCGTCTCGATCTCGTCGCTGGCCGACATGGAGCGGCTCTTCGAGGGGATTCCCCTCGATCAGGTGACCACCTCAATGACGATCAATGGACCGGCGCCTGTGATCTTCGCCATGTATCTGGCGGTTGCAGAGAAGCGAGGCATTCCGTTTGACCGGCTGGGCGGTACCCTGCAAAACGATATTCTGAAAGAGTACATCGCTCAAAAAGAATGGCTGTTCCCGCCGGAGCCGTCCCTGCGTCTGGTGACCGACGTCATCGCCTATTGCGCGCAGTCGGTGCCCAAGTGGCATCCGATCAGCATCAGCGGTTATCACATTCGCGAGGCCGGTTCGACGGCGGTCCAGGAACTGGCGTTCACCCTGTACGACGGCTTGACCTATGTGGAAGCGGCTGTGAAGGCCGGGCTCGCGGTGGACCGGTTCGCGCCGCGGCTCTCGTTCTTTTTCAACGTCCATAACGACTTTTTTGAAGAGATCGCGAAGTTTCGGGCGGCTCGGCGATTGTGGGCGCGCGAGATGGCACGGCGCTACCAGCCGAAAGACCCCCGTTCCTTGCAATTGCGCTGTCATGCTCAAACGGCCGGCTGTTCGTTAACCGCGCAACAGCCTCTGAACAATGTGGTCCGCACCACGATGCAGGCGTTGGCGGCGGTGTTGGGCGGCACACAGTCGCTCCACACCAATTCGATGGATGAGACCCTGGCCTTGCCCACTGAAGAAGCGGTGCGGCTGGCATTGCGGACGCAACAAATCATTGCCGAGGAGAGTGAAGTGGTCAACACGGTCGATCCCTTGGGAGGTTCCTACTATGTCGAGGCCTTGACCAACCGGCTCGAAGAGGAAGCGCAAGCCTACTTTCGCAAGCTGGATGAAATGGGCGGTATGGTGGCGGCGATCGAACAGGGATTCCCGCAACGGGAGATCCTGGAGGCTTCTCACCGGTATCAGC
>JANDJE010000110.1:1618-2458 GCA_024331095.1 Nitrospira sp. | reverse complement strand
GAGCCATCTTCTGTTGCTGGGACTGGATGGTGTTCACAGCCTCAACTTGGAGCTTTGCCAGTGCATCGATCTGCTGTTCGAGCTTTGCCACTTCGGTTCTCGTGGCAAGGATCGAGACGCGTGCTCCGCTCATCCAGCCAGCAACACGATCAGTCACCAACCAGAAAACGACGACGGCCAACATGACCTGTGCTACGACGGCGACGCGCATGCTTGAAACAGTCGTACCCTCAAACGGACGCGGGGGCAAGGCTCCAACCATCGCTCTCACGAACCGACGCCACGGAGTAGGCGCGGGATGGTACACGGCGCTCACTGACCCGCCTTGAGCCGTGTTGTGGATCGAGAGCTCGACTGAATCCCGCCGCAGAGGAACGCGGGCGAACCGAACCCCCTGTTCGGGCGCCGAAAGACCTCCGAGGAGGACGCCGTCTTCCGATCGGAGCCCGACATGGTGCACGCGGCCTTGGCAGTGGAATCGAACAACCGTTTCCGCCTCTTTTTCGCCCAGCCACCCGATGCGCCGGCCATTCACGAAGACTTGAATCGGGTCAGCCGGCGTCGGATCAGACGGCCTGCCGGTTGAGCGGCGAGCCCGGTCTTCCAGCTTCTTCAGCAACCTTGCCCGGTAGTCGGCAAGATCCTTATTCTGTTCCATGGCATCCTCCATGGCCTCCTGACGTACGTTCCTTTCTTTCCCTCCTACGCACGAACTGCTCGGCTCACGGCCGCACCCGTATATCCAGCTTCGGCTTTTCAATAGTCAGGGGTTTCGTCCTTCCAAGCCCCCATGCCGTCTGAAGACAATCGAAACAAAGCCCCAGATGCCACAGCCGATAG
>JANDJE010000110.1:0-1608 GCA_024331095.1 Nitrospira sp. | reverse complement strand
TTTCCCATTCCCGGCGCGAGAGACAGGGATAGTGATCCGGCTCGCTTTTCCGATAATGGTTTTGAGCCAACCTGAGGATTCGCTCGGCCTCGTGGTTCAACTGCTGGCGAGACCGCTCTGCGTTGGCGATCAACCCTCCCAGCTCATCGTCGGTCATGCCGATTTCTTCCATCGTGCGTCGCCATCCGAATTCCCGCCAGCGGCGGAAGTTTTTGTAAATGCGCTGGCTCTCAGACTCGGTCAGACCTGTTACCGCGATAACGTCCCGCGGTCCCATTCCATAGCAATGATAGTACAAGGCAATTAGCGCGTCTCGGCTGACCACAGCCCGCGCCACCAGCCCGTCAAGAAACCGTCCCAGCACGGTGAGCAGCCCCGTGTGATAGCAAAACGGCTCCGGCCGGCTGTGCTCCTTCGCCACGAACGAATCGAGCAAGAACAACGGGCGACAGGGCACCTCGCTGCGTCCATACACCATGAATCGCTCCAGGTATTCCGCGCTCCAACGGAGCACGAATTTCTCATGGGCCGTGTCGTCGTTCCACTGGCCGGTTTCCTTCAGAAACCGCCTCATGTGATTTCTCGTCCGCTCAAGCAGAATCGGCAGGGCTTGTGAGACAAGCCGATCGAACTCTTCCGGAGTTGATACGGCATCTTCAAGTCGGCCGAAAGCCGCTGTGCGGTCGGACATGGTCTGTTCCCCGCCATCAATGGAGTTTGTGACCATCGTATTCATTTGCAGCTCCGCTTGAAAAGGTGCCGGCGTTGGACAAATGTTCACACCTCCGATGGATTTTTGTCCATTGCCCGGTCCGCCGTGCGATCAGTAAAAATGACGTCTACATCGTGCCATCGCAGATGGCCATTCATCTATCACTCTTACACCTAACCATGGAGGGTATCATGAATCGTTTGAGCGGATTCTTGGCGTTGGCGGCATTTCTTTCATTCGGTCTGATCACTCCCTTGTCGTTTGCCGGTGAGGAAGAAAAGAAAAAAGAAGAAAAGAAGGGCGGCCACGTGGTGGTGTTGAGCGACGACAAGCAGGATGAAAAGAAGGAAGGCGGAAAGTAAGCCTCGCCAGCCGGAGGGACGCGACGGTCGCTCGCGTCCCTCTTTCACGAATGCGCCGCCACAGCAAGTCCTCAGCAAATTCTCGGCAACTGTTCACCTGACAACAGATCCAAAATCCGAGTCGTCCCGACCACCGTCTGCAGCACTACCGGCGGTGAACGGCGATCCGTGACCGAACCGATCAGAGCCGCTCGTTCAGACACGCCATGCCGTCGCATCACGGCAAGTGCCGGCTCAACCTGTGATCTCGGCACTATCGCGACAAACCGCCCCTCGTTGGCAACATAAAGAGAATCGAGGCCCAACAGTTCACAGGCCCCACGCACCGGATCGAGGATTGGAATGGCCGCTTCGTCGATCACGATCCCGACGCCGGCCGCTTCGGCAATTTCATTCAAGGCGGAGGCTAGCCCACCGCGCGTGAGATCCCGCAAACAATGAATCTCCACACCACTGACGATCAGATCTTCCACAACCCCATGCAGCGGCGCCGAATCACTCCGCACCTCGCCGGCAAAGGAGAGCCCCTCCCGC
>JANDJE010000109.1 GCA_024331095.1 Nitrospira sp. | reverse complement strand
CCTCAGCTTGATCGACTTTCCAAATGGTTGAACGGTGGCTGCTTCGTGGTAAGGGCGCCGGAATCGATCTGACGCCTTTCACTACAGTCATGATCCGCTCACTGGGGCTGAATGCGACAGAGAGAGGAGATCAGGCAACAAGGAAACGGTGAAATGACAGGTGAAAGGAAAAAGGGGCTGTGAGGGGAAGTGGAACGTGCCATACTCAATGAGGATAGTCTGGTCGCTGACCGGAAAAGGTTAGAGGGTCGAAAAGGAGATTCTGCCCGCTGTCTAGATGTTGCGATGTTTCATGTCTGTGGGAACAACATTTGCGAGAGGAGGAACCATGCCGGCGCTCAACCAGGTTCAGTTGCAACGGTACCTGCAGCATCGGTTTGGGCCGGAGACCGAGTTGCTGGCGTATGAAATCATCGGCAAGGCCAGTGGCAAGGGTGTTCAGAAGCGATATGGCTACGGTACGCCGGTTAAATTGACCTTTCGTCTTGGGAGGCATGTGCAGTCCGCTGTGCTCGAAACGATGAAGGCCGGTCCGTTCGGCCACGAACACATGGCCGACCGCGCTCAAGCGATGTTGTGGGATTACGATTCGTATGGCCGACTCCCTCGGCATGTAAAGGCGCTCGACGTCGGGGCGTTTGATCGGAAACAGCGCCTCTTCTCCGTCGCGGAGGCCCGTGAGTTCTTCGTACTGAACGAATGGGTGGACGGAACGAGTTACCATGTGGATCTCGAGCGGCTAGCCAAAGGCGGAACCCTGCGGCCGTTGGATCGGCGAAGGGCTATCGCACTGGCGCAGTATCTCGCCGAGATCCACAAGACCAAACGGCGGGACGAGAGCCTCTACAAACGCCGTCTCCGGGAATTGATCGGCCATGGCGAATGTATCATGGGGCTCACGGACAGTTACCCCAAACGGTGCGGATTCATCACGGGCGATCTGCTGCGCACGATCGAAGAAGCCTGCAACCGGTGGCGCTGGCGGTTGCGCGAGAAGGCCCATCGGCTCTCTCAGGTCCACGGCGATTTTCATCCCTATAACGTTCTGTTCAGGAGTGGAACGGATTTTTCCGTCTTGGACCGATCGCGCGGTGAGTGGGGCGAGCCGGCTGACGATGTGACGGCCATGACGATCAATTATCTCCTGAGTTCGCTGGTCCGATGGGGCAAACTCAAGGGGCCGTTCGAGGTACTGTTTCGGCTGTTTTGGGACACGTATATTGAGGCCAGCGGTGATCGAGAAGTGATCGAAACCGCCGCCCCGTTCTATGCTTTTCGCGGTTTGGTCGTGGCCAGTCCGGTGTGGTATCCGGACCTGTCGATGGAGGTGCGACGGAGCCTCTTTCAGTTCATCCAACAGGTGCTTGAGTCGCCGCGGTTTGAGCCGAATCGAGTGAATGACTACTGTGGGCGTTAACTTTAAATAGGAATAGGACGCTGATCGTCATGCGACAAGCGTCAGCCTCGATGGAAATGTTCACGGGACAGACCATGCCGAGCGATTTCTCGGCGAATGGTTCTGGGGTGTACGAAGTATTGACCCTTGACCAATGACGGCAAACGAATCTTCCAGAGCGTGCGCGGTCTGGCTCACCGGTTTGCCTGCGTCAGGCAAGAGCACGATCGCCGCCGCGTTGAGGCCGAAGCTCGAAGCGGTTGGCCACATTATCGAGGTGCTGGAGTCCGACGCCGTAAGGCGGATCTTGACTCCGGCACCCACATACTCCCGCGAGGAGCGAGATCTCTTTTATCGGGCCTTAGCCTTCCTGGGTAGTAGACTGGTGGCTTATGGGGTAACGGTGATCTTCGATGCTACGGCCAACCGGCGGGCTTACCGCGACTTTGCTAGGAAGCTGATTCCGCACTTCATTGAAGTGGCGGTCGTCTGCCCCTTGGACCTGTGTATGAAGCGGGACTATAAGGGAACCTATCAGCGGGGCCGGCGGGGCGAATCACTGACCGTGCCGGGACTCCAAGATCCCTATGAAGCTCCTCTCCATCCCGACGTGACGATCGACACCACCAAACTGACGGCAGACGAAGCGGCAGATAGGATTGTTGAGCTGGTTCGGAAACGGTCGGAGTCAATAGAGCGATAACGGCGTGTCATACAGACTTCAGCGAGACGTCCCCTCTTTTGTTAGGTGCCGGAGAAACCAACTCCCCGCCTGTTCCGCGACGTGCTCTAACGTGCCCGGCTCCTCGAATAGATGGGTGGCGCCGGAAAAGATGAAGGATTCTTCCCACAGGTTGGCGAAAGGGTTGGTAGGTGCATCGCCCGCAACCGATCGGCTCCATTATCGGACAACGTTTGCGGTCTCGCGGTTTCACACGCGCTTGTCGGCATCAAAGCAAGCCAGTATAATAGCCATTAAAGCAGCTAGAGAGGGGTATGTATGCCACAAGTCGACGAGTTTGTTTCGGTGAGCGAGGCCAAGAATAAGCTGTTGGATTTGATCCGACGGATGAAACACAAACAAGAGGTGGTGGCGATCACGCGCGACGGTGTTCCCTCGGCG
>JANDJE010000012.1 GCA_024331095.1 Nitrospira sp. | reverse complement strand
AGAAGCGGACGAACGAACCACGCCGAAGGGGGGAGCAGAGACAGACTCATTTTTGAGTAAAGGAAACCTTCTCTATTTTCTTACGGCAGCAGCCCCTGCCCCAAGCTAAAAAACCAGACTGTCCCTTTTGCCCCCTTCTTGTCAGCCGCACCGGCACCGGCGACCGGCCTTTCCTATCACGCGAAGGTGTTCCGGGCGTTCGAGCAGACGCACGGTGTTGCCGTGGACCTGGACGAGATCGTGGAGCCCTCGCTCTTCCATGAGGGGGAGAATGTCCACTCGCTCATTGCGACGCTCCAGGAAGGTGACAAAGCCGGCGAGCGATCTGGCCTGCCGGAGAAATTCTTCCAATCGACGCCAGAGTTTGGGCCAGATGGGGGGAATGACCGCCAGGTCCTTGTAGCCGGTGACCGTGACGCCGGTGAGAGTGCGATCAACCGGCCAATACCCCGCCTTGTTCTTACGGGCACGGGCCATAGCTTGATTAATCTCTTCTCGAAATGTCGCGAACAGGGTGTTGTAGTACAACGGATAGGCAAAGCCGGCCTCGGTCTGCTTGACGTTGACCGATTGCCGCAACCACGCTCGATCGAGCAGGACCGACGAGCCATCTTTTTTGGATGTGGTTCCGGCAAACACAAAGGCAATCGGGCGACCCGACGCATCGTCGGTCATCCGGGCTAAGACATACCCGACCGGTTCCGGGTTCGTGCGGCGGTCAAAGCCGATCAGCCGGAGCATGTGATCCCGTGCTTGCGCCGCGAGAGGCTGGGTCGCCTCCTTTTCGATGGCGTCAATGCCCTCGAATCGTAATTGAACCGTGCCCTTATTTTTGGCGCCTCGACCGATTTCCGGCGGCTTGCCTTCCAGTCGTCTCCACAACGTGAGGTCCTTTGCCAAGAAGCGGACCGAGTCTCCATCGGGAATACCAGCCAGCGGCTTGAATCGGCCCTTGATAAGAGTAAATGGCATGAGGAGCCTCCTTTGTTACTTGGAGACGTCTTCTTGAAGACGCGACGCCCCCGAATTCTCTGCGCACGTCCTCTTCTCGGACGCCACACTGCCCTCCAAGGCGACGCACGATTGCATCCAGCCGCACGGGCTCGGCTTCATCTCTACGACACCTCTACGACACCAGATATCCCCACACACTGACCTTTCTCTTCATCGGTGCTCGGTTGTACACAAACACCTGGACAAAGGGTCCCATCACCGGGAATCTCGCCACGTAGCTGCTGATGTTATGCGGACTTCCGTGCCAACTCCCTCGTCCGGACACCTCGACAAAATTGGTGCTCTGGGGGCCGCTCAAGTTTTCTTCAAGATTGACGTAGCGGCGGGCGCCCATCGTCCCCTTTGCGTCGAAGGCGAATATCACGCCCAAATCGACCGGAGGTTCATCCGCCGCCGTTTGGCTGAATCGCACAAAAATGTTGATATGCCGGTACCCATCAACTCCTGTGTAGGGCGGGAGGCTGACCCCAACACTGGGCGGCACGTCGTGATCGGTCATGAACTTGATGATCTTGGTACAGGCCGTCTGACAAGGACCTTGCTTTGGCATGGGAACCTCCTTTTCAGTTCCAAAGAAAATGGTTGAGAGCCTCTTCCTTAGATTCCACTCACCTTGCAGGTGATGGCAACCCAAGACGAAGGCGACCGAATTCTCACGAGCCCCGGGACGGCCGATTCCGACTTGCACTCCGATGAGCCGAACTGGAGGCCCGAACCGGATGCATTGTGGTCCGATCCCCTGCGCCTGTCAATGCCATTTACGGAGAACTACTTGATCCTCATCCCCATTGACCGACCACCGCACGCACCCCGCGCTCCCGATTCCAGCCAGTTGAGCCGCATGGACACGCCAAACTCGTGATCGAAATCCATCACGAGGACCATAAGCATTCCTGCAACAATGGTGGGCAATAGTTTACGTGGTGAACGGCTGAGAAGCGTCAGACGTTGAACCGGAAATAGACGATGTCGCCTTCCCGGATCACATAGTCCTTCCCTTCGAGGCGGAAGAGTCCCTTTTCTTTCACCTTGGCTTCGGAGCCGCAGGCGATCAGATCGTCATAATGATAGACCTCGGCGCGGATGAACCCCCGTTCCATGTCCGAATGGATTTTGCCCGCCGCCTGCGGCGCCTTGGTACCGCACGGAATGGGCCAAGCCCGGGATTCGGTTTCTCCGGCGGTGAAGAAGGTGACGAGGTTGAGCAGTCCGTAGGCTTCGCGCGTGAGCCGGGCGAGGCCTGATTCGGCCATTCCCAGTTCCTTGAGAAAAGCCGCCCGTTCAGCTTCAGGCAACGACGCTACTTCCGCCTCAAGCTGGCCGCAGAGGACCACGACCCCGGCGCCGCGTTTCGCGGCGAACTCGCGCACAGCCTGTACCATCGTGTCGTCGGCTTGTTGATCTTCGGAGACATTGGCCACGAACAGGACCGGTTTAGCGGTGAGCAATTGGCACTCATTGAGAATCAGCCGCTCGTCCGGCGTGTAGGTCAGGTTGCCGAGCCACTGCCCCTTGTCGAGTTGATCCATCAACCGCCCGAGAAACTCGACCTCGAAGGCGGCCTTCTTGTCGCCGGCCCGAACCTTTTTCTCCGTTTTCTGTTTGCGGCGTTCGAGCGTCTCCAGATCGGCCAGCATCAATTCGGTTTCGATGACGCCGATGTCGCGAAGGGGATCGACGGTTCCACTCACATGCACCACGTCGGTTCCCCGAAAACAACGCACGACATGCAGCAGGGCGTCCACCTCTCGAATATGGCCCAGGAACTGATTGCCCAGCCCTTCGCCCTTGCTGGCCCCTTCGACCAACCCGGCGATGTCCCGCACTTCCAGCGTGCTGTAGGTGGTTTTTCTCGATTTAAATATGTCGGTGAGCGTGATGAGTCGCGGATCGGGCACCAACGCGATGCCGGTATTCGGATCGACGGTCGCAAACGGGTAATTGGCCGCCAACGCCCCGCCGCCGGTCAACGCATTGAAGACCGTCGTCTTGCCGACGTTCGGGAGCCCGATCATGCCGCAACAAAGTCCCATGGCATGAGATTCGACGGTCCGGAGGTTTCCTTCGTCAAGCTTGAACGCTCAACGGAAGGAACCTTTCACGACTCGCCGCCCTCCCTTCCTTCCCGCACGTTGAACCGGTTCATCGCCGCTGCCGCACCGCTATGGAGCACGCACTCCAAGGCGTCCACCGCCCGCTCAAGACAGGGGTCGAACACGCGCATCTCATCCGCAGTAACCGGCTCCAACACATAGTCGGCGGAGTTTTGGCCAGGCGCCGGACGGCCGATCCCGATTTTGATCCGCACGAACCGAGGCGTGCCGAGCGCCTCGATCACGGATCGCACGCCGTTGTGCCCGCCGTGCCCCCCGTCGGATTTGACGCGGAGTCGCCCGGGCTCCAGATCGAGATCGTCGTGGATGAGAATGAGATCGTCGGGCGTCAGATTCAGTTCTCGCAGGAGACCTTTGAGAGGAGGGCCCGTGACGTTCATCCAATCAAGTAAGCCGGCTAACGTGACCGGCTCCGATCCGAGCCGTCCGGTTCCGATCCGTGCCGTATGGCGTGTCTTGAGTGTGATGGCCCACCGAACAGCGGCCCGCTCGATGACCCACATACCCACATTGTGCCGAGTCCGGGCGTAGGCTTGTCCGGGGTTGCCCAATCCGACGAGGAGGCGCAATGTTATTTCTTCTTTTCAGCCTCTTTCTTTTCCGTCTTTGGCGCCGCTTCCTTCTTTTCAGCGGCCTTTCCTTCGCCGGCCCCTGTCCCGGCCTTGGCCGCTTCGGCGCCGGCGCCTTCACCCGCCGCCTCTTTGCCCTTCGCGATGACTTCGGGCTCCGCTCCCGCCGCGGCGCCGCTGGTCAGCAGAGCTTCAAGCTTGGCATCGGAGAGGGGCGCCGCCACGCTCACCACCATTTGATCGGCATCGTCCAGCAATCGAATGCCCTCGCCCACCGTAAGCTCTTTGACGTGAACGCCGCTTCCGATGGCCAACCCCGACGCGTCGATCTCAATATGATCCGGCAAGGCCGACGGCAGACATTCGATGTACAATTCTCGCAAATTGTGATGCAACACGCCCCCTTCTTTGACGCCGACGGGAGTGCCTCCGACGACTTGAATCGGCACCTTCACCCGAATCGGCTTGCTCATCGACACCTCAAAGAGGTCGGCGTGCAACACGGCTCCGCTCACCGGATCGAGCTGATAATCGCGCAGCAGCGCCGTCCGGTTGGGATTGGACTTCGCCCCTTCGATGGTCAACGCGATTAACGCCGAACTTCCGGCATGGGACTTCAAAATTTTCATCAACGAGGTCGGGCTCACGGACAACAATATGCACTCCCCTTGCCCGTACAACACCGCCGGAATTTTGCCCGCTCGGCGCATGGCTCTCGCCACGCCTTTCCCCGCCCGTTCTCTCACTGTCGCTGCCAGCTCGAACTTCATGATGCTCCTTTACTCCCTTCCCGGCCGAAAACCCCGCTCACAGGGCCTACGCAAAGAGCGAACTGACCGATTCGTCCTCATGAATGCGTCGGATGGCTTCTCCCAGGAGAGGCGCGACCGACAATTGATGAAGCTTGGGGCACACCCGTTCCTTGCCCTGCAATGGAATGGTGTTGGTCGTCACGACCTGAGTGATACAAGAATCCCGCAATCGTTCCAAGGCGGGCCCGGACAACACGGCGTGCGTGCAAGCCGTCCAGACTTCGCGCGCGCCTTGGTCGGCGCAGGCTTGCGCGCCCTGCACGATCGTTCCGGCCGTGTCGATCATATCATCGAGCAAAAGAACGCTTTTGCCCTTCACGTCGCCGATGATGTTCATCACCTGAGCTTGATTCGGTCCTTCTCTCCGCTTGTCGATGATCGCGAGCGTCGCCTGCACTCGCTTGGCGAAGGCCCTCGCCCGCTCCACGCCGCCGGCGTCGGGAGAGACCAACACCAAATCGTCGATCTTTCGCTTCTGGATGTACTCCAACAACACCGGCATGGCATAGAGATGATCGACCGGTACGTTGAAGAAGCCTTGAATCTGTCCGGCATGCAGGTCCATCGTCAGCACGCGATCCGCGCCCGCCGTGGTGATCAGATCGGCGACCAACTTGGCGGTGATCGGCACGCGTGGCTGGTCTTTGCGATCCTGGCGGGCGTAACCGAAATAGGGGATGACGGCCGTGATGCGATTCGCCGACGACCGTTTGAGCGCGTCGATGATGATCAACAGCTCCATCAGCGAATCGTTGACCGGATGACAACAGGACTGCACGACAAAGACGTCGGCCCCGCGCACATTTTCCTCAATTTTGACCCGAATTTCTCCGTCGCTGAACGAGGAGACCGTCGCCTCTCCGAGTTTCTGCCCCAGATACGCGCAAATCTCCTGGGCGAGCGCGAGGTTGGCGTTGCCGGAGAAAATTTTCAACTCTCTGTTCATGGGGTGTTCCGGAATCGTTCGATCGGAGATCGTTTTCGGAGCCGGACTTCGTGACTCTTTTTCGTCGTTACACGGCGAGCGCCTGGATTTCCCCGGCCCCTCCACGCTTCGCCTGGCGCAGAAGAGAAAAGGAAAACGCCTGCCGACTCTATCGAAAATCTCCGGCGGCTGTCAACTGACTCCGCGCCGGACGTTTACAGAAGGCAGCGTACCGGACCATGCCCCGTAGGGGCGGCAAAGACCTTGTCCCGAGCCTCGGCCGGGTAGTCGCTCGCGGCTTGCCTGGCCTTGCGTTCATCATGAAACACGCCGAAGACCGTGGCGCCGCTGCCGGACAGCAGCGCGGCTTCGGCGCCCAGTTTCAGGAGCGTGTGTTTGATGACTTGCAGAGCAGGATAGGCTTCAAACACCGGCTCTTCGAAGTCGTTCTCGGCCCTCTCAAGGACCTGTTCCCATGAAAGTCGCCGTTCCCGCCCGAGTAACGCATGGGTGTCGGAAAGCGGTCGCACGTGGGTGCGGCGGGAAGCCAGTGTTTGATAAGCCCACTTGGTTTCAATCGAGAAACCGGGATAGACGAGCACGACTCCTCGCTCACCCGCGAGCTGAACGGAGCGAACCTCTTCCCCTCTCCCCGTCACGACGGCGGTCGGAGCGAAAAAAAAGAACGGCACGTCGCTTCCCAACGTTTGGCCGACCTGGGCCATGTCGGCCGCCGACCATCGTAAATCGAGCAATCGATTCAAGCCGATGATCGTGGCGGCCGCATCGCTGCTGCCTCCGCCCAACCCCGCCCCCATCGGAATTCGCTTGGTCAGCATGATCTCGACTCCGACTCTCCGGCGGCAACGGAGCAACACCGCTTCGGCGGCCCGGTGGACCAGATTGGTTCGATCGGCGGCCAAGGAAGGATCGTCGCAGCGCAATCGGATCTCGTCGTGATGTTCATCGAGCCGGAGAGACACCTCGTCCTCTAACCCGACGGTCTGCATCAACGACCAGAGGTTGTGAAATCCGTCGGCGCGGCGGTCGAGGACACGAAGGATCAGGTTCACTTTGGCTGGAGCCGAAACGGTCACCGCGTAAGAAGGAGCCTGGTTTGATGCGGGGAGAGGCTTAGTCACGACCTCCTTTTATAGCATACTTCTCCAGTCGATAGCGGAACGATCTGGTGTTGAGGCGAAGGAGTCGGGCCGCCTTTTTCTTGACCCATTTCGATCGCTCGAGCGCTTTCAGCAGCAAATCTCTTTCGATGCGGTTGACGAGCCCTTCGAGATCCACCCCTTCATCCGTCAATTCAAGGGGGACAAGCTGTTGCGGTTCCGGCGCGACGGGCCGATGGAGCCACCCCCGCACCTCCGCGTCGGTCACCGTCTCTCCCTTCGAAAAGGCGACCACCCGCTCGATCAGGTTCTCCAACTCGCGGACGTTGCCCCTCCATTCGTGTTCCAACAGCACGCGCATGGCGTCCGGGCTCAGCATTGGAACCGGCTTTCCGCTTTCCTTGGAGAACCGTTCAAGAAAATGGTCGACCAACAGGGGAATGTCGCCGGTCCGCATCCGCAGCGGGGGGAGCCGAATCGGGATGACGTCCAACCGATAATAGAGATCCTGCCGAAACGAACCGTCGGCGACCGCCTTTTCGAGATCCTTGTTCGTCGCGGCGACGATCCGGACGTCGACTTTCACGTCCTGATGTCCCCCCACTCGCCTGAACTCGCGCTCTTGAATGACCCGAAGCAGTTTTACTTGAATCGACGGAGGCGTATCGCCGATCTCGTCGAGGAAAATCGTTCCGCCGTTGGCCACTTCGAACAGGCCGACCTTGTTCGAGACGGCGCCGGTGAATGCCCCCTTCATGTGACCGAACAATTCGCTCTCCAATAACGTCTCCGGCACGGCACCGCAGTTGACGGCCACGAACGGCATCGCACTCCTGGCGCTGTTATAATGAATCGCCCGTGCGACCAACTCTTTGCCGGTTCCGCTCTCGCCGCAGATCAAGACGTTGCTCCTTGAATCGGCCACCTTGCGAACGACGTCGAAGACCTTCTGCATCGCCTCGCTTTGCCCCACCAGTTGTGAAAAGGAAGCCCGGCTCGCGATCTCGCGCTTGAGCAACATGTTCTCGGTCGTCAGCCGCCGTTTCTCCAACGCGTTGCGGATGATCAGTTGCACCTCGTCGATCTGGAACGGCTTGGTCAGGTAATCGTACGCGCCCTGCTTCATGGCCTCGACCGCCGATTCGGCGGACGCGAACGCCGTAATCACCAACACGACCGTCTCCGGGGCGGCCGACTTGGCGGCTTTCAACACCTCCATGCCGTCGATTTTGGGCATCCGCAGATCGGTAATCACGAGATCGAAAATTTCCTTGTTCAAGATCTCCAAGGCCTGTTCGCCGTCGGCCACGCTGGTGACGGTGTAGCCGGTCCGTTTGAGCATGATGCTCAGCACGTCCCGCAAGCTTTCTTCGTCGTCGACGACTAGGATCTTTTCCACGGCTCTCGCCCCTCGTGCCACAATCGCACCCCGGCGCCGGCCGGATGCGGCAAACAGACGACAAAACGGGTTCCCTCGTTTTCTCGGCTTTCCACCTTGATCCATCCCCCGTGCAAATCGACGATGCGATGCACGGCCGCCAGCCCCAATCCCGATCCATGACTCTTGGTCGTAAAGAACGGCAAAAAGATCTTGTCCAGGTTCTTTTTCGGAATCCCCCCTCCGGAGTCTTGAAACGAGATTTCCACGACGTCCGCCCTTCGACCGCCGACGTCCACTTTCCGACGCCCGGTGGCAATCGCGAGTCGTCCGCCGCGCGGCATGGCGTCAAACGCGTTGACGGCGAGGTTCCAGAACACCTGTTTCATTTGATCTTGATCGATTTGCGCCGTCAGGGCTTCGTCGCTGAAGGAGGTCTCGATGCTGACGTTCGTTCTCCCACGCGCCTCATGTTGGACCAGGTCGACCGTCTCGGCAAGGACTTTGTTCAAATCCGCCTCTGTCAAATTCAGCGCCGGCGGTCTCGCGTATCGGAGAAATTCCGTGATGATGGCATCCAATCTGGTGGCCTCGCGAATGGCGATGTCCATCAAACGCCGGCCGGTTGCGTCGGCGGGCGCGTCGTTTCGCAGCATTTGCATGGCGCCGGCGAGCGCGCCCAGGGGATTCCTGATCTCATGCGCCATGCCCGCCGACATCTCGCCGAGGGTTGCCAGCCACTCTTTCCGCTTCATTTCATCTTCCAGGTCGCGAATTTGTGTCAGGTCCTTGAAGACGCCGACCAGGCCCGTCTGTTCCCCTTGTTCATGGAGCGGCGCGAGCGTCATCCCCAGAATCAGCCGATTGCCGTCCGCCCGTTTACATTCCACTTCCAATCGTTGATGGGCGTCGAGCACAGGGGAATCATGATCCTGCTGTTGAGGAGGATGCCAATTGAACACGTCGGTCCAGAGTTTCCCATACACTTGATCGAACGTGTAGCCGGTCGCCTCCTGGGCTGCGGGATTGAACGACGTAATGCGACCGCGTTCATCGGTCGTGAACACACCGCTGCTGATGCTTTGGACGATGGACTCGTGGAACGCCCGCAACCGGCTCAGTCCCCGCTCCTTCTCGCGCAGCGACCGATCGGCCTGCTGCAGTTGGTCCGCCAACGCTCCGCTCAGAAACCCGACGACCAGAAACGCGAGCCCATGAACGCCGAAGGTCTGGAGAGACTCGGCCGCGCTCAGACGAGCCTGCGGCAACCAGCCCCAGGATTCGGCAAGTCCATAGAGCTGAGCGTTCGTCAACATGCCGAAGAGGATGATGCACAGACTTGCGGTGAACAGTCCGGCGTGCCGCCGCGGAATGAGGCTGGCCACCGCTACGCTGATGACGTACAGCACCGCAAAGGGGCTTTCGACTCCTCCCGTTCTCGCGATCAATATCGTTTCCAACAGCAGATCAACGGCGATTTGGACCCACGCCAACCGGGCCATCGCTTCGGGGCTCGCGAGTTTTCGCATCGCGACCACGTAGACGATGGTCGCCACGTAGGTAAAGACGATTAGCGCGTAAAAGGTCTGAGCCTGCTCTCCCCTCGTGACATGAAACGTCAGAGAGAGTCCCAACAGGAGGGTCACCAACACCAGGCGCAGCCCCATCAGCCAGTAAATTCTCGTCCTGATGTCTTTCATGGCACGACCGACCCGCGAGAGCCTGCCCGGCTTTCCGCGTCGGGCAACCCGTATTTTTCATTCAAACCACATGCGCGGGGGATTCTTGGGAAGCGGAGAGCGCATCGGTCCGGAGCTCCGTCGACCGAAACTTTCACGAGTCTTGATAAGGACGGACAACTTCCTTTTCCTTCATAAAGCATCGAGTCGAGCAGCCCGTCCTTGCGCCCGGCCCATTTGTTCCAGCTCTCTTCCCTATCCGATGGCGGACGCCATCGTAAAGATGGGCAAATACATGGCGACCACGATGAACCCCACCGTGACTCCCAGAAACACCATCATCATCGGCTCCAATAGCGCCGTCAGGTTGGCCACGGCTTCGTCCACCTCGTCCTCGTAAAAATCGGCGATTTTCCCCAGCATGTTATCCAGAGCCCCCGTCGATTCGCCGACCGCGATCATGTGCGTCACCATTTTGGGAAACGTTCCGCTCTTGGCCAGCGGATCGGCGACCGTCTTTCCGCCGCTGATGCTGACTTTGGCCTCCAAAAGCGCACCTTCGACGACCTTGTTCCCCGCCGTCTTCGCACAAATCGTGAGCGCCTCCAGCAAGGGCACCCCGCTGGACAGCAACGTTCCCAGAGTTCGCGTGAACTTGGCCACGGACGCCTTGAGGATGAGGCTGCCGAAGATCGGCAATTTCAGCAACGACTTATCGATCGCCAACCGTCCTTGAGCGGTCGCATAGTACTTTTTGACCGCGACGACGACGCCGATGATCGCGGCCACGATCACGTACCAACTGGCCTGCACGAAATTGCTCATGTCGATCACGAGCTGCGTCGGCCCCGGCAGCGCCATGGTCCCGCCGGACATTTCCTTGAACATTTTCTCAAAGACGGGGATCACCCAAATCATGAGAACGGTGATGACGATGGCGGCGATGCCGACGATCGCCGACGGGTAGACCATCGCGCTCTTGATTTGCCCTTTCAATTTCATGGCCTTTTCAATGTGCTTGGACAGGCGGCTCATGATCGTGTCCAACAAACCGCCGACCTCGCCGGCATGCACCATGTTCACGTACAAATCGTCGAAAATTTTCGGGTGTTTGCGGAGCGCGTCCGAGAAGGTCGAGCCGGATTCGACGTCGACTTTGATCTCGGCGACCGCCTTTTTGAGCACGGCGTTCTCCGATTGAGTCGCCAGAATGTCCAGACACTGAACCAAGGGAAGACCGGCGTTGATCATCGTGCCGAACTGACGCGTGAAGACGACCAGGTCCTTCTCGCTGATCCCGCCTCCGATGCTGAAAGAAAACGCCGCCTTGGCCGCTTTTTCCTGAAGACTCGTGACGACGACACTCTGTTTGCGAAGAATTTCAACCGCTTCGTCGCGTGTCTTCGCGACAAGCTCTCCCTTCCTGACCGCTCCGGATTTCGTTCGTCCGACATATGCAAAAGTGGCCATGGTCTTGTTCGTCCTTCTTGCCCCGCCATGCTTACTAAGCTAAGGGGCTTGCGCCACGCACGTGGAAACGATTCGCCTGCGGAAAGTCTACTGGGAGGACGAAAACCTGTCAAAATAATTACATTATTTTCCGGATGGGAGCGACCGCTGGAAAACGTGATCGCTCACCTGGGCAAACTGGGCAGGTTGCTGTTGCGATAGCCTCGTTGCAGGTATTGAAAGCCCGAAATCAGAGTAAACGCGACCATGACCGCCGTGAGCGGGGTGAGAATGGACAGGCTCTTGCCGAGCCACGTGAGAAGAACCGCCGAGAATAAGTACGTCAATTGGAGGGCCGTCGTTCCCTTCCCCCACATCGTCGGCGTCACGTCAAGCTGGGTTGCCGTCAAATGGGCCACAGCCGTGCCGAGAAGAAGAATCACGTCGCGGCTCACGACCAAAATCACCAACCACGACGGGACGAGATGCAACCAAGCGAGAGAGAGAAATCCCGACGTCATGAGGAGTTTGTCGGCGAGGGGATCCAGGAACATTCCCAGCCTGGTTTGCTGATTCCACCTGCGGGCGATCAAGCCGTCGACGGCGTCCGTGAGGCCGGCAAGCAGGAGCGCCACAAGAGCAAGCCCGTATTCGCCGTATGTCATGCAGCCGATGTAAACAGGAATCAGCAGAATGCGGAGAATCGTCAGACTGTTGGGAATGTTCATGGAAAATGATCGGGCGTCATCTTAGTAACCGCCATGCGGCTTGTCAATGAAGTTGCAGTCGGCAAACGACGTTTCTATAATGAATTAACGCGTTCTTCACAATGCATAATGCGGGAGGCGGTGAGTCTTGGGGAGGGAGCATGAGCACATTGCCGTTGCTTTTCAGAAAAGAAGGGCTTGTCGAAAAACACCAGATCGAAGGGGTCGATCCCAGCGATCGTTATTTTAATCGCGCCATTCTCGTCCATCGTTCTTCCTCGGGCTATACGGCCAAAGTCACCTACGAAGCCCTCACCGTCGAAAGCGGCTCGCATTCCACCATCGCCGCGGCGGTCAAGGAAGTGGTTCAAAAGCTCCAGGAGTTCGGCTTTACGCAAATGCGGACCAGGGTCAACTTCAGAGGATCGCGCTACCTGGCCGAGAAGGAGACGTGGATCGAGTACGCCGATCAGCCCGAGACTCCGCGCACGCGCTCCTGATACACAAGATCGTGTATCGTGGGGCGAAACGCCCTGATCTTCTCGTTTTTCCTGGTGGGATGCACCCGATTCGACAGCAACACCACTTCCAGCTCGCCGACGGGATCGATCCAGATCGACGTCCCCGTGTATCCCAGATGTCCGAACGACTGTCGCGAGAAATGGCGCCCTGAAGAGGAAGGAACCGACGGCGTCTCCCATCCCAACGCCCAGGTCGAGGAGGCTCCCTCGTTCGGCGGCCGAACGAATTCCCGCACGATGTCCCGGTCAAGGAGCGACGGTCTCCCGTGATAGGCATCCAGCCAGGCTCCCGAAACAGTGAGCACGGCCTCCGCCGTTCCAAACAGACCGGCATGGCCCGCGACGCCGCCAAGCGCCGCGGCGTTTTCATCATGCACCTCGCCGACGAGCAAACGCTTTCTCCAATCATCCCATTCGGTGGGAGCCGTTCGTCCGATCAGTGACGACAGGCGCCTCTTTCCATCTTGGTCGGTCGGCAGGTAGTGCAACGGCTCGGCCCCCGTCGGCTCCACGATACGCTGCCGCACGTACTCATCCAGCCGCATCGCTCCCCCCCGCTCGACCGCCATCCCCAGCAACATGAAGCCCAAATCGCTATAGAGGCTTCTGCTGCCTCTTTCATAGAGAAGGGGTTCCCGAACGATCAAGCGAAGCACCTGCGCCTCGGCCCGTGATCGTTCCTGTTCCGATTCGGGAAGGACCGCCTGCGGACTCAACCGTTCATAGAATCCTCTCCAACCCGGGAGGCCCGAACTGTGAGTCAGCAAGTGCCGAAGCGTCGCCGATCCGACCGCCGCGCCCGCCAATTCCGGCAACAACGATTCGATGGGATCGCCGAGCCGGCATCGCCCCTCTTGCACCAACAACGCCAGCGCGGTGACGGTCGCCAACGGTTTGGTCAGAGAAGCCAGATCATAGATCGTCGAAGTGGTCACGGCGTCGCCCGAAGGCTGGGAGGACAGACGCCCGGCCGTTATCAGCCAGGTGTCCGTCACGCCGCGGCGAACGGCAAGGACCGCGCCGGGGAACACGCCGTCCGCGACGGCCTGTTCCAACGCCGCACGGAGGGACACAGGAACCGACATGATCGTACGTCCATCGGATCGTTCAATGGCCGCCCATGGAGAGAAGACCGTGCGCCCGTTCAGCGAGCGGAGCTCGAGTCGCCCTGGAGCTTGACGTCGGAGACCATCTCGTGATCGTGATAGGCCTCGCTCACCTCGATATCCAGCATCCGTTCGAACGTGTGGAGCGTGGCGCGCATCCGCTCCACCATCAACAACCGCTGCTTCTGCAAGAGAGCCAGCTCCCGCTGCGTATCGGCCAACTCGACGCGCGCCTGCCGGAACAGCTCTTCGGCCTTCAGCTCCGCCTCTTTCACGATCAACTCGGCGTCGCGCTGGGCGTTTCTCTTGACGTCGTCGGCCAGCGACTGCGCCGACATCAACGTGTTTGACAACGTCGCTTCCGCCCGTTTCAACTCCGTCACCTGCTGCTCCATCAGCGCAAGACGTTCGCGCAACCCCGCGTTGTCCCGATTCAACGATTCGACGGTGCGCGCCACCTCCTCCAGAAACCGATTCACCTCTTCCTGATCGTATCCCCGGAACTTCACGCGAAAGGCCATCTGCTGGATATCGAGCGGTGTGATGTTCATGGCATCCCCCTGTTGAATCAATTCATTCGTAACGCCAAATCCTTCAGCGACTGCACCACCGCGTATTGCAAAAACGTAATGGCCAGAATGGCGACCAAAGGAGAGAGGTCCACTCCCACCCCCATTCTCCAGCCGATCCGACGGCGAATCGGCGACAGCACCGGCTCCGTCGCCCGATCAAGGAACTGAACGATCGGATTCCACGGGTCGGGATTCACCCAGGAGATCAGCGCCCGCGCGATGATGATCCACATGTACAGCCACAGGGCGTAATCGAGCACCGTGGCGATTCCCAACAGCACGTTTCCCACGACGAACATCAGCCTCCCAACTCCTGCGACCGCTTCGCGGCGGCTTCGACGGCATCGGTCAACGCCGCCCGCACCCCGGCCCGTTCCAGGCAATGCAACCCGACGATCGTGGTGCCCCCCGGCGACGCGACTCGGTCCTTCAACGACGCGGGGTGTTCTTTCGTCTCCAAGGCCATGCGGGCCGCGCCCAGCACGGTTTGCGCGGCCAGCAGGCCGGCCACGTCGCGGGGCACCCCCATCTTCACGCCCCCGTCCGTCAACGCTTCGATGACAAGAAACACGTAGCCGGGACCGCTGCCGCTCAAACCGGTGACGGCATCCATCAATCGTTCTTCAATCGAGACGACCCTCCCGACCGCCTCGAACAGTCGCCTCGCGAGATCCGCGTCCCGCTCCTGCACGCCGGGTCCGAACGCCAACGCCGTCATCCCTTCTCTCACCAATGCCGGCGCGTTCGGCATGGCCCGAATCACACGGGTTCGCGGTCCGCAGAAATCCAGAATCCTGCCGATGGACAGACCGGCCACCACGGAGATCACCAACGAATCGGCGAGCGCGCCGGCGAGGTCCCGCAGAACGTTCCCCGCCACTTGAGGTTTGACCGCCAACACGACCAGATCGCCCCACGCAACCGGCTCCCGATTGGATTCATGAACCTGAATTCCAAATTGCCGTTTGAGACGCTCGCGCCGATCCGCGTCGGGATCGGCCGCTCGAATGCGATCCGGCCCGCACAGGCCGGCGGACACCAGTCCGCCGATCAACGCCTCGGCCATCCGCCCTCCGCCGACAAACGCCACGTTGCGGTCGCTCATCAGGCTAGACATGACGGGCTCCAAAAATGGCGGAACCGATTCGAACGAGCGTCGCGCCTTCCTCGATGGCGACACGGTAATCGTTCGACATCCCCATGGACAGCTCTTCCATCGCGACGCCGGGAATCTTTCGGGCCGCGACGGCCTCTCCCAGCGTACGGAGCTTTCGAAAATAGACCCGCGCCGCTTCCGCTTCCTGAGTCGGAGGAGGAATGGTCATCAACCCCTTGATACGGACGTGCGACAGTCCCGCCATGGCCGGAATCGCCGGTTCAAGGTCGTCGGGGTGGAAACCGGCCTTGGACGATTCGCCACCGACGTTGACTTCCAACAGCACGTCCTGCACGTGACCGGCCTCCGCGGCGCGCCGGTCGATTTCTTGCGCCAGTTCCAGGCTATCGACGGAATGAATCAAATCGAACAGTCCGATGATCGATCGAACCTTCCGGCGCTGAAGTTGTCCGATAAAGTGCCACCGAACCGGTTCTCCGGCGAGCGCCGCAATTTTGGGGATCGCCTCCTGTACTCGGTTTTCTCCCAACATTGACAATCCCGCCCCAATTCCCTCGCGAATGCGATCGACCGTCACCGTCTTGGTGGCGGCCACGAGTTTGACGTCGCCGGGAGACCGTCCCGCCCGCTCCGCCGCAGTCCGAATCGCCGACAGGATCGAATGGACTCGCTGAGCGATCGTCTCGGAACCGGGAGACTCCATCGTAGAAAACACGCCTTCAAAAACGGCGGCCATTCGTCGCCGCACGTCCCGCGTATTGTAACGGAAGCGCGCGACGATTGGCAGACGCTCTTTTTCTTTCTTGCTGCGGAACGAGACCGATGGCGCTTACCATGGTGCCGACGACCTTCCCGTCGCGCCGATAGGAGAAAAACAGATCCTCGTGACAGATCGTGCACAGGTTGACGGAGGAGACGGCGTTCGGTCGCACGCCGATGGCCAGCGCCTGTTGTCTGACGAGCGACTTGAGATCCAGATAGCCCTTCTTCCCACCTCGACGGAAACGCACGACCTGTTCGGGTCGTGAGCAGGCTCGATGGACTGCTTCCAACACCGGCTCGTCAACCTCGTAACAACAGCCTCCCGCGGACGGGCCGATGCCGATCCGCAGATGTTCCGGCTCGGTTCCGAAACGCGCCGCCATGACGCCCACCGTTTTCTCCACGATCCCGGCGATCGCGCCGCGCCATCCTGCGTGCACGGCCGCCACGACGTTCCGACGGGTGTCGTGCATCAATACCGGCACGCAATCCGCCGTCCGCACCGCCACCATGATCCCGGGTTGATCCGTGATCAACGCGTCCCATCCGGCCGGAAACCGGTCATCCGCCGTTACAGACCGATTCACTACCAACGCATCGGTCCCATGGACTTGTTTGACGGACAAGAGCCATGCAGAACGGGCGCTCCCCGCGGATTGCGGCACAAGGACGGGAACGCCGACTTCCACATGGAGCCCCGCCGAAGATCGGCGAGTTCCGAAAAAGTGCCGTACTTCGCTCCCGGCCGGCGTAAAGGCCGGAACCGTAATGATGCCGGTGTCGCCCATGTCTCACTCCCGACGGCGAAACGTCGTCAGATCATCGCCGCTCAATCGGCCTGTTTCCGGAGAAAGGTCGGCACGTCCCATTCGTCCTCCGTTCCCAACGTCACTCGATCAATGGATTCCCGGGCGTCGTGCATCCGCCTTAAAAACGTCGGCCGGTCGAGATTGACCGTCGCTCGATCGACCGACGCGGCCGCTCCGACGCCGGTCAGGACCGGCGCGGCCGGCTTCGGGGCGGGACGCGCCGGTTTCCGATCCATGCCGCTCGCCGGCAGCGGTGAATCGGCTTCCGGCTCGAACCCGGTGGCAATGACGGTCACGATCAAATCTTCGCCCATATCGGGATTGATGACCTGCCCGACGATGATGTTGGCCTCCGGATCGGCCGTCTGCTGAATGATGGACGCCGCTTCCTCGATTTCGTGAAGCGACATGCTGGGTCCTCCCGTAATGTTCAACAGAACTCCGCGCGCGCCTTCCACGCTGCCTTCCTCGAGCAACGGACTGCAAATGGCCTTTTGCGCCGCCTCGATCGCCCGATTCGGCCCGCGCGAGACCCCCATCCCCATCACCGCCCGCCCCGTATGCGACATCACGGTCCGCACATCGGCGAAATCCACGTTGACGAGTCCCGTCGTCGTGATCACGTCGGCGATCCCTTGAATGGCCTGCCGCAACACGTCGTCGGCCACCTTGAAGGCGTCGAGCAGCGGAGTCGATTTATCGACGATGCCCAGCAGCCGCTGATTCGGAATCACCAGCAAGGTATCGACGTGCCGCCGCAGATCCCGGATGCCTTCTTCCGCGTGTTTCTGGCGCCGTTGCCCTTCATAGTGAAACGGCTTCGTCACCACGCCCACCGTGAGAATCCCCAATTCGCGGGCGATGCTCGCCACAATCGGAGCCGCTCCCGTGCCGGTTCCCCCTCCCATGCCCGCCGTCACGAACACCATATCCGCCCCTTCGAGACACTCGCGAATCTGCTCGCGGCTCTCCAGCGCCGCCTCTTTGCCGATTTCCGGCTTCGCCCCCGCGCCCAACCCTCGCGTCCGCTCCGGCCCCAACTGGATTTTGAACGGCGCCAGCGAGCGGTCGAGCGCCTGAAGATCCGTGTTGCCCGCGATAAAATCCACCCGCGACAAGCCGGCCGTGATCATGGTATTGACCGCGTTGCATCCGGCTCCGCCGATTCCGATCACCTTGATCCGAACAGGTGAGAGCACACTTTCTTGTAAGGAAAACATCACGCCACCTCCTCGCCTTTCCCCACGCCGCCGCGGCTTCGCGCGCGCGAAGGTTTAAGTTAAAACACCTCCAACATCCGTTTCGTCCACCCGACCATTTTGGACCATGCTCCTCCGTTGCGCAGCCCCACCGACTCCGACTCGTCGGCGTGCCGCCTGGCGTGCAGCAACAACCCGACCCCCGTCGCGTAGCCGGGGTGACTGACGATGTCTCGAAGCCCCCCCACTCCGGAAGGTCCGCCGCGGCGAGCCGGCAAATTGAGCACTTTTTCAGCCGCGTCCGGCATGCCTTCCAAGAGAGACGTACCGCCCGTCAGCACGACGCCGGCTCCCAACATTCCTTCGTAGCCGGCGCGCGCGATTTCTCTTCGCACCAGCTCGAACATTTCTTCGACCCGCGGCTCGATGATCTCGGCGATGTCCCGACGCGAGAAGATGCGCGGCGGACGATCGCCGACCGACGGCACCTCGACGGCTTGACTTCCCGGAACCAACTCCGCCCTGGCCATCCCGTGCTGCACCTTGATTTTTTCCGCTTCGGTCTGCGACGTCATCAGACCGATCGCCAGATCCTTGGTCAGATTTTGCCCGCCGATGGGCAACACGGCGGAATGTCGGATGCTGCCGTCGAGGAAAATGGCCAGATCCGTCGTCCCGCCGCCGAGATCGACCATGGCGACGCCCAATTCCCGTTCTTCCTGGCTCAACACCGCTTCGCTGGACGCCAACGGCTGAAGAATGATGTCCACCACGTCGAGCCCGGCTCGATTGACGCTCTTGATGATGTTTTGCGCCGACGTCACGGCGCCCGTGATCACGTGCACGTTGACCTCGAGCCGGTGGCCCGACAACCCGAGCGGCTCGCGAACGCCTTCTTGGCCGTCCACCATGAACTCGCGCGGGAGCACGTGCAGAATCCGGCGATCGTGCGGAATGACGGCCAAGGTGCGCGCGCTCTCGATCGCCCGGTTGATGTCTTCCCGCGTGACCTCGGCGCGCTTCAACACGACGACGCCTTTGCAATTCTCGGCCGAAATGTGGCTCCCCGCGATCCCGGTATACACGGAATTGATCTGCACCGCCGCCATCAATTCCGCCTCCTCCACCGCCTTCTTGATCGATTCGACCGTGCTCTCGATGTCGACGACGACTCCTTTCCGCAGTCCGCGTGACGGACTCGATCCGACGCCGATCACGTTCAATGCGCCGGTCTCGGCCAGCTCCGCCACGATCGCGCAGATTTTGGTGGTCCCGATATCAAGTCCGACGAGGATTTGATCTCGTTTCGGCATCGCGATCACCCCCTTTCCCGCACGACCACTCGATTCTCGTACCGGAGGTCCACGTCGTTGACGTCGTCTCCGTCCCCATCGATCGCGTCCAACTCCCGCACCGCCTGCTTGACTTGCCGAAATCGATCCCATTGGCCCCCGACACCTTCCTCGTCGAAATGAAACCGTGTGCTTCCGACCGACACGATGAGATTGGCCGGGTCCGCCACGTTCACCCGCACCGGCCCTTCGTAAGTTTGCCTCACGATTTTCGCCAGCTCGATTCCGGACAGAATCGCCCGCCGCGCGTCCTCATCGCCTCGCAGCAATCCCTTGCGATCGACTCCCGACAGAAACGGCAACGGTTCCTCCTCGTCCAACGAACGGGGAGCCAGCACACGGCCTTCTTCGTCGACCAGAACGGTTTCCTTCCCTGTCGAAACTACCGCTCCCGGAACCCGTTCCACCACGGCGATGCGCAGTTGGTTGAGGGGAACGCGTTCCACCGTCGCGCGCTTGATCCAGGGATGAGACTCCACCCGGCCCTTGATATCGGCCGTTGAAACACGGTGGAGCGGGGTCCGAGGGTCGAGCTTCACGAGATCGATGATCTCCCCGCGATCGATCCGGCGCAGCCCCTCCACCGTTACCTCTTTGATTTCAAGCAATCGATCGAGAAACGGCCCGGCGTGCTGAACGGTCATCGCGATCGTCCAACCGATCAGCGCGACCCCCACGACCGCGCCGGCCCATCGTGTCAACGCGCGTGTCAACACGACCGGTTCGGCCATTATCCCGGATCGTTTGGCTTCCGCGTTCCGATTTGCGCCGTCCGCCGTGCGCGGGCATTTCCACTGGTTTTTTCTCGGCTGTTGCTCAACGTATCGCCGGTGTTTGCGAAACAGCCTCATGATCCCACCGCCACACTTCCCTTTGTCCGCGCCGACGAAGCGACTCGATCGAGCGCCGATTGCAAAATACGCTCGACCAATCGATCGTAATCGATCCCCGCCTTCGCCGCCGCCATCGGCAACAGACTCGTTTCCGTCATGCCGGGAACGGTGTTGATTTCCAAGATGTACGGACGCCCCCCCGGCGTCACTCGAAAATCAACGCGCGCCGCCCCCTCGCAGCCCAGGACGGCGAATGTCCGTCGCCCCAGATCCGTTATGTGTTTCGACACCCTCGCCGGCAAAGGAGCCGGACACCGATACGTCGTTTTCCCTTTCTGATACTTCGCCGTAAAGTCATAAAACCCGCCGGGCGCCACGATTTCGACGGCCGGAAGAGCCTCGGGTTTCCCTCCCAAGCCGCCGAGCACCGCCACCGTAATTTCACGTCCGGGAATGAATGCTTCGACCACGGCCTCATCGTCATATCGGTGCGCCTCCGCAAGGGCGTTCTTCCAATCGACCGGCCTGCGCACGATGGTCACCCCGATCGTGGAACCCTGCGAGGCCGGCTTGACAACGACGGGCAACTTCAGCTTCGCGCCCTTCAGAATTTTCGACAACGGCGGACCTTCGCCTCGCCTGACGACCGCTCCGGACGGAACCGGAATGCCGTGCGCGGCCAGCAACGTTTTGGTCACAACCTTGTTCATCCCCACGGCGCTGGCCCGAACTCCCGAACCCGTGTAGGGAATCCCGATCGTCTCCAGAAATCCTTGAATCGTGCCGTCCTCGCCTCCCTGTCCGTGCAACGCCAAAAACGCGACGCCGATCTTCCGCTCTTTCAAATCGTGAAGCAGCCGATCGCCCACGTCGATGGACACGGCGTCGTATCCCAGACGAAGCAACGACTGATGAACGGCCTGTCCGGTCTTGAGCGAAATGTCCCGCTCGGAGGACCATCCGCCCATCAATACCCCGATTCGCGCATCCGTCAATCGTCCCGTTCGCTTCATCGCCCGTTCACCGAATCGACCCTTTCATGGAGAGACTCCGTTAGAGACTCCCTAACCTCGGCCATCTTGCCCCTCGCCTTCGTCCCGCTCGCCGCTAGGCTTGTCCCACTAACTTGAGTTCCAATTCCAGCCTCACGCCGGTCTTTCGCCGGACTTCCC
Source organism: Nitrospira sp. (assembly GCA_024331095.1). Taxonomy (GTDB): domain Bacteria; phylum Nitrospirota; class Nitrospiria; order Nitrospirales; family Nitrospiraceae; genus Nitrospira_D. Next base: position 41,574 of record JANDJE010000012.1, on the reverse strand, counting down.
CCCGAACTTTTCGAATCAGCGCCAGCACGTCCTTGGCGCTCGCGTGTCCACGGTTGACGATAAAGTTGGCGTGTTTGGTGGAGACTTCGGCGTCTCCGACGTGAATCCCCTTGAGCCCCGCCGCCTCGACGACTCGGCCGGCCGAGTCGTCGGGCGGATTCTTGAAGACGCACCCGGCGCTCGGCAGGGTCAACGGCTGAGTCTCCCGGCGATAGCGCAGATAGTCCTTGACCGTCCGTTCAAGTTCCGATCGGACGCCGGGCGCCAGTTGGAGCCACACTCCCGCCACGACCCCGGCCGGGAGCTTCGCCCGCCGATAGCCGAAGACGATCTCCCGCCCTTCGCGTTCCTTCACCGCCCCCGTCGGCGTTACGATTCGAACCGCCTTGATCACGTCTTTCATTTCTCCGAGTTTGGTGCCGGCATTCATGACCACGCACCCTCCCACGGTCCCGGGAATGCCGGCCGCCCATTCCAATCCCTTGAGCGACCGGCGAATGGCGTAGCCGATGAGGGTCGGCATACCCACACCGGCCTCGGCGTACAACACCGATCCCGGCTCTTCCTTGATGGTTCGCAACCTTGCGAGACTCACCACCACACCCCGAATTCCCTTGTCACGAACAAGAAGATTGGTTCCGCCCAATACGAAAACAGGCACGTTTCGTTCATGGCTCTGCCTGACGACGCGAATCAGATCCTCCATATCAGCCGGCTCGACCAGGGCGTCGGCCGGCCCGCCGATCCGAAACGAGGTGTATTCGCTCAACGGAACGTCGAATCGGACCTCTCCTTTCAGACCGGCGGTCGCCGCCTGCAGATCCGCCGCCCGGAGGCGCCGACGCCGTCGATCCACCGCCTCACTCCTCTTCACGACTCCACATCGCGACCGTTGCCTGAACGTGACGAATCATGCGCCGCTTCGGCTACGGCGTCGCGGCCAATCGCGCCAGAATCTCCGTCCCCGCTTTCCAAATGTCGCCCGCGCCGAGCGTCAGGACCATGTCGCCCTGCCGGAGGTGCGGCACGACCTGCTCCGGCAACAGGTCTTTTTTCTCTACAAAGACCACCGACGGATGACCGGCGGCCGCGACGGCCTCGGCCAAATTCCTGCCCGACGTCCCCGGTATCGGTTGCTCGCCGGCCGCGTAGATCTCCGTCACGAACAAGGAATCGGCCTGGTCAAACGCATGAAGAAACTCTTCGAAACAGTCGCGCGTGCGGGAATACCGATGGGGCTGGAAGAGTACGACCACTCGCCGATTCCATCCCTGTTTCGCGGCCGCCAAGGTCGCTCGAATTTCCGTGGGATGATGCCCGTAATCATCGACGACGGTGACGCCGCCGGCCTCGCCGCGAAGATGAAACCGCCGTTCGACGCCGCTGAACGCCGCAAGCCCTTTGCGGATGAGATCGACGGGAACTTCCAATTCGATTCCGATGGCGATCGCCGCCAGCGCGTTCGAGACATTGTGGATGCCCGGCACGGCCAGCCGGAAGGGACCGAGGCTCGTTCCCCGAAAATAGGCCCGGAATTCCGACCCCCATTGTTTGAGCGAGACGTCCGTCGCCTTAAAATCCGGCACGACGCCCTCGCGCTCCCCAAGACCGTAGGTGTAGTAACGTTTGACGACGCGGGGCAACAACGAACGAAGGCGCTCGTCGTCGGCGCATAAGACCGCCGACCCGTAGAACGGCACCTTGTTGATGAATTCCACAAAACTGTCGGCGAGACGCTCCATCGACCCGTAGTGGTCGAGATGTTCGCGATCGAGATTGGTGACCGCGACGATGGTCGGCGACAGACGGAGAAACGATCCGTCGCTTTCGTCCGCTTCGGCCACCAACAAATCGCTTCGGCCGAGTCTGGCGTGACTGCCCAACGCGTTGACCTTGCCGCCGATCACCATCGTCGGATCAAGTCCCCCCTGGGCCAGCACGTTCGCCACCATCGAGGTCGTCGTCGTCTTTCCATGGGCTCCCGCGATCGCGATGCCGAACTTCAGGCGCATCAGCTCCGCGAGCATTTCCGCCCGCGGAATGACCGGAATCTGCCTGCTCTTCGCCGCCTGGACTTCCGGATTCGTCGCTGTCACGGCGGAAGACACCACCACGACCTGAGCGGCCCCCACGTTCGATTCGTGATGCCCGATGAAGACCTTTCCGCCGAGTTCTTCCAACCGTTTCGTCGTCTCGGACACCTGCAAATCCGAACCGGTCACCGTGTATCCCATGGTCAGGAGAACCTCGGCGATGCCGCTCATTCCGGCGCCGCCGATCCCGACGAGATGGATGTGCTGGGTCTTTCGAAACCTTGCCATGCGCCTCACCCCTTGTAATCGATCCCCACCGTACGGCGTGGATTCCCGGACCATGGCATCGGACCTTCGCCGCTCAAACAGCCCCGTCGCCATCCTCTGCCCTCCCCGTCAGCGCGTAACATTCGCGCACGATTTTTTCGCCGGCGTCGATCCGCCTCATGGCTCGGCTCTTGACGCTCATGGCCCGAAGCCGTGCTGGATCGGACAGGACGTCAACGATCGAGTCGCTTAATCGAGCCCCTGTCAACTCCGCCTGCGGAACGACGATCGCCCCCCCGGCGGCTTCCATCGCCCGCGCGTTTTTCATCTGATGGTCATAAATGGCCGTCGGGAGCGGGATGAGAATCGCCGGTTTCCCGCAAGCCGTCAGCTCCGCAATCGTCATGGCGCCGGCCCTGGCCACCACGAGGTCGGCGTTCCGTAAGACCTTCGGCATGTCGTACAGAAACGGCGCCACCTCCGCGCGCACGCCGAGCCGGTCGTAGCCGTCCCTCACCCGTTGATAATCCGCCTCTCCCGTCTGATGCGTGATGACGACGTCGGGGACCCGCTTGACCAGAGACGACACCCCTTCCAGAACCGCATTGTTGATCGCCCTGGCCCCCTGACTCCCGCCGAAAATCAAGAGACGAGGCGGCGAGTGGAGGGCGGGGGCATCGGAAGACCGATCGTCCTGGGACACAAATTCCTGTCGAATCGGCGTGCCGGTCACGCGAACTTTTTCACGGTCGAACCCCTGAGCCGCCGACTCGAACGCCAGAAAAATCCGCTGCGCGAACGGAGCGACGACCTTGTTCGCCATGCCGGGATAGGCGTTGGGCTCCACGATGACGCGCGGGGTCCCCCGCAAAAGAGCCGCCGCCAGCACGGCCGGACTGGTGTAGCCTCCGACTCCGATCACGAGATCGGCCCCGCGCCGTTTCAAAATGGCGCGGGCTTGCCACACGCCGATCGGAAGGGATAGCAACCCCTTCAGAACTTCGAACGGCCCCTTTCCCATCACCGGTTTCGCCGTAATGAGCGCCAACTCGAACCCTTCATGAGCCAACACCTTGGCTTCAATGCCGCGTTTCGTTCCGACGAACAGGATCTTGTTCGTGGCATCGCGGCGGAGAAATTCGCGGGCCAGCGCCACGGCCGGATACAAATGGCCTCCGGTCCCGCCCGCGGCGATCACGACGATCATCGACGTTTCGAGCCTCCTCCTCTCCGCCCCGTGTCTTCCCGCCCGGCCCGGCGATCCCGCGAGATGTTCAGCAGAATTCCGACCCCCGTCATACAGGTCACCAACGAGGAGCCCCCGTAACTGACGAATGGGAGGGTCAGCCCCTTGGTCGGCAACAACCCCGTCACTACGCAGGCGTTGATCAAGACCTGAACGCCGATGAGCAGCGTAATGCCCATCCCCAGGTACCGGCCGAACGGCATCCTCGCCCGAACCGAGATCTGAAACCCACGGACGACGAACAAGGCGAAGAGCGTGATGATGAGCCCCGTGCCGATCAATCCCAGCTCCTCGCCCACCAACGCCAGCACGAAATCCGTATGGGCCTCCGGCAGAAAAAACAATTTCTGCTTCCCTTCCCCCAACCCCACGCCGAACAGCCCTCCGTGCCCGAAGGCCAGAAAGGACTGCGTGATCTGAAACCCGGTATTCGTCGGATCCTTCCAAGGCGCCAAGAAGACCAGCACTCGTTGAAGGCGGAAGCCCGACTGAAGCACCAGCGCCGCAACCGCCGCGATGCCCCCCATTCCTAACAACAGAAGATGCGACAGCTTCGCTCCCGCCAAGAAAAAAAGCCCCATGACCGTCAGGCCCATGACCACCACCGTGCCCAAGTCCCGCTCCAACAGCACCAAGCCCCCCAGCACACCGAACACGACCAACGCCGGAACGAGGCCCGCAAAGAACCCGGTGATCCGGTCTTCTTTCCTGGCCAAATATGCGGCAAGGTAGATCACCAACGTCAACTTGGCCATTTCCGCCGGCTGGACCATGATCGGTCCCGCCTGCAACCATCGCCTGGCTCCCTTGGCGACGACGCCGATCGACGGAATCAAGACCATCGCCAAGAGAACCGCCGTCAGACCGAGCAGGGGAACGGCCAGCCTCTTCCACCAGACGTAGTCGAGGCGGGACGCCGCGTGCATCAGCAGCAGACCGATCGCCAACCAGGCGATCTGCCGTTTGAGAAAATATCCCGCGTCGTGAAACCGACTCCCGGCCACGACCGTGCTCGCGCTGAAGACCATCACCAGCCCGACAAGGGCCAGAACGATCGTGACAGCCAGCAAGGTATGGTCCATCGCCACCCGCTTGGCCGAACGCGATCCCGAAGAAGTCCAGGGCAACGGCAGCGTCCCCGAAGTTTTGTGCGACATTATGTTGCATCAACTTTCTTGCGACCCATCGCGCCTATTCGGGTAAAGCGCGCACCAGCGATTTGAATTGGCGCCCCCTGTCCTGATAATCGGCAAACATGTCGAAACTCGCGCAAGCCGGCGACAACAACACCACATCGCCGGCCGTCGCACCGGAGGCGGCGATCTCCACCGCTTCGCGGAGCGTGCCTGCCCGCTCGATCGATCCGTACCCGCGCATGGCGGAGGCAATGAGCGGCGCGGCTTCTCCGATCAGCACCAGCCGCTTCACCCGTTGACGAACGGCGGGAAGCAGGCGAGAGAAATCCCCCCCCTTGTCCCGTCCGCCGGCGATGAGCCAGATCGGCCGATCGATGCTTTCCAACGCCTTGAGCGTGGCATCCACGTTGGTGCCTTTCGAGTCATTGATGAATCGGACCCCCCGCCGGTCGCGAACGACTTCCAGCGCGTGTTCAAGGCCTGGGAATTCCCGCAGAACCCGTCGAACCGCCTCGACGGGGCACCCGCACAGCAATGCAAACACGGACGCGGCCATCGCGTTCTCCACGTTGTGCGGCCCGATGATCGTGATCGCCCCGCGATGACAGACTTCCTGAACCCGCCCATCGATCACCGCCGTCACGCGCTCACCGTCCAGATAGGCGCCTCCTTCGACGTCGGACGGCAACGCCGCTTGCTTCGTGAACCCCAAGACACGGGCCTTCGCCTTCCGCCTCAGCGGCGCAACCAGCGGATCGTCAAGGTTAAAGAGGGCGTAGTCCACGGACGTTTGATTCTCGAAAATCCTGGCCTTGGCCGCGATGTATTCATCCAGCGAGTCGTATCGGTCCTGATGATCGACGGTCACGTTCAAGATCGCGGCGATTCGCGGATGAAACCGCTCCACGGTTTCCAACTGGAAGCTGGACACTTCCGCGACCAACGCGTCGAACGGACCGGGTCCCGCATCGGCTCGATCGGCACGGAACGCCAGGCTCGCCGCTTCGCTGAGAGGAACGCCCAAATTTCCTCCGACGAACACGCGCTTGCCGCTTGCCTGCAACATCTTGCCGATCAACGTCACTGTGGTGCTTTTGCCGTTGGTGCCGGTGACGGCCAAAATCGGAGCGGACAGAAACCGGGAGGCCAGTTCGAGCTCGCTCAACACCTTGACTCCCCGCCGGCGCGCCCGTTCCAACGCCTCCGCGCGGTACGGCACGCCCGGACTGATGACCACCAGCTCGGCGGCATCGATCGCCGACTCATAGTCCGGTCCCGCCGCGATGGCAACCGCGGACCGATCAAGCCGTTCAAGGCTCTGCCGCAATTCGGTCCGATCCTTTCGATCCGCCACCGTCACCAGAGCGCCGGCCTCTTCCAGCAATCGGGCGGCGGCCACCCCGCTTCGAGCCAACCCCACGACCGTGACCCTGACTCCCCTGACGTTCAGCCTCTCCGGCGCGACCATGTTCATCTCGTCACCGCAGCTTCAACGTGCTCAGGCTCAGCAGCGCCAAAAGAATGGCGATGATCCACAGACGGACCACCACCTTGGGTTCTTCCCATCCCTTCATTTCAAAATGATGATGAATCGGCGCCATGAGAAAAATGCGTTTCCCCCTGGACTTGTAGGAGAGCACCTGAAAAATGACCGACACCGCTTCGATCACGAAGACCCCGCCGACCAAGAGCAGCAACAACTCGTGCTTGGTGATGACCGCCACCGTCCCCAACGCGGCGCCGAGGGGCAGCGAGCCCACGTCTCCCATGAACACGGACGCCGGGTAGGTGTTGTACCAAAGGAACCCCAAGCTGGCCCCCAGAATCGACGCCGTGAAGACGGCCAATTCCCCCGCTCCCTCGATATGAGGGATCAACAGATATTCCGACATCAACCGGTGTCCGGTCACGTAGGCGACCACGGTGTAGGCCAAGGCCGCGATCATGATGGGGCCGACCGCCAGCCCGTCCAACCCGTCGGTCAGGTTGACGGCATTGGAGCTGCCCACGATGACGAGCACGGCGAAGACGACGTAGAACCATCCCAGATCCGGCATAAAGTTCTTAAAAAACGGCACGCTCAGCTTGGTGCTGTAATTGGGCAGTAGATACAGCGTGAGCGCAATACCCAGGGCGATACAGACTTGCGCCGCAAATTTTTGCGACGCCGACAACCCCTTCGACCGGGCCTTCACGAACTTGAGATAGTCGTCCGCAAACCCGATGACGAAGAAACCGAAGGTGGCCGCGAGGACCAGCCAGATGACGGATCGGGAGATGTCGGCCCACAGCAGCGTCGACAGCATGACGGCGAAGATGATCAGAATTCCCCCCATCGTCGGCGTTCCGCTCTTGGCCAGGTGCCGCTTCGGCCCGTCCTCCCGCACCTGTTGTCCCAACTTGATTTCTTGCAGCTTGCGAATCATGGGAGGAGCCAGGACGAACGCGATCAGAAACGCCGTGACGGCGGCGTAAATGATCCGAAAGCTCTGATACCGAAACACGTTCAGAAACGAAAATTCCGTATGGAGCGGATAGAGCCAGTTATAGAGCATGGTCCGTTTCGGATCTCGTGATGCGGAGCGATCGAGCCCCTCTCACGAAGACTCTTGGTTATGAAGCCTTTCGGGTCTCGCTTCCGACCCCTTGCAACGCTTCGATCGCCCGCTCCAATTTCATCCCGCGCGACCCCTTGACCAGCACCACGTCGCCCGGTTTCGCGACGGCCTTGACGGCCTCCCCCGCGCGAACCGCGTCGGGAACAAGGACGATTCTCGATCGATTCAAACCGCCGCGCTCCGCTCCGGCCGCGACGTGCCTTCCCAACGCCCCGCACGCCACCAGCCGGTGAATTCCCTGCTCCGCCACGAACGCTCCGATCTCCTCATGCATCGAGGCGGCGTCGGCCCCCAGCTCCAGCATCTCGCCGAGGACGGCGATCGTCGTCCGGCCGCTCCCCCGTTGCGCCAACAGCCGCACCGCCGCCTTCATCGACGCCGGGTTGGCGTTGTAACAATCGTTGATGATCGTGACGCCGCGGCTCACGACGATTTGCGACCGCATGGCCGCCGCTCTGAAACGGGAGAGCCCTTTGGCGATCAGGCCTCCGGAAAGACCCAGCTCGCAGCCGACCGCCGCGGCGGCCAGGGCGTTCATGACGTTGTGCTCTCCTTGGACGTGCAACCGCACCGGCGTGTGTCGAACTTTCCCGGGCAGCGTCAGATTGAAAACCGTTCCGTTGCGCCGGTCGGGCTTGATGTCCGTCGCCCGCACGTCGGCTTTCGGAGACAATCCGAACGACACGACGCGGCACCGGGCCCTCGACGCCAGATACTCGAAATAGGGATCGTCGGCGTTCAAGACGGCCGCGCCGCTTTCCGCGAGCAGATCCAGCAGCTCGGCCTTCGCCTGAGCCGATCCCTCCATGCTCCCGAAGAATTCCAAATGATCGGGACCGACGTTGGTCACGATGCCGATGGTCGGCCTGACGATCTCGCAGAGCCTCGTCGTCTGACCGACGCGATCGACCCCCATCTCGATCACGGCCGCCTCATGCCTGCCATCAAGACGGAACAACGTCTGGGGAACGCCGATCCGATTGTTCAGATTGCCTTCGGTTTTCAGCACCCTCCACCGCCTCGCCAAGACGGCGGCCACCATTTCCTTGGTCGTGGTTTTGCCGTTGCTTCCCGTCACCGCCGCCACCGGAATGTCGAACCGGCCGCGATGATGGGCGGCGAGTTGCTGATACGCGAACAAGGGGTCGCGAACGCCCAGGATGAGCGGCGTTCGTCCGTTCCGCTCCATCTTCTTCATCAACGACGCGCCGTCAAAAGAGTCCTGAACGATGGCGCCCATCGCTCCGCGGGAAACCGCTTCCCCGACGAAATCATGACCGTCGAACCGATCCCCCCTGATCGCCACGAACAAATCGCCCGGTCGAATGGATCGGCTGTCCAAATGAACCCGCCGAACGGGCCGCTTGAGCCAACCGGGCCGCTCGCCCGACAAGACCGTGGTGCTGATCACTTCCCTCAGTTCTTCAACGGTAAACAGGGGCATGGGAATCTTGCGTCCCTCCGACGAGGATTTCTCTTTCACGCACAACGCTTGATCCGCTCGATGGCCTCGCGCGCCACCTCGCGATCGTCGAAATGAAATTTTTGCGTCCCGATGATTTGGTAGTCTTCATGCCCTTTGCCGGCGATCACCACCATGTCACCGGGACGGGCCAGGCCGACGGCCGTCTCGATCGCCGTTCGCCGATCGGCCGCCTTTTGATACTGAACGTCGGGGCGTTCTTGTAACGCTTCGATGACGCCGGCCTCGACTTCACCCAAGATCGACAGGGGATCTTCGGTTCTTGGATTATCCGAGGTCAAAATCACGACGTCGCTGTGTCGCACGGCCGCCTTCCCCATTTTAGGTCTCTTCCCCCGATCACGATCTCCTCCGCATCCAAAGACCGTGATGATGCGACCGGTCTTGACGGCCTGCGCGGCAGTCAATAACCGGATCAAGGCGTCTTCCGTGTGGGCGTAATCGACGACCACCGTAAACGGCTGTCCCGCCATCACGCGTTCGAATCGTCCAGGCACGTTGGTCACACGCGCCGCCGCCTCCCGTACTTGATCGGGGGTGGCTCCTTCATGCAGCGCGACCCCGATCGCGGCAAGCAGGTTATAGACATTGTGCTCGCCGACAAGGTGACTCTCGACGGGAAACGATCCGGCCGGCGTCACGGCCGTGAAGGTGGCGCCTCCGATCGACAGCCGAACGTTGTCCGCCCGCACATCGGCTTTTTCCCTGATCCCGTAGGTCCAAACCGGTGCGGGGCACAGCCGTGCGATCCGTGTTCCGGCCGGGTCATCGATGTTCACAATGGCCCGCTTGTTCGATTTATTCGTTCCCGTCAGGCCGGTGAATAGCCGCAATTTCGCCTGGAAATACGCTTCCATCGTCTTATGAAAATCGAGATGGTCCTGCGTCAGGTTCGAAAACACGGCGACGTCGTATTCGCAGCCGGCGGTGCGGTCTTGGGCCAGCGCGTGGGAGGACACCTCCATCACGACCGCCGCGCAACGATCCGCAACCATCTTGGCCAGCAACTGTTGCAAATCCAGCGCGCCGGGCGTGGTCTGCGAAGCCGGAACCGTTTGCCCCCCGATCCGGTAGGCCACGGTGCCGATCAAACCGACCCGGAGCCCCATCGTTTCCAGCATGGCCTGGCACAAATAGGTCGTGGTGGTCTTCCCATTGGTGCCGGTCACGCCGATCATGCGCATTGCGGACGACGGTTCGCCGTAGAATCGGCTTGCGAGAAACCCCAGTGACTTTTTCGAATCCGCCACCAACGCGAAGGGAGTCGGAAGATCCCGAGGCGTCCGCTCCAGCACCAATGCCACTGCGCCGGCCTTCACCGCCGCGGGAACATATTCATGGCCGTCCACCCGTTCGCCCTTCACGGCCACAAATACGCTCCCGGGAGGAACAGATCGAGAATCATCCGTGACGGCGCCGACGGACACGGCATGATTGCCTTGTCGATCGATGATCTCGACCCGTCCTTCAAGCGCCCGAAGGAGTTCCGCAAAGGTCATCGTCGTTCCACCGAGCCTGGGAATGAACTTCACCGCCTCGCGATCGCCATTGCAAGCCGGACCGGTTCATTCGATGAGATTCCCCAATACTTCAACACTTGCTCGCCCACTCGACGAAACACCGGCGCGGCCACGGTCCCCCCCCAGGCCTCGCCGCTCGGCTCGTCGATCACCACGATCATGGCCAATTTGGGATCCTCCGCCGGAACATATCCCGCGAAGGAACTGACGAACTTCGTGGTCGAATAGGCCCGCGTGCGCGGATCGATTTTCTGGGCCGTTCCGGTTTTTCCAGCCACGCGAAATCCGTCGATCGCGGCTTTGCTTCCCGTGCCGTCCGTCACCACTCCTTCGAGAATCGAGGTGACGGTTCGCGCGGTTTCCGGAGAAATGACGCGGCGCTTCGCGGAAGGGAGCACCCGCTTGATGAGCCGCCCGTGGGCATCTCGAATTTCCGAGACCACGTAGGGTTTCATCAATATCCCGCCGTTCGCGATGGCCGCCATCGCCGAGACCATTTGAATCGGCGTCACGCCGATTTCCTGCCCGATCGAAACGGACGCCGCCGTCCTCTTTCCCCACTCCTTGGGATTTTTCAGCAATCCCGCCGTTTCGCCGGGAAGATCGATCTCCGTCCGCTCTCCGAATCCAAAGGCCCGGAGATACCGATACAGCCGTTCTTCGCCCAGCGCCATGCCGACCTTGGCCGCGCCGACGTTGCTCGACTTCTGCACCACTTGCGCAAACGACATCCAGCCGAGTTTCTCGTGATCATGAATCACGGTGTTGGAGACGGCCAGGCGGCCTTGTTCGCCATAGACCAACGCGGTCGGCGTCATCACTCCTTCTTCGATCGCCGCCGCCGCCAATATCGCTTTCATCGTCGAGCCCGGCTCATACGCATCCGCCACGGCTCGGTTGCGCCACCGATCCGGATCCAGCCCGGCGATCGCGTTGGGATTAAATCGCGGGCTGACGGCCAAGGCCAACAGAGCTCCGCTGGCCGGATCCAGAACGATCACCGTTCCCGACTTGGCCCGAGAACGGGCGACGGCCTCCTCCAGTTCCTTCTCCGCGATGTATTGAATCACCTCGTCGATGGTCAACACCAGTTGGTGGCCCGGCGCGGGAACCGGCTCCTCCGACAAGCCTTTCGGAAAGACGGCGCGGCCTCGAGCGTCTTTCTGGAGCACGATCGCTCGTTTTTCTCCGCGCAATTCTTTCTCATATCGACGTTCAATGCCCTCCAGCCCCTCTCCGTCCATCCCTGCAAAGCCCAGCACGTGGGACAACAGCGGCCCCTTCGGGTAGAACCGCCGGCCCTCCATCTTGACGCCGACGCCCTCTATGGAAGATACGCGCTCGACCAGATGTCGCCGGTCTGGGTCCACTTTTCGGGCCAGCCACACGAATCCTCGCTGCTGGCGGAGCTTTCGCTCCAGCTCTTCCCTTCGCACATGTAAAAGAGGAGCCAGCTCCCGAGCTGTTTGGGCGGGGCTGTCGAGAACGGTCGGAACACCATAAACCGACGGCACTTCCAGATTCATCGCCAGTACTTTTCCGTGACGATCGACGATCGCGCCTCGCACTCCCTCTACCGAGACGGTCGTTTGATGTTGCCGGTCCGCCTTGGCCGTCAGTTCGGCGGCTTGCAGAACCTGTAACGTGACCAGTCTAGACAGTACTACTCCGAACCCGCTTAAAAGCAATAAGATCGTGAAGAATCGACGACCGCGGGAAAGGGGGGCTGCCACTATCTCCTCCCTTCGCCCACATCGTTTCGCGCCACGCGGATTTCAGCCGGAACGGACCGTGGAACGGAAGGGCTCGCCGTCCTGGAGTTCACCGTGATGATCTGCCCATCTTGCGGCAACGTCATACCCAGCCGTTCGGTCGCCACTTTGGCAATGCGGTCCGGTGCGCTGAGCGCGGACAGTTGCACGCGAAGATGATCGCGCTCCCGCTCAAGGCGCGTCTTCTCGGCCTTGAGCCGTTGGATCTGGTATCCGACCCGCACGATGTCGCCCCGCTCCCACACAAACGCCAGCACCAGGCACAAGCCGCCGAGGCAGGCCAGAATCCTCATCGCGCCGTCCTTTCCACCACGCGTTCGGCGACTCGCAGCTTGGCGCTGCGCGCCCGTGGATTTTCTTGACATTCCTCGTCCGTGGGAACGATGGGTTTTTTGGTGAGCACCGAGAGCCGCGCGCCCGGCCCTTGCGCCAGCGAACGAAACAGCCGCTTCACGATGCGATCCTCGAGCGAATGAAAGGAAACGACGCACAGTCTTCCGCCCGGCGCCAACAGGTCCGCCGCATCGTCGAGCGCGGGTTCCAGGCTTTCGAGTTCGCGGTTGACGGCGATTCTCAGAGCTTGAAACGTTCTCGTCGCGCAATGAATCCGTCCGTGGCGATAGGAGGCGGGAACCGCCCGGGCGATGATCGACGCCAACTCGCCCGTCGTCTCGATCGGATTTTGCTCTCTCGCCCGGACGATGGCACGGGCGATCCGCCTGGCGTACCGTTCTTCCCCATACTGATAGATGATGTCCGCCAGCGCATGCTCCGGTTCCCGATTGACCAACATCGCCGCCGTCATCCCCGCCGTCTGGTCCATGCGCATGTCAAGCGGCCCGTCTTCCCGGAAGCTGAACCCTCTCCGGGGATCGTCAAATTGAGGAGACGACACTCCCAAATCAAACAGCGCGCCCCCCACCTGCGGAACTCCCATGTCCCTCAGGCAACATTTGAGATCTCGATAATCTGTCTGTTTTAACGTCACCCGATCTCCAAATTCCGCCAACCGCTCCTTTGAATAGGCAATCGCCTCACTATCACGATCCAGACCAATTAATTTCATGGTTGAATCCGAATTTCTCAGAAGCATTTCAGCATGCCCACCATATCCCACCGTGCAATCAAGAATGACTCGTGGATTTTGAGAAAGTAACCACGTTGTGACTTCAGTTGCCAGGACTGGAATGTGTTCCAATCTATCTCCACGTTTTAACCAAATCTCTCCACTTTATACCACACAGGTGGGGAGTATACTCTCCACATTCTCGTTGTCAATGGGAAATTCAGCATCTGCAATCTCTGACATCGCCTGAATTCTCAACTGGTTTCATGCTCTCAACGGCGGCGATACCAGTTGATCGCGGCGGCGGCTCCTTTTCCGCCTTCAATATTCCCTCCTCCACGCCAAATCAATTTTGTTGCTTCTTGACGTTTCGTTGACTTCCAAAGGGATGAGCCAGAGAATGTTCGCATGTTGCTCCCTCATCGACTCAACAAACGCTTCTTTGTTATTTTCTTTTCCTTCGCCCTGTCCCTTGCCGCATTTTTGGGCTCAGGCCGACCCGAAGCCAAAAACTTCGATCCGGACAATCCGCTCAACCCCCCGGCACCCATCTATTGGTGCCCCGACAAAACTCGAGACCAACAGATTTCGGCGAACCTCAAAGGCGGTTGTCACCCGCTGTATAGCAGGCGGGACGATGAATCGTTTCGAGAGGAGGCGAAGCGGTTGGGGTACGACCTCCCCGATCGGGTCCCCATTAAGATCGTCGATCTACAGAGTGCGGCCACGCGGTTTTCGGATCGCTATCGACATTTCCTTGCCTGTTGTGTGACCGATGACGAGGCGCGCAGAGAGCTCTTTCTTTTGATCGACGAAGCGAACCATATCCTCCATGCCGTACAACACAACGGCATTTTTAACGCCGCCGGTTTCGGGGTCGGATCCGGCAGCGATGGGCTCGGCGGCGGAGCGGGAGTGGCGCCGAAGCTGGGGACGTTCGCGCGGCAATTCACGTTGAGCGAAATCGTTGGCACGGTCGCACGCGCGCGTGAGGACTTGATAAGCCTTCGGCAACGTCTGGAAAGGCTCGGCGACTTGCGGCAAAACCTGGAGGAGCAGGACTACGAAACGGCCGGACGGACCAGGCTGCTCCTCCAAGAGGAAGAAGAAGCCGTCCGAAGAGACTTCCGGGCCAAACAACCGCCGTCTTCGGCCCCCACCGGAATGGATATCCAGGACACGACCTTGCCGACCAGAATCGGCGGTGACATCGAAGAGACGATGCTCAACTCTCACTTCGGCGCCGATATCGGCGCCGCCGTCTCTCCGTACAGCAACGTCAACGAATCGCTTCGACCGAGGCGCGGGGACGCCGTGCATGACAGCCGTCTTCCCCACCGACCCGGCACGGAGATGGAGGACACCACCCTCTCCAACAGCACCGGCTTTGAAATCGACAAGACACAAAACCGTGGCGGCACATCGACCATTCCGCTGCGCGGCGTCGGTCCTTCCATCGGGGACTCCGACCTCAACCGCCGCCGCTAGTGTCCGTTCGGTTCAGCGCCGAACCGTCACCGGCGGCATGGCTTCCCAGGTGTCTCCGGCGTCGCGGCTTCGATATAACCCGCTCCCGTTCGTGCCGGCGTAGAAGAGCCGAGGGTCCGTCTCGCTCTGAACCAGCGATCGGACATTCATCGTGGCCAATCCCCGATTAATCGTCTTCCACGTGATCCCCCCGTCCTCGCTCCGATGGATCCCGTCGCGCCCGGCGAGATACACCGTGCCCCTCCGCGCCCGATCCACGACCATCGCCACGATCATCTGATCGGCCAGCGATTCGCCGATCCTCTTCCACGACTTGGCCCCGTCCGTCGTTTTGTATAGCCCGGCCAGAGTCGCGGCATAGACGGTGTCCGGCTCGTAGGGATCGACCTGGACGGCGGTGACGTTCAAGGCGCGGGACGCCTTGAGCAAATTCGGCGGCACCAGGCCATTATTCACCGGCTCCCAACGGCCGGCTTGATCGACGGACTTGTACACGCCGCCGCTCGTGCCGGCGTACAGCACGGTTCGTCGCGTCGGATCCATTCCCAGCGCCGTCACCATCAGCACTTCCTTCATGCCCTCCATTTTTTTGACCCAATGTTCTCCGCCGTTCTTCGTTTCAAACACGCCCATGGTCGTGGCCGCGAAGAGGTGTTGGCTGTCGGCCGGATCAAAGAGCAACTGATTGACGACCGAGGTAATCGTCGCGTCATCCAACCCCCTCCGCATGGAGGTCCACCGCTGGCCTCCGTCGTGACTTTTGTACACCGCGTCTCCCTTCGTTCCCGCGTACACCGTCGCCGGATAGACCGGATCAATCGCCAGAGCGATGACGCGCGAATGACTCATCCCTTGGGACAGATTGACCCACGTCTGGCCTCCGTCCCGCGTCTTGTAAATGTAATCGTTCGTCGCTACGTAGAGAATATCCGGATTGGCGGGATGAGGTTGAATCACGACGATCGCGTCGCTGCGATTGCACCCCCCGCTCAGGGCCGCGCACGCCAAGATCAGGACGCCGACCACACCTCCGACTCTCTTCATGGAAGACAAAGAACGAGACATCCTCTCGCGGAGACGGGCCGTTTCCGCCTCCGGACTTTAACGATAGTTCGTGAACTGCAAATCGATGCCGAAATCTTTGCCTTTGAGAAAAGAGATGGTCGCCTGCAACTCGTCCTTGCTCTTCCCCGACACCCGCACCTGCTCGCCTTGAATCTGCGCCTGCACCTTCAACTTTGAATCCTTGATCGCTTTGACGATCTCCTTCGCCTTTTCCGTCGCCAGTCCGCTTTGAATTTTCGCGGTTTGCCGGACCGTCCCGCCCAGCGCCAGCTCCACGGCCCCGTAGTCGAACGCTTTGAGCGACACGCCGCGCTTCACGCACTTGGTCTTGATGACGTCCTGCACCGCTTTCAGTTTGTAGTCGTCGTCCGACACCACGACCAGTTCCTTTTCTTTTTCCTTCAAGGTGATCTCTGTCTTCGTGTCCTTGAAGTCGAACCGTTGTTTGATCTCCTTGTTCGCCTGATCCAGCGCGTTTTTCAGCTCCTGCATGTTCACTTCCGACACCACGTCGAATGAATACTGCTCCGCCACGATCTCCTCCTCTCTTCCGTTTATCCGAGCAAGGCGGCCCCCTTGACGCTCGTTTCTTCGAGGCGCGCCGCGAGGGGCGGACGGACATCGATGGAAAGCGCGCGACGCTCTCCCGCACGGAAGAACGGACAAGCCCGCTCAGCAACAGCCTGATCCATGCGGCATCCTGAATCTCGCTGCCGAATCATGCTCGTCCCCGCTCGCAGCCGTCCTCGTCCGTCCTGCCGACCCTCCCCCCGCCATGATGATCACCTCGCTCGACACGAACGGTTTTTTCAAGATGACATAGCCGTACCATTGTTTCAGACCGTCGCTCAAGACGATCGCGCCCAACAACGCCACCACCCCCACCAGCGCGGCGTCCAGGTACAACGCAAACGCCTGCCCCGCCCCGGCGGCCGACGCCTTCCCAAGGAACAGCCAAAACATCTCATAGGACCCGCTCCACGTAATCGCCCCCACGAAGAGCATGGGCAGCGCCGTCACCCACAGATACGACGACTTCCACATCTTGATCAGCACCGTCGTGCCGATGCAGAGGGCCAACATGCCCAGCAATTGATTGGCCGCGCCGAACATCGGCCAAATGGTCGAGATACTGCCCGTCCCGATCAGATAGGCCCACGACCCCACCACCGCCCCGCTGCTGATCACCACGCCGGGCCACCAATTCATCCGGCGAAACGGCGCGTAGACGCGCCCGGTCATTTCCTGGATCAAATAGCGAGCCACGCGGGTTCCCGTGTCGATCGTCGTCAGGATGAACAAGGCCTCGAACACCAGGGCGAATTGATACCAATAGGCCATCAACCCGGCCATCCCCGGCAAAGCGGTAAAGATCGAGGCCATGCCGACAGCGAGAGAAACCGCGCCACCCGGCCGACCGGCCACGTCCACTTCAACCAGTTGCGACAGCTCGGCGATCCGAGCGGGGGCGAAGCCCATGGCGGCCAAGGCTTCGCTGCTCAACGTCGTGTTGATCGCCAGATAGTCTCCGGGAATCAACACCGACGCCGCGATCAACGCCATCACGCCGACGAAACTTTCCAAGAGCATGGCGGCATAGCCCACCACCGCCTGCGATTCCCGCTCGATCATCTTGGGCGTCGTGCCCGACGACACCAACGAATGAAACCCCGAGATCGCTCCGCATGCGATCGTGATGAACAGAAAGGGAAAGAGCGTGCCGGGAATGATCGGCCCGCCGCCCGCCGCGAACCGAGTCACGCGCGGCATCTCAATGGTCGGAGCCATGAGGATGACCCCCAGGCCGAGCAGCACGACCACGCCCAATTTCATGAACGCCGAGAGATAGCCGCGCGGAACCAGCAACATCCAGCCGGGCAACACCGACGCGAGAAAACCGTAACCGGCCAACAACCACACCAGCGTCGGTCGATCAAACTCAAACAGCCAAGCATAGGAGGACTGGGCGACAACCCGGCCGAACAGCACCGCCGCGATGAGCGACAGCACGCCGAGCGCCGAGACTTCCCCCACCGCTCCGGGACGGAATTTCTGAAGATAGAACCCCATCATGAGGCCGATGGGAATCGTCATCGCGATCGTGAAGGTGCCCCAGGCATTGTGGTAAAGCGCGTTTACCACGGCAAACCCCAGTCCGGCCAGCGCCACCACCACGATAAACAGCACCGCCACGGCCGTCGCCGTCCCCGTGACCGAGCCGAGTTCGTCGTGGGCGATTTCCGGAAGCGAGCGCCCGTTGCGCCTCATCGACGCGACCAAAATGATGAAGTCCTGCACCGCGCCGGCCAACACCGCGCCGATGACGAGCCACAGAAACCCGGGCAGAAATCCGAATTGCGCCGCCAACACGGGCCCGAGCAACGGCCCCGCCCCCGCGATCGCCGCGAAGTGATGACCGAAGAGCACCGCTCTGTTGGTGGGATGGAAATTGACGCCGTCGTTCAGCCGCACCGCCGGCGTCACGTGCCGATCGTTCAACTCCACGACCCGGCTTGCCAGCCAGCGACCATAAAATCGATAGGCGAGCACATAGATGCAGGCCGCGGCCACAACCAGCCAGAGGCCGTTGACCTTTTCATCCGGATGGACGATTCCCGTCACAAAGGCCAAGGCCACCGCGCCGACGGCCGCAAGCACGACCCAGAGGAGATTCATTGCCGCGTTCATGCGCGGCATCCTATCATAAGTCATACGCCGGGGCAGACGCCGACCCGTGGGAAAAGACGATGCGGGGAGAGTTCGATCCTCTCCCCTCGCATCGACCGACTGGTGACACGTGAAATTCAGGCGGCTTTGGGAAGCGACTCAAGGTCCGTTTGATACACTTGCTGATGCGATTGGATCCGAGCCGCCGGCTCGGAGACGGACAGGGCGTCGGGCTCGACGGACAAGGTTGAGAGTCCCATCGCGAGCACCGCAATCGCTCCCGTGACCACCAGTCCGGCATCAATGACCGAACTCCAATCCATCCTGCCGGTTCACCTCCTTTCTCAAAAGAAAAAATCGACTTGCCGAACTAAAACAAGCCGAGCGACAACGAAGGCGAATCATTTTTCATCACACACTCCGCAGCGGAAGCCCGGGAGCGCTCGCTCCTTTTCCCCCACAGGCCGCTGACTTTGCTCCAGACGCCCGATCCCCGTCGTCCGCCGGCCTGCTCGGATTGTTCCGATTCTTTGCTGCCGTTCTCTTTTCGCCATCGTCGCCACAGTGCGTCGTATCTCATCCACGTCCCTCCGTGTTCTTTGTTACATGATCGAGTTGAGTTGCCTTCCGGATTCTTCTTTCAGGCGACCGCCGCCCACGCGGGTCTCGCCGCGGGAACACGTCGGCGAGGTCTTCGCATCCGTGTCGGCAACCGAGCCGTTACGAACCTTGAATCAGAATCTGCCGAGGCTTCGCCTCTTCCTTTTTGGGAAAGGTCACGGTCAACAGACCGTGTTTGTGCGTCGCCGAAGCCTTGTCCTGATCGACAAAAGCCGGCAGCTTGAAGAAGCGCGCGAACCGCCCCTCCGCGATCTCGCGCAGGTGATACGCCCGCCCGTCCGGCTGTTGCGCGTTTCGCTCGCCTTTGATGGTGAGAACTTGGTTGTTCATTTCCAACGTAATGTCTTTGGGCTCCCACCCCGGCAACGCCATCTGGATGTAAAACCCGTTGTCGTCCTCCCACACGTTGCAATCGGGAGCCCATAGCCCGTGACCGTCGGACGCGCCGAATGCACGCATCGCTTCGTTAAAAAGCTGATCGATCTGCCGGTCGAATTCATCGGTTCGCACGGAAGAAATCACGCTTGGGAGATAGCTGTTCATCTTGATCCCTCCTTTATCCGAAAAACCTTGATTGAGTCGATCGATGGAAACGAGGAAGGTCAGCCCGAACGGGGAGACACTGCGATGCCGCCGCTACTCCGCCGGTGTCGGGCGCTCCGCGCTCCACCTGGTCAAGTATCAGCAACGGCTCTCAGATAATTTCCGGGTTCTGAAAGTCAAGAGGAACATCGACGCGGCGGCAAGGGACGTTCATCCGGGAGAACCCACGTTCCCTACTTCTCCGTGGACTTTTTTCTTTCCCATGACCGCCAGGCAGAGAAGGCCGATGCCGATCCAAACCAACTCGCGGAATCGTCGCAACAGCGCGAAGGTCAAGCCGGTCACCTCACCGTAGCCGAACGCCTTGAGCAACAGCACGTTTCCTCCGTCCTGGGCTCCCAAGCTTCCGGGGATAAAAAAAGACCCGCCTTTGATAAAGACCGCGAGCGCGCCGATGGAAAACGCCGATAGAACGGTGGTGGGACCGCCCAAATAGTGCAGAATGACCAGCACTTCCAACGATTCAGCCATCCAGCCGAAAAAATACACGCCGATCGAGAGATAGAACACCCGTTGGTGATGGCGGTAGAAATCCAGAATGGTCCGGTCGATGGAGTGCAAATGCTCTTCCTGCGACTCCAGAAACGCGCTTCGCACTCGCAACGCTCTGGCGACCCCCAGAATCGACGCAAAGAGACCGCGGCGCTGCACGAAGACGAAACCCGCGATCGAACAGACCAGCACGCCGACGCTCAGCAACGCCGCCGTGACCGTATAACCGGCCGAATCTCCAGCTCCCAGCAGCAGAAATCCCAGCGCGATGCCCGTTAAAATGTAGCAGACCTCGGCGATCGTCATGGTCGTCTTGGCGATCACCACGGAAGCGGCTCCCTCCGCCACCGGCACGTTGTACTTATTGAGGAGATAGGCCTTGATCGGCTCGCCGCCCAAATAGGCCGTCGGAGTCGTCATGTTCACGACTTCTCCGGCCGTTCTGATCGCCAACAGCCGCCAAAACGGCACCGCTCTCCCAGCAGGCCCCAACACGACTTTCCAGCCGTAAGCCTCGACCGTATACATCATGAAAGAGGGAAAGAGGATGACCGCGAGAGCCGAGGGACCGAGCTTGGCGACGGCCTCGTAAATATTCAGGGGACCGATGTGCCAAATGAGAAAGCCGAGAACGGCGAGACCGAACGCCAATAAGAAATAGCGAAGCACGCGGGGCTCACGCTCAGACGTCGGTCGAGGTCACGGCCGACGGGCGAACGACCCACACCATGACGCCGGCGAAGAGAAAGGAACCGATCGCCGCAAATCCAAGAAACCATTCCAGCTTGGCGAACAACGCGAACAGCACGAGCGTCACTGAAAAATCCCGACTGGCGACGTTCTTGAGCATGAACTCCGCCCAGGCCGCATCCGACGGCGTCTTCCACCGATTCGCGGCCTTGATTTTCTGCGCCCGCTCCACCAGCGCAAACGACAACCCGTTTCCCAGCACGGCCGTCGCGCCAAACGCCAACATGCTCCACGCCCACGGTTGTCCCGCCTGCGCCGTGTAGAGCCCGACCGCGATGCCCGCAAAGATGGCCATGTGCACGAGATTGTCCATAAAGAGGTCCAGCCAGGCGCCGAACGGCGATTCGGCGAACGTCAATCGCGCCACTTCGCCGTCGCAGCAGTCGATGACGGCCGCCAACTGAAACACCAGCGCCGCGGCGACTCCCGCCCCATAGGTGCCCATGGAAAATCCCGCCGCAGCCGTAAAGCCGATCAGAGAGGCCACGACCGTAATGGCATTGGGGGACAGTCCCGCGGCGAGAAACAGGCGCGTGAACCAACGAGAAACCTTGCGGTTGAAATACCGATCGACGAACCCCTCCGTGTCGCTCCTCAGGGAACGGAACAGCTTCTTTTCAGCGATCGGCAGATCGTCGGGAGTTCTGACCGCCTGATACCACAGGCCGCGGCCCTCCGCCGTTTCTATGACGCGGACCCGCCCCTCGACTGCCGCCCGTTCCAACCAACGGCGGATCGGCAACCGACTGTTTTCCGTTCCGGCGTCCCGCGCGGCGATCATCAGACCGGCCGGCAAGACCACCATTTCGGCGGCGGCAGGGGCCGAATCGTCAAAATGCGCGGGAGCAAACGATGTCAATCGCTCGGCGCGGGTTCTCAGCCGGACGCCTCCGCCGGTTACCGCCTTCGACGATCGCGACGTCGCTTGCGCCACGACCATCGCCTCGCCGTCTCGCGCCTCTTGCCTGAGATACTCGATCAAACCTCGCGAGAAGACCGCGTTCGCGCTCAAGATCAGGGCGCAGTCGCCCACTTCGGCACCCAAAAACTCCCATGTCCTCGGATCGTCGAGCGGAAATTCCCGGACCGGCATCCATCGCACGGGGATCGTCACCCGCGGCCCGTTGCACAAGGATTGTTTGAGCTGTTCTTCCTCGGGACCGGCCAACACGATCAATTGGCGGATTCCCCCCCGCTGCAACGTGAGGATCGCGCGCTGAAACAGCCCGATTCCCACCACGCTCGTCAGCGGCCCCACTCCTTCCCTCCGCCGCCGTTCGATCGAATCGCCGAACAAATCGACCGACGGCAGCAGAATGGCCGTCGTCAATCCTTGGATCCCGACGCGTTTCTGGACAAGACTCTCGTTCATTGCAACGCCGTACGATTCAATCCCGCTCTCGCCCGCTCTCGGCAGGACTCCGTTCACTCTCTCATAATTTCGGCAATACGTCCAACTCGGCTTTTCTCACGTCATCCGGAAAATCGATCTCCGTCCACGGCAACCCGCCGATCCGCTCGTAGCCGACCGGGACCGTTTGGAAAAAGGGGAGCAGCGCGTCCTCGTATTCCATGTTCCACGCTCCTTGATCGACGAACGACTGCAGCGAGTCGATCAAATAGGGGGTGTCGGCGTGCCGCACCCGGAGAAATCCCACACCCTCCCCCGCACAGTCATACCGCTCCGGCAGCCGTTTCGACAAGGCGATCACGCGCCCGCCCGCCACGGCCACCATACATTCTTCGCCCGTCTGCACGACGGTTTCGTCCATCAGCAGGGCGTTTTTGTGGGGCGACTCCACGAGGCGCCTCAGAATATCGCGGTGAAAGAGCACGTCGGCATCCATCACGATCACGTCGTCGTCAAGCGCCGCGCGGGCGATCCAGAGTGAAGAAATGCTGCCCCGATGAAATTCCTCATTGACCAGAAAATCGACCGCGATCCCCGAGACATCCCGCCCCACCGCCTGACGGATCATCTCCTGCTTGTATCCCACCACGATGTCGGCCCGTTTGATGCCGAGCCACGCCAACGTCTCCAGATAGCGATGGAGCAACGACCGCCCCCCGATTTCAATCAGGCACTTGGGACGATGCTGGGTGACCGGCCACAGCCGCTTCCCGACGCCGGCCGCGAGGATGATCGCTTTCATACGGTCCCGCACACGCGCTCGAAGGCGTCGAGAAATCCCGTCACCTGCGCTTCGGTCAGCGCCCCCATGTTGGCCACGCGGAAAATCCTGTTTTCCAAATTGCCCTGACCGGCGTAGATGACGTAGCCCTCGGCCTTGAGTCGATCGTGCAACGTCCGATAGGACAAGCCTTCGGGCAAATAATACGCCGTGATCGTGTTCGATTGACGGTCGTGAGGGAGCACCGCTTTGACGCCCAGCTTGGCCATGCGCTCACGAACGACCGCCGCCATTTTCTTGTAGCGTCGAATCCGATTGGCCACCCCCTCTTCCAACAGCTCGCTTAAGGCTTCATCAAAGGCGTAGTACACCTGGACCGCCGGCGTGAACGGAATCGTGCCCCGTCCCTCGTCGTCGATATAGTGGGTCAGATGCAGATACCACGATCGTTTGGGATACGACCTCATTCGCTCGACAAATCCCTTGCGCACGAGCACGAACGAGACGCCGGGGAATCCCTGGATGCACTTCCCTGCCGTGCCCACCACCATGTAAATGTGCGACTTGGCGATATCGAGAGGTTCTCCGGCCAATGCGCTGACGGCGTCAAGCACGAAGACTCGATTCTGCCCGTCGACGATCTCGGCGATCTCCTGCACCGGATTGATCAGGCCGGTCGTGGTTTCGTGATGGACCATGGCGACCGCATGGACCTCCTGATGCTGTCGCAGCGCCAGCAGCAATTTGTCGGGATCCGGCCGCTCCGTCCAGTCATGCTTCAACTCGCTCACGCCCAAGCGATGAAGTCCGACGATCTGGGACATCCGGTCCCCATAGACGCCGTTGTTGATGACGAGGACGCGGCGGCCGTGAGGCAACGACGACATCAACGCGGCTTCGACGGCGGCCGTGCCGGAGCCGGTGACGATCACCGCCACATAGTCCGACTCCGCTCCCGGCACGAACGCCGCAAGCAGCTTGGCCTGAATGCGGTGCAACAATTCCGTGAATTCCGACTCACGGTGACAGATATCGGGGCGCAGCAACGCCTGCCGCACGCGCTCGCTGACGTTCACCGGTCCGGGATTGAGAAGAATCATCTTGCCTCGCAGCCTGCGGCGGGAAGGACTCGACCGCTCGCCCGTGTTCGGCGGTACGGTCTCTCGCACCTTCCTTTTTGCTCATTCGATGGCTTTCATGAACCGCTTCGTCAGATCGGGGGGGTCGAGCGCGATCCGCTCCGCCTCCTCCTGAAATTCGTTGACCTTGATCAGCAACATGCTGGGGCCGTTTTTCTTGAGCAGTGCCCGAAATTCATAAACCAGATCCTCGCGATCGAGCACCCGCACGGCGTTGACGTACCCGGCGGCTTTCGCCACTTTCTCCAACGGCACGACGTTGGCGATCGTCGGCTGATTGCCGGTCGTGCCGTACACTTCGTTGTCAAAGACCACGTGGATGAAATTTTTCGGCTTCAACGCTCCGACCGTCGCCAAGGTCCCCATGCCCATGAGCACGTTGCCGTCGCCATCGAACGTCACGACCTGTTTGTCCGGCTTGGCCAGCGCAACGCCCAGCGCGATGGCCGGGGCGTTGCCCATCGACCCGATCATGTAAAAATGCGTCGGACGGTCGGCGATTTTCTGCGTCTCGCGCGACGGAAACCCGTTGCAGACGATGACCGGCTGATCGGTCAATAATTCCAGCAACGCCCCGATCGCCTGAGCGCGGCTGATCAAGGTGCCTTCTTCCGGCCTCATTGCGACCCTCTCGTCATACGCGGCCTCTCACTCGCCATGCGGCTGGGATGAAGCCGCGGTCGTTTGCGATCTCGACGAACAACGGTTTCCCCTCCAAGACCGCTCACGGCAAGATCACTCACGGATGAAGCCCCTTGACGACCCCCTTCGTGATGAGGAGCGCCACCGGAATCCGTCTGTTGTGATAGACGTCCGCCACCCAGGCAAAGTCTTCCTTCGCCGTTTTTTCCGACAAGGTCCGATATGGAATGGTCATCGTATCCAGAAACTGCGGCAGGACCTGGCCCATGATCAGATGCTCCGGCGCGTCTTTTCCTCCGTAGCCCCTCCACGACACGATCAGAATGCAAGGCTGGCGATAAATCATGTTCAGCGAAATCAACGTATTGAGGGACGTTCCCAGCCCCGAATTCTGCATCAACACCGCCGGCATCTTGCCCGCCATGTAGGCGCCGGCCGCCATGCCCACCGCTTCGTCCTCCCGCACCGCGGGAATGTACAACCCGCGATTCATGAGCTCGGCGATGATGCCGCCCAGAATCGAATCGGGCACCCCGGTAAAAAAATTCACTCCCATCGCCTGGAGAGACTGAACAAACTCGTCGCCCTCGATCATGCCTCACACCTTGCGTCCGCGCTTCCGCCTCCTCGCCGGGAAGTCGCCGGCCGAGGCATCCGGAGAAGTGGCGCATTATAGGCCAGCGCCTCTTCATTCTCAAGAAACGCGACACCGAAAAGAGGTCGGTTGCGCGAGATTTTCTTCCATGGTAGATAGCGTTTGACCACGCTGCACGGGCCGTTCTTTTTGTTTTGTTATTTTTTATTGCAGGCCTTGTTTTAAACGCCATGAACGACGCCGTTTCGCCATCACGGGGCCTCGGACTCTTATCGCTTTTCCTGTGTCTGGTCCTTCCCACTGATGTGTCCTGGGCCGTTCCGATGCTGAACGATCCCAAGGGCTTTCACGACATTCCATGGGGGAGTCCGCTCGCGGCGCGGGACGACTTGGAAGTGCTGCGAGCCGGAGCCCACATCACGGAATACCGATCAAAAACTCGTGAAACAACGTTCGCCGACGTCCAGATGACCAGCATCCTGTACGTGGCGTTCGACGACCAATTCGCCCGGGTGACCATTCGCTACCAGGGAGAATCGGTCCACAAGCAAGTGCTCGATTTTCTGGAAACCCGGCACGGCCCTCTTCAACGGATCCCCGGACAGATGACGCGCGGACTCAACCAACAATACACGTGGCGCGGATCGGACACGGAAATCACGCTCACCTATCAAGCCGGCACGGAACGCGGCTTCATTTTTATCGACAGTCGATCCCTTGCGCCGCGATTCAACGATGACCTGACCGACTCTGCGGAATAACGCCTTTCCCGCCGGCCACGCCGCGATCGAACCGCCGACGCGATTCGTCCCCTTTTCACGGATGCGGCTTCGCCGAACACGGACCGGTCCGTTGGCGGTATCCCTTGCCGACGCTTTGCTTATAATATCCCGCTTCGCTTCCGCGCCGTTTCATACGGGACAGGCGCGCTCCCGCAAACTTTTCATTGACATCCCGCCCGCAGCTTTCGCATGATGGCGCCCATGACCAACGCCGCCAAGCTCCGAGCCGCCCTTAAACGACCCGGCGCCCTGAAAATCGTCGGGGCCCACGACGCGCTGAGCGCCCGCCTCATCGAACGCGCGGGCTTCGACGGCGTGTGGGTCGGCGGGTTCGCCGTGTCGGCCTCGCTGAAGTGCATTCCGGACGCCAGCTTCATCGATTCCAGCGAACAGCTCGCCATCGAGCGCAACATCGTCGAGGCGGTCGGCATCCCCGTCATCGCCGATTGCGACACCGGCTATGGAAACGCGCTGAACGTCATGCGGACCGTCAACGACCGCGAGCGGGCCGGCGTCGCCGGCCTCTGCATCGAGGACAACGTCTACCCCAAACGATGCAGTTTCTACGCGGGCGTCCGCCGGGAGCTGATTCCCATCGAGGAACATTGCAGCAAAATCAAGGCGGCGAAAGCGGCGCAGATGTCCCCCGACTTCGTAGTCATCGCGAGAACGGAAGCGTTGATCGCGGGGTGGGGGCAGGCGGAGGCGCTGAAGCGGGCGGAGGCCTACGCCGAGGCGGGAGCCGACGCGGTGCTCATCCACTCGAAATCGAAAAAGTTCGACGAGCTGCGGGCCGTCTATCGGGCCTGGTCCGGCCGCGTGCCCCTGGTCGTCGTGCCCACAATCTTCGATCAGACCACGGCGGCGGAAATGGAAGAGGCCGGCGCCAAAATCATCATCTACGCCAACCAACCGGTGCGGGCGGCCATCCGCGCCATGCGGGAGGCGCTCCATCTCATCAAACAAGACACCCGACCCGGAGCCGCCAACGACATCATCGTCCCGCTTCAGGAAGTGTACGATATCGTCGGGGTCCCGCAAATGGAACGGGATGAACGGGAATTCCTGCCCGTGGGCGGCGAAAAAATCACCGCCATCATCGCCGCCGCGGGGTTCGAAAAACAGTTGCTGCCGCTGATCGAAGACAAGCCCAAGTGTTTGCTGGACATCAAAGGCAAGACGATCCTCGACCGCCAGGTGGCGGCGCTCAACGAATGCAACATCAAAGACATCGCGCTCGTGCGCGGATACAAGAAAGAAGCCATCGCGTTGCCCAACATCCGCTATTACGACAACGACCGGTATGAAACCACGGGCGAATTGTTCTCTCTGTTCTGCGCCGAAAACGAGCTGAGGGGGCGGATCATCGTCCTCTACGGCGACATCATCTTCGACACGGCCATTCTTGAGAAGTTGCTGAAGAGTCCGGCCGATATTTCCATCGTGGTGGACTTGGCCTGGTTCGACCAGCATCAGCGTCACGCTCAGGCCGCCCATCCGAACCCGGACCTCGTCTCCCTCGCCGAACCGCCTGGCAAGAGTTATCTTTCCCGCTTCATCATGTCGGAAGGGGAGCATCGCGTCGTCAAGATCGGTCGACACGTGCCCTCGGAGGAGGCGCATGGAGAATTCATCGGCATGGCCATGTTTTCAGAAAAAGGGACGCAAACGCTCCGCGACTGTTACCGATCGGCGCAAGAGTCCGCCCGCTCCATCGGCTTCCACGAAGCCGCCGACCTGACCACGGCCTCGTTCACCGACATGATTCAAGAACTGATCGATCGCGGCCACCGAGTCGACGCCGTCCCGATTTTCAAGGGATGGACGGAAGTCGATTCGTTCGAGGAGTATCAGAAAGCCTGGGCCAAAATCCGATAGATCAACCCGTTCCCCCTGCGAATCTCCTTCTTTTTTTCCCGCGCCACGGCGCCGCCGGCTCCGTTTCCGTCAAATCTCATTTTTCTTAGTGAAACGGGGGCGGTGTGCTACAACAGCCTCGTATCAATCCCTGTTTTATGGAACGGACACGGAACGGACAAACGATTAGAACGCGGGCGTATGAAGACAGCCGCCACGCGGAACGGGTCGCCTACACATGCCCCGTTTCCTTTACGGGTGAGATCCCCTCCCAACCCCATCAGGGCGAAGGTCTGACCAAAGACATCTCCGTCACCGGACTCAAAATCGTCAGCACCAAGCCGGTCACCCGCGGAACCCTTTTGACCCTCTCTCTTGCCCTCCCGGACGGACACCCTCCGCTTCGGATTTACTCCGCTCACGTCGTCTGGGTCTCCGGCGTCCATTTTTCCGTGCGCTTCATGCACCTGAGCCGAGAGCAGCGAAAACGGATCCTCTCCTTTGTCCTGCGGAATATCAGCAAAGAGGCGATGGACGATCACTGGAGCCGCTTCAGAATCGCCTGATCGTTCCCACCTCCGCACCCTCCTCGTTCCATCGTCTTCCCGGCGCTTGTTCCCCGCAAAGCGAGCGTGCTAGGGTACGGCGGAAGCAGCTGTCTGCTCATCTATGTTCGCCATCGGCACCTTCGTAGACGCCTTCGCCCATCACGAGATTCCTTCGTCCGATGCCGTCGGAAACCGAGCACGGGTGTGGGGTCGTTCCTCGCATCAAGCCCCTCTTTTTTCCCTTTGATATGGGCCGACGACGTTCATGAACCGCCTCCTCCGACATCCGATCATTGCGCTCGGCGTCATCCTGCTCATCGCCGTGGTCGGCCTGGTCGTCTTTCGTCTGGGGACCGGCGCCGACCCCGCTCAGCGGAAAGCCTCCCGCCCGGTGGTGGGCACGATGGTCCCGATCAAAGAAGATCTTGACGTCTACCTTTCCTACACGGCCGATGTCCTGCCCAACCAGGTCGTCAACGTCTTTTCGCGCGTGGACGGATACATCGCCAAACTGCACGTGGACAAGGGTGATTTCGTGAAACGCCACCAACTGCTGATCGAAATCGACCACACCGACTATCGGCACGCCGTCGATCAAGCCAAAGCCAACCTCGCCGCCGCGAGCGCCAAAGTCGCTCAGCAGCGCGCGGTGCTGCGCAACGCGACGCTCACGCTCGATCGCATGAAAGCCTTGATCCAGGATCAATTCGTCTCGCAACAGGACCTCGATACCGCACAGGTGAACGTTGACGCCGCGGCGGCGGCGCTGGAGTCCCTCCACGCCCAGGTCAGGCAAATGGAAGTCGCCCTGGCCCAAGCGGAAACCAATTTGGCGTACTCGTATATCAGAGCTCCGTTCGCCGGCTATATCGCCGAGCGCAACCTCGACGAGGGCGCCTACGTGACCGGCACCACCGCCAGCACCTCGACCTTGTCTCGCGGCATCTTGAGTCTTCATGACATCGACACGGTGCGCGTCCTGATCGACGTAGTTGAAAAAGAAGTGCCGCTGATCAGGATCGGGCAAAAGGCCGAGCTGCGGACCGAAGCCTATCCGGAAGAGGCATTCGAAGGAACGGTGGCGCGCGTCGCCCAGACTCTCAATCGAGCGACCCGCGCCATGCCGGTGGAGATCGACGTGGTCAACGCGGATCACCGGCTCAAGGGCGGCATGTTCGCGCGGGTCAAGGTCCACGTCGGCACCCATCGGATGGCCGTCCAACTTCCCATCGACGCGGTGAGCAGAGTGGAGGACGCGCAATACGTCTTCATCGTGCGAGACGGTCTGGCCCGTCGCACGGCCGTCGAGACCGGAGCCCGCAACGGAAACTGGATCGAGATCACCGACGGCTTGGTCGGCGACGAAGAAGTCATCGTGTCCGGAAAGGACATCGTGCGCGACGGCGCCGCCGTGCAGACGCAGCCGTTGAAGCCGCTGAAAGGTGAAGGGTGATCGATCGTTCCGAAGGAGCGGCGCCCGATTTTCCGCGCCGTAGAGCCCGGCCATGTGGCTGACCCTGTTCGCGTTGCGCAACCGCATCGGCATCTTGATGCTGTCGTGCGCCATGGTCGTGCTCGGCGTCATCTCGCTGCAACGGTTGCCGATCGATCTGTTTCCGCAAATTCAAGTCCCGGTGGCGTTCGTCGGCGTCGTCTACAAGGGCGCTCCCCCGCTCGACATCGAGCAAAGCGTCGTCTATCCCATCGAAAAGGCCGTGAGCTCGGCGTCGAACGTCGAACACGTCGAATCTTTCTCCAAACAAGGGCTCGGCGCCGTGCAAATCTGGTTCAACTGGGGCGCCGACATCAACGTCGGGCAGATGGAAGTCATGCAGCGCGTCACCCAGATTCTGAGCAGTCTTCCGCCCGGCATTTTGCAGCCGTTCATCATCAAGTTCGACGTCTCGAACATCCCGGTCTCGCTCGTCACGATCTCCGGCGAAGACCTGGACGAACGCGCGCTCTACGATCTGGCCTATAACACCATCGCCCCGCAGATCGAGCAGATCGCCGGCGTCGCCGCGGCCACGGTGGAGGGGGGGAAAATCCGTCAGATCAACGTCAACCTCGACCCGGCCCTCTTGGGCGCGCGCGGGCTTTCGATCCTCGACGTGGTGGCCGCCGTCAAGACGGCCAACGTGATTCTGCCGTCCGGCGACATCAAGGCCGGCAACCTGGACTACAACGTGTTCACGAATTCGCAGTTCAAGGCCGTCGAGCCGATTCAAGACGTGATCGTGAAGCTCGACGAGCGCGGGAACCCGGTCCGCATCCGCGACGTGGGCACGGTGACGGACTCATCCGACATTCAAACCAATATCGTCCGGACGGACGGCGCCAGGTCCGTCTTCCTCCGCGTCAACAAACAGCCGCAGGCCAACACCGTCCAGGTGGTCGACTCGCTGCGAGCGACCATCCCTCGCTTGATCGGCATCCCGTCGGGCGTGAAGCTCGGCATCTCCTTCGATCAATCCGTCTACATTCGACAGGCCATTCGCAATCTGATCGAGCAAGCGATGCACGGTTCGCTGTTGGCCGCGGCCGTCATTTTGATTTTCCTTCGCAACCTGACCAGCACGTTGATCATCTCCGTTTCCATCCCGCTCTCCATTCTGGTCACCCTCGTCGTGCTCGATCTGAGCGGCCAGACGCTCAACGTCTTTACGCTGGGCGGCCTCGCGTTGGGAGTCGGCCGCCTCGTCGACGACTCCATCGTCGAGCTCGAAAACATTCAACGGCACCTCAATACCGCGTCTCGGCGTTGGGACGCCGTCTTGGACGCCGCCCGGGAAGTGGCGATGCCGATCTTCGCCTCGACCGTCACCACCGTCGTGGTGTTCCTTCCCGTTTTCTTTATCGTGGGCATCACCCGCCTTCTGCTGATTCCGCTCACGCTCACGATCGCCATCGCTCTGTTTACGTCGTTCTTCATCTCCCGCACCGTCACGCCGGCGCTCTGCTACAAATTTCTTAAACCCGAAGGAGACGCGCTTCGCGATATGCCGATGTGGGTTGCATGGATCATGAAATGGAGCCGCGACCGCTATGCAGCCCTTGACCGAAGTTATGAAGCGTCGCTGCAATGGGTCTTGCGGCACCGCCGGCTCTTCATCTCCGCCGTGCTGGCCATCTTCGCCAGCTCCCTTGCGCTGCTGCCGAGAATCGGAACCGAATTTCTGCCGGTATCGGATGAAAGCCAGTTCCGCATCGTGTTGCGAGCCCCCGTCGGCCAGCGCGTCGAAAAAACGGCCCGGCAGGTCGAGGAAGTCGAGCGCGTCCTCCGCGAACACATTCCTGCTCATGAGTTGGAGACGATCGTGTCCAGCACGGGCGTGCTCGCGCAGGGGCGCGCGTCCCTCTTCAATCCCAACAGCGGCCCCCACACGTCATGGATCCAAGTCTATCTGTCCTCACCGGACAAGCGGACCAGAAACCAGGTGGAGATCATGAACGACGTGCGTCCGAAAGTCGCCAATCTGTTTCCCGGCGTGGCCATGTACTTCGATCCCGGCGGCCTCGTCAAACGGGTGACCAGTTTCGGTTCGCAGAAAGCCGTGGACGTCGAGATCTACGGATACGATTTCGATCAGGCGAGAGCCGTGATCGGCCGCGTCAAGGAGATCATGGAACGGACGCCGGGCCTGGCCGACATCGAACCCAGTCGGGAAGAGAATTATCCGGAGGTCAACGTGATCGTCGATCGCGAAAAGGCGGCGCTCCTCGGCGTCACCGAAGCCGACGTGGCCAACACGGTGCTGTTTTCCTTGAACGGCAACGGACAAACCGATCCCATCATTTATACGGACCCGCAAAGCGGAAACGAGTACTTCATCAGCGCGTGGTTGGCCGAGGAGCATCGAAAAGATCTGACCGATCTGGAGAACATCCTCGTGTCCACGAAATCGGGACCGCCCGTCCTGTTGAAGAACGTGGCGTCTCTTCGATTAAACGCCGGCCCCGTTAAGATCGACCGCAAATCGTTTCAGCGCGTGGTTCACATCACGGCGAACCCGACGACCAGACCATTGGGAGACATCGCCGCCGATCTGGAATCGGCGTTCGCCTCCCTCCAACTGCCGGCCGGGTTCAGCGTCAAACTGGCCGGTCAGATCGAGCAGCAGCGGGAGACCTTTCGAGGTCTCCTCTTCGCGAGCGTCCTGGCCCTCGTGCTCGTCTATATGGTCATGGCCGCGCAGTTTAAGTCGCTCGTCGATCCGTTCATCATCATGTTCTCGGTGCCGATGGGATTTCCCGGCGTCATCCTGATATTGTTCCTGACGAAGACCACGCTTTCCACGACCTCCATGATGGGCGTCATCATGATGCTGGGCATCGTGGTCTCCAACGGCGTGTTGTTGGTCGATTACACGAACGTGCTGCGGCGAAGGGGCCGGCCGTTGCGGGAGGCGGTGACCGCGGCCGCTCGGACGCGTCTGAGGCCGATCCTCATGACGTCGCTCGCGACCGTGTTCGGTCTGCTCCCCATGGCGATCGGCTTCGGAACCGGAGGAGAAACGAACGCGCCGCTGGCCCGGGCGGTCG
This sequence comes from Nitrospira sp., assembly GCA_024331095.1. Classification (GTDB taxonomy): domain Bacteria; phylum Nitrospirota; class Nitrospiria; order Nitrospirales; family Nitrospiraceae; genus Nitrospira_D. The sequence continues at coordinate 8,510 of JANDJE010000012.1, read as the reverse complement.
TGGGGGGATTGAGCGTCTCCACGATCCTGACGCTGTTTCTCATTCCGACGATGTACGTGATCTTGGAAGAACGATTCCCCAGAAAAGCGGAGGACGACGAGGCGTTCTCCTCGTCGTCCGTTTAACGCCGTCGGAGCGGTGAGCCGGGCGGTCTATCGCCCGATCTCCGGAAACAACGACTTCAACTGCATGGCCAGCCCGATGTCCCCATCGATCTGAAGCCTCCCTGACATGGCGATGGCCATCCCGCTGAGCTGCCCCTTGAGCAATTTGACGCAATCGTCCGCGTCCATCGACAGCGTGACGTGCGGAGCCGGATGGCTTCCCTCTTTCACCTCACAGGTTCCATTACGCACGAGCAACTGATAGCGCCCCCCCTGCGCCCCCGTCAGGTCGAACTGATAGACGGCTTCGAGTTCCTCCGCCGCCTCCTTGTCGAGCTTCGAGGGAAGCAAGTCGATGATTTCTTTGGCCGTCATGGTAGTCCTCCAGTGTTTGGCGCGAGCGAAACGGGCGAGACGACGCGTGGGATGCGACATCGCGTCCCTCTCGCGCACTTGAGCGCAGCACCCGATCCCGGCACCGCACAGTGTCGCTCAGTACCGCAGCGTCGCCGTCGCCGAACTGCGACGGGCGCCGAAGAATTGTTTGGAGAAGGACTCGACGACCGCGGGATCGTATCCTTTGCAACTGAAAATGTCGAGATAGGCGTTGTTGGTATCGTTGGCGAAATGGCCGCTGATCAACGACGTAGAAATGAGCTGGACCATGGAGTAACCGGCGACGCGCCCCTCGCCGAAATCAACGACCTGGCAGTCGCCGTATCGCTTCATGCCGATCAGATCGCACAATTCCACGACATAGCGCTTGATATGCTCGGCGTCACGGATCAAGTCGGGTCGACAATCCTGAAGATCGACGGCCGTACACAGCCCCCAGGCTTTGCCCTCTCCCACCATGTCTTGGATGGAAACGGACGCGGCGCCGGAAACGGCGGGGGAAACATCGGACGAGGCATCGGGCGAGACATCGGAGGACGCGAGCGCGGACTCGGAACCTGACGAAATGCGCATAACATATACACCTTTCTAAAAAAGTTCATACAGCTTGACTCATGCACTCACTTGCCGCGTTCAACTATACCATGAATCGGCAAACGCCCGAGGCCGACGGGAAAATTATTTTGCTTTTCCTTACTCCGTACGCGCAGTTGACAAGATTCGAGGCCCTTGGAGACAATGCGACCATGGAAACGCCGGAAACACCCCCCGAGACCGATCTGCCCGACCGACGATGCACCTGGTGCGGAGTTCCCATGAAAAAACGTTTGGTCGGCGGCAAGCGGTTCGTTCACTATACCTGCCCGAAGTGCCTCTTTCAGCACACGATCAACCTGTCTCCCAAACTCGTGACGCCCAAGCCCTGAGAGCGGCACGCTGACGGAGCCGGCAGCCGATCAGGGCCGGCCTGTCTCCCGCTTGTACCGGCCCGGCATGCAGGAGAACCGGTCTAGAGCTTCCCGGACGTCAAGCGGCGAATTTCTTCCATCCGGCTGCGATTCACGCCGAAATCGCCATACCCCGTACGCGAGGCAGACCGAAAATGGACGGTCTTGGCGTCGTCGTCGAAAAGAAACTCCACGTCGTCGATGAACCGAAAAATCAGGCTGGTGAACTCGTAGCGCAGATAGGCCTCGTCTTCCTCTACGAGGCGGGCGCGCGGCAAAGAGCGGATGATTTCTTTCAGCGCTTCTTTCGCCTCGGCCCTGGGTTTTTGATACCGAAACGGGGCGATCGCATGGCGATCGTCCCGCGCCTGCGTGGACACGCAGTTGGGGCTGGAGGGGCAGGGAGCAAGCCGGCGCGTCGTCATAACGAAGGATCATAGGCGCTTCTTCAACTCTCCCGCAACTCTCTCTATCGCCTCGGCTATTGTCGCGGCAGATGAATTCTGGACGCCCTCGGCCCAAGAGGTCGCGCGGTGACGCCGATGCATTCGATCAGTTGCGTTTGATCAGTACAAAACGGTCCGAAGGGCGGGCTGCTCATCGGCCGATGCGACCACTGTCACCGGGATGCGGCCGATGATTCGCCCATCTTCCGTCTCCACATCGACACGCCAGTCCCCGGGATCGAGCCGCCGCTTGAACGTGTAGGCTCGATAGCCGCCTTCACGACCTCCCGAGACCATGATCGGGATCTTATCGGCATGAATGAACGGCTTGTCGGAACGCGCCCGGTAAAACCAATGGTGATAGATCGTGGTTTTGAGGTCCACCGGCGCGAACACGGCGGTGAAGCAATAGACCGGCTCGCCGGCCGGAAAGGTGGAATCGGATCGTTTCCAGAATTCATACCACCGCCCCTCGAACGCAAGTTCGAAACGGCCGTCGACTTTCTTCACGTCATGATAGATACCCCCGAACTTCAGCGAGAGCGGCACGGGGGGAATCCAATTGAAGAAATAAAAGCCGATCAGCAACCCGATCACGGCGCAAGCCGGAGCCATGACGCCAACGGCTTCCCGCCCGGATCGATCAGAATTGTCGCGATAAATCAATTGCACCACACGGAACGTGACGGCGGCGCTCAGCGCGGCGCCGAGGAGAAAGACGGCCGCGTTCATGGAGCCCGTCACGACGGGCAGGAAAAACGTAAAAAACGCGAAGCAGACCACAGCGTACAAGGTCACGAGCAGGCGAAGGTTCGAGAGCCGATTCCGCAGAAATTCGTTTCCGACGAGGAGCGCGACCAGCAGGGCGAAAAAGACGGCGGTGCTCGTCAGCGTCGCACTGCGCGAGTAGAAGATCGCATAAGCACTGAAGAGACCGCCCAATAGAAACTGGCTCGCCATCGGATAGTACGGCCGGCTCTTCAGAAGCCACCGCATCGTCGGAGAAAACGCGGCCAAGGGCGCCCCCTCCGGAGCCGGCTCGACGCCCAGCCGGCCGATCAGCACGATCAGCGTCCCCAGCAGCACGAGATAGAGAAGCAGCACGAGGTTATCTTGCAGCCGATCGATCCGCGTGAGCGTCAGGGAATCATAGATCACACCGGACACAAAACACACCGCCGGCATGAAGGGTTTAGAGAGAAGGGCCTGCATCTTCGCCGAGGGATTCATGCGTCCACTGTGCAAAATCGGAACCGGTTCTTCAATGGGAAAACGGTTCTCCGAAAACGGCGTCGATCGGTCGCTTCGGCAAGCCGCCCGGCAAGCCCCCAACGAGCAAGGCTCCGAGGGATGTCGGTCTTCCTCGTCGCGGCCTCCCTCATCGAAGGAGAGAGTGACATGAACCTGAAAGCGAAGGTGGGCGTCGGCAACCGTTTACACGAAGGGCGGAAGCGGCGCATAGGCCATCGGATGGCCGATCAACCGCTCCAACCATTCGGCCATGGCGTCTTCCTTAAGCGGGGCGCGGTTCAAGCGCGCTTCGATCTGAAACCTGCCGTCGGCGCCGACGACCCCGATGACCGCCGACGCATCGCCGCCGTCCGGAGCGACGTCCTGAGTTTGAAATTCACAGAGCGTGGCGTACAGGCGGCCGTCCGGTTCTATCGCGCGCAACACGTCGGGCAGTTCGTCCAGCGGGCAATGGACCGAACACCGATACGCAAACCGGACGTCGCCTTCGATGGCCTGGAATTCCGTGAGCGCGGCTTCCGAAAAACCGGTGAGATAGGCCCGCACATCGGCAGGCTGCGGAGCGAACGTCTCCGCCAGTTTGCTCGCCGGAACCAGAAATTCGTAGGCGTCGGCGGTGTTGTATTCGAACTGACAAGGGCCGAAGGCATCGGGCCAGGAACAAAAAAACGGCACGGACGCGTCGTGCGGACGCAGAACGACTCTCTCGTCGTCGATCGCCGTGTCCACGGGCAGTTCCAGCGCCGTGATGGCCTCCAAAAACGCCACGCGCCGCTCATCCAACCATCGAGCCCGCTCCGCATCGCCCCGCGTTTCCCCAGGCGGGATGACCTCGTGCGTATGCAGCCGAATCCGAACGAAGGAATGGGCATGGCGGAAACCGAGCCATATCATGCCGCGTTGCGCGTGCAGGCGCAACGGCTCTCGCACCCGCCACGGATGGCTGATGGAACAGTAGGTGCCGATATCCTGATACTTGCGATAGACGGTATGGTAGGCACCGGCCAACAGAAAGAAGTCGCCGCGCCACCGTTCGCGGACGTGCACCAACGTCACGTCCTCGGTAGCCCAGACGTCGAGCTGATCGAAGTCGTCGGGCGAACGGACCGTCCACTCTTCCACGTAGCAGATGACGTCTTGGGCGGGCGACGCCGGCTTGAGACCGAGCGCCGACAGCCGATCCCCAACCTCGATCACCTGACCGAAGGTCAGGGGCACCGTCGTTTCCCATCGCCGCTCACGCACAATTGTCGTCCTCGGACGTGGAACAAAGGACTTCTCAAAGGGTCAAAGCCGACGTTGCTTCGGCGCGCTCGGCCGTCCCCCCGCCGGCCATGTTACCGAACGGACCGCAATCCGTTCTCGGCGATCGTGGTGTCGGCGACAAACCGATCGAGGCCGTCGTTGATCGTGTCGGCCAGCAATTCGCGAACGTCCTCGTCCTCGAACCAAAACACCGTCCTGGTTCGCGCGCCCTCGATCATGCGGGTCGTCGAGCTGTTGTCCGCCCGATTCTTCGCCTGAATGACCAACCGTTGCTTAGTTTCGATCACGGTCGAGAACAGCCGGCTCTTGGCGTTTGCCGAAAGTTCTTCGACCTCCCCCGTAATGAGAATGTCGGCGTCGGCTGACGAGCCGGCTTGCTCCAAGCGGACGTTCCATGGCCGGCCGCCCCATCCTTGCGTCTGGAGCCGATGCGCCAACCGCTGAGCGACCAATTCGGCCGGCCGTCCGCCTGTGACGTCGAAATGGGTCACGCCGCCCCAGAGGTGGCTGCGGTTGCCGATGCGGGTCTTATTCGCCCGTCGGTCTTCAAACGGCTCGATCACGATCTTCACCGGCTCCACGCCGGCTGAGGGAGCGGCCGATTGTTTCGGTTGAAGATCGAACTGCCGAACCTCTCCTTTCCCGGCGCAACCCGCGACGAATGCCACGAGCAACACCACGCTCCAGACCAACGGCATGTACATGAATCGTCGTTTCACGGAATCCTCCTTATGACAGACAAGAATCGTGATGCAGTCTACCGAACTTGTCACGCGGAGACAATTGTTCCCCGACGGAGCCTACGGCGCGACAAGGGGGAGCATGGCTCGAAACGTCTCACCACCCAATCGCGGCAACTCTCCCGCCTGAATCCGAGGGTCGGTCAGCGGCAGACAACGAACGATCTTAAAAAAGGGCCGTTCGGCCAGCACCGCCGCCAATTGCGCCTTGCGATCATGAGTGATCGGAAGGGTGTAGCCCTCGCCACGTTTCCATTCCCACAAGGTGGGGGCCAACGACAGTTCCAGTCCCTGTCCCGCCAACTGATGGAACCGATCGACAAAATGTTTTTTGTACCGTCTGACCTCGTCGCCTTCGAGCAGCCACGCCCACGCGACGTGATGTCCCCACCAGAACAAGGTGCGGAACGTAAACGCATTGCCCCCGCGGAAATGTTTGGGAAAATCCAGATACTGATAGGGGAAATCCTCAAGATGCTCCCCTTTCACGAGCTGATACGCCTGTGGATTGAAACCGACCGGACCGGCCAACGGAACGTCGGCCAGGGCGGTCTTCAGGAGATGATGCGCGGTTTCCAATTGCGCCCGCACCTTCGCGCTAATCGCGGCCTTCTTGCGGAAAAACCGCGAGTCGGCGACCATCGCGGTCTCCTCATCGGTCAACGCGACAGAGGTCGGCGTCTTCATCAAGCGATCATCCGGACGATGAAGTTCGCTGCCGGCGATCGATCGGCCGGCGCATGCTATTTCTGATACGTCTCGAAGATCGACACCCGCAGCACATAGTGGCGTCGGCACTCCGCACACCGAAGCACCACCGAATCTTGGAACACGTCCATCTCGCGGAGCGTCATGGACGCCCGATGAACGGTCGTGCACGTGTTCAGCAGCAGATCGCCCGACGCCTCCGTCGGAACGTGATCGCCCGAGGCCCGCGCGGCCGACTCCCTGACCTCCACCGACTCGGCCGTCACATGATGGGCCGATCGACAAGAACTGCACGACAAAACGACGGTCCGGCCCTCCTCCAATCGCGAGACGGTTACGCAGAGAGGATGGACCGACCAACATTGTTGAAGAAACGCACCGCTGCGGATGATATGCGCCATGATTCGCTCGTCAGAAAAGCGCCGCCGGGCCCGAGGGGACGGGGCGATACCGCGGCGGGCAGGACGAAGCGAGCCGCCGCTACAGGCGGCACCACGGGAGACTTCCTCCGGCCAGTCCGCCCCTTGGTCTTCAAGAAATCGCAGGGAAATATGCCGTCACCACTTCCAGGACGCCAGCATCACGACCCAGCCGATCACGTACGGAATGACGCAGGAGTAGAACACGGCCGCCCTTGCCCGACCGGCCGGCACGTTCAAGGAGAGCTGTTCCTTATAGACGAACTCGTACGACAGGATCAGCACCGTGGCCGTCAGGATCAGGACGCGACTCGTCTGCGGCCATGAATAGTGCCCGCTCACCACGAAGTTCGCCGTCAAGAATCCGCTGACCCACAGGACCGACGGGGCCAACAGCCATCGAACGGCCTCGGGAAACAGCCGCTGTCTGATTGAATGCATCCGGAGAGAATCGAATCGCGAGCCGGAACTCATGACCCAACGGCAGCCGGAATATCTGAGCCTTTGACCGAGGAGGAAACGGCGGTGCCGTCCTGCGCCGCCCGGCAGGCCTTGCAGACACGGGGTCGCGCTTTCAAAAAAGAAACCTTCCCGCTCGCCAAACAACTGTAATGAACGAACTCATCGCACACCGTGCAGCGGGACCAGCCGCCCCGAAACAACGTCGTGTCGCGATACAGACCCTGTTTGCAGACTTTACAATAGCGCGGCTCGACCGGGAGCAACATCGGCTCCCATTCGCCTCCGGCTTTTCGGATACTCATGGGGTGGAAGTATAACGAGACAATCGGCGGAAAAACAAGCGGACGGCTTTTCACTTCCGACAAGGGGACCATCCTCGCCATAGCTCACCTCTATGACAGAGTCGACCATAATTCTGGTCATCAGAGTATCGCGACCCAGAACGCCTGGCCACCGGTCGTGGCTAGCCACCCTCCACCATTTCGTACAATCATTCACTCTCGACCACGCCGGCCACACAAGAGTAAAACGAACCGGGCCGGGAGGCACCGCCTCCCGGCCCGGTCATCAGATCCGCCCCGCTGTTCGTTGGTCGATCTCGCTGTGGTCGCCGCCGTCCGCCGGTCGCAGCGGCCGACCGGCACAGGGCTGCTTCTCTCCCAGCTATCCGGACTGGCTCTTGAGACTAGCTCGCGAACTGGCTCGCCAGACTGGCTTGTCAGCCCCGCCGCCGGGCCAGGCCTGCCAGGCCCACCAGCCCCGCCCCAAAGAGATATACCGCTGCCGGCACAGGTACGGGGTTAATGGGATGGTAACTATTGTCCAGAACCCAGGTCAGGACATCGTGATTGGCAAAAGCCGCTCCCGTGCCAGAGGTAAACCCTGCAAAGACGTTTGTCGAGCCCAGCATACTCGCGAGATCAATCGTATGAGGAGGCGTCGACGGCGCGCTCGGACGGATATTGGAGCGACTCAACCGTGCCTCCAGCACCTGAGCCACGCCGTCGTAGTCGACCCAGGCGTGCCAGATGTCGCCGGCATTTAAGTCAGCCTCGATAATTTCAGACAATTGCTCGGAATCTATGTTGCCGTTGACATTGATACCGACATGATTGCTGCTGAAGCCATCAACCGAACCATTGTTCCAACTGTCAAACTCAACCGCCACACTTGGAGAGATACCCGCATAGCCGATCCCCCCGCCAGCGCCTCCAACATTGTTGCCAACAGTCTGGACCGTAAACGTTAAGCCATCGGCGCCACAGCCTTGACCATCGCATGCTCCACCAGCATCAGTGAACCGAAACTGAAAATAGGTACTGAACGACGCATTCGACGCCAACGTCACCGGCGTCGTAGAAAATACGCTTCCAGCCTGGCCGAATGCGGCCGGAGTCACCCGCAGCACATTACCGACTTGGGCAGCATCGCCATTGAGCGTCAGGCCGGCGACATTGGAAAAGTCGGGATAATTAATGACAATGACCGCTTGTGCCTCTCCTTGCCCGAGGGTCAACGCAGCACACGCCATCACCATGCTCATCGCAACAGACAACCGCCTCATCCCTTCCTCCTTGGTAAGTGGTTTGCAGCCGGGAACCTTGACCGTTCATCCGCTCAAAGTCCGATGGTTCGATGGAGGTGTATTGCCCCATCGCCTCCAGCCCAGCGATCGCTTTTTGTAGCATCAATGTCCTTCTACCTACCACCCCCCGAAAGAGGGAGGAGACTCCCTTGTTTCTGCGAGAGCTTCTCTAGAGAAACAACGAAT
>JANDJE010000108.1 GCA_024331095.1 Nitrospira sp. | reverse complement strand
TGGTCCAAGACCATGTGCTCAGAACCGGGCAACGGTGCTTTACGGTGGCCGATGGCGATCGGCTCAGGGGGCTGGTCACTCTGCATCAGATCAAGATGGTGCCGCAGGACCAGTGGCCGTGGGTCTCGGTCGGGGAGGCTATGACGCCGGTCTCCCAGGTGCAGGTCGTGTCGCCGGATCGCCCGATCCTGGAAGTGTTGCAACTGTTGGAAGGGCAGGACATCAACCAGGTGCCGGTTGTGGACGGGGATCGGCTGGTGGGGATGATCACACGCGATCACCTGTTGCGGGTGCTGGCCGCCAAGCTGGAGCTTGAGTTGCCGGGCAAGATCGAACGGGACGTCACGGGATGGTCTCATCGCCCTCGAACGTCCTCGACGGCATGAGGCGACGGATGGAAGTCCGGCCCAGAGGCCTCGCCGATGGATGAACGGGGATGACGGAACCGGTTCGGGAATCCAAGGACGATCGGACGGCCCAAGCTGTTCGCATCGGATTAACGATCGGTATCTTGGCGTTGAGCCTGGCCCTGCTGAGCCCCTTTCTTTCTCCGGTCCTGTGGGCGGGCGTGCTTTGTTACACGTTAAACCCCGTCTACAGATGGATGGTCAGGATCAGCGGCGGCCGCCGCGCCTTGAGCGCGCTGGTCATGTGCGCGATGTTGACCGTCGGCATTATTGTTCCTCTTGTCTACCTCTCGCTGGTCGTGGCCGAGGACCTGACCAAGACCTATCGAGCCCTGGTGGTGTCCTTGCACGAAGGGGACCGACCGTTGCTGGACGGATGGCGGGACTATCCGTTGTTGTCGGCCCCGCTTGACGCGGTGGCCAATTTGGAGCGGCTGACCGGAACGAATCTGCGAACGAGTCTCGCGGAGAATTTGGCGGAGTTGGGGAAAATGCTGGTGGGGCAGGTGACCAGCATCATCACCCATGCGCTCCATGCGGTTGTGCAACTGGCCGTCGTCTTGCTGTGCGCCTTTTATTTCTTCCGCGACGGGGACAAGCTGATCGACTGGCTGCGCTCGACCAACCTCATTGAGCCGGAACGCCAACAGGTGTTGGCCAAGCGATTCGATGACGTGGTGAAGGGGACCGTCTACGGCAATACGGTCATCGCGCTCTTGGAAGGGCTGGTGGGTGGGATTGCCTTTTGGTCGGTCGGTCTGCCGTCGGCCGTCCTCTGGGGCACGATCATGGCCGTTCTGGCCTATCTGCCGCTGGTGGGCGCCGGACTGGTCTGGATGCCGGCCGCGGCGTATTTAGCGTGGCAGGGAACATACGGCAAAGCCCTCGTCCTCATTGGATTCGGGATGGTGATCGCGGTCATGGATTATCTCATTCGCACGATCGTGGTCGGCGGCCGTTCGCACCTCCACACGTTGCTGGTGTTCTTTTCCGTGTTGGGGGGGGTGCAACTGTTTGGATTGGTCGGCATCGTGGTCGGGCCCATGGTGGTTGCAGTGGGGATCACGGTTGTTGAGATGTGGAAAATGGAGCTGGAACGTGGAAAACCACAGGAGGCCGGCGATGGTTAAACCGCTGTTCAAACCACTCCATCGAACCGACGGCTATTTGCCCATTGAAGACCATGGATTGATTGGAGACGGCGCAACCGCCGCGCTCGTCGGCCGCGACGGGACGGTGGCGTGGCTATGCGCGCCTCGGTTTGATTCACCGCCGATCTTTTGCGGTCTGCTCGACCACGCGCGCGGAGGAGCGTTTCGAATCGCGCCGGACGGGCTGCGCGAAGCGGCTCAGTGGTACGAGCCGGACAGTCCCATCCTGGTGACGGAAATGCGCTGTACGGAGGGGACGTTGCGGGTGACGGATTGTTGCCCGTTGATCGCCGGCGCCGACCTCACGGAGGATATTTCGGTCACCCGCCGCGAACTGTTGCGCAGTGTGACGGTGACGGAAGGTACGGTTCGGGTGATTGTTGAGATTGCGCCCCGTGGCGGAGCGGAGGCGGAGCCCAGGGTCGGGGGGCTGCGGATTCGATGCCATGGCAGGCCCGATCTCTGTCTGCACCTCTCGTCCACCGTTCCCCTCGCCGGGCTTCGCACCGTGATCACGCTCAAGGCCGGCCAGTCGGCGCACCTGTTGCTCAATTGGAGACAGTCCTGCTCATCGGCCTCAATGTTCGACCCGGAACGCTTGCGTGAAGATACCAAATTAGTCTGGCGGCGATGGCTCGCCCATTTGAACTATGACGGGCCGCAGGAACCCTTGGTTCGCCGCTCGGCCATCACGATCAAGTTGCTGGACCATTTCGAGAACGGCGCCATCGTCGCGGCTCCGACGTCTTCGCTGCCGGAACTGGTCGGCGGAACCCGCAACTGGGATTATCGCTACGTCTGGGTGCGAGACGCGGCCTTCTCCGTCTATGCGCTTCATCGCATCGGCCTGTCGCATGAAGCAGCCGGATTTCTCGGGTGGGTGCTGGATGCGGTGGATCGAGACGGAAGACCCAGCGTGATGTATGACCTCGATGGGCGGAGGCCGCCGGAGGAACGGGAGGACGACGAGTTGGAAGGCTATCGACGTTCCGCGCCGGTGCGGTGGGGCAACGCGGCGGCC
>JANDJE010000107.1 GCA_024331095.1 Nitrospira sp. | reverse complement strand
CGTCGCCGTGGTCGTGTTCGTCTTTCTGGGATCGGTGCGCACGGCGCTCGTGCCGCTCGTCGCCATGCCGGTGTCGCTGATCGGCGCGGCGGCGTTCATGGCCCTGTTCGGCTTCAGCCTCAACCTCTTGACGTTGCTCGCCATCGTGCTGGCCGTCGGCTTGGTGGTGGATGACGCGATCGTCGTCGTGGAGAACGTCGAGCGGCACGTGCGAATGGGACGGTCGCGAAAGGAGGCGGCCTACGCTGCCGCGCGCGAACTGGTCGGCCCCATCGTGGCGATGACGATCACGCTCGCCACGGTATACGCGCCGATCGGCTTTCAAGGCGGTCTGAGCGGGTCGCTGTTTCTGGAGTTTGCCATCACCCTGGCGGTGGCCGTGGTCTTGTCGGGGGTGGTCGCGGTGACGCTGTCGCCGGTGATGAGCGCCTGGTCCGTGCGCCCGCAGGGCCGGGAGGGGCTGTTGGCTCGACTGGTCGATCGGGCGTTTGCGTCTCTCCGCCGGATCTATGGGCGTCTCCTCGACGGCGCGTTGGCCATGCGGTGGAGCATCGTGGCCTCGGCGTTGCTGGTGACGGCGGCGGCCTGGCCGCTGTTTTTCTTTTCTCGCCAGGAGCTGGCTCCGGTGGAGGATCAAAGTCACATCAGCCTGTTTTTCGAGGCGGCGCCCGATTCCACCGTCGCCGCGACCAACCGTGCGCACCTGGATGTCGTGCGGGCGATCGCCGCCATTCCGGAAACGGACTACACCTGGGCGCTCACTACGGCGTGGGGCGGTTTTGGGGGCATCGTCACCAAGGATTGGCGCGAGCGGGCTCGCTCGACGGAAGAAATGTACGACGACGTGTACGGCGCGGTCTCACAGGTGCCGGGATTGCGGGTGTTCCCTCGGCTCGATCCCCCGCTGCCGACGCCGGGACAGTACGACGTCGAACTGGTGCTGCAAAGCGAGGGGTCGGCGGAAACGATGCTGGAGGCCGTGGCCGAGGTGCTCAGCGCCGCGTGGCGGAGCGGAAAATTCCTCTACGCGGACACCGATCTCAAAATCGACCTGCCCCAGGCGCGCGCCGTTCTGGACCGCGAGCGGATCGCCGATCTGGGGCTTGATCTGGCGGCGGTCGGACGAGAGCTGGGCACGTTGCTGGGCGGCGCCTATGTGAACCGGTTCAATTACTTTGACCGCAGCTACAAGGTCATCCCGCAGATCGGAGACAAGGATCGCGCGACCCTCGACCCGCTGCTCGACCTGAAGATCAAAACGCCGGGCGGGCAGTTGGTGCCGGTATCGACCTTCGCGCGCATCGAAACCGGCGTCGCCCCGCGAGCCTTGAATCGATTTCAGCAACGCCACGCCGCCCGCGTGTTTGGCGGGCTCAAGCCCGGCGTCACCAAAGAAGAGGGCCTTCGCGTGCTCGAAGCCGCGGCGGCGCCGCTGAGCCCGCTCGTTCACTTGGATTACGCCGGAGAATCCAGGCAACTGCGTCAGGAGGGAGCCGCCCTCACCGTCACCCTGGGCTTCGCGGTCGTCTTGATTTTCCTGGTGCTGGCCGCGCAGTTCAAAAGCTTCCGCGATCCGTTGATCGTCCTGCTCGGTTCGGTCCCGCTGGCCATCTCCGGCGCGCTGGTGGTCGGTTTTCTGGATTTGACGACGATCAATATCTATTCGCAAGTCGGACTGATTACGCTCGTCGGGTTGATCGCCAAGAACGGCATCCTCATCGTGGAGTTCGCCAATCAGTTGCAGGCGCAAGGATGTTCGCGCGAGGCGGCGGCGCGCGAGGCGGCACTGACGAGGCTGAGGCCCGTGTTGATGACCTCGGCGGCCACGGTCTTCGGTCATCTCCCGCTGGTGCTGGCGACGGGACCGGGCGCGGCCGCCCGCAACAGCATCGGGATGGTGTTGGTGACGGGCATGACGGTCGGCACGATCTTTACCCTGTTCGTCGTGCCGGTCTTTTACTCGTTGATCGCGGCGCGGCATGAGACGGTCGAATCAAGCACGACGCCGGATGAGGTCGGTGATGAGAAGCTGACGTTGGCGGGGGTCGAGAGCTAGGCGTCCCCGGATGATGCACGCAGGGGTGACGGCTGTAACTAGGTCAACAAAAGGGGTCGAGGGAACAAAATGGGGGTCGGGAGTCGTTTTTGATGATGGCGATCTAAAAGGAAATCAGATGCTTATCAAGCAGATCGCTGCACGGAGCTGTCCGCGATAGGCTGCGAATCCCGCAGTCTCTCCGGCTATCGCCCTGCCATATATCACGGTCACTCGCTCGATGCCAGCCAGGGAGGGGCTGTCCGATTTGTCTACGCCCTGTTTTCTTCAGAGGACAGGTGGCTAGATCATGGCCGTGCTGATGTCTTTGTGCGCGAGCAGTTTTTAGATTGCTGGGAAATGCTGATCTCTCGTATCTCGCTATGGAGTTCTTGTCAGACTTCGCGTTTGGTCTCGAATGTGGCCAGGCCTCATGGTGACACGTGGTCTCTTTGTCTGGAGAGCTGGAATCGTGCGGGGCAAACCACAGCGGCCATTATTACAGCATGGTCACATTGACTCACTACAGGCCGGTTGCTCCCAATTTGGGATCATGCTATGGTGGCCCGTGCGCATCATTGCC
>JANDJE010000106.1 GCA_024331095.1 Nitrospira sp. | reverse complement strand
GACGTCTGCAACTGAATCAGTGCGCATGGTGTTCCTCCTGAAAAACGAAGCCCAGGACCATGGTTGTGATCCTGGGCTCTGGGTGTGAACCTCTGGCCGCTTCGAACTGGTGAAACGAGTTAGTTCACAATGGCTATTTCGGTATCCGCTTAATACGCCATAGAGGTATGGTCACAAGCCTCCGGCATCGTTTGCATTTGATCTCGACGCCGTTTTCGACTAGGCGCGCCATAAGTTGTCCGCACAGGCAGCGGACTTCTTCCGGAGCACAGGCCGATCCGGAGATCGCCGCTGATTGAGGACGTGTGGTGTCCGGTTTCATCAGAACGTCCACTTCGCTCCCGCTTGCCAGAGGGCTGGCAGGCTGGGGTAGATGCCGCGCGACCGGTCCACGATGGCGTCATGGCCCAGCATGTTCTTGCCCGTGAAGAAGAAGGTCGTGTTGATTTTCTTCACGTGCTGGTTGACCGAGGCATTGAGCATGCACCAGCCCCTCACGATGCCGCGCTGCCCGCTGGGTGTCGGGATGACCGTGTTCCGGTCATCGGCGAATTGGTCGCTGACACATTGCGTTTCCAAACGAGCGTTAAAAGGCCCCAGCCAAAAGGCTCGGTTGGCATAGCCAATTCCCGCCGTGAGGAGATGTTCTGGTGAATAAGGGAGGCGGTTTCCGCTGACACTGATCGTTGTCGGTTCTCCCGGCAGGAGCGCCGAAGCGCCGAGTGCACTATTGCGTGTTCCCCTGAAATTCGCCTGGGCGACCCAGGTATAGTTGAAATCAAACGTGACGTCCTGGTTGTCGTCTCGGCCGGTCACGGCGTCCCAAAGATCGATCTGGGTCGCCACTTCGGCGCCTCGGTGCTGGGTTCTTCCGGCATTGGTGAGCGTGGCCCCTACTCCTCCGGCCACCGATTGGGTAATAATCTGGTTGTCGAAGTCCATCTGAAATCCCGTGATGGAGTACGCGGCCCAGTGGGCAAGGGTTCCCCGCACCCCTAACTCATACGTCCAGCTCAACTCCGGGTCCAAATCGACGGGCTGTCCCGTGTTGAGAGTGACGGCATCGGAGATTTGAGGCGGCGCCATCCCGCGGTGGGCACCAAAGAAGAAGGTGGTGTTCTGAAACGGCGAATAGGTGATGCCGGCTCCCGGCAGCACCGCGGTGAAATTGGTCTTGCCGTAGTTGCCGTTCCCGTTGTTTGCCAGTCGGTTGGTTTGATCGTAGCTGATGTGCTCGACCCGGAATCCCGGCGTCAAGGTGAAGGGACCCAAGATTAATCGTTCTTGGGCGAAGAAGGCATAGGCATTGGTGGTGCGCTTGTTATTTTCACCCAGACACGTCGCGCCGGGGATCGAGACGACACAACTCGATGGAAGGCCAGTCCCCGAGACCGTGTTGAGCAGTTGTTTGCGGTCCGACTGTTCGTACATGTATCGGGCGCCGAAGTCCGCTTCACCCTTGAGGCCGAAGAACGGAAAGGCATGAGAATAGTGGAAGCGGGGCTCGACTCCCCAAACCCAATATTCTCGTTCATTGGTAAATCGCTCATTTGCAGGCACAACACCGTAAGCGGTGGCAGGAAGGCTATTGCCTCGTTGAATGCTTCCGACGGGATTACCATTGATGTCCACTCCCTGTTGAGACTGGCGGCTCCAGTCCCGCTCCATATAATGGCCGAAGAAATTCGTGGTCGAGGTCAGGTTGGCGGTGAACATGTGGTTGACCACCACGTGATAGCCGAGCCGCAAGAAGTCGAAGTGGTCGTTGGTGAACAGGGTCTGCCGCTCTTCGCCTCTGGTGGCCCATTCGGCCTGAGTCAGCCCTTGGTAGCCGATGCCGGAGTTTTCGCGGTAATAATTGAACTTGGCAAGGATTTGCGTGCGCTCGCTTAATTCTTGGATGGTCTTGAATGTCAGATCATCGATCCTTGCCCGGATGTTGGTGAACCGCGGCGTGTCGGCCTGCGAATGGGTGTAATCGACCAGATACCCGCTTTTCCCCCAGGTGCCCCCATAGTCGAAATGCACGTTGAGATAGTCCAAATTACCGCCCCACACCTGAAAATGACCTTCAGGGCGAAGGGATGGCATGCGTGTAATCAGGTTGATGACGCCGCCGATGGTTTGAGGGCCGTAGAGAAGCTGTCCGCTCCCCTTCAACACCTCGATGCGGTCGAATCGGAAAATCGGAGGAAAGTAGTAAGAGGATGGATCACCGTAAGGCATCAGCATGATCGGCACGCCGTCCTCCATAATGTGGACTTTTCTGCTGCGTGTCGGATCCAGTCCTCGGATGCCGATATTGGGCCGGATGCCCAATCCGTCCTCGTCTCGCACATTGACTCCAGGTACTTCACGCAACGCTTCGTTGATGGTAAAGCGGTGGTTTCGTTCAATGCTCTCACTGGTCACGACTTTTCCTGAGCCGGGGATGTGATCCAAGGCCGACGGCGCCGTGCCGATGATTTCTGTGAGGGGAGCTCGGATCGGCCGCTGGTCCGAAGTCGATGCGTCGGTTTCTGGTATGACGGTGGTTTCGATTGGCTGATCCTCAGAGACCTGAGCGATTGTCATCAGGCGGGATGACAGTTCCTGGGCATCTGTGGGATGGAAGCCTCCTAAACTGATGATCAGTCCGGCAACCAAGATAAATTTAGTTCTTATTCTCATTCTCA
>JANDJE010000105.1 GCA_024331095.1 Nitrospira sp. | reverse complement strand
TTGATGTTGTTTTTCCATTCCCCGGCAGCCGTGCGAACGGCTGCCGGGATTCTTGTTTTGAATTGAGTGCTAGATGAGAGTGCTGATTCCGACATGATCGTTCAGCAGCTTCCCTCTGTCTCCTCTGTGCACCAGTCTCTGATGCTTCGATCAAAATATGGGGTCTCGTTATGGGCCATCGCCCTTGGGCTGCTTCTCTCCGTGGTATGGCTCCAAAGCTATCTCGATCACCGTCAAGACCGAACCCTCGTCCAGATTGAAGAACTGGCCCATCTCCCAAAGGGTGACTATCTCAAGCCCGCTCTGCTGGGCTATCACCACCTGGGGGCCGATGTGTTGTGGCTCAAGCTGGTGCAGGTGATCGGCAAGCGCCAGAACACGATGGAAGACTATGAATGGATGGCCCATGCGCTCGACGTGATTACGACACTCGATCCCCAGTATGCCTATGCCTATTACGCGGGCGGGGTGATTTTGGGCGATCTCGCCAACCGGCCTGATTTGGCCAATCGACTGCTTAAACGAGGCTATGAGGAAAATCCCACCGTGTGGAACATCCCGTTTTTGCTCGGATACAACTACTATTTCCTCTTGGCTGATCCCGACATGGGTGCGTACTACACCTTGCGGGCCGCGTCGCTGCCCGGCCGGCCCGCCTATCTGCCGGGTCTGGCTACCCGCATGGCGGCGGAGGCCGGCAAGCCAGAGACGGCGCTCGCGTTTCTCGAAGCGCGGCTCAGGGAAACGGACGATCCGGAAATGAAAAAGTTCTTTGAGACCAGGATGAAAGAAGTCATCATCGAACGGGACATTCGGATGTTGGAGCGTGCGGTGGAGGAGTATCGGAAGCGCCATGGCCTGGTGCCGCCGTCACTGGCGGCGTTGGTTCAGGCGGGACTGCTCGTGGCCCTCCCGCTTGAGCCCTTTGGCGGGGAGTATCATCTCGATCAATGGACCGGCACCATCACCAGCTCGACCCATCCGGAACGGCTCAAGACGTTTCATAAACGAAATCGGACGCCGGCCTATCTCTATCCCAAGATCGAGCAGCCGGCCTATGTGTTTCCGTTGCGATGGTAACGGCGATGAAGGACTGTGCAGACATTGTCATTCACATCGAGGATTTAACCAAGGTGTTTCGCGTGGGCTTTTGGGGCCGCAAGGTGACGGCGGTGGACCGGCTGTCACTGGCCGTGCACCGAGGCGAAGTCTTTGGCTTTCTCGGTCCCAACGGAGCGGGGAAGACAACGACCCTCAAAATGTTGATGGGCTTGATCTACCCCACGAGCGGCCGAGCCACGATTTTCGGCCACCCGATCGCCGCACCGCAGGCCAAGACCAAGCTGGGGTTTCTGCCGGAGTCGCCCTATTTTTATGACTATCTCACCGGTGCGGAGTTTTTGCGGTTTTATGGCCATCTATTCGGGCTCCGCGGCGCGGCCTTGAGTAAGAGAATTGACGAGCTGCTTGACACGGTGGGGATGAGTCATGCGCGAGATTTGCAGTTGCGTAAGTTTTCGAAGGGCATGTTACAGCGGGTGGGGATTGCCCAAGCTCTGATCAACGATCCGGAACTGGTGGTGCTGGATGAGCCGATGTCGGGTCTCGATCCGATTGGGCGGAAAGAAGTGCGTGACCTGATTTTGCGGCTCAAGGAAGCGGGCAAGACCATCATGTTCAGTTCGCACATTCTGCATGATGCCGAACTGCTCTGCGACCGGGTCGCCATGATCATGAAGGGCCGACTGGTCGCCTGTGGTCACGTCTCGGAGTTGCTTGCAGCCGATGCGACGGAAGAGGCGGAACTGGTGATTGAGCGGCTGGCGCCCGAGGCGCTGGAACGGATCAGGCCCTTTGCCAAAAAGGTGGTGGTGCAAGGGGAGCAGGTGATGGTGGTGCTGGCAAACCAACAGGATGTACACCATGCGATCGATGTGGTCCGTTCGGTGAAGGGCCACGTGGTGTCGCTCACGCCGCACCGGGTCTCGCTCGAAGATCTCTTCATCCGCGAAGCCAACAGCCTGCGACAGCCGATGGAGGTAGCGGCCTGATGAAAATTCTGTCGATCGCCTTCAATACGTTTCGCGAAAATCTGCGCGACAAGCTGCTCTACAATCTGTTGATCTTCGCGCTTTTGATGATCGGCAGCTCGATCATCATCTCGAAACTTACCTTGGGGGATTTCGATCGATTGATGATCGATATCGGCCTTGCCAGTGTCAATTTCTTCGGTGTGTTGATCGCTATCTTCATCGGGATCGGCCTGGTCAGCAAGGAAATCGACAAGAAAACGATCTACACGATCGTCTCGAAGCCGGTGGCCCGGTATCAATTTCTCTTGGGCAAGTATCTGGGACTCTTGATCACGTTGTCGGTCAACACGGCGATCATGACGGGGGGGCTGTTGGTCGTCTTATGGGCGAGGCACGTGGCGGTGGATGGTCTGCTGTTTCAAGCCGTGGGAATGATTTTTGTGGAGTTCATGGTGATCACGGCGGTGGCCTTGCTGTTTTCGACCTTTACGAGCACGACGCTGAGCGCGATCTTTACCTTGGCGATCTATGTAATCGGCCACCTGACGCCGGATCTCAAAACCTTCGGCGAAAAGATGGACGAGGTGGGGCGGGCGGTGATGAATGGGCTCTATTATGTGTTGCCCAATCTCGAACGGTTTAACCTCAAGGGGCACGTCATTCACCATCTCCAGATTG
>JANDJE010000104.1 GCA_024331095.1 Nitrospira sp. | reverse complement strand
GGGTTGTGACTGGTGCTACGAATTGTCCGGTACAACGCCGGTGGCTGTTCGCGATTGGTCGTTGTTTCCGGTGCAACGATTGCTAGCGGTCGCTAGAGGAGAAATGCGTCTTCAGGGGGAAGGCGCTGGAGAAACGGTAGACTTCGAGTCCGTCTGACGGATCAGCGATCTTTTTCTCTTCTGTCAATTAGAGGGAGCACCAGCAGGTGAGCGATGCAATATGTCATGTCCGTGATGGCAGCGATGATGTTGTGTGCGTCTACGTGTCTGAGTCGGGAGAGCGCCGGTGCTCCCCCCTTTCCCTCTCTTTATCGCAGCAACAGGTCAAAGGCGATTCGATCCATGAAGAGCGTCCGATAGGCCTCGGCTTTGCGCGTCTGGAGCCGCTCAAGGGGGTTATAGTCGTCGGTAAGGATGAAACCAGCGGTGTCGCCGATCCAATGTTCGTGGCTCAGCAGCCAATAGATGCGAGGGTCATCCCTTTGTCGGTCCAGGTCGATGAGGATAGGTGACGCGAGAAAAACAAAGTCGGTAAAGTTCCCTGTTTCAGTTGTGAATATCCGCACATGGGGGAAGAGGCTTTTGAGGGTTCGATAGACGGCTGCGACAGCCTCGGAGCCTTCTCCTGTTCGGAACCCTACGTAGTTGAGCACGAGAAGCCCTTCTTGAGTTAATAGTCCCTGGAGCTCCCGCAACATCTCCTGTGTCAGTAAGTGGATCGGTTCCGTTCCACCGGTGAAACAGTCGTGGATGATAAGGTCATACTGTCGGTCCAGCCGTTTGATCTCGTAGCGTGCGTCGCCGATCAGAAACTGGCCGGTCGGCTGGAAGTGAAAAAATCGTCGGGCGGCGTCGGCGACCGCCGGGTCGATTTCGATGGTGTCGGTGTCGAGGCCTTGGGATTTCAAGTCGCGCGCCACATGGCCGCCGCCCAGTCCGATGAGCAAGGCCTGTTTCGCATTCGGACGGACGATCGGGAGCAGACCGAGAATCTGTTGATAGCCCAGCACGCTCCGATCCAGTTTCTTGTCGACCGCGCTGATCACTGACGCATCGGAAAGCATCACACGGATGCCATACCGGTCGTCATCCACCACGCGCACCCACCCATAGAGACTTTCTGCTTCCGAGAGCACGGTAAACCCCTCTACGGATTTGTCAGGCGCTGCGAACCCGGTGGCTGACCAGAGGCCAAAGGCGGCGAGCACCGCCATGGTGGCAGGCGCCAAGGCTCCGGCTCGTGCCCGTTCCTGCCAGGACATGACAGCCGAGAGTGCCGCCAAGAGGAGACTTACGGCGATGAGAATAGTTTTGGTTCCAAATAACGGCAAGAGATAAAACCCCAGCAGCAAGGTGCCGGCCACACTGCCGATCGTGCTGACCGCATAGACAGAACCGGCCACGGTTCCGACACCGTTGAGATCGCGAGTCGCCCGTTTGATCACATAGGGTCCCACCATGGCGAGGGCGGTGAGGGGAAAGGTAAAGAGCAAGAGGGCGCTGGTGAACGCGCCGGCCCGCAGCCCCAAGGAATCGGTCAGGCGAAGGACCGGTCCTGTCAGGAGCGGAATGACGACCGTCCCGATTGCCGCGGCGAGCAGGACGTGGCTCAACCGCACCGCTGGGAATCGGTCAGCCACATACCCGCCGATGAAGTAGCCCAGCGCCAGCGCGATCAACGTGACGGCGATGAGCGAGGCCCACACGTAGAGGCTCACGCCGTAAAACGGGCCGATGATACGGGTGCCCAGCAACTCCAGCACCATCACCGCAGCACCGGTCAGGGTGACGGTCCCATACAGGAGAAGCCGGTGCGCGACGGGATCGGGCGCGGCGTTGGTTGGCTTTGGCCGCCGCGACGGGCGTGTTTCCCCATGAGACATAACCGTCTTTCTAGCACGAATGACGGGAGAAATGGGTTCTCGCAGAGAGCGACCACGGCAGAGCGCGCATTTTTTGTCACACATGGTGCACGTGGTGCAGCGGTCTGTATCCCGCATTGCACGCCTTTGCTATAACGCGCGTACTGAGCAGTACGTTAGGTTTGGTTCATGTCTAAGCCGTGTCATCCATAACAAGGAGGTTTCGAATGAAGAAACGCACGACAATCCTTGGAGCCTTTTCGGCAATGGCTCTAATGTTGACAACCGGCGTGGCATCAGCCCACGTCGGCTACGGCACGTCGTTGTATGACCAGAGTACGAATACCTGGGGGCCCTTGGGGGCGTCCGGCTTCAATCCCACCGTCAGCAGCAACGCAGGCTGGCTCTCCGGCATGAGCAACAACGGCGTCAATCGCACCGCCACAATCGATACCTTGGCTGACAGCCACAATAACCGGTTCCGATTCTTTACGCTGACCTCTCCATCAACCGTCAGCATTACGGTGGTGGGGACGCCAAACAGTTACAACCCTGGTCTTGGGATCACGCCTTCGATATTGAACCCAGGGTTTTCTCTGTTTAGCGGTCAAGTGCCTGCTGGCTCTCATGATGGTGTGGGTCACACGGGTGGCGGGGTCTCCCATGCCTATCCGTATAATCCAACTCCTCCAATGACTCCGGCGCAGATCGCTGCGCTGCAAAGTCCAGCTATGGTGGGGAGTGTCGCCGGGGCTCCTGACCTTGGAGGGCCCAATAACGATGGAGGGTATCTTCGTACTCAGTCGGCCTTTGCCACCTGGTCACCGTTCTTCCGTGCTATGGACGAGATCGTTGCAGAAGGAGGAGGTGCCGTTGATGCCGGCGGCCCTA
>JANDJE010000103.1 GCA_024331095.1 Nitrospira sp. | reverse complement strand
ATTTCCGTCAAGTGATCCGGCGTGAGATCAAGGGTCACTCCCCCGACTCGATTGACACCACGCAGAAACCGTGAACCGCTCAAGCGATCATTGAGCTGCATCACCTGTTCCTTAAGGCGACCACAATGGGCATGGGGTAGCGAATAGGCCGTGTCGTTGCAGATCGCCCCCACATCGCCCAGATGGTTGTGAAGCCGTTCCAGTTCAAGGAAGAGACTTCGCAAGAAACGACCGCGGCGCGGCACCTCAAGCCCCATCAGCGTTTCAACTGCCTGGCAATAGGCAAGACTGTGCCCGACCGCCGTATCACCAGAAACCCGCTCGGCCAGGGGCACAGCATCCATCAAGGTCCGTTGTTCGAAGAGTTTCTCGACGCCGCGATGTTTCCAGAAATGCCGCAGTTCCAGTTGCATGATGGGCTCGCCGGCCACAGAAAAGCGGAAATGACCAGGCTCAATGATCCCCGCATGGATGGGCCCAACGGGAACCTCGAACACCCCTTCTCCTTCGATATGGAGAAAACTGTATTCCCCCTGTTGCCGGTCGAGAACCTTGTCCCAAGGAAACCGTTTCTGAAGCGGATGGGTCCCCTTGGGCCAGTGTTCATGACGGACCAGACGGCGGAGATCGGGGTGTCCTATCGGAACCAACCCAAACATGTCGCGGATCTCACGCTCGTACCATTGCGCCGCATGAAGATGCGGCGTGATGGAGGGGAAGAGCCGATCATCCCCCTCCAGCTCGATGGACAGCACCAGCCACTGGCGAGCATTGTCCAGCGCAAAGAGATAATGGAGACTTGTTCCCTCCCGCATCGGTCGATCATCGACCGCCCACAGGAGCGCCAACCGACTCTGCCACTTCTGGTGGTGCAGATATTGTGCGACCGCCGGGAGCGTTTCTTTCTGCACGAGGAATCGGGCAAAGCCCCCCTCTCCCCCTTCAATCTGAACAAGGGAGGGAAACGCTGCTTTGAGCTGCTCAACGTAGGATTCTGGACCGGCCATCACCACTGCCTCTCTAGCGCAGCAAGAGAAGGTTCGTCGCCCGCCCCAGCAGCTCACGCAGGGGAGGCGGAAGCACAAAGCCAAATCCCACCAACGCGGCTATCAGAAGAACTATCGGCACATGCCCCGCCGTCCAGGCCTCTCCTCGTACAATGTCTTGTTGCGGCGTTCCCCACACCATCACCGTCACCCGATAGATCAGGCCGCCAAATGCCAACAGTGCCGAAAGCAAGAAGATCGCAACGAATCCCATGCGACCATTGCCCTCGGAGAAAGGAGTGGAAAGCACTGCCGGATCCTCTCCTCCAACAGCCGGTGCGGCGAGAGCTGTCACAATAGAGATTTCGCTCGCAAACAAGGCGCTGGGAGGGAGAGCAGACAAGGCGAGGCCCGCAAACAACAGGGCCATGGCCGTCCACGGCTGAGCGACCATCACACCCTGCACCTGACTAATATCCACCGTCCGAAAGCGGCGATGGACATTGCCCGCGGCAAAAAACGCGACCGATTTGGCGAACGCATGATTGAGCAGATGAAACAACCCACCGAACGTTCCCACCGTTCCTCCGATGCCGAAGCCGATCATGGCGATCCCCATATGTTCGATACTGGAATAGGCGAACAAACGTTTGTAGTTGCGTTGGACGAGGATGAACAACGCGGCCGTCACGAACGAGGCAAAGCCCAGCAGCAGCAGGAGATTGCCGCTGAAGGGTGCGGGGACGGCATGGTCGACGATCATCTTGATCCGAAGAATCGCATAGACCGCCACCACTTCGAGGACACCGGCCAGCATGGCCACCACCGGAGCCGGCGCCTCCGTATAGGCATCCGGCAGCCACGAGTGCATCGGCACGAGCCCCACTTTGGTGCCGTAGCCGACCAGAATAAAGATGAACGCCAGTTTTAACACGTGCTGATTCAACCGGTCGGCCACCGGCAACAACTCCGTGACGTTCAACGCCTTCTCGACATCGCTCAACACATGGAGCGAGGAATAATAGACCAACACGACGCCGAACAGTGCGAGCGAGATCCCCACCGAACACAGGATCAAATACTTCCAGCCGGCTTCCAGCGACTCCCGCCTGCGCCAGAAGGCGATGAGAAACGTGGTGGCCAGCGTCGTCGCCTCCACGGCCACCCATTGCACCCCGATGCTGTTCGCCGTCGTCGCCAGCACCATCGCAAGCAAAAACATGTGGAACAGGAAAAAGAACAGATTGAGTCGGTTCGGCGCGATCACTCCTCGCGCGACCTGTTCGTCCAGGTATGAGCGCATGTAGAGCGAACAGGCCAGCCCCACCGTGCCGATGATGAAAAGCACAAACACGGACAAGGCGTCGAAATACATCGACGCCCCAAGCACCGTCAGCGGGCCGTCATCGAGGACCATGCGGGTGATCAAGAGTTCCGCGAGGACCAGCAGGCCCATGCTGGTCAGATTGATCACATGCAGCAGAGAAGGCCGGCGAACGGCCAGGCTCAGCCCCCCCGCCAATAACGGGGCGACCACCAGCATCGCCGCTGCGATCGTCACCGACCAGTCGGTCATTCCTTCAACCCCGTGAGATGACTCGTATCCACACTGTCAAAAGCGTCCTGGAGGCGGTTCGTGTAGATCCCCGCGATCAGCGCCGCCACCAGCACGTCGAAGAACACGCCGAGTTCCACGACGAACGGCATCCCGTGGGTGGCGGCCGTCGCCCCGAGGAACAAGCCGTTTTCCACGACCAAGAACCCGACCAATTGCGTCACGGCCTTCTGCCTCGCGATCATCGTAAACAAGCCGATGAGGACGATCGCCAGCGCAATGGCGAGCGAAT
>JANDJE010000011.1 GCA_024331095.1 Nitrospira sp. | reverse complement strand
GATACCCATAGGAGAGAGAGCCTTGCGATGTTCTCACTTGGCCCATACCTGCGAGTCCTTGCCAGGCACATTTCAGCCGAAATTCGACACCGTCTCTCACTGCCTCGCTTGCCAGAGATTCCACCACCTGCTGAGGATTGACCACGCTTGTTTCTTTAACATACAGCGCTTGGCCTATGGTCCGTGCGCAGGGTTCGATCTCCTTCAACGCCTCTGCATCGAGAAGAGCAACTGTTGCTCCATTAGACTGGGCACGCTCATAAAGTTCTTGAAGAGCGGCCAATTCGGCCTCTTTTCGCGTAACAATGACTTTTCCATATTCATTCAGTGAAATGCCCCTCTCCCGGCAGTAATCTTTCATTCTTCTATTTCCCTCTACGCACAGCCGAGCCTTTAAGGAGTGCGGTTTATAGTACACGCCGGCATGCAGCACACCGCTATTCCGCCCACTGGCATGCATGCCCACTGCCGCCTCTTTATCAATCACAAGCACCCTCGCTCCATAGCGCCGCCGCAGCTCCCTCGCAATGGTCACACCGATTATGCCTGCCCCAATCACCAGGAAATCACAAGAGCGAGGAACGACGAGCATCACTAGGCTCAACTTTTATGGAATGACACTAGAAGGCGAGCGGGCTTCTCTTGTCTAGCACGTTTGACTTTTTAGCCGACGAAGAATTCGGGCGACCTTAAGTTATGTAACCAGCAGAAAAAATACTTATAATTGTCCATCATGCTTACTCTCGTCAATTGTGCTTTTCATCCAAATCTATAGTAAATCGTATCGCTCGAATCTCTTGAGTCGCACAGCCGCTTCTCACGCCCTTCTTCTTTTGATAATTAACGCTGATCATCAAATGGTCATTCAAACCGTTCCGCTCGATCGAACGCGACACCTTGCCGATCCTTTGCGGACAGAATCGGCTCTCCCCCCAACGGCCAGGTGATGCCGATCGTCGGATCGTTCCAGATCAGGCACCGCTCGTGCTGCGGCGCATAGTAGTCGGTCGTTTTGTACAAACATTCGGCGACCTCCGACAACACGAGAAATCCATGGGCAAACCCGGCAGGGATCCAGAGTTGCCGCTTGTTCTCGGCAGAGAGTACCTCGCCTATCCAGCGACCAAACGTCGGCGACGAGCGGCGTAGATCCACCGCCACGTCGAAGACGGCTCCCACCACGATGCGCACCAACTTCCCCTGCGGTTGCCGAATCTGATAATGCAACCCCCGCAAGACCCCCTTGACCGATCGGGAGTGGTTGTCTTGGACAAAGGCGATGGGTTTGCCGATCGCCGCCTCGAACCGGGCTTGGTTGAAACTTTCAAAGAAAAACCCCCGGTCATCTCCGAATACCCGGGGTTCAAGCAAGACGACGTCGGGGATGGCAAGCGGCGTGGCACGCATCAGAACAGATTTTCTTTGATGCTCCGCATGTCGATCGTGACACTGTCGTATGGCTTTCTATCCAGATCTTTCTCGACCTGTCCTTGACGATGACCAGACAGACTCATGTCAAGTCTTGTGCCCGAAGGGCAATCTCTTGACGTTTTCCCGCCAATTCCAGAATCAGAGTTCCCCCATCTTCCGCCAACTGCGCGTTGGCATTGAGAAGCTCAATGCCGTAGACGGTTCCGTCCGGCGCCACATCAACATTCATCTCATCGCTGATCTTAAGGGTAGTTACCGGGGTCGTTTTCTCGTGGAGTCGGATATACGCAACATTGTACGTAGGATCGTATGTCAGCCTCATTTCACAGTCTCCGAATTAGAAATATTTCACGATTACCGTAATGACGACCCAGTCGCTCCCCTCTTGCACAGCATAGGCTTCTATCTGCCTGTTTGCATAGATCTTTCCTTGCCAGGTCCCCGCAAACGGGAAGTTGCGACGAAAGCCCGTTCGACCGAACTTTGCCTCAAAGTGCTCACCAGCCTCCACAGTCAGCCTCACCTCTTGCTCCGTCCCACCACGTTCTTGTAGTCGTTCCAACGCGTGAGGATGCAGCCGAACAGCCATTGGCGCTCTTCTAGTCTAATGGCATGAGAACAACTCCGCTTCCCTTAACCGCGCATGTCCTTTCGACCATTTTCCGACAGGGGACCGTTCGTTTGGGATGGCAAGCGGCGTGGCCCGCATCAGAACACGTTTTCTTTGATGATTCGCAGCAGATATTTGCCGTAGCCGTTCTTGGCCAACGGCCGAGCCAGCCGTTCCACTTGGGCCGCATCGATCCAACCCTGCCGCCAGGCGATCTCTTCCGGACAAGCCACCTTGAGCCCTTGGCGATGTTCCAGCGTGGCGATGAACTGGCCGGCGTCCAACAATGACTCGTGCGTCCCGGTATCGAGCCAGGCATATCCCCGCCCCATGACTTCGACATGCAGCCGTCCCTCTTGCAGATACAGCCGATTCAGATCCGTAATCTCCAACTCGCCCCGGGCCGACGGTTTGAGGCTCTTGGCATACTCGATCACCCGTCGATCGTAGAAGTAGAGACCGGTCACGGCATAGTTCGATTTGGGCTTCTGGGGTTTTTCCTCCAATGACAGAACCCTGCCTTGCCCGTCGAATTCGGCCACGCCGTATCGCTCAGGATCGTGAACGTGATAGGCAAAGATCGTGGCTCCGTCGGTGCGAGCCATCGCGCTGTTCAGCAAACGTTGAAAATCATGGCCGTAGAAAATGTTATCCCCCAGCACCAAGGCCGACACATCGTCCCCGATGAAGGATTCGCCGATCAGGAAAGCCTGCGCCAACCCGTCCGGCGACGGCTGAACGGCATAGTGAATCCGCGCCCCCCACTGGTCTCCTTTCCCAAGAAGCTGCTCGAACCGCGGGGTATCTTGCGGCGTGGAAATGACGAGAATGTCCCTGATCCCCGCCAACATGAGGGTGCTGAGGGGATAATAGATCATCGGTTTGTCGAACACCGGGAGCAACTGTTTGCTGATCGACAGGGTCGCCGGATGCAGTCGCGTGCCGGCCCCTCCGGCCAGGATGATGCCTTTTCTTTTAACCGTCTGACCGGATCGAGAATCTTGACTCATGCCCGGCTCCTCCTCTTGGCCGCTTCCAGGCCGCTGACTTTATTGCGTGTAGTGCCGCTCGATCCAGCGGCGGTAGTCTCCGCTCGTCACGTTCCGCACCCACGTGTCATGGTCCAAATACCAGCGGACGGTTTTACGAATGCCGGTTTCAAACGTTTCGGTCGGCTTCCAGCCGAGTTCCCGTTCGATCTTTGTTGCGTCGATGGCGTACCGCCGATCATGGCCGGGCCGATCTTTGACGAAGGTCACCTGTGCCCGATAAGACCGACCGTCGCTTCGAGGACGCCATTCGTCCAAAATCCCGCAGATGGTATCCACCACATCCAGATTATGCTTTTCGCTCCATCCGCCGACGTTGTACGTTTCGCCCGGCACACCGCTCTCCAGTACCCGGCAGATCGCCCGACAATGGTCTTCCACGTACAGCCAATCGCGCACCTGCCGGCCGTCGCCATAGATCGGCAACGGTTTGCCGGCCAACGCATTGTGAATCACGAGAGGAATCAGTTTTTCAGGAAACTGATAGGGCCCGTAGTTGTTGGAACAATTCGTCGTCAGCACCGGCAGGCCGTAGGTGTGGTGATAGGCGCGCACGAGATGATCGCCGGCCGCCTTGCTGGCCGAATAGGGGCTGTTGGGCCGATAGGGATTCGTTTCGCGAAACGCCGGCTCATGCGACTCAAGCGATCCATACACTTCATCCGTTGACACGTGAAGAAATCGAAACGACGCTTGCGCCGCCGGATCAAGTTTCATCCAATAGGCTCGCACCGCTTCCAGCAGATGAAACGTCCCGACCACGTTCGTGCGGATGAAATCATCGGGCCCGTGAATCGATCGATCCACGTGACTCTCGGCGGCAAAGTTGACGACGGCGCGAGGATGATGGCGATCAAGCAGCGAGGCGACCAACGCCGTATCGCCGATGTCGCCCCGCACAAAGGTATGGCGCTCATCACCGTTTAAATCGGCGAGATTATCTAGATTGCCCGCATAGGTCAGTTTATCGAGATTGAGAACCGGTTCATCGGTTTGCGTGGACCAATACAGGACGAAATTCGACCCGATGAATCCGGCCCCGCCCGTCACCAAAATCATGAAGTTTTTATTCCTCCTCCGCTTCGTCCCAGGTCTTTTCCTAACTGGATTGCTGCTTCAGCAACTCTCCCTATGCAAGGTCCGGCATGGTGTTAAAAGGCTATCTCACGGGGTTTTTTCGCTCTCACGCTATCGAGCATAAAACGATGCGACGGCTTCCACCGCCTCGGTTTGTTGAGCGGGCGTGAGTTCCGGATAAATGGGAATCGCGATGGTCTCCCGAGCGGCCCGCTCCGCTTCGGGGAAGTCTCCTTCGCGATATCCCAGGTACCCGAAACATTCTTGGAGGTGAAAGGGAACCGGATAGTAGATTTCGGCCCCGATCTCGTTTCGTTTCAGATGCGCCATCAGCTCGTCGCGCCGCTCGACCCGCAGCACGAACTGGTTGTAGATGTGGTGATGCTTCGCGCCGGACTCGCGATACACCGCTTCGGGCAACCGGACGACTTCCCGATTCAGTAATCCGCTCTGCTGAAACAATGAACGATACCGGTCCGCATTATCCTGCCGGCGCTTCGTCCATCCGTCAAGATAATTCAATTTGACGTTCAACACCGCGGCCTGAATCGTGTCGAGCCGGAAATTGCCTCCGATCATTTTGTGGTAATACTTGGGATGGCTCCCGTGAACGCGCAGAATTTTCAGGCGCTCCGCCAGGTCGCGGTCGTTTGTGACAACCATTCCGCCATCTCCCAAGCACCCCAAGTTCTTGCTGGGGAAAAACGAGAGGCAACCGACCGTCCCCATGCTGCAGGCCCGCCGGCCGTCGCGATATTCCGCTCCGATGGCTTGAGCGGCGTCTTCCACGACGGAAAAACCATGGCGCCGCGCGATCTCAAGAATCGGCGTCATCTCGGCGCACTGGCCGTACAAATGCACGGGGATGATCGCTTTGGTCTTCGGCGTCACCGCAGCTTCGATCTTCGAAGGATCGATGTTAAAGCTCACGGGATCGATATCGACGAACACCGGTTTGGCATGGAGCCGGGCGACGACGCCAGCCGTCGCAAAAAACGAATAGCAGGGGGTGATCACTTCATCGCCCGGACCGACTCCCAACGCCATGAGCGACAGCAACAACGCATCGGTTCCCGACGTCACGCCGATACCGTGTTGAGCATGACAGTACGCGGCCACCCGCTCTTCCAACTTGCCGACATCCGGCCCCAGGATGAACTGGTTGCTCGCGAAGGTCTGCCGCAACGCGCTTAAGATCTCCTCGCGAATCGGCTCGTGATGCGCTTTCAGATCAAGTAAGGGGACCGCCATATTCACTCCTTGTTTCTAATGAACCGCTCACCGGCTCCACGTCTCTCACGTCGATTTCCACCGCCGCCGCCTGCTGAATCAACCGGATTCCCACCACCAAACGATGGCGTTTCTCCTTACGCAGCAACACACCACGCACCCCCCGTAACGGACCTCGAGCCACTTCCACGACCATCCCCTCGTGCAAATAAGGATGGGGATCGTACGGCAGCACACTCGACATCAACATTTTGAGGTTTTCGATTTCGCCGTCGGGAATCGGTTCCGGGCGTCCGCCGCTCCCCACAATCTCCACCACACCGGCGACCTTCTGCACCGACGACTTCGTTCCTTTCCCGAACCGCACGAAGCAATAGCCGGAAAACAGCGGAACATCGATCTCCTTTTTGCGATCTTTCCACTGGCTCAAGCGCCGAACCGTGGGAAGAAGCTGCTCGATGCCCTGCCTGTCCAATTGATCCCGCACCACCTTCTCATGGCGCGACTTTGTGCGCAGGGCGTACCAGCAAACGGACTGGTCGGCTTGATCCGTTCGGGCTTGATCTGTTCGATTGATAGGATTCATCTCAACCGCCGTTTCAACGGCCATGGATCCGCGACCCTGCGGGCACAGCTCCGCCCTCTCACTTACAGTTCCCCCCTTCGGCCACTGCAAGCACTTCCCTGCTCCTTGTCCGGCGACACACTCGGCGTCTCTCAAGACGCAAGGCCGGTTATGTATCGATCAACGGCCGCGACGAACTCGTCCGCCTCCCGGACGGCGCGACGCGCGGTTTCTTCATCCAAGTAGGACAAGGCGTCGTAGTCGCCCGCTTCGCGATCGTCTTTCAGGTTGCTCAACAGCTTTCCCCACCGTTTGTCCAGCTTGCCGGTTTTCACCAGCAACAGGCCGAACAGGGTCACGACGCCCTTGTGGGTGTCCGCCCGTTGTCCTTCCGTCAAGAGAGCCGCCTGCGCCGCGTGGTAGGCGGCATAGTAGGCGCGGGAAATCGCGTCGTCCCACTCTCCCTTGGCGTACAGGTCGCGGGCCACCCTCGCTTTCTCGCGCGCCTTGGCCAGATAACCGCGGATGAGTTCCTGTTGCGCCTTATCCAATGAGCACTCCTTCCCGGCTCACTTGCTCCATGAAGGGAGTCCGCAACGATTGCAATCTGGAAAATTCCCGTTCCGGAAACACCTTCAACGACACCAACCGCCCGTGCTCCAACAGGATGTCCATCACCGCGTCATAGAGGACGTCGAGCAACGCGTCATCTTTCCGAGAGACCACAAGGAGCACATCATAATCCGAGTCGGACCGATGGGTTCCCCTGGCGCGCGAACCGAACAAGACGATCCGTTTGATCAACGGACGGACTGAAGCGATTCGTTCCAAAAACGCACGGAGGATGGGATCCGACTCAATCGATGGAGTCACAGGTCTATCCGGTCTGTCTCTGTCGTTCTTGTGTTGCTTCGGCGCGTTTCACGTCGCAAGAGGCGGAGGCGCCGGCGGCGAGGCCGATGCTGAAAATCTTCTCCTTCGGAATCCCTTGCCGCACCAGCCGGGCCATGATTTGCGGGCCGCGCTCCAAATCGGCGATCAACAGCCCGTCGAATTCCCATTCTCTCAGCGACGCGATCGGCCGGACCGGATACGACAAAAAGGTTCCCGCGGACTGATCGTCCACGAAGCCCACGAGGGTGATCTCAAGCTCGCGCAGCGTCAGATACGCCAGTTCGGCCAGTTCGCCGGTCCCGCAGATCGCCAGTCTTTTCGCCCCCGATTGAACCGGCTTTTCCAACGTTGCTTTCAGACGCCGTCGCGTGTCGCGGTAGTACGACAGGGAATGCTTCACGTATTCGCTCGTCAGCCGGGACTTCTCGGCAAACCCCTGCGGCGTGAGCAGATAGCGAACGCGGTGCGGAGGAATCGTGGCGATCTTGATGTAGCCCTTTCTCGCCAGCCGTTTGAGACAGAGGTTCGTGAGCCCCAGAGCCACGCCCAGCTTGGTTGCAAGCGAGCGTTGGGTGATCGCTTCACCTCGCTCCAGCTCGGTGAGCAACAGAAGGTCCCGTTGGCCTTGAAGATCCATGCCTCTCAATCGTAACCGCTCAATCCTCAAATCGCCCTCAAAGCGTTCATGATATGAACACAGGAAGAGATATGAGTCAAGCAAAAACACCGCGATGCGCCAAACTACGTACTACTGAGTCCTGATACGAAACAAAGGAGCGTTATGCTCAGATGTGGATCACGGTCAACGGCGATGGATCCTTGACCGCCTGTCGCACGGCAGCCGCGACGTGCCCCACGGTCAATCGATCCAGACAATCCCAAAAGGGACAGACCTCGCCGATACATTTTTCGCAGGTAGGCACGTCGGGACGGAGCAACAGACCGGCCCCCAAAGGCCGCCATCTCGTCGGCAAATTGTTTCTGCGCGGATCAAAGAGACTGACCACCGCCGTGCCGAGCGCCGCCGCCATGTGCGCCGGTCCTGTTGCGCCGGAAACGACCACATCGGCATTGGCGATCACCGCCATGAGCTCCCGAACCGACAGACGGCCCATCAGATTGGAGATTTCCACGGGAAGCGGCGATCCCGACAACGCCTCGCGTTCGAACTCGCTCCGCTCCTTCTCACTGCCGGTCAAGACGACCCCGAATCCCTGTCGCGCCAATTCAACGGCAAGATCCCGAAAGTGCCCCGGTCTCCAGCGGCGCGCGGAATGGCCTCCCGGATGAACGACGACGCGGGGGCCCGGCATCGCTTCCCAACGTTGCTCGCCGCCTCGCCGCTCCTCCTCGCTCACAACCAAGGTCGGGCGGCTTCCCGTTTGCGGATGCAACCCCAATCCTCTCAGCATCTCCACGTTGTATTCGGACTCGTGCTTCAAAAACTCGCTGCGGTGTTCATACATCCGCCGATTGGCCAACAGGCTGTACCAGCGGAATCCCGTCGCCACGCGGATCGGCACGCGCGCCAGAAAGGCCGCCCACATGAGACGCCGAAACGGTTTGAGAAAAAGCGCCGCATCCACTCCGTCGCGAAAGACCGCGCACAAGGTTCGGAGCGAATCCGTCCATCGCATCGTTCGCACGTAATCCACATCGGGGTGATGATCCAACAGGGGCGCGGCCGTCGGGCTGGTGAGAAAGCCGATCGTCGATCCTGGAACAAGCCGCCTCAACTCCGTCGCCACCGGAATCGACAAGATGACGTCGCCGATGCCGTCCGGTCTGACAATAAGCACGTTCATGGAGAAACCGAAGACTCGTCGATTACGCGCCGGACAGCCTCGACCACTTCGCCGGGCTCGATGCGACGCAAACACTCGAGCTCCGGCTCGTGCCGACAGACGCGGCTGAAACAGGGGCGGCAAGGGACCGGCTTGGTCAACACCAGATGGCCCGCTCCATAGGGACCGGTGCGCGCTTCACTGGTCGGCCCGAACAGCGTGATGACCCGAACGCCCACCGCCGCGGCGATATGCATCGGGCCTGAATCGTTCGTGATCAAGAGGGCCGCCTTCGAAAGAAAAGCCGGCAAACAACCCAGTGGAATCTTTCCCGTGAAATCGATGAACGGACTTCTGGCGGCCGCCCTCAGATGCTCCGCATCAGACCGATCGCCGGTGCCCCCGATCACCACGACCGGCCCAAGCCCTTCCCCCTGCAATCGGTCCACCACCTCGGCAAAAGAGTCGAGCAACCACCGTTTGGTCGGCCACCGGGCTGAGACATTCACGGCGATCCAGGGCCGATCGATCATCAGCCCTTCCCGCGCACAGACATCCCGAATGATTTCCAGATCGCGGTCAAACGCGATGAAGGAAAACCGGGGCGTACCAAGCGATCGAATCCCCAAGGACTGAGCCACGAGCAAATACCGATCGACCGCGTGCATCTCCGGCGTCGGAACAGGCACGCGCGCCGTGTAGAACCAAGGACTGCCTTCCCTCGCATTGGCAAAACCGATGCGCGCGGGAGCGCCGCTGAACCAAGCGAGCGCGCCGCTGCGAAAGAGGCCCTGCAAATCGATCGCGAGATGGAACCGCTCAGCCCTCAGCCGTCGTGCCTGTTCGATCCAACTGCGCACCGTTTCATCCACCGCCCACACTCGATCGACTCCTTCGATCCGCTCGACCAGATCCGCCCAGCGACGCTTGACGACCCACGTCAGATGGGCTTCCGGCCAGGCGGTTTTAATGGCCGAGGCCACGGGCATCGCATGGATGATATCGCCGAGGGAACTGGGCTTGATCAGCAGGATGCGGGCTCGGCTGAACTGCGAAGCCGCGAACTGATCGTCGGCCGGAGCGGCGTACATGAAACATCCTTGTTATCGAGCGACTAAAAAGGGAGGGAGCGGTCGAGGCCGGTCAAGCGACTCCGTTGCCCGCCTCGATCGAGAAACGGGTCCGCACCTCCCGTCCATAGAGATCATCGAGGAGCTCCTTGCCGCTCGATACGGCAACCGTCTCTCTTCGTTCTTCGAGCGATCGACAAAACCGTTGCCACGCCCGCACATAGGGCATCGGCGTCAGATGATGCCGCCAGGCACTGTGCCCTCGGACGATCCGAGCGATCCATTCGTAGTTTCCGGGAATATCGAGGGCGGCACCGTTTACAATGGGCGATTCCTCCATCCCGAACACCATCGTAATATTCCCGCCGTCGCGGGAAATGACGTGCCGGACTTCGCGCAATCCCTGCTTTTGGGCCAACCGGCGCAGCGTCACGACATTGAAATTGTAGAGATGCGCCTCATGAAACGTGTTCTTGGGGGCCTGGCAGGTCGCCTCCACGTTCGGCACCTCGACGACCAACCTTCCACCGGGCTTGAGCCAGGATCGGAGCAGCGCCAATACCGCGCCCGGATCTTCCGTGTGTTCGAGCACGTGCCAGATCGTCACCACATCGAACGACTCGGAGAGAAACGTCGTGTCTTGCACAAAACCCACCTGGACCGTCAAGCCATATTCTCGTATCGAATACTCCGCGTATCCCCTGTTGGGCTCGACGCCTTGGACCTGATGCCCCAGCGATCGAAGCAGATAGGCGAACTCCCCTCCGCCGGTCCCCACGTCCAGAATGAGCTTGGGGCTCGCCAACAGATCCTTGATCTTTTCAAACCGAGAGAGCGCGACCTTTCCAGCCCGCAGGATATGTTTGGGTTTCGGCTGGTACGTGTGTTTATAGGAGAGCCGATACTCTTCTTCGTAGAACCGCCTGGCGTCATGGGGACGAGGATCGGACCAGACCAGACCGCAGGCACGGCAAATGACGGTCCGCAGCGGCTTCCCGCTGCGACTGCGATTCGACAGGGTGGAGACGTCCGTTCCTCCGCACAGGTTACAGGGTATTGAGGAGGACTCTCCCCCCTCTCGTCCCCCTTCTCTACTTTGTTCGCGCATGATCTCAGCCATGTTGCTGTGTCACGGCCGTCGGGCTATCAGAGGTCGGTTGTGCATCGAGGCCGTGGTTCTCTTCAGGTCGTCGAACGGCCTCCCTGCAAAACCGAGCCTGAGCATCGCCCCAAATCCATTCAACGGCCTCCTCAAGCGACGAGGCGACATGATCGGGAACCACACCGGTGTCACCAAGCCTTTCCACCTGTTGCGGCGTCACGGCCCCTGTGGTCACCAACACAGCCCGCGCTCCCACACGTTTGGCCAGCTCCATATCTTTTTCATGGTCCCCGACCAAATACGAACGCGACAAATCGATCGCATGGTCTCGAACGGCCCGATCAACCAGGCCGGTTTTCGGCTTCCGGCATCCGCAGCCGTCATCAGGGTGATGGGGGCATACATAAACGGCATCGAGAATCACCTCTGTTTCGCCGAGGAGGCGGGCGAGTTTTTCGTGAATCGCCTCCAGATCCCTCATGGATAGAAACCCTCTGGCCACCCCCGATTGGTTCGTCACGACGATCAATCGAGCCCCGGCCCGTTTGAGTTTGGCCAGCGCATCGGCGACACCGGGAAAAAGCTCGTACTGATCCGGCGAGCGGATATAGCCGGGATCGGGATTCAACGTTCCGTCTCGGTCCAGAAATACCGTGACGCCGACCAAGCCCTCGGTCATGTCGGCAGACTGCCGGGCTGTTGCGCCACGGTCTTTGGATGAATCTTCCGCCGATTCGCACCTTGCTCTGCTGCTCTCTCGCATCCGCCGAACCGCCGTCTCATACACCTGATCGACCACCACTCCGGCCATACATCGATGATCGATCGGACATTCTCGCAAAAGGCAAGGAGCGCAATCGACCGACGCTCGCACGATGCCGCTTTCCTGTCCATAGGGGGATGTCGTGCGCCAATCCGTCGGGCCGAAGATCGCCGTGACCGGCACGCCGAACGCCGCGGCGATGTGCATCGGGCCTGTGTCGTTGGTCAGCAGCAGACGGCATCGCTTGATCACCGCCATCAACTCTCGAATCGTCGTCGTCCCGGACAAGACCGCCGTTCGTGCGTTGATCTGAGCCGCGATCCGTCGGCCCAATGCTTCTTCCCCCTTGGCGCCGATGATCGCGACCGCCGCCTCTCTACCCTCATCCTCTCGCAATCGTCCGACCAGCCGTCGCGCGACCTCCGCAAAGCGATCGGGCAGCCATCGTTTGGCCGCTCCGTACATGGAGCCTGGATTGATCCCGATGACGAGATCCGACGGTCCGATTCCAACTGACGCCAGTTTCTCACCCATCGTCCGTTCCTCATCCGGCGAGACGGTCAGCGCCGGAACCATCGGCTCCCCGTTCAGTCCCAGCGGTTTGAGCAGGTTCCAGTAATAGGCGACTTGATGAACGGGTCTCCGGAGGTCGGGAACCGCAACCGGATCGGTCAGGAACATGGTGCGCCCATCGGTGGCATACCCGTATCGGCGCGAGATGCCGGCCAGCCAGGTCAGAAACGCCGCTTCGAAGGCGTTTTGAAACAACACGGCCAGATCGAATCGGTGCCGGCGCAGCGTCTCGGCGAGCGTCCATTTTCCCGAAAGACCGGCGTGCAGATGGCGGTCATCATAGAGGACGATCCGGTCCACGCCCGCGTGACCGAAGAACAGTTCCGCGACGGAGGGCTTCGCCAGCACCGTCAGTTCCGCCTGAGGAAACAGCGACCGGAGCCCGCGCAACGCAGGCTCGCACATGACGGCGTCGCCGATCCAATTCGGCGCCCGCACGACAAGCCGCTTGATCGATCCCCTACGCATCGGTCTTCTGTCCTGTTCCTTTTTCTTCGAGAACCAGACGTCGCAACCGCTCCAGCCCCCGGAGGATCTCCACGCGAATCCGCAACGCCCACCAGGAGTCCTCCGGCCCAAGAAAGGGCGACAATTTCCCGGCATCCTTCTCCGTCGTCAACACCAGCTCGGCGTCGGCGGCCCCCGCTTCGGATCGAATTCGGCGGACATCATCCAAGCGATAGTGATGATGATCGCCGAAGGCGGTCTCGCCCACGATCGTCACACTTATCTCCTCGGCCGACCGGCGGAACGATCGGCTGTTGCCGATGCCGCTCACCAGCCATGCGCGTTTCCCTTGAGCCCATTCGAGCGACCGGTTCCCGTCACCCCGCGCCGACACCAGCGACTGCGGCCTGAACGAAACCTCGATCTCGTCGTTGAACGTGACGCCGGCCTTCCTCAGCCGCCGATGAACCGCCTCGACGTTTTCTCGCGAATCGGCCCTCGTGACGACCACCGCCGTCGCGCGGGCCAGCCCCTCGATTGGCTCACGCAGGCGACCGGCCGGCACCAGCGCGTCGAGCCCAGCCGCGTCGGTCGCATCGAGCAAGACGACGTCAACATCCCGATGCAGTCTCCGGTGTTGAAATCCATCGTCCAAGACCACGCAATCCACCTTCTGCTGCGCCAAAACCCATCGGCCCACTTCTGTTCGATCCGCCCCTACCGCCACAATCGCGGAGGGACATCGCTTGGCGATGAGAAACGGTTCATCGCCCGCCTCCGACGGCCCGGCCAGCAACCTCACTCCATCGGAGACCAGCAACCGCTCGGCTCCTTTCGTCCGTTTATAGCCACGGCTCAACACGGCGACCTTCAGCCCCTCGGCTTGCAACCATTCCGTCAGCAAGATGACGACCGGCGTTTTGCCGGTTCCGCCGACGGTGAGATTGCCCACGCTCACGACCCTGCAGGGCAATCGTGACGGCATCGCCCGGCCGAGTCGATACCACCAGCCGCGCGATCGCACGAGCAGGCCATAGAAAAACGCGACCCATCGAAGCCACGTCCGGACCGGTTGTCCGGGTTGCAAGAACGCCATATCAGCTCGGCGTCTCCCCGGCCATTACAACACATCGACCGAGCGCCTGAAGATCGCCACGCACGTCCCTTCTTGGATTCATCTCTCTTGCTCACGTCCCGAGTGGCTTGACGGCGTTCTTCTTCAACAAGCAACCGACACTCGACGTTTTGATGACTCCTTCCCCGTACCGGTTACGAAGGCCGGAGGGAATGGTGTGATGTCTCTATGGCGTTGAAGCACGATTCGATCAGGTCCAGTGTTCGTTGCAGAGCGCCTTGATTGTCCAACACGACGCGCCGCGCGGCCTGTCCGACGTGCGCGCGGGCATGGGGATCGGCCAGCCATTCGCCGCACGCGCGCGCCAATTCTTCCACATCCCGTACACGCCGGCCTCCTCCCGCTTCTTCCAACATAGTCGCCACTTCGGCGCAATGATCGGTATGGGGTCCGAAAAGAACCGGCTTTCCCCAAGCCGCCGGCTCCAGCAAATTATGGCCCCCGACCGGCACCAAGGTGCCGCCCACGAACGCCACCGTCGCTTCACGATAGGCGCGGGCCAGCTCTCCCCTCGTATCCAAGATGACGACCCGCGGCCCCCGTCCCGTTTGTTCCATTCGGCTTTTCCGTTGAACCGTAAAACCGGCGTCGCGAATCATGGATTCGACCTGCTCCACCCGCTCGATATGTCGCGGCGCCAGCATCAACACGGCCGAAGGATCCGCCTTGACAATCCGGCGATAGGCCGCAACCAGCATTTCTTCCTCGCCCGCGTGGGTGCTGCCGGCCAAGATCAGCCTGTCCGACCGATTCAATCCAAAGTTTCGTTCCGACGGCTCGCCGCCTTCCCCGGCGGGAAGCGGTTGGTCGAACTTGATATTGCCGGTCGTGTACGCACGAGCCGGATCGGCGCCCAGCGCGACAATTCGTTGTCGATCCCGATCGGATTGCATCAAACACAGAGTGATCGACCGGATGACGGATCGATAGAACGAGCGAACGAGGCCCCTGTTTTGGCGGCCGAACGAGCGGGACGACAATCGGCCGTTCACCAGGATCGTCGGAATGCGCCGGTCGTTCAACGTCCAAAGCACGTTGGGCCACAACTCCGTTTCAACGAACAGGTAGAGCGAAGGCCGCAGCCGATTCACCATGCCCGAGACCGCCCACGGAAAATCCAGCGGCGCGTACCGATGCTCCGCCACGCCGGCCAACCGTTGCTCGACCGCCTCGCGCCCGGTCTCCGTCACGGTCGTCACGATATAGCAAAACTCCGGATGACGTTCCCGCAACGCCTTGACGAGCGGAGCCGCCGCGACCGCTTCTCCCAACGACACCGCGTGCACCCAGACAACCGGCCGATCTCGTCGCCCTTTATCGGACGGATGGGCTTGCCAGCCCATTCTTTGGAGAAACCCTCGTCGGCATCGGGGCTTCGCCAACAACAGGCCGACGACGATCGGCGTTGCAACCAAGAGACCGATGTTATAGAGAACACGCCACATGGCCACGCCGTTGCGCCCCTCGGCTCTTCGGCACCTCAGACATCCGTCGAAGAATGCTCCGACCCGCCGGGTCCGAACCGACGGCCGGCGCCGATCGTCGGACGCGACACCTCTTGCTCCGCTTGATCCGTCAGGCGATTCAGCGTCGCTTCCAGCTCCAAGCGAGCCGCTTCGAGCGCCGCGTCGTCCGCCTCGCGCGAAACCCACAGGGGCTCGCCATACAGGAACAGGCCTTTGGAGAAGGGGTACGGGACCATGTATCGATCCCAGCTCGCAAAGAGTTTTTTTTTGAACAGGCGAAGGCGAGGGGGATGATCGGCAGGCCCGTCGCCTTGGCCAATTGGATCACGCCGAGCTTGGCTTGGCAGCGAGGCCCTTTGGGGCCGTCCGGCGTCACGACCACGTCCCGGCCCGATCGTCCTAATTTGATCAACGCGCGAAGCGCGCCGGCGCCTCCGCGCGTGCTCGACCCCCGCACCGCCTCATGGCCGAACCGGGCGATAATGCGGGCGATGATTTCTCCGTCTCCATGTTGGCTGATCAACACGTGAGATCCCGCCCCCCGGTAGCCCATCGGGATCATCAACTGTTGAGCGTGCCAAAAGGCGAGCACGATGTGACGTCCCTGCCGATACAGAGCATCGACATCCTCATGGCCTCTGGTCTCGCAACGCATCGTCCGAAACAGGGCGCGCAGCAAGATCGCCGCAATCGGAGGCAGCAACGAACAGGCAGCCCACCGTCCCAACCGCTTCCGGAGGCCGGTCTTCTTCTCTTGTTTCAACGCTCCGCCCTCATCATCCGTTCGTGCGCCGCCGCGTCCTGAAACTGCATGGTGTAAAGGCGGTGGTACATGCCTCTCCGCCGCAACAGTTCCTCATGAGTCCCCATTTCCACGATCGAGCCGCGATCCAACACGACGATGCGATCCGCGTTTTGGACAGTGGACAACCGATGGGCGATGACGAGGGTCGTCCGATTTTTCATCAAATTCGTCAAGGCCAGTTGCACCATCCGCTCGGATTCCGTATCCAACGCCGACGTAGCCTCATCCAGAATCAACAGGGGCGGGTCCCGCAAAATCGCCCTGGCGATCGCCAACCGTTGCCGTTCGCCGCCCGACAATTTGACTCCCCGCTCACCGATCACCGTGTCATAGCCCCGGGGAAGACGGAGGATGAAGTCATGGGCATAGGCCGCCTTGGCCGCCTCTTCGATTTCAGCCATCGTCGCCCCCGCTCGTCCGAACGCCAGGTTGTTCCTCACGGTGTCGTCGAACAAGACGACGTCTTGAGAGACGATGCCGATCTTCGCGCGCAGCGACCCCAACTGGTAGTCCGCAAGCGGCCGGCCGTCGAGCAGAATCCGGCCGGCCGTCGGCTCATAAAATCTCGGCAACAAACTGATCAGCGTCGTTTTGCCGCTCCCGCTGCTTCCGACCAACGCCACCATCTCGCCGGCCTTAACCGACAGATCGATCCCGTTGAGAGCCGGCACGTCGTGGTCGTCGTAGCGCAGCGAGACTTCTTGAAACTCGAGTCCCCGATCGATTTTCTCCAACGGAACGGCATCCTGCTCTTGCAATCGTTCCGTGGGAAGATCCATGACGTCATAGACCCGCTCGGCCGCCGCCAACGCCTGCTGAATGATGTTATTGGCCCCGGACAACTTGCGGATCGGCGTATAGGCCATCAGCATCGCCGCCATGAAGGAAAACAAGGCGCCCGGCGTCATATCGCCGTGGATGACCAGATACCCACCGTACCAAATGATTCCCGCCACTCCGATCACGCCGATCACTTCCATGTGCGACGATCCGATCGACCATACTTGATTCGCCTTGAGTGTGGTCCCCAGGAACGCCTTGTTGTATTCCTTGAAGCGCGCCGCCTCCGCGTCCTCGCGCCCGAACGCCTTGACCATTCGAATGCCGGCCAGCGTCTCTTGCAACATCGACGACAGATCCCCCATCTGCTCCTGCCCGCTCGTCGCCAACCGCCGCAACCGCTTGCCGACCCGTACCATCGTCACCGCCGACAGGGGAATGACGACGGCCGAAATCGCCGCCAACTTCCAGTTCTGGTAAAAAATCACGGCTACCATGGCCAGAAACGTCAGGACGTGCTGGAAAATATCCTTCAGCACGTTCGACGCCGCGCTGGCCATCAGACCGACGTCATTGACCACCCGCGACACCAACCGTCCCGACGTATTGGTGTCGTGAAACCCGACCGGCAGACGGACCAAATGCCGGACCAGTTCCTGCCTGATATCCGCGACGACGCGATTCGTCACATAGGCCATCAAATAGCCGACGCCGTAGCTGAAGAGCGCCTTCAAGACCGCCACCCCCATCAGGACTACGGGGAGAATCAGCCACAGGCGCTCGTTCTTTTCGATAAAGATCCCGTCCAACACCGGCTTCGCGAGCCACGCATAGACCCCGCTCAGCAGGGCCACCATACCCGAACAGGCCAACGCCCCGATGAATCGGCCCCGATAGGGCTTCACGTAGCGCATGAGGCGCTTAAACCGATCTATGCCCGACATGACGCCAACACGACCTCCGCGGCCCTGAGCGACGCGCCGGGCTCGCCCAACGCCGCGCGTACCTTCGCCAAGCCGCGCTTCATTTCATCATAGGCGAATCGATCTTCCAAGAGGCGCCGGGCCTCCTCGTACAATCGCTGGCCGGTCGCATCCGATTGAATCAGCTCCGGCACGACGGTCCGCTCCGCGACCAAATTCACCAATCCGATCCATCGGACCCGGATGAGAAAAAACGCCAACCAGAACGTCAGCGCGCTGGTCCGATACACCAAGATCAACGGCGTGCCGATGACCGCCGCCTGAAGCGTCGCGGTTCCCGACGCGATCCACGCCAAATCCGCCGCCGCCATGACGTCACCGGCCCGTCCTTTGACGACCTGGACGGAAACCGAGCTTTTTTGCAACAGGGACTGAAGCAGACGATCCTCGATCGTGGGGGCCTGTGCCAACAGAAACCGCGCGCGTGGCTCCCGTTGAGCCAACTTTTCCGCGGCCTCGATCAAGACCGGCAAGAGCAATTCCACTTCCCTTTTTCGACTCCCCGGCAGCAGCGCGATGACCGGACCGTCCGTCGTCAAGGCAAACGACTTGCGAAGCGCTTCACGATCGTGCCGAAAGGCGACGGCGTCCAACAAGGGATGGCCGACGAACGTGCAGGGGATCTTGGCTCGATCGTAAATGGCTTTTTCGAACGGCAGTACGACCAGCACATGATCGACCCGCCGTTTGATCCAATGAATGCGTCCCGGCCTCCAGGCCCAGACTTGAGGCGCGATATAGTAGAAGACACGCAGCCCCGCCGCCTTGGCGAAATAGGCGTACCGCAAGTTCAACCCCGGATGATCGATGAACACCACCGCGTCCCAGGGCTCCGACCTGAACAATCGACGAACCGCCCAAAATCGCCGGAGGACCCCCAGCATCATGAGCGGGCCGACCATGCCGATCACGTCGAAACGGCCGGACTCGCCCACCAATCGGACCCCGGCGTCCCTCATCGCCACCCCCCCGATGCCAACCAACACCACGTCGGGATCGCGCGCCCTCAACGCCCTGGCAAGATTGGCCCCGTGAAGATCGCCGGAGGCTTCGCCGGTCACGATGAGAATGCGCGGCATGACGTCACCGTCTGATGCAGTTGCGCCCGATTTGTCGTTCAAGATGCGTGATACGGAACGAATGCCCAGTTCGGAGCTTCACGCCGCGGGTTTCTCGTTCATGTTCGAAGAAGAGGCTTCGAGCCGCTTGAAAGGCAACCGCCCTAAACCGAAATTCCTTAACCGACCCCTTAACTGTCCCTTCTTGGCCTGGACGAAATCCGCCTCATCGGAGACGACGCCCGTAAGCACGAGCAAGAGACATTTGCGGACACCCGCCAC
This sequence comes from Nitrospira sp., assembly GCA_024331095.1. Lineage (GTDB taxonomy): Bacteria > Nitrospirota > Nitrospiria > Nitrospirales > Nitrospiraceae > Nitrospira_D. Next base: position 45,483 of record JANDJE010000011.1, on the reverse strand, counting down.
GCCTCCTATGCTTCCAACGCTTCCCGTTCCTCCTGACGCCGGACGAACGAAGCGATCGCCGCCAAGACCTGATGAGCAAGGGCCACCGCCGCCGCTCCATCTTCTCCGGAGACGACGGGGGGGGAGCCGTTTCTGATCGACCGAACAAACGATTCGAGCTGCAACTTCAAAGGCTCGTCGTCGCCTCCTTTGTATTCCTCGATCGCGAATCCCGGTTTACCCGCCGCCTCGCCGGATCGGCGCCCCACGATCCCTTGTCGGGATTGAAAATCGATCGACACATAGCTGTCTCGCTGAAACAGACGAAGCCGCCGCATCTTCGTGAACGACACCCGGCTGGCGGTCAGGTTCGCCACACAACCGCTTTGAAATTGAATGCGGGCGTTGGCGATGTCGATCGTGGGCGACAGGACCGGCACGCCCGCGGCCCGCACCTCTTCAACCGGACCGGGCCGGAAGGACAACACCAGGTCGAGGTCGTGGATCATCAAGTCCAGCACGACGTCGACGTCGGTTCCCCGCTCGCTGTAGGGGCCGATCCGATGGCCTTCGATGAACGCCGGCCGCCGAACGTACGGCCGCATCGTTTGCATGATGGGATTGAACCGTTCGCTATGACCGACTTGCAGCACGCGTCCCTTGGCCTTGGCCAGCTCGACCAGCTCTTGCGCCTCGGCAAGTCGCGCGGCAAGAGGTTTTTCCACCAACACGTGCTTGCCCGCTTCAAGACAAGCCCGCGCCACCTCGTAATGCGCCGACGTCGGAACGGCCACACTGACCACATCGACGCCCGGAAGAAGATCCGATACCGTTTCGAACGCTCGCGCGCCGTGCCGACTTGCGATCAACTCGGCTCTTCCACGGTCCCGATCCGTCACGCCGACGAGCGTCACGTCCGGCAGCGTCGCGTACAACCGGGCATGGTGTTGACCCAAATGCCCGACGCCGACGACTCCCGCTCGCAATGTGGTCATATTCCCGTTCGCTCACGAGACGAGCGCGTCTCGAACCACGCCGCTTGCCATTGAAACCTGAACTGTCCGCCGGTCGACCGGGCGCCCGCCCCCTGTTTTATGCCTCGCGCTCGACGTCGCCGGCCGCCACGCCGATGACCGCAATCCCGGCCCGTTCCGCTTGACGCACAAGCTCGTCCCGATCCAACACCACCGTCCGACCCGGTTCGACCGCCAGCACGGCCGCTTTGACCGATGCCATAACCTCGATCGTCCGGGGCCCGACCGCCGGCAGGTCGAAACGCAAGTCCTGCTGCGGCTTGCTGCGCTTGATCACCACGGCTCCTTCTTTCGCCAACTCACCGCCCCGTTTGATCGCCCCGTCGGTTCCCTCGACCGCCTCCACCGCCACGACCACCCGATCCTTGACCACGACGCATTGGCCGATATCGAGGCGCCCGACCTCTTTGGCGATTTCCCACCCGTACCGGATGTCGTTCCACTCTTTCTTGTTGGGGCGGCGGGACGTCAGCGGGCCTTCCTCGACCAGAATCCCCTGCAAGCCGAACGTGGATTCACAAATGGAAATGCCTTCCCGCTCCAATTCGGCGGCGATTTCCCGAAGGATGTCGTCGTCCTTCCACAACGTCAGCCGAGCCGCCAACGCCAACGCGCGAAAATCCGGACGCACGGTACTGTACACGTGGGTCTTCCTGATCCCGCCCAACATCACCGCCTGCCGGATGGCGTCCCCCTTGAAGGCGTTGATCAGCTTGTTGAGCTGTCCGATCTTGATCCAATGGATCCGATCGACGTGCCGTTCCAGTTCCGGCTCCGTTTCGCCCTCATGCGCTACCGCGGAGACGAACAAGCCCATCTTTTTGGCGTTGTCCGCGAAAATGATCGGAAACCGGCCGTTGCCGGCGATCAGACCGATGCGGCCGTCTTGCACTGGCATCGATGCGGTCATAATCGGAATCGTTTCACCCCTCTTGATCGAACTCGATGTCCAAATCAACGTTCACCACGCGCGAGATGCCGCGCTTGGTGCCTTCCATGAACGTCAGGATTTTGGCCACGTCCGGATGGCCCTTAAATTCTTTCTTGGCCAGGCGCATCGCTTCGGCGATACGATGTCCTTCCCGAAAAAGGAGATCGAACGCTTTCCTGAGCACGGCGATGCGCTCCATCGAAAAGCCGTGCCGCTGCAACCCGACCGTATTGGGTCCGTAGAGATGCGCCCGATAGCCGCCGGCCGCCCGCATGAAGGGGGGCACGTCCTGTCCGATGGCGCAACAGCCGCCCACCATCGCGTATTCGCCGACCCGAACGTATTGATGAATGCCGGTCAGGCCGCCGATGATCGCGTAATCGTCGATCGTGATATGTCCGGCCAGACTGGCCGCGTTGGCCATGATGAGGTGGTTGCCGAGCCGGCAATCGTGCGCCACATGGACATAGGCCATCAAGACGTTGCGTGAACCGATCGATGTGACCCCTCCCCCTTGCACCGTCGCCCGGTTCACCGTCACGTACTCGCGGATCACGTTGTCGTCGCCGATGACGACCTTGGTGGGTTCCCCGCGGTACCCCAGATGCTGCGGGGGACCGCCGATCGAGGCGAACGGATGCACCACGTTCCGCTCTCCGATCTCGGTCCACCCGTCAATCGAGACATGGGACAAGAGCCGCGTCCCTTTGCCGATCGTGACGTGCTCGCCGATGATGCAATAGGGACCGATTTCGGCGTCGTCGGCGAGATTCGCTTTGGGATGGACAATCGCCGTTGGATGGATTTTCACACCTGACCTCCGTGATGAGTGCTTCATGATGGACAATGGGCCGGAATCCGGATGAGCGCCCGGCGACTCACCACGTCTCATTTGCCGCTCTTTGCCGCCTCTTTGTCCTCGGCCACCATGGCCGTGACGACCGCTTCGCACACCATCTCATCGTCGACGTACGCCTTCCCCTGCATTTTCCAAAAGGGCGGGCGTTTTTTGAGCACCTCGATTTCGAACCGCAATTGATCGCCGGGCACGACCGGTTTTCTGAATTTCGCTTCGTCGATGCCGGTCATGTACATGACCGGTCTGCCGGAGGACCATCCGGACTTGAACACCAAGACCCCGCCCGCCTGCGCCATCGCTTCGATGATCAACACCCCCGGCATGACCGGCCGCCCGGGGAAGTGCCCTTGAAAGAACGGCTCGTTGACCGTGACATTTTTGATCGCGATCACCCGCGTGCCGGGCTCCAGTTCCTTGACGCGATCCACCAGCAAAAAGGGATAGCGGTGCGGAAGGAACCCCTGAATTTCCACTTGCTCGACCTTACCCATCGGCGCTGCCTCCTCATTCGGGCGGTTGTCACACCGCGTTATGCGTTAATGATTCTGCCGATCGAACTCCTTGATGACCAGATCGGTGACGTCCAACGTCGGCCTGTGATAGAGCACGATGCGGAAGAGCGCCTCGTTCCCCTTGTCGAGAATGGCCGTATACCCCTCTTTTTGGGCGACCGCCTTCGCCGCCTCCGCGATCTTCTTCCCATACTCCTCGACCATGCTGCGCTGTTTCTCTTGAATCTCTCGATTGAAATCCTGGATTCGCCGGTCGTAGGCCGCCAGCTTGCTTTGAAACAGCTCCTGCTTTTCCTGCCTGGCGGCCTCGCTGAGCTTGCTGTTCGGATCTTCCAACGCCTGCTGAAGCTCTTTAAGCTCTTGTTCGTCGCCGTCGATGATTTTCTGCCTGGTCATGGAGTAACTTCGAACGCTGTCCAACGCGGCCTTGCCCGCTTTGGATTTTTCCATGACGGCCTGCGTGTCCATGACGCCGACCTTCGCCGACGAAGCGGCGTGGCCCCACGAAATCGAGACCGCTGTCATGAAAATCCCCGCTATCGCGACGATACCCGCTTTTTTCATCACCATACCTCCGCCGATGCTACGGATACTCACGATTGAATTCTTCGATCACCAGGCCCGATATGTCGAGCGCGTCATCGTGATAGAGCGTCGGGCCTCCCTTGCTTTTGTCCACGACGATTTGCAACCCCAGCCGCTTCCCAACCTTCCCCGCCACGAGTTCGACCTTGTCTCGAAAGGCTTCCAGCACGTCCTTCTGTTTTTCCTGAACCTCGCGATTCAGCTCCGCGGCCTTTTGCTGATAATCTTGGAGGCGTCGTCGGAACTGCTCTTCCCGCTCCCGTCTGGCCGCCGGGCTCAGCACCGTGGCTTGTTTGACCAAATCTTCTTCCATCCGGCGCAATTCTTTTTCCTCCAGCTCCATCAGCGCCTGGCGGCTTTTGGAGAACGAGAGCAGATTGTCCTTGGCCTTCTTCCCCGCGTTGGTTCGTTCGAACACCCGCTGCGCGTCGACGACGCCGATTCTGCCGTCGATCCTCCGCTCGACCTTCAGCCAGGACGAGCTGCACCCCGGCATCAACAGCGCCGCCGCCAGCGTCGCGCCCGCCGTCCACTTGCCCGCCCGCTCAAACCAGCAGCGATTCATCCCCGTGCCGTCCCCTGCGTTGTGCACCGGCCGGTTTCGTCAGAAAATCGATCCGATCGTGAACTCAAAGACCCCTCCCCGCTCTCCGGGCCGAGGATCAAGATTGATGCCGTACGCCGCACGTAAAGGGCCGAACGGCGAAATCCAGCGCCCCTCGAACCCGGCCGTTTTCCGGAGATCCAACGACAGCGCTTCGTTTTCATCGAACCCTTTTCCATAGTCGAAAAAGATCACGCCGTTCAACTTGGCCTCGGACGAGATCGTAAAGACCAAGTCGGCATTGAAGATGATCTGCTTGGCGGCTCCGATCGTGGTGCGCGTCGTCGGCACCACGGGGCCCGCCCGTCCGAACACGAATCCCCGGACCGTATTGATGCCGCCGACGTAGAACCGCTCGCTGAGCGGGACCGGCTTGCCGTCGAACGGCCGAATCTCGCCGAACCGTCCCCTGAGCGACAGCCTCATATCGAAGGGGAGGGGGGTGACCTTGATCACGTCCGCGGTGTACTTGATGAAATTGTTGCTGCCGCCCATCCACGGCGTGCCCCAGTCGAACCCGCCCCCGATCCGCCAGCCCGACCGGGGATCAAGAAAGTAATCCCGCGTGTCGCGAAACGCGTGGATCCTGAATCCCGTCGTCGATTGACGCCCGAGCTGTTCGCAAATGTCGGGGCGCGATTCGCACACCCCCGATGCCGGACTTCGGTAGTTGATCTCTTCGCCGAAGATGCTGATGCTTCCCGTATTGTATTCCGACAGCCAGCGACCGAGCGTGACGCTCCCGCCCGTTCTGGACTCGAAAAACGACAGGAAGTTCGTGATGGTTCGATAGCCGTCGACTTGAAACGACGTCAGCGAGTCGTTGAGGTACGGATTGCGGAACGTGATCGTGCCCATGCTTCTCCGCTGGCCGAGCTGCCCGCTGATGCGCCCCATGTAGCCGTAGCCGCCGATGTTCCCTTCGGTAATGTTGGCGATGGCCATCAATCGGTCCAACGAACTGAACCCGCCCCCGATGCTGAACTGACCGGTCGGTTTCTCTTTGACTCGGACGTTCAGATCCACTTTGTCGGTGGCCACCTTTTCCGGGAGAATTTCGACGGTCTCAAAGAAATTCAAGTTGTTCAGCCGTTGGAAACTCCGCTTGAGCGAAGGGGTGTCGATCACGTCCTGCTCATCCACCCGAATTTCTCTCCGGATCACGTTGTCGCGGGTTTTGTTGTTTCCAAAAATATTGATTTGGCGGATACGCATCATCTCCCCTTCCTTCACGCTGAAGATGATGTTGACGGTCCGCTCCTGATCGTTTGGAATCACGTTGGGAGCGATTTCGGCGAACGAATAGCCCTTTCCCCCGTATTTGTCGGTCAGGCGGGTGATTTCGTCGCGCAGTTTGGCGCGTTGAAAAATCTCGCCCTCTTTGATCGTCATCCCCTCGCGCAGTTCGTCTTCTTCAAACACGGTATGCCCGCGAAAGCCCACCTGGGCCACGGTAAACGGCTCGCCCTCGAAAATGTTGAACGTGACCACGAACCATTGTTTGTCGTCGGTCAGTTCGACCGACGACAAACTGACTCTCGCGTTGAAGTAGCCCTTATTAAGCAGCACTTCCCTGATCCGTTCCACATCATTCGACAATTCTTCGCGCTTCAACACGCCGGCGTCCGAGATGAACGAAGGCAGCGCGAAGCGCGTGAAGATCCCGTACCATGGCACCCATTCGCGCGTGCTCAGCACCTTGAACAACTCGTCTCTGGTCGTGGCGCGCAGTCCGTCGAACACTACGCTTTTCACGCGCGCTTTTTTTCCTTCTTTGATGAAGAACGTCAGCCGTTTGCGCTCCTGATCCAACGTTTGGACGACCGGGACCACTTGGCAGTTGAAGTACCCCTCTTTTTCGTACGCCGCCCGGATGCTCTCCGCGCTTTCCTTGACCTGTTGGAGATCGAGAAACGTCTGGCTTTTGATGACGGTTTTCTCCTTCAGCTTGTCGTCGCTCAGATTTTCGTTTCCATCGTACACGATCTCGGTGATGAAGGGTTTCTCCCGCACGACAAAGATCACGGCCGTCCCGTTCGCCGCCGATTCGGTTTCGACCTGCACATCCTCGAAGAATCCCGAGTCGTACAAGATCTTGACCTGCCCGCGAACGATCTCGGGCTCGTAGAAATCACCGACCTTGAGCGTCAGACGGCCGAGGATGGCGGGAACCTCGATACGCTTGTTTCCGCGAATCTCGATCGACTGCACCCTGGAACCGATTGTTTCGGAAACCGCCTCACACCACGCGGACAGCGCGGAGCCCATCGCGGCCAGGGCGATCAGCCATCGAAATTGTTTCAGGAGAGTCGTGGTCACCGACAAGGATTCCGTTATCGAACGGCCGACACCGAAGACGATCCTCAGCGTTCTTCTCGATCATCTAGAACAAAACACAGACGACGGGAACGTGAACGTGCGCCCGCCGTCAAGACAGGCAAGACAAGGCGAGCCCGCTCCGACTCTATACCCCGAAAAACTGTCGGATTATATTGATGCGTCTTCTCATTGTAAAGGACTTGGTGTCGCATGCTCCTCTCGTTGGATACCTTGATGGTCCTTGGTGGTCCTCCCGCGCCCGCGCGGTCGCGCCGTCCTGCATTTCGGCGACGCGCCCGCGAGTCGCCCTTTTCTTGACATCCCCTCCCCCATCACATAGTATCCGCTGCATGTCTCGCGCGACCGTCAGAAAAGCCGTGCTCCCCGCAGCGGGCCTGGGCACACGTTTCCTTCCCGCGACAAAAGCTTCGCCCAAAGAAATGCTGCCGTTGGTGGACAAACCTCTGATTCAATACGCGGTGGAAGAGGCGGTGGCATCGGGCATCGAAGACGTTATCGTAATCACGGGTCGGGGCAAACGGGCGATCGAAGACCACTTCGACCGATCGGTCGAACTCGAAGAGAACCTGAAAGGAACGGGGAAAAGCCAAGTTCTCCATCAAATTCGCCAGATTTCAACCCTCGCGAATTTCTGCTACGTGCGGCAGCAGGAAGCGTTGGGATTGGGGCATGCCGTTTTGTGCGCCCAACACCTGATCGGCGACGAACCGTTCGCCGTGATTCTCGGGGACGAGATCATCGACGCCGAGGTGCCGGCGCTCGCGCAATTGATCCACGTCTACCGCAAACGTCAAGGCGCCGTGCTCGGTGTCCAGAACGTGTCCAAATCCGACGTCGGTCGATACGGCATCGTGACCCCCAAGCGGCTCGCCCAAGGGTTGTATCGGGTCGAGGACATGGTGGAAAAACCTGCTCCAGCCGACGCGCCATCCACATTGGCCGTGATCGGTCGTTACATCCTCCCCCCCGAGATTTTCCCTATCCTGCGAAAAACGCCGCCCGGGAAAAACGGAGAAATCCAGTTGACCGATGCGCTCAAAGAGCTGGGCAGGAGATCCCCGATGTTCGCGCATGAAATTCAAGGGCAGCGCCACGACGCCGGGGACAAACTCGGATTTCTGATTGCGACCGTCGAGTTCGCGCTCAAGAACCCCTCGTTGGGCGCCGACTTTCGTGAATACCTGTTGTCTCGAACCCGCACGATGGTTCAAAACCGTCGCCCATAAGGGCCGCCCCTCTATTAAACTCAGGTCCGTCGAGGATGGCCGTCTTTCATCGGGACGAACGCCAAGAAAGAGCCGCACAATGAACGATCCGAATGAGCAAGAGATCCAGATTCCTCAAAACATCGAAATTCCGGCGCAGCTTCCGCTTCTGCCGGTTCGCGACATCGTCGTCTTCCCCTATATGGTGCTCCCGCTTTTCGTCGGACGCGAAATGTCGATCAAGGCCATCGAGGCGGCCTTGGCCGGCAACCGCATGATCTTTCTGGCCACCCAAAAGGCCCTCGACGTCGAGAATCCTTCTCCCGACGATATCCATACGATCGGCACGGCGGGCATCATCATGCGGATGCTCAAACTGCCCGACGAGCGGATCAAAATCCTGGTCCAAGGAATCGCGAAAGGAAAGATCGTCAAATACATTCAGACGGATCCGTACTTCTCCGTTCGGATCGACAGATTGGCCGACGTGAAACCCACGGCGACCGCGTTGGAGGCCGAAGCGGTCATGCGCACGGTCAAAGAACAGATCGAGCGTCTCGTCAGTCTCGGCAAGGCCCTGATCCCCGACGTCATGGTCGTGATCGAGAACCTCGAGGAGCCGGGACGATTGGCCGATATGGTGGCGTCCAATCTCGGCCTGAAAGTCGACGTGACCCAGACCGTGCTGGAAGTGCTCGATCCGATTCAACGTCTTCGCCGAGTCAGCGACATCCTCGCCAAAGAAATCGAAGTCCTGTCCATGCAGCAAAAAATTCAGGCGCAGGCGAAAGGCGAGATGGACAAGACCCAGCGCGAGTACTTCCTGCGCGAACAGCTCAAGGCGATACAAAAAGAACTGGGCGAATCGGACGAACGGATGGAAGAAATCGCCGAGTTCCGCAAACGAATCGCCGACGCCAAGATGCCCGAGAAGGTCCTTAAGGAAGCCGAAAAACAGCTCAAACGTTTGGAAAAGATGCACCCGGACACCGCCGAATCCGCCACGGTCCGCACTTATTTGGAATGGATGGTCGAACTGCCGTGGTCCAAACGGTCGAAAGACAACCTGGACCTCAGAGCCGCGGCCAAAGTGCTGAACGAAGACCACTACGACTTGGAGAAGGTCAAGGAGCGGATTTTGGAATACCTGGCCGTCCGCAAGCTCAAGGAGAAGATGAAGGGGCCCATTCTCTGTTTCGTCGGCCCGCCGGGCGTCGGAAAAACCTCGTTGGGCAAGTCGATCGCCCGCGCGCTGGGTCGGGAATTCGTCCGCATCAGTCTGGGCGGCGTCCGCGACGAAGCCGAAATTCGCGGGCACCGTCGCACCTACGTCGGGGCGTTGCCGGGCCGCATCATCCAGGGATTGAAGCAGGCCGGGACGGCCAATCCCGTGTTCATGCTGGACGAAGTCGATAAAGTCGGCATGGATTTTCGCGGCGACCCCTCCGCGGCCCTCCTTGAAGTATTGGACCCGGAACAAAACGCCTCTTTCACCGACCATTATCTCGGGGTGCCCTTCGACTTGAGCGAGGTCATGTTCATCACCACCTCCAATTTGATTGACCCGATCCTTCCCGCCCTCCGCGACCGAATGGAAATCATCGAAATCCCCGGCTACACGGAGGAGGAAAAGCTCGGCATCGCTCAGAAATACTTGATCCCTCGCCAATTGGAGGAACACGGGATCACGAGCGAACACATCCTCGTCACCGAGCCGGCCATCAGAAAAATCATCTCGCACTACACGCGGGAAGCCGGCGTGCGAAACTTGGAACGCGAGATCGCCAACATCATGCGGAAAGTGGCGAAAAAGGTCGCCGAAGGCAAGGGGGGGGGCTTCACGGTCGATCCGTCCAATCTGCACAAGTACCTCGGCGTTCCGAAACACGTGCCCGAGGCGGAACTGGAAAAAGACGAAGTCGGCGTGGCGACCGGCTTGGCTTGGACCGAAACGGGAGGAGACGTGCTTCACATCGAAGCCACCGTCATGAAAGGCAAGGGACAGTTGACCCTGACGGGGCATCTGGGCGACGTCATGAAAGAGTCCGCCCAGGCCGCGCTCAGTTACGTTCGATCCCGTGAAAAAACGCTGCGCATCAATCCGGACACGTTCAGCAAACAAGACCTGCATATCCACGTGCCGGCCGGCGCGATCCCGAAAGACGGACCGTCGGCGGGCATTACGATGGCGACCGCCGTCGCGTCGGCTTTGTCCGGCATCCCCGTGCGGAGGGATCTTGCGATGACCGGAGAGATCACGTTGCGGGGGCGTGTGTTGCCGGTCGGCGGGCTCAAGGAGAAAATTCTGGCGGCCAAACGGGCCAGACTGACAACGGTGATTCTGCCTCGGCGCAACAAAAAAGATCTGGAGGAAATTCCCAAGCACCTTTTGAAAGGCATCCGGATCTTATTCGTCGATACGATGGATGAGGTGATGAAGGTCGCGCTGGAGCACAAAACCAAGACGGCGCCGAAGCCCAAGAAATCGTCATCGTCTTCCTCAACGGCGGCGCCTTCTCGGCCCGGCCATGTGGAGAAACGGCGGAGGGAACGGAACCGCGCGCCGGAACTGCCGGCTGTGTTATAAGTATCCCGACGATTCATCGCCCCCCTAACCCCACTCCGACAATCCGTGGCGAGGCGAAAGGTTTCTTCCATCGCTGAATTTTCCTTGATCCGGGCGATCGCGCATCGGTTCGCCGAATGCGTTCCGAACCTCATCAAAGGCATCGGCGATGACGCCGCCGTCGTCGCGGCGAAAGGACCGGCATGGTGGCATGTGACGACGGACCTGTTGGCGGAAGGCGTCCATTTTGATCTCGACACGGCCGACCCCGCCACGATCGGCTATCGCGCGGCCATGGCCAATTTGAGTGACATTGCCGCCATGGGAGCCGTTCCCCGCTACCTCCTCATGACACTCGCGATTCCTCGCCGTTTCAAATCGGCGTCCGTTTTCGCGATCTACGACGGTCTCATGGAAGCCTGCCGTCTTCACGACGTCGCGCTGATCGGCGGCGACACATCGGCCTCCCGCGCCGGCCTGTTTCTCGGCATCACGCTCATCGGCGACACGGCCGCGGGTCGAGCGCTGTTCCGCCACGGAGCCGACGTCGGCGACCATATCTACGTGACGGGGACGTTGGGAGACTCTTTAGCGGGGCTCAGGCTGCTGAACGAAGGCCGATCGCCCCGTTCGAACCGACGTTCTCTCTCGCTGCCCGCGGCCCATCGTCGCATTCTCATCGAGCGCCACCTCCGTCCGTCGGCCCGCGTGAAGGAGGGTCGCTGGCTCAACCAGGAACGATTGGCGAGCGCCGCCATCGATCTCTCGGACGGCCTCTCCGGAGACCTGCGGCACATCTGCGAAGAAAGCGGCGTGGGAGCGGAAATCGACGGCGGCGCGCTCCCGATTTCGGCGTCCTGTCGAGCTTACGCGGAAAGCCGCCGCCTGTCGCCCGTTGATTTGGCCGTCGCGGGGGGTGAAGATTACGAGCTCTTGTTTACGGCTCCACCCCGAATGTGCGCAACCATCGAGCGGCAGGCCCGTGCGAGGGGATTTCAGATCACCCGCATCGGCACCGTTCGACGCCGACGATTCGGGATTCGCATAAGAGACATCGACGGCATCATGCGGCCGATGCCCGTCGCCAGCTACGAACACTTCTTCGCATGACGCCTCCGGACAAACAGACCTCGGCGCTCCGCGTCCGTTCTTTCAGAGCCTTGCTGCGCCAGGTGCTTCGTCTTGAAGAGCCGCCGCAGCGGACGGCCCTCGCCTTCGCCGTGGGCGTATTCATCGCGTTCTGCCCGGCCTATGGCCTCCATACGATCATGGCGATCCTGTGCGCGTGGCTTTTCGGTCTCAACGTGGTGGCGCTCTTGGCCGGCGCCTTCGTCAACAACCCCTGGACGATCGTGCCGATCCTGGGCGCGACCTATTGGACCGGCGCCCGGTTATTGGGACAGACGGAAATCCCCCCGTTGACGTGGAACGATCTCAGTTTCATGGGAATTTACACGCAGGTCGCGCCGTACCTGATTCCGTTCGTGGTCGGCGGATTGGTTTTGAGCCTGATCGGGGCGCTGGTGTCGTACCCGCTGGCGTACGCGTTCATTCTCCGGTATCGCTCGTCGCCCGACCGGGCGTCGCGCCCGTCGTTGCCGCCTTCAAACCAAGTGAGCTAAGATTCGGGTCGTCATGGATCATACCGACCGATCGAACGCTCCCTATGACGGGTCGGCGCTCATCGCCGACCCCATCCACCGCTACCTCTCGTTTACCGTTCCCTACGCCGAACCCGACCCCTCCGAGCGAACTGAGAAGGATTTGATCGATTCGCCGTGGGTCCAGCGGCTCCGGTACATTTACCAGTTACAGAGCGCGCGTTGGGTGTATCCGTCGGCCGAGCACAGTCGGTTCGTCCATTCTCTCGGCACCATGCACGTGGCCGGACGATTCGCCCGCCATCTCTATCCGTTTCTCAAAAAAGTCGTCCCGGACGTTCCCTCGGCCAACTACGTCGAAGAATTGCTGCGCGTCACCGCTCTGGTTCACGACATCGGCCACGGCCCCTTTTGCCATTTCTTCGACGAGAACTATCTCCATCATTTCGACCTGACCCACGAACGACTGGGGCAGATCATCATCCGCGAGCATTTAGGGCCCATCATCAGAAAAATCCGCCGCAGTCCGTCCGGCCCCTTCGCCAAGGGAGAAGAATTGAACCCGGATCAAATCGCGCATCTGATCCTCAAAGAAAAAGGCAAGGACAATTCACGACTGCCCCGCTGGCTGGATCTCCTGCAGCCTGTCATCTCCGGTGCGTACACGGGAGACAACCTCGATTACGTCCTGCGGGACTCTTACATGTGCGGCGTGGCCGTCGGTCCGGTCGACCTCACCAGGCTCATTCACTATACGATCGTGACCGACAAAGGCTTCACGATCCATAAAACCGGCCTGCCGGCCCTTCAAATGTTTCTGAACACCCGCATGTACCTCTACTCCAACGTGTATTTTCACCGCACGACCAGAGCCATCGACATCCACCTGCGCGACATCTTCGGTGAGACGATGAAACTCTTGTTTCCCTACGATCCGCGCAAACACATGGACAAGTATCGGTCGCTCACGGATTGGTCCCTCCTGGAAGAAGTCCGATCCTGGCGACGCGCCGGGGTTAAGGCCCGCCGAAGGCTCGGCGAGGAATGGGGTCGGATCTTGGACCGGGACGTGAAGTGGAAAATGGCTTACAGCACGTCGCTCAAGGAAAAGGGAGCGGCGCGCGGCATGGCGTTTCCCGGCCACCGGCATTTCGCGCAACAGATCGCCAAGGAATTGCCGAAGGAACTGCGGGACGTGGAGTTTCGCGTGGACATGGCCCCGCTTGACCCGAGGCCGGACCCCAAAGATCAACGCGGCCGCCCGCTGTACGTGTATGATCCGGGAACCAAGCAGGTGTCAACCGACCCATTGGAGGAATTTCTGGATCTGTTGCCGACCAGACTCGTCCAATTTCGGGTTTATTCGCTCGACCATACCCATGACGCCGCGCTTTCCCGTGCAGCGGCGGCTGTCCTGAACAAGGCGCCGTCCAGCATCGAGTCCAGCTACTAGCGCTTCGGACTAAGCCGCTACATTGACCTGTCGATTCTTGAGCAACAGCGCCTTTCGTGTCTTCATCACGTTGCGCTGTTCTTTGGTCGGAAAATGGATCCCCCGCTTCGTGGGAGGGAATCGCGCTTCAAACCGCTCGATCACCGCCAGCGCGCCGGCGCCGTCTCCCGCGCGGGCCAAGAGCCGCGTCAAGCGGAGATAGGCCGGAACCAACAGAAGCAGATGGCGGATTTCCTTGGCCTCGTCGATGACGTACCGATAGCCCGAAACCGATACGGCCTGATTGATGTTTTCATAACAGACCGCCTCCAACATGCGAACCACGACGCGGTCCGTCTCGGCGCTGATGCTCGTTTCCCATTGTCCATTCACCAACGCGCGCAGCTCTTCCGCGGACAACTGGATCCAGCCCCTTTTGGCGTTGGCTCGAAGCCGTTGCACGACAGATCGCGCCTCCGACCATGCTCCATATAGCCCGACCAGCACACCGGGACAGGGAATCGGCCGTCGACATGTTTCCGGCAACGGCGAAAACCCCTTTTTCACGATATAGGATGGCAGAAACACCCGCCCGTGCGCGGCCGAGCACACCTCGCACACGTCGTCGTCTTCTGGAACGATATAGACATACATGCGGATACCGGAACGGTCGAAAATATCAATGGCCAGAATTCGTCCGGCCATGACCTGCATTTGATAGAACTGCCACACGACCAGCAGGCCCAGGATGGCCACCAAGTAGATCGTGATGTCGGGAAATTCGAGCTCGAACATAGCCCTCTGGCTTCCGTTGCGGATTATCTGTCCGAGAATACCAGCCCCCTTTTCTCTCGCCTAGAAATTTTTGTTCCCGCGCTTGCGAAGAAACGCCTTGTTTCACGAATTCTACTCGGCAGAGACGACGCTTTTTCTTTTTATGGCTCTTTTCAGAAATCGCTTCAGCCATGCTCTGTTTCAGCAAACTCCCCCTTCCTCTCCTACCGTCTCCGTCAAAATAATGAAATCAGTTCTTCACTCATAATACTTTTCCTTAACTCAAAGAAATTCTTAATGAAAATTTTCAAAGTCCACAATTCATCAATTCAAGAATATCCGGTTTCCGGGACCCACCCCCTCATTAATTTTGACTATTTTGCTATCCCCCCGATTTTTACCTGCAAGGAGGCATGGTGCTTCCTTAGCCAGAGTCTCCGACAAAATTTTTCTTTGTATTTTCTCTTCGGAATTTGGTAGATAGTTGACCCGCGTATGCTTGACGAGTGGTAAAGGGGGGGATTTTAGTCGCCGCACTCATCAAGTACAGCGTATTTTTCATCAAATACCCAAGGGAGGCTATTATGCAGAGGTTTCGTGTGCTCACAGTAACGCTCGGACTTGGCGTCCTCTTCGGAGCCAGCGGATGTATCACCATGCCGGGGTCTGCCGGGGCAAAGGTTCATGACGTCACATTCACAGCGACCGAATCGGAAATCGTCATCGACGGCAACGGGACAAAATACAAAGCGTGGACGTTCAACGGTCAGATGCCGGGTCCTGTTGTTCGGGTCACACAGGGCGATACCGTTAATTTCACCCTCATCGGGGATAAGAACAACTCCTTCCCCCATTCGATGGACTTTCATGCGGCCGAGCTCGACTTCTTGAAAAACTACCACAAGACCGTTGGACCGGGCGAGACACACAAATACAGCTTCGTGGCGAAGAAGCCCGGCGTGTTTTTCTACCATTGCGGCGCGAGCCCTATGATCCAACACGTCGCCCGCGGGATGTTCGGCGCCATCATCGTTGATCCCAAAGACTCGAGCGTGTGGCCCAAGGCCGATCGGGAATTCGTGTTGGTGCAGTCCGAGCTGTGGAAGAATCCGGATAACGTGCAGGCCATGTTCGATCGCAAGTGGGACCATACGATTTTCAACGGCGGGATCTTCAAATACCATCCGTTCTTCCCGGGAGGAGAACCGCTTGAAGTCAAGGTCGGCGAGCGGGTGCGAATCTACTTTGTGAACGCCGGCCCCAACGAATTCTCGGCAATTCACCCCATCGCGGAAATCTGGGACGCCGTCTATGAAAGCGGCAATCCGGCAAACAAATTCGTCGGTGTGCAGACTTATGTGGTCGGCCCCGGCAGCGGAGCCACCTTCGACGTGATCGTCGATGAGCCGGGAGCCTATCCGGTCGTGACCCACTCCCTGACCGGAGCCCTCCGGGGTGCCATCGCGGTGGTGGTCGCCAACAAGAATCCCAAGGACTATAAAGGCCAGTTGATGCCGAACACCCCGTGGAATCCCTAAGTCAATCGACAGGATAGGGAGGTCCGTCAGTTCATCACTCACACAAAGGAGTCGCCGATATGAGATGGAGCAAGAAAATCGTTTGTGCAACCGTCGCGGTTGCATCTTTCTGGGCCTTGAGCGGCACCGCCTCCTATGCCGCAGAGCAGTCGCTCTACGAGCGACTGGGCGGAGTGGGTGCCATCCAGGCCGTCGTCACCAAATTCATCAGCAACGTAGGGGGAGATGCTCGGATCAACGGCTATTTCAAGAACGCCGACTTGAAACAGCTCAACAAACATCTGGTAAATCAGGTTTGCCAAGCCACCGGCGGGCCCTGCACCTACGAAGGACGGGATATGAAAACCGCCCACAAAGGGATGAAGGTCACCACGGCCGCCTTCAACGCCCTGGTGGAAGATTTGGTCGCCGCATTGGATACCTTCAATGTGCCGGAGAAAGAAAAAGGTGAGTTGCTCGCAATCCTGGGGCCGATGAAAGCGGACATCGTCGAAGTCCCCTGATCGGGGCAAGGCAGGACTGAGAGCACTTTCGCTAGATAGGCGGGGGGGCAAGGCCTGAAAGGGTCTTGCCCCTTATGAATTTCTGAGCCGATCGTTTCAACAATCCCAAGCTCTCGACTTGATCGCTCTCCACGGAACACCACCCCTGCAACTTAAAATAACGTCGTGTTATCATGAATGCGCAACCTGCGCCTCTCAATCAAGCGGCGCGATAAGCTTCGGCCGTCACATTAGTGGTCATTATCAAGAGGAGGAGTCATGAAAGGGAAGTATTGGGCCATTGCAGCGTGCAGTATCCTCACCGTCGCCTTGTGGAGTCCGGTCAGTTGGTCAGGTCCCGAGGCCGACCCGTTAAAGCCGCGTGTCCCGGAAGCCGAGCGGGGCGAGGCGCGAAAAATGAAAAATCCCCTCACCGTAACACCGGCCGTGATCGCCAAGGGGCAGGAGCTCTATGAGGGAAAAGGCACCTGCGCGAACTGTCATGGCCAGACCGGAGCCGGGGACGGTCCGGGAGGAATGTTGCTGACGCCAGGTCCCCGCAACTTCACAAACTGCAAGTTCCACAAGAAACGGAACGATGGAGAGTTGTTCTGGGTCATCAAGAACGGAAGCCCGGGCACCGGCATGCCGGCTCTGGTGAAGGGCGGCATTTTAACCGAGGAAGAAGCATGGGCGATCATCGCGTACGAGCGAACCTTCTGCAAAGACACTGAATAACCGGTAAAGGACTCCCTCGATCCCCTGGCGGGCTGCCGGTCGTTATTGTCGGCCGGCAGCCCGTTTTTTTGCCATCAGGAGTCTTCTCGATCACCATGCGATTCCGTAAGTGCGTGCCGATAAACGGTCCTCTTTTTTCTTCAGCGCGAGAGGAGTAGGCTGTAAAAAGCGGCCTCCATAAGGCACGAATCCGGACAAGGACGCGCTGTGAGCTCGACGACTATCCTGCTCGTCTCGGAGAATACCGACACGATCAAGCTTCTTGAAACCGTCGCTCCCGCGTCAAGCACCATCCTGACGGCCTCGACCATCGTCGAGGGGATCCGTCTCTGGCACACAGCCGAACCGACCGTGGTTATTTGTGAAGGAACTCCTCCGTCCGTGATGCCGTTGTTGGACTTGGCGGGGCACACCGTCCCACCCATCCCTATCCTTGTCATCGGCGAACACCGGTCGGTCAAAGACGCCGTCGATATCATGCGGGGCGGAGCGGCCGATTATCTTCCAAAACCTGTTTCCCGTGACGATCTGCACACCGCCGTCACTCGATTACTTTCGCAACCGCGTGTCAATCTCCCATTCCCCCCTCAAGACCGCTTCGCCCAGATTGTCGGTGTGTCTCCACAGATGAATTTAATCAAACAACTGGCGAAAGAAGTGGCCGCGACCGACGCGACTGTTCTTCTCACCGGAGAAAGCGGAACCGGGAAGGAACTCTTCGCACAGGCCATCCATGCAGCCAGCCCCCGGGCACGAGGCCCCCTGATCGCCCTCAACTGCGCCGGCATACCCGAACAGCTCCTCGAGGCGGAACTGTTCGGATACCAACAAGGAGCCTTTACCGACGCCAAACATTCGAAGCCGGGCCGCTTTCAACTGGCCGAAGGCGGCACTCTTTTCTTAGATGAAATCGGAGAGATGAGCGCGACGGCTCAAGCCAAACTCCTGCGCGTCTTGGAAGACCATGTCGTGGATCCCTTGGGAGCCACCAGAGGCCGGAAGGTGAGCATTCGAGTGGTCGCCGCGACAAACGAAGATCTCCCGGCCCATATCAAGGCGGGACGGTTCAGACTTGATCTCTACTACCGGCTCAATGTCTATCAACTCCGCATTCCCCCCCTACGCGAGCGACCGGAGGATATCGAGGCGATCCTGATGGTTTTTCTGGAACGAGCACGGAGGGAGCGCGGATGTCCTATTCGATCTGTCGCTCCGGAAGCCTTGGCTCTCCTGAAGCGCCACGACTGGCCCGGCAACGTTCGCGAGCTGCACAATGTCGTGGAATGGCTCACCATCACCTGCAAACATCCGACCATTCGACCGGAACATCTTCCGCCGTCAATTCGGGCTATGCCGGTTCAGAGCAGATCGCAACGTGCACTCACGCATTCTCTTCTGGACCTAGGCTTGTCGCTTGAAGAGTTGGAAAAACGACTGCTTGAAGAAGCGTTGGAGAGAGCGGCAGGCAATGTGTCGGAAGCCGCCCGTCTTTTGAAGATCAGTCGCAATACCCTTCGTTATCGCATGGCGAAGCACCACCTTCGATAAACGGCGGATGCTGCCGATCGCTGTCGAGCGCGTCTGGCGACGCGTACCTGGAAAGGCATTTTACCATCTACCTCCCCTCCGACAAATTTTTCCGAATAAACGTCTTAAGCAAAAGCAACGATCATCCGATAGAGCTTAGCACCAACTCTCTGAGGACTTCGATGCCCAAACGAACCATTCCGATCTCTCGTCTCAAAGTAGGCATGTATTTGTCCGGACTTGACCGTTCCTGGTTCCACACGCCGTTTCTGCGTCATAGCTTCCTCATTCGGGAAGAGAAGGAGATCGAAACGCTGCGAAAATGCGGTGTTGCCACGGTCGTCATCGACACCGATTTGGGCAAGGACGTGGAGAACGAACCATCGCCTCCCCAGAACATCCCCGATCCTCCAGCGGTTCAATTCACCGATACCACCGCCGCTGACGACCAGCCTGCCCAAACCCCAAGAGGGTCGGAACCATCGCCGGCGCGACCGTCTCCCCTTCAATTGGCCGCTCACTTCTCGGAAGCAAGACAGCACCGCGAGCGATGGCTCGCCCAAGCGAAGGCTCTTTTTGAAAAAACACGAGCAACGGATATCATTGAGGCTCGTGACGCTCAGGCCATCGTTGATGATGTACTGAAAACCGTGATCGAGCGACAAGCCGCCTGCCTCGCCGTCCTGGGCTTGGGACATCTTGACGCAAACCTGCAGGAACACGGCCTGACCGTGTGTGCCCTTGCCATTATCCTAGGTAAATCTCTCAATTTCTCAGACGACCGGCTGAACCAACTCGGGCTGGGAGCCCTGCTGCACGACATCGGGCTGGCCAAACTGCCACGTCACATGATCAAACGACCGAAGGCCATGACTCCCGCTCAACAGGCGCTCTATCACACTCACACGGAAGAAGGCCGTAGAATTTTGCAAAAAAGCGGTCTGACGGCGCCGGATTTGCTCTCCATAGTCAGCCATCACCATCAATTTGAACGGCCGACCGAATCCGCTGCCGGCTCGGCGTCCGACACCGACTCCCTCAAGTTGATTAGCGTGATCGACCAGTATGACGAACTCTTGAGCGGTCAAACCGGCCTCCCGCCCATGTCGTCGAGCCAGGCCTTGTCTCACCTTTACCAGCGTTCTCAGACTCACGCCGAGTGGCGGACTCTTGTCTCATCGTTGATCAGGGTCATCGGCATCTACCCGCTGTACAGCGTCGTGTCCCTGACCAGTGACGAGGTGGGTGTCGTCGCCGCCATTACCCCCGGAAAGGCTCACTTACCTTACTTGTACCTCTGTCGAGACAAATTCCAGCGCCCTTGCATCCCGCCCAAACCGCTCGACTTAACCCAAGAACCGGAAGGCAGCCGTCGGGTGAAAGAACTGCTGGATCCTCGGCGGTGCGGCGTCAATATCGAGCAAGTGCTCGAACAGGCTGCGGCATGACCATCCCTCTCCCCTCGACTCCCTTTCCTGATGATCACCCTCACCGTCCCGGCACGGCCTGGGTGCCGACCCATCACGACCTCTTTCTGGTCATGGAAGCTTCGGAAGCAGCCCTCTTCGTCACGAACCAAGACGGCCGGATCCTCTTTCTCAATCCCGCCGCCCAGCAGTTGATCGGCGGCAATCAGCGTGCAATAGGGTATCCTCTGCACGAACTCCTTCACTGTGTCACACACGACGAGCCATCGATCGAGGGATGCCCTCTGCAAACGGCCATTTCTTCCGGGCAAGTCACCGTGCTGCCGCCTTACCGATGGACCAGACCCGATGGCGCCGTTCTGGATCTGTCCGCCACCTACTGGCCTCGCCGGAAGGGGATGACCGTGATCGGAGCCCTGGCGGTGATTCACAATCTGACCGAGCAGCACGAAATGCAGCGGGACATTCAACGAGTCGCCCGTCTGGCCGAGGATGCCCCCAATCCCATTGCCGAATTCGACGAAAGCGGCACGATGCTCTACGCCAACACGGCCGCAATCGAGTTGATGAACGCAGCCGGCGACCACGGCGATTCCATCCTCTCGATCTTTCCGCCCCGGCTTGAGCAAATCATCCTCTCATGCCTCGACGGCAATCGGCCAAACGGACGGTACGAACATGCTTTTGATCATATGGTGCTTGCCTGGACCTTTTTCCCCATCGGCGATCTCCGGCAGGTTCGGGCCTATGGAGTGGATATCACCGCCGACGTGGCGCTCCGCAAAGCAAAGGAATCGGCCGAAGAATCAGCCAAAGCCAAGGGTCTCTTCCTCGCCACCATGAGCCACGAATTGCGAACGCCGATGAACGGCGTCTTGGGTTGCACCAGACTGCTGCAAGACACCGTCCTGACACATCAGCAACAAGAACTGATCGGCACCGTGCAACGGTCGGCCGAAGCCCTGCTCGCGTTGGTCAACGACATCCTCGACTTCTCGAAAATCGAGGCGGGCAAGATGACGCTTGAAGTGGCCGATGTCGATCTCCGCTCGCTGGTCAAGGATGTGATCACCCTGGTCTCGGCATTGGCCAGGCAAAAGGGATTGACGCTGACAACCGAGGTTCATGAAAACGTGCCCCCTCTCTTCCGAGGAGACCCGGTGCGGCTCAGACAGATTCTTTTTAATCTGGTCGGTAACGCCATTAAGTTCACCGAACGGGGAGGAGTCGGTATCTCCATCGGCATAGACCAGACTTCCTCTCCCGAAGCGGAGCACGTCGTCATCAGGTGGACCATACAGGACACCGGCATCGGGATGACCAAAGAGCAATTGGACCGACTGTTTCAGACCTATGTCCAAGCCGACGCCTCGACGACACGGCGGTTCGGCGGAACAGGTTTGGGCTTGATGATTTGCCGCCAACTCGTCACCTTGATGGGGGGGACCATTTCCGTGGAGAGCGCGCCGGGGAAAGGAAGCACCTTTACCTACACCACGAATCTGTTGCCGGCCATTCACCGCACGACTCCAGTTTCCTCAGATATCGACTCGACCATTCAAACCGCAGCCTCACAACTGCCGCGGCGGATTTTGGTCGTCGACGACAATGAAATCAACCAGGTCGTTGCCTGTAAATTCCTTCAAAAACTCGGTTATCAGGTCGAGGTTGCGCGGAACGGACGCGACGCGATCGAATCATTGGCGCGGGTGAACTATGACGCCGTTCTCATGGATTGCGAAATGCCCGTCATGGATGGATACGAAGCCGCACGTTGTATCAGAAAAAAAGAGGAGGAACAGAGATCCCCTCGCCTTCCCATCATCGCCATGACGGGAAACGCATCCATTGAAGATGCCCGGCAATGCAAGGAGGCCGGTATGGACGAGGTGGTCACAAAGCCGGTGTCGTTGATCTCCCTCCGGGCGGCTCTCGATGGTTTGCTCCGCACCGCCCGGACCGACTTGAAATGATCGCTTGCTTAAACGCTCCGCCGGACCGCCTCTTCAGGTCATGACGGAGGAAATCTCATGTTTTTACCCCAACGACGACAGAGCGTGCCCGCTGATTGATCGCCTTGCCACGGACACGCTCTGTTTCAGGTCGAAAGTCTGGTGGGGATTTCGGATGCCGACCAGCTACCCTGCAGGATCATTCAGTCGGCGCCCCGCACTTCAGGAAAGGGGCAATCCGGCCACTGCCCTCGATCCCTGTGCAACTATCTTCAAGATCGTCACCCGCTTTGCTTGAACAAGCACTCCGGAGTCAACGGCAACGAGCATCTGCCATCGCTGAGAAAGGATGCGCGCTCCTCTTTTTGAACTTTTCTCTGTCACACACGATCCGATCTCATCCCTTCAAAAAGATCTCATAAAAAAGATCTCATGGCGGCGCGTTTCCGCAACAGAAGCCACAACAGATAGTGGAGCAATCGATAGGGAGGATGACGACAACTCCTTCAAAAAAAGATGACGTATCGGGGGAAAAGGCGCGCACGAGACACCGTTACCCGGCGTCACTTTTAATCGGACCGCCTTCGCAGGCTTCGCACATGGAAGTTTTTTAATACTGCTGGATCCCCAGCATGTTTGTGATCATGGCTACAATCCCAAATACAACCCCCGTCACGATGAGCCCGTAAATCACTAGCTTAATATGGTCCATGTAGCTCCTCCTTATTGGATGGTTGGGTAAAAACTGGTGCTTTCAATACCACCGACGAAGCAAGAGTGTCAAGATTTTCGTTTCGCCAATTGCCTTTCGATTGAGTCTTTTATTTATTTCTTTCCCTATGTCAGGATCTCTTTACCTCCAGCGAGGATCGAGGGTTAGCTCCACCATGATCATGGGTATCCCCTCCGGAATGATGCCAAATCGCTCACTAAGCACCTCCTTCGGACACAAACAACGATCCCCTTCCCCTCCGCAGTCCATTGTCTCAAATCCTGAAGACTTGCGAACAGTTTCAAAAGGGACTGCTGATATCCTTGTATCCTTGCAGTGTCGCGAGAAAACGAGAAAGGTGAATGCTGAAGTAATGTTGTGTTTCAGAGATTGACGGACTTGTTTCTTACAGACGTCTAAAAAGTATCCATGTCAATGACTTCCGTTGCCTCCCACAGATTCTTCCACTCGGCTTCAGCCAGGGCCTTGTCTCGATCCTCCTCCGTATCATCGCCGAATCGATGAGAAGCTTGAGTCCCTTGGTTGACCGATTGGTCGGGGATCTCTGAAGTGGCAGTGTTGTTCGCGGAGGAACGCGGCCGCTTGTTCTCGGGATGTAGATTGACAGGCATGTCGGTCACCCTTGATTCGTTTGTTCTTCTGAACTTTTAGACGATTCGATCGATGATGTCGATCGTACCCCAAACGCATGTTTTCTCGAGCAATCATACCAGCTTCACCACCGTGACTCCATCTCCCCCTTCAGTCCGATCACCGGAGCGAAAATTCGCCACGTAAGGAGAACCGCTCAGATATTCGCGCAAGACGGATTTGAGCCGACCCGTACCATGACCATGGATGATGCGTAGGAAGGAGACTTCGCCCAGCACGGCATGGTCCAATGCCGCAATGACGCGATCGAGCGCGTCATCGGCCGACTGCCCTCTCACGTCCACGACCGTGTCGGCATTGACGCTCGATTCCAGGCCGATCGAAACCTGCGGCTTCCGTCCCGACGACATGTCTGAACCCCCGTCATCGGTTTTTTGATGCGAGAGACCGATCAAGTTTGAGACGGCCGCCACTATTTCTCCATCCCCGACTTTGACACGCACACGCTTTTTCCCCTGCGGCGACTCAAGCAAACGTCCGGTCATGCCCAGCCCGGCGATTTCCACCGTATCACCGACCTTGAGCCGCTCGACCGGAATGGGCTCGCCAATCGGCGCAACCTCTCGTTTCACCTGCTCTTCTATCTCACTCAGCCGCTGCTTCGCTTCCTTCGCCTTGACAAGCTTCTGTTCACGCTTGACGGCATCCACCGTCGCCTGAACTTCCGCGCGCGCCCGTTGGAGATGCTCGCCCAGCTTTTTCCGCAGCCCCTTGCGGACCTCCCGTTCGGTCCGTTCCAGTTCTGCTTGCAGCGCCTTGGCTTCGGCCGCCGCCCGTTCGGATTCGACTCTCGCCCGTCTCGCCCGTTCGATCTCCTCGGCCAACTGCCGCTGTTTCAGTTGCAAGTCCGCCATCAACCCTTCGAGCTGCCGATCGTCTTGCCGCAATCGCCGCCGCGCGTCGTTCACGATCGCCTCATCCATGCCGAGCCGACCGGCGATCTCCAAAGCCGACGAACTTCCCGGCATACCCAGGAAGAGCCGATACGTCGGAGCCAGCCGTTCGACATCAAATCCCACGCTGGCGTTGGCGAACCCTGGCGTCGTCTGAGCCAACTCTTTGAGGAGTCCATAGTGCGTGGTCGCCACGACTTTCATACCCAAGGCCGCCAGACGACAGAGCACCGCCCCGGCCAAGGCCGCTCCCTCTTCGGGATCAGTCGACGTCACCGGTTCATCCAGCAAAACCAGCGATCGCGGCACCTGCGGCTCATGACCCTCGCCCCGCTTCTCCGCCCTGGACACAAGCTCAACGATCTGCAGGATATGAGCGGAGAAGCTGGAGAGATCCCGGCTGATATCTTGCGCGTCGCCGATGTCGGCATAGCACTCCGTGAACAAAGCCATTTCTGATTCCGGCGCGCACGGCAAGTGGAGCCCGGCCCGCGCCATCAGCGAATAGAGGCCGACGATTTTGAGCGTGACGGTTTTGCCGCCGGTGTTGGGACCCGAAATGACGAGGACCCGGACCGTCTCGTCCGCAATGATGTCGTTCGGCACCACTTCTTCTCTCGTAACCATGAGCAAAGGATGCCGCGCTTGTTTCAACACGACGCGCCCCTCGGCGTTGAGTTCGACCGGGTTGCATTGCAATCGACGACTCAGTTCGGCTTTCGCTCGGATACAGTCCCACTCGGCGAGCCGCTCCATCCCGTCGCCGATTGAATCGGCCTTCCCGGCCACCGACGCCGTGAGCTCGCGCAAGATGCGGCGGACCTCCCGCTCCACGTCGAGATCGGCCACTTTGATCGCGTTGTTCAGATCGATCAAGTCACGAGGCTCGATAAAAACCGTCGCGCCGCTGACGGAGACGTCGTGCACGATCCCCGGCACTCTTCCCCGCATATCGGCTTTGACCGGAAGGACGTACCGCCCCTCTCGTTGGACGAAATAAAGCTCCTGCAAAATTTCCTTGTGCGATTGGGAATGAAGCATTCGGTCGAGCCGCTCTCGGATTTTCCATTTCAGTTCGTGAGCATGATGCGTGAGCCGCCGCAACTCGGGGGTGGCCGACTCTTTGATCGTGCCGTCCGATTCGATCGCCTCGTCGATCGCCGATCGAACCGGCCGCAATTCCCTCGCAAGGGCCTGAAGCGGCTCCGCGATGCGGGCCAAGGCTCGAGCCTCCGCGGCATGTCGTGACATGAACTCCGCAGCCTCGTCCATCAGTTCTATGACCACTGCACAGTTCCTGAGTTCATGGGCCGCAAGTTCCCCCCCTTTGGCGGCCCGGGCCAAGTCCTGACGGATATCGGGAAATCCGAGACTCGGCATCGGCTCATCGCTCTTCAACAGCTCCGCCATCTCGGTCGTTTCCTGCTGACGCAATCGAGCCGAACCCAGATCATCGGCAAGCGGCAAAGATCCGCACCTCTCTTTCCCAAGCGTCGACTCTGCGTGTTGAGCCAACAGATCCAGCACGCGAGGCCATTCCAACGCCTGCGCCGTCTTCGATTGACCGTGATTCATGAGTGCCTTTGCCCCGCTAAATCCGAGACGGATTCCGCGATGGATTCCGAATGGACTCTAACGAAGGATCCGATCGACTCGCAAGGGAACCGCCATGTCTTCTCTCAGCGGCACATGCTTGACAACAATGAAACAGCGTGGATACTATCGCATGCTTTTTGAGCACATCCCGGCAAAAAGATTGTTTTCTACTTAGGTAAAGGATCTCTACCATGGCTATTCGGATCGGCATCAACGGATTCGGGCGGATCGGGCGCACGGTGCTGCGCGCTTCTTTGGGCGACCCCGACATCGACATCGTCGCCATCAATGACTTGACGGACGCCAAGACTCTTGCGTACCTGCTCAAGTACGACTCCGTTCACGGAACCCTCAAAGATCGCGTCGAGGCTCAAGACGACCACATCCTCATCAACGGAAAGGCCATCAAGGTCTTGGCCGTGAAGGACCCCAAGGACTTGCCTTGGAAATCATTGAATGTCGACGTCGTCATTGAGTCCACCGGCCGGTTCACCGACAGGGAGAACGCCGGAAAACATCTTTCGGCGGGAGCGAAGCGTGTCATCATTTCAGCCCCGGCCAAAGATCCCGACGTTACTATCGTGCTCGGCGTCAACGATGGGAAGTTCGACCCCACGTCTCACCATATCGTGTCCAATGCATCCTGCACGACCAATTGTCTGGCACCGGTCGCCAAGGTGCTGCTGGACAACTTCGGCATCAAACACGGCATCATGACCACCATTCATTCCTATACCAACGATCAGCAGTTGCTGGATCTTCCTCATAAAGACCTCCGCCGCGCGCGCGCGGCCGGCGTGTCGATGATTCCGACAAGCACGGGCGCGGCGAAAGCGCTGCATCTCGTCATACCGGAACTCAAGGGGAAGCTCGACGGTCTTGCCATTCGCGTCCCCACTCCGAACGTATCCTTGGTGGATCTGACCGTCGAAACGGAGAAAGACTGCGACATCGCGGCCGTCAACAGCGCGTTCAAAAAGGCCGCGGAGGGGCCCTTGAAAGGCATTCTCAAGTATTCCGAAGATCCCATCGTGTCGATCGATCAAAAGGGAGACGCCCACTCCGCAACGATCGATGCGCCCTTGACCAACGTCGTCGATAAACGCATGGTCAAGGTCACCGCCTGGTATGACAATGAATGGGGGTATTCGTGCCGAATCCGTGATTTGATTAAAAAGCTGCAAAAATAGAGTTAAAAACCGGAACTCTTGCCGGCGGCAGCCCGACTTCCACACCACAGGCAATCGCGACCGATCATGGGACGTCACACGCAAAAGAGGAACAGCCGTGAACTTGCACAAAAAAACCATCGATGACGTGGTGCTTCGCGGAAAACGGGTCATTATCCGCGCCGATTTCAACGTGCCGCTGGATGAAGCGTTGCAGATCACGGACGATACGCGCATTCGATCCACGCTGCCGACCATCAATCGCGTCGTCGACGAAGGCGCTAAGGTCATCGTGTGTTCCCATCTGGGGCGCCCCAAAGGAGTCTTTGATCCCAAGTACAGTCTGGCGCCGGTTGCAAAGCGACTGGGTCGGCTCCTCGGCAAGGAGGTGATTTTCGCGCCGGATTGCATCGGACCGACCGTCGAGAAACTCGTCTCAAAAATGAATCCCGGCGACGTGCTCTTGTTGGAAAATCTCCGCTTCCATCGCGGCGAAGAGCAAAACGACGACGCCTTTGCCAAGGCCCTCGCTTCACTGGGAGACGTCTATATCAATGACGCTTTCGGAGCCGCCCACCGCGCCCATGCTTCCACGGTCGGCATTACGAAGTTCATCAAAGAAGCCGCGGCCGGTTTTTTGCTCAAAAAGGAAATTGAATATCTGGAAGGCGCCGTTGCCAATCCCATTCGGCCGTTTGTCGCAGTTCTGGGAGGGGCCAAGGTATCGGGGAAAATCGGTGTCATCGAAAACCTGGGCAAGAAGGTCGACAAGGTCATTATCGGAGGCGGCATGGCCTTTACATTTCTGAAGGCAAAAGGCATGGAGATTGGTAATTCATTGGTCGAAAACGACATGCTCGACTTTGCCAAAGGCATCGAAGACCACGCGCTGTCGCGGGGGGTCAAGTTTTACCTTCCGGTGGATTGCGTCGTCGCAGCCGACCGCGGACCGGGCGCTGAATCGAAAATCGTCCCAGTCCAGGAAATTCCCAAAGGATGGTATGGCCTCGACATCGGCCCGGCTTCGGTGAAACTGTTCAACGAGGCCGTTCAAAACGCAAAAACGATTCTCTGGAACGGCCCGATGGGCGTCTTTGAAATCGACGCCTACGCCAGAGGCACGCTCGCCATGGCTCACGCCATCGCCGACGCCTATGCACTGACGATCATCGGAGGAGGCGAAACGGCGTTGGCCGTGCATCGAGCCGGAGTTTCCGACAATATGTCTTTCATTTCCACCGGCGGCGGCGCCGCGCTGGAATTGCTTGAGGGGAAAAAGCTTCCCGGCCTCGTCGCACTGCCGGACCGAACGGACTAACGTCCGTCATCGCTGGATTCCCCACAAAGACAAACGGCGGCACCGTGCGTTCGCTCCTCATCGTCGGCAATTGGAAGATGAATAAAACCCCCTCCGAGGCGGCTGCTTTCCTGCGTGCCGTCGGGCCTCAGCTTCCTACGTCTCCGACGGTCGAATTCGTGGTCGCCCCTCCCTTCACCGCGCTTGAGTCCGCCCGCACGGCCCTTGGTTCTTCATCGCCGATTCAGCTCGGCGCGCAAAATATGTTTTGGGAAGACCATGGTCCCTACACGGGCGAGGTTTCGGCCCCCATGCTTAAAGATCTCGGCTGTCGATACGTCATTCTCGGTCATTCGGAACGACGCACCCTGTTCGGCGAGCGGGACGAGTGGATTCACAAGAAAATCCGCGCCGCGCTCGCGCATGACCTGAAACCGATCGTTTGTATCGGAGAATCGTCGGCTCAACGGGAACAAGAACGAACGGAAGAGGTGCTTCGTCAGCAATTAAACGGCGGCTTGGGAGACCTGTCTCCCCAAGCAATAACGGGCGTCACGATCGCCTATGAGCCGATCTGGGCCATCGGAACGGGCAAAGCCGCCACCGCCGAGCAAGCGGCGAACGCCCATCACGCAATCCGGAATTTCTTGGAAGACCGTTGGTCGGCCGACGTCGCAAAGTCAACGAGAATTTTGTACGGCGGGAGCGTCACACCCGACAACGTCGGGACATTCTTGCAATCAAAGCAAATCGACGGCGCATTAATCGGCGGGGCTTGTCTGCACGTGGAATCCTTTGTTACAATCGGCGCCGTTGCCCAAGCGATCGCGGATCGAGGATAAATGCTATACACACTCATCATCATCCTTCATGTGTTCATTTCGTTCCTCATGATCGGAGCCATCCTGCTTCAGTCCGGAAAGGGCGCGGAGATCGGGGCGGCGTTCGGAGGATCCAGCCAAACCGTCTTTGGAAGTCGAGGCCCCGCCAATTTTCTCAGCAAGCTGACCGTCGTCGTCGCGGCGGTGTTCATGCTGACGTCGCTCAGCCTGGCGATTTTGGCCAAAGAACGGAACTTTTCCTCGACCGTCATTGATCTGAACAAAAAGAGCGAGTCCCCGGCCTCTTCCACGCCGACTCAGCCGGCAACCGAGTCCCCCTCTACGGATGGCAACGGCTCGCCCGGCGAACAACATTGATCTCGCCTTAAGAACCGGAAACAACCCGCAATCCTCTAAAACTCTTGCGTTTTAGGATCAGTAAGAGGCGATGCCCTCCGAGGATCCCCACAGCAACCACAGGCTGTCGAATGATGAGTAGGATTCCCTTTGCAAGCAGAAGCCTTTTACCAATCTAGACAGGCGTCAACCACGAGGCGTAGGCAGGATTTTCGCCCCGCACGATGGAAAAGAACGTCTTCTGGAGCATTTGAGTGATCGGCCCCGGTTTGCGGCTTCCGATCGCGCGACGATCGATTTCACAAACCGGTGTCAGTTCCGCCGCCGTGCCGGTCACGAAGACCTCGTCCGCAATATACATTTCATCCCGCGTAAATCGCTCTTCCTCCACGACAAGCCCTCGCTCCCTGGCCAATTCGATCACCGAATTTCTGGTGATGCCTTCAAGCACCGACGTCAGAGGAGTGGTTTTCAACTTTCCTCTCCGGACGATGAAGACGTTTTCTCCCGTTCCCTCCGAAACGTATCCCTCGGCATCGAGCAAGATCGCTTCATCATAGCCGGCGGCTTTAGCTTCCCGTTTCGCCATGATCGAATTGACGTAATAGCCGGCTATTTTCCCCTTCGTCATGGACACGTTGACATGATGACGGGTAAAGGAAGACACACAGGCGCGGATGCCGTTCGCCAAAGCGTCCTCTCCCAAATAGGCCCCCCATTTCCACGCCGCGATGGCGACGCGAATCGGATTATCGCCGGGATGAACCCCCATCGCTCCATAGCCGATATAGACCAACGGGCGAATGTAGCAAGCATCCAGACGATTGATGCGAACGGTTTCAAGGATGGCATCGGCGATTTGCTTTCTGTCATAGGGAATCGCCATCATGCCGATATGAGCGGAGTCAAACAACCGATCGACGTGCTCCTGCAGCCTGAAAATAGCCGATCCGGCCCGGCCCTTATAGCAGCGGATTCCTTCAAACGCCGCCAAGCCGTAATGCAGCGAATGGGTCAAGACATGCGTAGTGGCCTGATCCCACGCGACGAACTTGCCGTCCATCCAGATTTTTTCACTGGGCTCCAACATGAAAATGCGACTCCTGTGTGCGATGACGGTTTCGATTCCGCGATCCCGATCCCGTTTGGCGCGCGCGAACTATAACGCGAGGCCGACCATGCGTCAAGCAACCGCCCCTGTCTTCCTCTTTGCAGACAGGACACGGCTTTGCTTCTGATTCGGATAGAAAACCGATTCAAGGCGACAGACAAGACGGCCGAACGCAAGTGTCGAGAAACGTTCCGATCCGCTCCTTGGCCCCCGGATTCAGTCTGATCATTTTCGCCCCGAACCAGTGTCCACGCACCCATCGAACCAAAACAAGCCCGACGTCCACCGAACCGACGCGGTCGGGAAGAGACAACCGAGCGACGAGTTCCATCCCCGGCATCACCAGATGATCGCCGAGCGCTCGAAATCCGATTCGAGATAAATTCGTCACCGTTCCCTTGCCGAGAAACTCCTCGCCCATATAGTAGAAGTTGCAACGGACAGGAATGCGCTGGTACGCGCGAATCACAAACCGGGTTGAAGGCATACCGTCGTCTCCTGAAGGAACCGCCCTTCTCTTTAACTTTCCCACTGACCACTGAAGAACTGACGGCAAAATACTCCTTTCCACTCCACCTTTCTATCCCTTCTGAAGAGGGGGTAAAATGACTCAGCCTCGCTCACATCGAGCAAGGCGTACCGAAAACCGGCTTACTTGACATCATATAAAAACGCATGGTATCAAAGTCGCTCCGCTTAAGGAGACATGAAGCATGTACGCAATCATTGAAACGGGTGGAAAACAGTATCGAGTCGAAGCCGGGTCCACGATTCAGGTTGAAAAACTGCCCGGTGACGTCGGCGGCACAGTCGAATTGGACCGCGTGCACTTGGTTCACGGAGATGCCGGTCCTATTATCGGGCAACCGCTTGTGCAGGGCGCGAAGGTCACGGCTGAAATCTTGCGACAAGGCCGGACGAGATCCATTACCGTCTTTAAGAAGAAACGCCGGAAAAACTATCGCCGGACCCGCGGTCATCGGCAACATTTTACGAAGCTTCTTATCAAAGACATCACGACAAACTAACGGCTACAGAAGGGACTGCCCATGGCAACCAATAAAGGCGGCGGTTCGTCGCGGAATGGTCGGGACAGCAATCCGCAGTATCTGGGCGTCAAGGCGTATGGCGGTGAAACCGTGACGGCGGGGAGCATCATTGTCCGCCAACGAGGCACGAAGTTTTTCCCCGGCTTCAACGTCGATATCGGACGAGACCATACGTTGTTCGCCCGGATCACCGGAACGGTGAAATTCGAAGGCGGCCGCGGCAGACGGAAGGTCAGCGTGTATCCGCTCCCCGCTGAATCTTGACCCTCCCGCCTTTCACGCATCCTGATCTCAATCGCCCGATACCCTGAACGTCCCTTTCCACCGGCGATAGCAGGTCGGGTATACTCCAGCCTATGGCACGCCGCGATACATTCAACCCGATACAGGCACACCATGTTCGTCGATGAGGCGGTCATTACCGTTCGCGCCGGACGAGGAGGAGACGGCGTTTGCAGTTTCCGCCGCGAGATGTACGTGCCCCGCGGCGGCCCGGACGGAGGTGACGGCGGCAATGGCGGCAACGTCGTCTTAACGGCGTCGCATCGTCTCACGACTCTGCTGGATCTCCGTTATCAAAAGCACTACCAGGCTGAAGACGGACGAGCCGGCGGAAGCTCTAAATGCACCGGCCGGTCGGGGGCCGATGTCATCGTGACACTCCCCGTCGGCACCGTCGTGTACGACGCCGCGACGGGCGATGTGCTGGCCGACCTCGTCACCGACGGAGAAACGGTCGTGATCGCCAAAGGCGGGCGAGGGGGGCTCGGCAATTGTCATTTCGCCACCTCGACCAATCGGGCCCCGACCCGGTGGACCCCAGGAACGGACGGCGAAGAGCGAACGCTTCGGCTCGAGCTGAAGCTGCTCGCGGACGTCGGCCTGGTCGGCTTTCCCAACGCGGGAAAATCGACGCTCATTGCGGCCGTTTCGTCAGCGCGCCCCAAAATCGCCGAGTATCCGTTCACCACATTGACTCCCCATTTGGGCGTCGTGCGCTGGGGAGCCGATCGCAGCTTCGTCGTCGCCGATATTCCCGGCTTGATCGAAGGAGCTCACGATGGAAAGGGGCTGGGGCTTCAATTTCTTCGCCATATCGAACGCACGGCTTTTTTGCTTCACCTGATCGACGTTTCGGAGTGGACGCCCGTTGAGCCGATCGCCGGCTTCGAGACCCTGAGGCGCGAGCTCGCGGCGTACGATCACATGTTGATCGACCGCCCCTTCGCCGTCGTCGCGACGAAGATCGACATCGGCGGAACGTCGGATCGACTCGCACGACTCCGGGACTATTGCAAGCATCGTCGCCTTCGGTGTTTTCCCGTTTCGTCCGCCACGAGAGAAGGTCTCGACGACCTGATCGCCTTCGTCGGCGCGCAAGTGGACCACATCAGAAGCCAGCCATGCGAGACGAAATCTTAACGAAAGCCAAACGCATCGTCGTCAAGATCGGGAGCAGTCTGATCGCTTCCCGCGCCACCGGCTTGCGTCTCGATCAAATCGAGCGACTTGCCGAGGAGCTGGCGGTTTTACGAACAGGCGGCCGCGAAGTGCTGGTCGTCTCATCGGGAGCGATCGTGTCCGGCATCAAGAAACTGCGGTTGAAGGAATATCCGAGAAGCCTTCCGGTCAAACAAGCCGCCGCGGCCGTCGGACAGAGCCGCCTGATGTGGGCCTACGAAAAAGCGTTCGAACGGAGCGGCATTCAAGTCGCGCAAATTCTCCTGACCCATCAAGATCTGGCCGATCGCCGTCGATTCTTAAACGCCCGCCATACCCTCGCGGCCCTGATCGGATTCGGAGTCCTTCCGATCATCAACGAGAACGACACCGTGGCCGTTGATGAAATTCGAGTCGGTGACAACGATACGTTGGCGAGCGAGGTCGCTCACTTGGTGGACGCGGAGTTGCTCGTCATTTTATCCGATGTCGACGGCCTTTATACGGAAGATCCAAGAAAGAACCCGGCCGCGACGCTGATTTCGACCATTCCGGAAATCACGGAAGACATCGAACGACGGGCCGGCGCCTCGAGCACCTTTGAGGGAACCGGAGGGATGGCGACCAAGGTCCGCGCCGCCAAGAAGGTCGGCGAGTACGGCGTGCCCACGTTGATCATCAACGGCGAACGGCCCGGACTCCTTTCAAGCGTGCTGGCCGGGAATCCCGGCGGCAGTCTCTTCTTGGCGCGGGAACGGCGAATGAAGAGCCGCAAACATTGGATCGCCTTTACGCTGCGTCCCCGCGGGCGCGTGCGGGTGGATCAAGGAGCGGTCGAGGCCTTGGTCAAGCGGGGAAAAAGTCTCCTGGCTTCCGGCATCGTCGAGGTGATCGGCGATTTTGAGGCGGGCGATCCGGTCGCTTGCCTGGATCCCGGCGGGAAAGAATTCGCCAAAGGCCTGGTGAATTTTTCCTCGGACCTGTTGGATCGCATGAAAGGCCTTAAGACGGTGGACATTCATGAGCGAATCGGACCGCAGGAATACGAAGAAGTGATCCACAGAGACAACCTGGTCGTTTTTTAGAAGTCGCACGCGCCGCCGTTCGGTCATGAGCGCTTCTCCTCCCGCCTCACACCCCTCGCCGTTCAAGCTGGGACTCTTCGGCGGCAGTTTCAATCCCATTCACAACGGCCACTTGGCCGTTGCAAGCGAAGTCCGAGACAGGCTGGGACTCGACCGAGTGCTCTTTATTCCGGCCGGCGATCCGCCCCACAAACGGAACGGATCGCTGGCGCCCGCAACGGATCGCTATGAAATGGTCAAGCTTGCCATTGCCGGAACGCCGTCGTTCGATCTCTCCGATATCGAAATCCGACGCAAAGGAAAATCCTATTCCATTGATACCGTCCGAACCCTCGAACGGCGGTTCGGCCCGGCGACGGATCTCTATTTCATCATCGGGCTCGACGCCTTTCTCGACATCCACCATTGGAGAGCTCCTTTGGAATTGCTGCAAGCGTGCCGATTCGTCGTCGTGCCTCGACCGGGACAATCGTACCGTCACCTCGCGAGCGTTCCCTTGCTACCGAACCTCGATCCCGATATGTTGGCCAAGCTTGACACGGGAGTCCTGCCTCGACTGGACATCTCAAGTGCGTCATGCCGAGGCGTGATCTGTCTTCCGATCCCGCTCTGCCCCATTTCGGCGTCCGACATTCGGCGGCGGGTCGGAAACGGTGACACTCTGGCAAATCTGTTGCCGCCCCCCGTTGAATCTTATATACTTCGGCATCGCTTGTATCAGGAGGATCGCGATCGCACAAACATCTAAGGCCGTCGCACTCGCCATCGGAAAGGCGATGCTCGACAAGAAGGCCGTCGATGTCCAGGTGCTGCATGTCGCCCCGTTGACGTCCGTCGCCGATTACTTGGTCATCGGCTCGGCGGACTCGGATCGGCAAACCCGCGCCATTGCCGACCATATCGATGAAAACATCTCCCGTCTGGGGCGTCGAGCGTTGAGCATCGAAGGCACAACGACGGGACAATGGGTTTTGATCGACTTCGGCGACGTGGTCGCCCATGTGTTTAGGCAGGACGCCCGAACTCACTATGCCCTCGAGCGGCTTTGGAGCGACGCGAAGTCGGTGCCGATTCCCCAGGACTCGGACTCAAAGATTGCCCCTGAAGGGCCTCAACGGCGTGTCGCGACTCGAAAAGCAGCCGCCCGCAAGTCGGTTTAGTCATGCTCAGACTGTTGATCACGATCTTTTTGATCAGCGCCGGTATTTTCGTCTATAGTTATTTCCGCGAACTGAATCCCGGCGCGGTGACGATTCATACAAGCCCCACGACCGAATTCGACCTCAGCCCCGTCAACCTGGTCTTGATTTCCATGGCAGCCGGCTCGGTCTTCGTCGCCTTTCTGGTCGGCCTCCAACAGACGGCCCACGCCATCGTCAACTGGCGCAGCAACCGACAGATCCGTCGCAAGGAAAAGGTGGACGTGTTGCATCGGGACGGCACCCATGCCTTGATGTCCAAACGCACGATGGAGGCGATCTCGCTGTTTGAAAAGGCCCTCGCCATCGATCCCAACCGCGTCGATTCGCTTCTATGGCTCGGAAACATCTACCGATCCGAGCGCAATTTCTCCGAAGCCATTCGGCTTCATCAACACGCCCATCGGGTCGACGACCGGAACATCGAAATTCTGCTCGAATTAGGCACGGATCTGGAGTGCGCCAAGCGATATGAAGAGGCGCTTCAGGCTTTCGACAAAATCCTAAAAATCGAGTCGGACAATTTGATGGCGCTGATCCGCAAACGTGACCTCAATATCCGCTTGGAACGGTGGAGCGAGGCGCTCGAAATTCAACACCGCTTGCTCAAGGCGTCTCTGCCGGCCCAGGAAAAACGGGCGGAAGCGGAATTGCTGGTCGGTTGCATGTATGAAGTCGGGCGTCAACTGCTGGAGCGCGGACATCCGGACAAAGCCCGCCGCTATTTTCGAGGCGCCATCAAGAAGGACCGCGCCTTTCTCCCCGCATATATCGGGCTGGGTGAAATTTTGATCCACGAAGGCAAGACTAAGGAAGCCGTCGAAATCTTCAAGAAGGTCTATGCCAGGACGCGAAGCATGATCATCCTTCACCGGCTCGAAGAACTGTTTCTCGATCAAGGGGAACCCGGAGAAATCATTCGCGTCTATCAGGAGGCCTTACAGCACAATCCGCAGGATCCCGTGCTGCAATTCTACTTGGGCAAGCTCTATTACAGGCTTGAAATGGTGGATGAAGCCTTCGAAGTCCTTTCGACAATCGAAGGTCCTCAAGATTACCTGCTCGACTATCACAAGATCATGGCCAATCTCTTCTTGCGCAAGCAGCAATTCGAGCAGGCCATCGTCGAGTTGAAGAAAGCGCTCGGTTTCAAAAAGCGCGTCGTCGTTCCCTACATTTGCACCCAGTGCAGACAAGAGTCTGCGGAATGGTCTGGGCGCTGCCGGGGGTGCGCCCGATGGAATACGCTCACCGCCCTTCCCTGGCTCGAGGCCGGTCAACCCGTCTCCCATTCGGAAGGGGAAGGAAGCCCGCTTGTTCGCACCATTCCTTATCAAGGCATTGCGTCGCCGTTTGAAACCGTGTAGGGTCCCGCAACCGGCCTGTTCCTTGGCAACAGGCCGGTTGCCGATGAGCAACGGAGAAACGATTCGCGTCGAACAATCCGGAACCACCTGACAAGAGGCCGCAGCAATGACCACCTATTCGCAACTCGCAGAGAAAGCCCTTCGCGACCAACCGTTGACCATGAACGAATCGCGCGCCGTGTTGAACGCGCCGGATGATGATCTCTTGGCCTTGCTGCACGCCGCGTTCGTCGTTCGATCGAAATATTTCGGTCGGACCGTCCGTCTTCAGATGCTGCAAAACGCCAAAAGCGGCGCCTGCCAAGAGGATTGTCACTACTGCTCGCAATCGTCCGTTTCCACCGCTCCGATCGAGCGATATAATTTGTTGCCGCGGTCTCGGATGATCGAGGGCGCGCGGCGGGCTTCCGCTTCAAAGGCTCAACGTTACTGCATCGTCATCAGCGGCCGAAGCCCGCTGGATCGGGAAATCGAAGAGATCGCCGGCGCCGTCCGGTCCATCAAACAGGAGATTCCCATTCAAATTTGCTGTTCCCTCGGCCTGCTGAGCGAAGCGCAGGCCAAACGGCTCAAGGAAGCGGGAGTGGATCGGGTGAATCACAATTTGAACACCAGCGAAGCGTATCATCCCTCCATTTGCACGACCCACACGTTCCAAGACCGCTTGGCCACGATCAGAAACGCGCGCGCGGCCGGCTTGGAAATCTGCTCCGGCGGCATCGTCGGGATGGGCGAACAAGACGACGACGTGATCGAGCTGGCCATGGCGCTCCGCGACGTGAAGCCGGATTCGATCCCTCTGAACATGCTCAACCCGGTATCGGGAACGCCGATGGCGGACTCCGATTACTTAACTCCGCAACGCTGCCTGAAGGTGCTGTGTCTGTTCCGTTTCCTCCATCCGAGAACCGAGATCCGAATCGCCGGGGGGCGGGAGCACAACCTTCGCAGCCTCCAACCGTTGGCGCTGTATCCGGCCGACTCTCTCTTCGTCAACGGCTACTTGACTACTCCTGGGGCGCCGGCACCGGAAGTCTGGAAGATGATCGAAGACCTGGGGTTCACCATCGAAGTAGACGACCGGCAACCGGCGGCCTCATGACCGATGAACGCTCATGATCGGCTCTACACTGCTTGTGAGTTTGTCGGCTTTTTCACGGTCACGCCAGGACCTTGAAGTGTCACTGATGCCGTGACCTAAAGCCGGCCTTCTCGGAATCATTCATATCAGAATCCTGGTACCGAATGCGCCGACGGCTGATCGGGCAAGGAATCGCAGCAAGTTGCCTGGCCGGCATCATGCTCTTTTTCCCAAGCCTTTCTGAATCCTTAGCGGAACTCGATCCCCTTCAAGTTCCGCCCGCCGAGGGAGTCCTCTTGGTGGCGCATCCCTTGATGGACGATCCCAACTTCCGTTGCACGGTCGTCCTGCTTGTCGAACACGGTCCTCAAGGAACGGTCGGTTTCATACTGAACCGCCCCTCCGACATTCCCCTGTCCCAGGCATTGCCGGACCTTGCCGCGATTAAAGAGACCGGCTATCCGCTGTTCATCGGCGGACCTGTGTCCCCAAACCGCATGACGATGCTGGTCCGTTTGACGGAGCCTCTCCCCGATGTGCAGCGGGTATTCGACGGAATCTACGTGGGCGGCTCGTTGGAACTCCTGGAGCGCTTGGTGACGCAACCCAAGCCGACGGAGGCCTTTCGAGTCTTCGCGGGAACAGCCGGTTGGGCGCCGGGACAACTGGCGTTCGAACTACGCCAGGGAGCGTGGGCGACCTTGCCGCCGGACGCCAACATCATTTTCGATCATGACCCGGATACTCTTTGGGCCGAGAGTCTCCGGCGCCTTCAAACGCCGAGAATCATTTCTCGTTGAACGCGGATTCTCTTCTCCCAGCGATCCCGCCCAGTTGGCACTTTTCCAATTGCCACCCAGGAGATCTCTCCCTATACTAAGTGAAATTATGAAAAGCTAACGAATTTAGGGAAATGATCTATCGACTCGCCCAACAAGACATCCAGCCGCTCGGCGCCGGTGAATCATTGATAAGGGGAGAAATCGGTGACTTCCATACTATGGAAGAGTTTGATGGCGCTCTGTCTGGTCGCCACATGCAGAACGCCCGACTTTTCGTTCGCCCAATCGCCCGTTCCCATCCCGTCGAGACCGGATGTCGTCACCTTGAAAGACGGCGGTCGTCTTTATGGCGAAATCATCGAAATGACCGGCGGGGTTCTCTCCATCAAGTCGGCGTCGAGTGCCGACAACATGATAAAAATCAAGTGGGATGATGTGGCCGCCTTAGAAGTCACCCATCCGATCCCCTTCCATCTCAAAGAAGGGACGATTCTCAACGGCACTGCCACAGCCGGCCTGGATCGGACCATCAATATCCAGGCGGATCCCCTTCAAGGATCGATGACCGTTCCGTTGTCTTCCATCGAATCCATCAATCCGCTGGCTCAGCCGCCCGTCGTGTACATCGGGAGCTTGAACGCCGGATTCTCGCAAGCCACGGGCAACAGTCGTCTTCGCAACGTCAGCGTCGTCGGCGACCTCGTCGCCCGCAGCGAACAACTCCGATTGACCATGCTGGGCCGTTACGTGTACGGCGACAACGACGGCGTGCTTATCACGCGCAACGCACGGGGGACCATCAAGCTGGACTTTTTTATCACGAAGCGGCTGTTCTGGTTCGCCTCGGCCTACTTCGAAAACGATCGGTTTCAAGATTTGAAGCTCAGGACGGCCATCTCCAGCGGCCCAGGATTTCAATGGATCGACCACGGAGACTACGGCGGGCTTTTGAAGGACATGACATTCTACACGGAGGCCGGCTTGTCATATTTCAACGAGGATTTCCGAACCGCCGCCGATCAATCAAGTTTCCGAGCCCGCGTCTCCATGAAATTGGACTGGCCGCTCTTCGACGGCCGGGTCACGCTCTATCACTACAATGAGATTTTTCCATCCATTGAGAACGCATCGGATTTTTTCCTCACCATGGACAATGGCATCCGTTTGAAAATCGTCGCGGGCCTGGCCAGCGGCTTTCAGGTGACCACGCGCTACAACAATCGGCCGCCCGCCGGGACGACCGACACCGATCAGCTGTATCTGTTCACCTTGGGATATAGTTTTGACACCACCCGCAAACGATAACGGCGGATATAGTGCACAGAACCCTGTTTTCAAGGAGGAACGCCATGTTGAAAGAGTTCAAAGAATTCGCGATGAGAGGCAACGTGCTCGATATGGCGATCGGTGTCATCATGGGAGGCGCGTTCGGCAAAATCGTGTCGTCGCTTGTCAGCGACGTGCTGATGCCCCCGTTGGGCTTGATTCTTGGCAAGGTCGATTTCTCAAGCCTCTTCATCAACCTCTCCGATACGTCCTATCCCTCGCTGGTGGCGGCCAAAGCCGCCGGGGCTCCCACCCTCAACTACGGAGTCTTTTTACAAAGCGTCTTCGACTTTTTGATCATCGCGTTCGCAATTTTCATGGTGGTCAAACAGATCAACCGATTTAAGCGCGAGGCCCCTCCTCCGCCTCCACCCGCTCCACCGGAACCGACCAACGAGGAAAAGTTATTGATGGAAATCCGAGACTTGCTCAAGAGCCGTCAATCCGGCTTACAATGACCACTGGATCGGATCGGCCGAGTTGTCGATCGCACCGCGCGTCAAGCCTGACACAAACAAGGAGGTTGTTATGAAGAAACGCCATGCCGGACTTGTGGCCATGGGTTTGGTGACTCTCATCGGTTGTTCTTCTTATATCAAGCAACCGACCGTTTGCATTGACCGGTGGTACGGATACGTCCAAGAGGGCGGATGCCCGCCCACCGTGAAAGCGGCGGCCGTCGATGAAACAGCCGCCCGTCTGGCCTCTCTTGAACGAGAGCGGCAACGACTGGCCGATGAGCTAGAAGCAGCGCGGCGTCAAAACGGCACATTGAGCAGTCGAGTAAGCGAACTGGAACGACAATTGGCCGACCGAGATCGGGAACTCGCGGCGCTTCGTTCCGGCAGCGGCGAGCGCGAGCGGCTGGCAAATCAGCTCGCCTCCGTCCAAAGCGACAGGGACCGGCTGGCGGCGGAATTGGCGGCGGCCAACCAGCGGATCGCGGATCTTGAGCGGCAACTGGCCGAGGCGCGTGCCGCGCAAGTCGCACCTCCCCCAGCCGCCAAACTCGAAAGGGCACGACAAGGGCTCGTCAGAGCGCTCAGGCCGCAAATTGCAAAGGGTGACATCTCGATCGATCTCAACAGCGAACGGCTGCTGATCAATCTGGCATCCCATTACCTGTTTGACTCCGGCCAAGACCAACTCAAGCCTGGTGGCGTCGAAGTGCTCAAGAAGGTCGGCGAGGTATTGAAAGACTACCCGGAGTATTCGGTATCCGTTGAAGGGCACACGGACAATAGGCCGCTCCGGAGCACCTTAAAGAAGAAATTCGCATCAAACCAAGAACTGTCAGAAGCTCGGGCTGCAAGCGCGGCTAGGGCGCTGGCGGAAGGAGGACTGACCTCCGTGACGACGGCCGGTCACGCCGACACTCAACCGGTCGCCTCAAACAACACTGAAGCGGGACGTGCTCAAAACCGACGGGTTGAGATCATCGTCAAATAAGAGAGCGGGCGAGGAGCCGACAAGCCGACTTCTCCCTGCCTTGATACGGCCGGAAGAGATCTTCCACATGTGAGGATCTCTTCCGGCGCACTCCCGTTGGCTTCCCACGTCAAAATCAGACGCTCATCTCAGTTCCCACGGGAACCGCTCAAGAATTCACTCCGTCCCACCGATAATCGGACACGACTGCCATGGAGCCGACCGTGCAATTCCCCTCCACCGAACTGACCGCTGGCGCCGTCATGTCCGCTCATGTCGTCACTGTCACCATGGACGACTCTCTCGCAACGATCCGGCGCCTTTTTCAGGAGCATCATTTCCATCACCTGTTGGTTGTTGAACGGGGCGAACTCGTCGGCATCATTTCCGACCGCGACCTCTTGAAAGCCATCAGCCCGAACATCGGCACCCTGTCTGAAACGGATCGTGATCGAGCCACCCTTAACAAACGCGCCCATCACATCATGACGCGCAACCCCGTCACCGTGCGGACGACGACATCGATCGAGACTGCCGCCGCGCTGATGCTGGAGAAAAACGTCTCCTGTCTCCCCATCACTTCGGACGACCGACATCTGAAAGGGATCTTGACCTGGCGAGACATCTTGCGGGCTCTTATCAGCCCGGCTCGACTTCGGTCATAATCCCCTCTCATCTCGTCGCACACACCCCCGCAATCCGTTCAACCGTTTTCCCCAAAACACCGGAAGCACACAGGTCGTTCCACGTGGCCCCTATGACGATAACGTGCGGAGAACGCACCGTAATGCCGGAGTCTTGCCGCTCTTAATCCTCGTCGGTCTTACCGACGTACTTCTTATTGATGCCGCAGAAAAACCGTCACGGCTGGGACCGATCGACGATCCGGAATCGGACTTCATCGACCAGCGTATAGGCATTGGCTCGCTCTCCGGCAAAAAGGCCGCAGCGATACAG
The DNA here is from genome assembly GCA_024331095.1 of Nitrospira sp. Lineage (GTDB taxonomy): Bacteria > Nitrospirota > Nitrospiria > Nitrospirales > Nitrospiraceae > Nitrospira_D. The sequence continues at coordinate 3,055 of JANDJE010000011.1, read as the reverse complement.
ACCGGGCATCCACCCGGTTGCAGGACGGGTCAACATGAAATAACCAGACTGATCGTTGGTCGCGGTCATCACTCGGTCCTGAGCCACGACCCGTCGCCCCTCGCGTTGTCCGTCGGATTCCATAAAACACTGGGCGGCAAGCGGCACGGCGTCGTACGAGGCCGATACCAGTCCGAAGACCAAGTAAATCTCCGGTTGGGTCGTCGGAAACGTATCGCCGGGATTCAATGGAATAAAATCATGCGCCCCGGTCGGAAAATCATCGCGCACGACCTTTCCCGCGGGGATGACGAACCGAAACCAACTGAAATCGGCATCACGCCCCATGAGAGAGACACCCGCGTCCAATACGTTCTGCGGTTGCACTTGCCGAGCGGCCTCCGCATAGCGCGTTTCTTCCGACGACTCCGCATCGCCCCGATCACTCACTGTTGTGTCGGATTTTTCCGATTCGAGCTCATGTCTCACGGCGTCCGGAACATGCGGGCGCACCGTATCGAGCCATTTGGCGAGCTTTTCTTTGGAAAGCACCCGCATGCCCGCAGGAAGAGCCGCGTCTTTATTCGCCGCCTCGAATTCGACCGCCGCATCATACAGCATGTGAAAATGGACGAACGCCTCCTCCCAGCGCTCCAATTTCACCAGACATTGCCCCATGCGGAACGTCGCATCGGCATAATCTTCCTCGCTGAGATCGAGGCTGAACAAATTCCCGAATACGGCGAGCGCTTCCTCACATTGTCCGAGTTGCATGAGCGTGATCCCCAACTGATGCGTCGCCAGAGCATCACGAGGATTGAGGGTCAGCATCTTCCGATAGATAGGCTCCGCTTCCCGATAACGGCCCGCCACGAACAGTTTCCAGGCCTCCGCCCGAATGGCGGCCCATTCTTTCAATTGCTCGGCCGTCGCCCCAGGGGTCAGCACGGGCGTGAATCGCCGACCGCGATCCATCGATTCATAAAGTTGAGCCAACTGATTCCGAGCGGTCAACTCCAAGAGGGAGCCGGACGGCGCCCGTTCCAGCACGAAACGAAGCTCGGCTTCCGCGCCTGAATAATCCAGCACGTCGAAGCGCGCCCGCGCCAAGGCTAATCGCCAATCCAACAACTCCGGCACAAGTTCCACCGCCGCTCGATAGGACTCAATCGACTCTTCCAACCGATCGACCTTCCGCAGTTCTTGTGCCAGCCTCAGATGCGCCAGCGGATTTTGGCCGTCGATCAGAGCGATATGGCGCAATTCCTTGATCGCCTCTTCCGCCCGCCCCCACCACACGAGGACGCTCCACTTGGCCCAGCGAGTCGAGAGCGAGGCGGGATCGTCGGCCAACACCACATCATACTCGCGAACCGCTTCTTGGGGGCCTCGAAAGGCAGCAAGAATGTCGCCCCGCAGCTTATGGAGCACAAGCGAGCGAGGATTCGCGTCAATGCCTTGGTCCAGCAATTCGAGCGCGGGGAGCACCGCCCCGCCATCCCAAGCCGCTTTGGCGTCTCGAGCCGTCTGCTCTTCCGACGATCCGATGGAGTCCTGTGCCCATGCCCGTGCGGCGATCAGCGCGAGCAGGAAGATGACCCCGCCGACTGTCCGGCACAAGGGCAATTTTCCGTTTCTCATCATCTCCCTTCGGAAACAAACCGATTCTCCACTCACCGAGCGATCGGTTGGAATTCACTATACCAAGAAGCAGGACGGAGCGAAATGAACCTCGGCGAAGAAACCTGTCCGACGCCGGCCAGACGATTCTCGCGGTTCACAGAAAACGACCCGACGACGCCCGGCTTTCCCGGCTTTCATGGTATAGTGCGGAACATTTCTCAACGAACCATTGCGTTCCCGACCGTGTTCGACGTCATTCTCTATCAACCCGAGATCCCGCCCAACACCGGCAACATCATTCGCCTGTGCGCCAACACCGGGGCAAGGCTGCACCTCGTGAAACCACTGGGTTTTTCTCTTGAGCACAAACAGTTGGTGCGAGCCGGATTGGATTACCATGAATTCGCCGCCCTCACTATCCACGGCAGTTGGACCGAATGTGCGGACCGTTTCAAGGATCGCCGCATATTCGCCCTCTCGACAAAAGGGAGGCAACGTTACGACCAAATCATTTATGTCGAAGGAGACGTCTTTCTGTTCGGTCCCGAAACGCGCGGGTTGCCGGCCAGGTTGCTCGAGTCGTTTCCGGAAGAACAGCGGTTGCGACTGCCGATGCTCCCGGAAAGCCGCAGCCTCAATCTGGCCAATGCCGTAGCGGTCGTGGTGTATGAGGCCTGGCGGCAAAGTGGGTTTCTTAATGGGTGGTAGCACACAGGGCGTCTCTTTTCCTTTCCTTGACGCTCATGATGGATCTGTTACCCTCATCGGCACGGAGCGAGAACGACTTCTCAAGCCACCCGGAGGACAAACATGATTCTGGTCACCGGCGGCGCTGGCTACATTGGCTCACACACCTGCGTCGAACTGCTCAGGGCCGGCTACGACGTGACCGTGTTTGACAACTTCAGCAATAGCCACCCAGAAGCGCTGAAACGGATACAACGAATCACAGGAAAGTCGCTGCGTGCGATCCACGGTGATATCCGCATTCAAGATGCCCTCGTGACCGCCCTGCGAGAAAGCGGCGCCCAGGCGGTCATTCACTTCGCCGGGCTTAAGGCAGTAGGGGAATCGGTCGAGCGCCCGCTCGCTTACTACGACAACAACGTCGCAGGCTCCCTTCGCCTGCTGGAGGCGATGAACACGGTCGGCGTCAAGACGCTGGTGTTTAGCTCCTCGGCAACCGTGTACGGCAATCCCCAGCGATTACCGCTGACGGAAGATCATCCTCTCTCCGCCACCAATCCCTACGGCCAGACCAAACTCACCATCGAACACATGTTGCGAGACCTTCAGCGTGGGGATGGAGCCTGGCGCATCGCGATCCTCCGTTATTTCAACCCGGTCGGCGCTCATGAGAGCGGCTTGATCGGTGAAGATCCTCGCGGCATCCCCAACAACTTGATGCCTTTCGTCGCACAGGTTGCCATCGGCCGCCGCTCCCATCTCAATG
>JANDJE010000102.1 GCA_024331095.1 Nitrospira sp. | reverse complement strand
ATCAGGAGGAGAAAACGGCGCGGCGGCTCTCCCAGCCTCTTTGGCCGCTGAGAATGGCCGAATGGGGCTGGTGGTGGTCTTTTTGCTTTCGGCCGTGTTGGCGTTCGGCGGGCTGATCTATCGGGTGACGGTGATGGTGTGGGGAACGCCGCAACAAGACATTGTACGAGGAGAGGCCTGGACGGCGGGGCATGTGCCGATGGTTCTTCTGATTGCTGCATTGGTAGGGTTTGGTTCTACGCTCCCGCCTCCACTGCGCGAGTTGCTGGGGCGAGCCACGAACCTTCTCTTGCTGCGCTAGGGCAATGGTGAAAGGCGATGGCCGACCAAGAATCCTACAGTGAGACGCTCAAAGCCGAGTTCCCCTTCCTTGCCCGGATTGAGGGAGGAGCGGGGGGCCTCATTCGGTTCCTCGTGCAGAAAGAATCGCTACCGGCTGTCGCCCAGTACCTGCACCACCACCCGAGATGGCATGGCCGGTTGGCGCTCCTATGGGCGGTCGATGATCGACCGATGCGGGAAGGAGCAAGCCTCCATTACCTGTTTGCGCTGGACAACGCTCGCCAGTGGGTGGTGCTGTCCATCGAGCTGGAGGGGGATGATCGGCTCTTCCCCTCCATCACGCCGCATCTTCATGCGGCGCAATGGTATGAGCGTGAGATCCGCGACATGTTTGGGTTGATTCCGACCGGACATCCCGATCTCCGCCGCTTGGTCCGTCATGAACAGTGGCCCAAGGGGACCCATCCGCTTCAGAAACGCTTTCCTTGGGACAAGGTTCTCGACCGGCAACAGGGGGAATACAGTTTTCTCCATATCGAAGGAGAAGGGGTGTTCGAGGTTCCCGTTGGGCCCATTCATGCGGGGATCATCGAGCCGGGTCATTTCCGCTTCTCCGTGGCCGGCGAGCCCATCATGCAACTGGAACTGCGGCATTTCTGGAAACATCGCGGCGTCGAGAAACTCTTCGAACAACGGACCTTGATGGATGCTGTGCCGCTGGCCGAACGGGTCTCCGGCGATACGACGGTCGGGCACAGCCTCGCCTATTGCCAGGCGGTTGAAACGCTGATGGGGCTTGAGGTGCCGCGCCGCGGTCGTTTCTTGCGGAGTCTCTTCCTTGAGCTGGAGCGGCTTCACAACCATCTGGGCGATGTGGGCGCGATCTGCAACGACACGGCCTATTCGCTACCCCATGCCCATTGTGGTCGCCTTAAGGAACAGGTCATGCAACTCAATGATCGATTGAGCGGTTCACGGTTTCTGCGCGGCGTCAACCGAGTCGGCGGCGTGACCATTGATCTCACGCCGAATCACTTGACCGACATTCCCAAAGAACTAGGTCGTCTTGAGCAGGATTTTTCGGAGTTGGAATCCATTATCGCTGCCAACTCTTCCCTTATTGATCGATTGGAAACGACCGGTGTGCTGACTGCCCGGACGGCGCGGGACCATGCGGCGGTCGGCGTTGTCGGGCGAGCGTCGGGGCTCGATTACGATCTCCGCCGCGATCGTCCCTTTGCCGCCTATGATGAGCTGGCGGTCAAGGTCGCGACGTACCACTATGGCGATGTGCGGGCGAGAATGCGGGTGCGGATGGATGAGATTCATGAGTCCATCCGATTGGTCGCACAACTCTGCGCAACGATGCCGGCTGGGTCGATCGCGGCCGAACCCGGTCTCGATTCCAAGGTCCCCAAGACCCCCAAGGCCGGCGAATGGGCGCTCTCGGCTGTGGAAGGGTGGCGAGGGGAAATTCTGTACATGGTCATGGCGGGAGAGAACGGAACCATCCATCGGTGCAAGGTTCGCGATCCATCGTTTGTGAACTGGCCCGCGATCCAGTGGGCGGTGGTGGGGAACATCATTCCGGACTTTCCGCTGATCAACAAGAGCTTCAATCTGTCCTATGCCGGCAACGATCTCTAGCCATGATCTCTAGAACGATCTGCAGGAGGAAACCGTGCTCAGGATCATCAAGAAAAGCTTAAAAACAGGTGTGGTCACCGGGCGCTATCCCCAATCGGCGGCTCTTCAAGGATCGATCGATCCGGCTGCGGCGGGAAAAGCCAAGCCCTTCCGGCAATCGTTGGTGATCCGGGAAGTGGATACCGGCTCCTGCAATGCGTGCGAGATGGAAATGAACGCGCTCATGAACCCGGTCTATGATGCGGAGCGGTTTGGCATCCGTATCGCCGCCTCGCCGCGCCATGCGGATGCGCTCGTGGTGACCGGTCCGGTCACGGTCAATATGGAACGGGCCTTGAAGGACGCGTACAAACAAACACCGGACCCCAAGATCGTCATCGCATTGGGTGATTGCGCGATCACCTGCGGCCTGTTCAAAGGCAGCTATGCCGTGACCGGCCCTGTCGATCGACATGTGCCGGTCGATGTCCGAATTCCCGGCTGTCCGCCCCGCCCGGCCGAAATTCTCAAAGCCTTGACGGAACTACTCGGGAAGCACGACCATCAGTAAGCAGCCGGCTCCTGAAAGGGGGCAGGGGAATCGGGAGTTGTCCCTTGTCTGGTTGCTGAAGGGGCACGAGGTCGGCGCACCACCACTTCTTCTGCTGGTGCGTTTTTCCCCAGGAGACTCACGAGGGCTGAGTATTCCTGCGCCACAGGCCTCTCTTCCTTCAGATGCCCCCTTCACACTCCTCTTGGCTTGCTCATCTTCCTGCGTTGTGTTTCACAGTCGTTTAATGGGAAGCATGAGAGTGATCTCCGCGGCACCGGAATCGCAACTCCATGGTTGAATCCAATATGATCGAAAACGCTCTTAGGAAGGGGAGCCGGCTATGAGGCTCCGTGATGCCGCGACAGTTCAACAGGGAGGGAAGGACGATGCAACCGATGAGACAACCGTGGCGAGGACTAGCGGGTGTCCTCTTGATGGTGGGCCTGACTGTATC
>JANDJE010000101.1 GCA_024331095.1 Nitrospira sp. | reverse complement strand
ACTTCGATGGTGATACGGGAAGGGGATGTGGAGCGAGTCACCAGACCGGATGGACGGCGCTGGTCACGAGGCTGCTGGGAGATTGCGCCCAAAGCCGACGAGAAGCGGGCGCGAAACGGAATACACGAATGAAGCGAAGCGGCGGGCGGTGAGCGCAAGACATGGGACGGACCGGTGTTGCGAGACGGTGATGAATAGGAAGCCGTCATCTTCCTTCCTCGTCATCCTCGTCATGGGTGTCTCTGGTTCCGGGAAAACAACGATCGGCCGGTTGCTGGCGGAGCAGATCAGATGGCACTTTGCCGATGCGGATGACTTTCACTCCGCCGACAATCGCGACAAGTTGGCCAAGGGGATTCCGCTGACCGATGAAGATCGATGGCCGTGGCTGAATGACCTCCGCTCGGCCATCGCCTCGTGGGTGGCACAAGGCAGGCCCACGGTCTTGGCCTGCTCGGCGCTCAAAGCGGCCTATCGGCGTCGTTTGGTGCAAGGATGGGAAGAGGTGGTTCGATCCGTCTACCTCAAGGGCAGTGCCGATCTGATCGCACGACGCCTGGCCGGTCGAACCGATCACTTTATGCACAAGAATCTCTTGGCCAGTCAGTTTGACACGTTGGAAGAGCCAGACGATGCGCTCGTGGTTTCTATCGACGAGTCGCCAGGTCAGATTGTAACTGCCATCAGATCTCACCTCGGCCTGTGAGGGCCAAGGGGAGACAGGACAAGGCGAGGCGAAAAGCAGAGGACTTCCAAAGGCAAGGCATGGATCGTTCGTCTAACAACCAGGGGGCTGCTCCGCTGATTCAACCGGTGATGGAGCCCTTTCAAAAGTTCATCCATGCCGAGTCGGCGGGGGGCATCCTCCTGCTGATTTCCACGGTTATTGCCCTTGTCTGGGCCAACTCGCCATGGTCGGAGAGCTATGCCGCCTTTCGGCGGCTGCCGGTGACGGTGGGGGTCGGGGACTTCGTGCTCACCGAACCGCTGGTTCTCTGGATCAACGACGGGCTGATGGCCATGTTTTTTTTCGTCATCGGCTTGGAAATCAAGCGCGAGGTGCTGGTCGGAGAACTGTCCTCGCTGCGCCAAGCCTCGCTGCCTCTCGCCGCCGCGTTGGGCGGGTCGGTTCTTCCGGCGGTGCTTTATGCCTCGTTCAACGCGGGGACGGACGGTGCAAAGGGATGGGGTATTCCCATGGCCACGGATATCGCCTTTTCATTGGGCATCCTCTCCCTGCTCGGCAAGGGGGTGCCGCTCTCGTTGAAGGTCTTTCTCGTAGCGCTCGCCATTGCCGACGATTTGTGCGCGGTCCTGATCATCGCCTTCTTCTACACGTCAACGATTTCGTGGGGGAGTTTGGTGGCGGGGGGCGGATGTTTGGCGGCATTGGTCGGCGCGAACGTGCTGGGCATCCGGCATCCTCTTGTGTATGGACTGTTGGGGATCGGCGGACTGTGGCTGGCGTTTCTCTTGTCCGGTGTTCATCCGACCATCGCCGGCGTGCTCGCGGCGTTTACCATTCCGGCGCGCACGGCCCTATCCGGTGAAGAGTTTGTCGCCAAGAGCCGCCGGTTGCTCGAAAAATTTCAAGCGGCGATGGGACCGAGCGGTTCTCCACTGGCGAACCAAGCGGGGCACCAGATCGTCTCCCGGCTGCGCGAGGCGGCTGGAGAGGCCGGCACGCCCCTGCAACGATTGGAACAGGGGCTCCATCCCTGGGTGACAGCCGTGGTCCTCCCGCTGTTCGCGCTGGCCAATGCGGGCGTGTCGTTGGAGGGAGATCCCCTGAGCACGTTGGGACATCCGGTTGCGCTGGGGATCATGGCCGGTTTGGTTATCGGCAAACCGGCCGGAATCGTGTTGGCCTCCTGGTCGGCGATTCGCGCGGGAATCGCGACGCTGCCGTCGGACTTGACCTGGCGCCACCTCGCAGGGGTCGGGTTTCTGGCCGGGATCGGCTTCACGATGTCGCTGTTCATTGAAGGATTGGCTTTCGGGAAGACGCCGCTCGATGCACCGGCGAAAGTCGGCATTCTGGCGGCGTCGACCGTGGCGGGATCGATCGGCTGGGCGTTGCTCAGACGCCTTCGCCGAATCGAAGGCTGATCGAAGTGGATCGGAAAGACGGTGGCTGGGATCGGTTGCCGAGGGGGACAAGGAGGAGGACAAGACGATGCCGACGTTGTTGGTGGCCCTGCTGTTCGCGATCTTCATCGCCCTGTTTGCGTTGCAAAACACCGCGGCGGTCCACGTCCGGTTTCTCACGTGGGAGTATGAGACATCGTTGGTATTGGTCATCCTCGGCTCGGCCACGGTCGGCGCCGTTCTGACATTCATCGCGTCTCTGGGGCCGCGAGTCAGGCGAGCTAGAGAACTCCGCCGTCTGGAGGAGACCGTCGAATCGCAGGGAGAGCGTATTCGCCATCTGGAGGCGATCCTTGCGCAGTCGGCGGAGCGCGAGTTTCCAGGCTCGGCGCCGTGATCTCTTTCACCCCATGGTCACATCGACGGCGTCCAAGCAGTCGATCATTCGGGTTGTGTTCGCCGGAGGCGTTGTCTATGGTGCAAGACGGGACCTGATTTGAAATGAACGAATGAGGTAGCCGCATGACATCTCACCATCACCTGCCGGCGCACGAGGTCGTGCTCCTGCTGGAGACCGACGTCGGCAAGGGATTGACGTCGAACGAAGCGGCGACGAGGCTCGCGCGGTTTGGCCCCAATGTGTTGCCCAAGTTTCGGCGCCATGGGCCGTTGATCCGGTTTTTGTTTCAGTTCCATCACCCGCTGATTTACGTCCTGCTGGCGGCGACGGTCGTCACGCTGCTGTTGGGCGAGTGGGTGGACGCCGGCGTGATCTTCGGCGTCGTCCTCGTGAATGCCATTGTGGGATTTATCCAAGAGTCGCGCGCGGAAGCAGCCTTGGACGCCTTGGCCTCGATGATGACAACGGAGGCCAAGGTCCGTCGG
>JANDJE010000100.1 GCA_024331095.1 Nitrospira sp. | reverse complement strand
GCAAAAGGCCGTGATGCAATTGGTCGGGTTCTTGGTCGTGGAAAACGGGCTCTTTTTGGGAGCGACGGCCGCCACCCACGGCATGCCGTTCGTCGTGGAGCTCGGCGTGTTCTTCGACGTGCTGGTGGCGGTGCTGATTGCGGGGATCTACACGAACCGCCTCCAGGACGCTTTTGACAGTGTCGATACGAGTCATCTGACGGGATTGAAGGAATGACGGACTGGTTGGTGGTGGTTGCGGCGGCGGTGTTGGTGGTCGCCCCGTTGTTGGCGGGGGGGCTGAGCCTGGCTGTTCGCGGGCCTTCTCTGCTGCATGTGATCAATCTGACCAGCATGGGCCTACTGGTCCTCGCGGAACTCCTGATCACCCGCATGGTCCTCGATGACGGTCCGCTGACGGTGCTTGGGACGTCGATGTATTTTGATGCCTTGTCCGTGTTTGTACTGTTCATCATCGGCACAGTGGGACTGGCCTGTTCGCTCTACATGCGCTCATACCTGGACGAACAGGTCGCCCGCGGAGTGATCGCGCCGAATCGACTCAATCTGTTCTTTTTCCTGTTCCACATGTTTTTACTCGCGATGGTGCTGGCGACGACGGCGAACAGCATCGGGGTGCAATGGGTGGCCGTTGAGGCGACGACGCTCGCCACCACGTTTCTCATCGCCTTCTGGCGCAGGCGAGAGTCGCTGGAGGCCGGTTGGAAGTATTTGATTCTATGCTCGGTGGGGATCTCGCTCGCCTTGTTTGGTGTCGTGCTGGTCTATTATTCCTCGCTCCACGTGTTGAGCGATGTGGGCAAAGCGTTGAACGTCACGGAGCTGTTTCCAGTGGCGGGCCAGTTGAATCAGCACGTATTAAAACTGGCGTTCATCTTCATCCTGGTGGGCTACGGCACCAAAGTGGGGCTCGTGCCGATGCACACATGGTTGCCGGATGCCTATACGGAGGCGCCGGCTCCGGTGGTGGCCATGCTGGCCGGCGTGCTCGAAGTGGTGGCGGTCTATGCGATTCTTCGGATCAAAATGATCGTCGATCATGCCGTCCCTGCATCCTTCAGCGGCAATCTCCTGTTGCTGCTGGGCTTTGCCTCGTTTGTGACGGCCGCGTTGTTCATCCTCGTCCAACGCAACTACAAACGCTTGTTCGCCTATTCCAGCATCGAACATATGGGGATCGCCATGATCGGGTTCGGCATCGGAGGAACAGTGGGAACGTTCGGTGGGTTGTTTCATCTGCTCAATCATGCGTTCGCCAAATCGGTCGCGTTTTTTGCCGCGGGCAATGTCCATCGCCGCTTTCGGACGGTGGACATCAGTCAGGTCCAGGGCGTGATGGTCGCTCAGCCGTGGACGGCCATGGCCCTGTTGTTTGCGGGCCTGGCCTTGTCCGCGCTTCCCCCCGGCGCGCTATTTGCCAGCGAGACGTCGATCGTTACCGCCCTTACAGTATCAGGAGGAGAAAACGGCGCGGCGGCTCTCCCAGCCCCTTTGGCCGCTGAGAATGGCCGAATGGGGCTGGTGACGGTCTTTTTGCTTTCGGCCGTGTTGGCGTTCGGCGGTCTGATCTATCGGGTGACGGTGATGGTGTGGGGAACGCCGCAACAAGACATTGTACGGGGAGAGGCCTGGACGGCGGGGCATGTGCCGATAGTTCTTCTGATTGCTGCGTTGGTGGGGTTTGGCTTTGTGCTCCCGCCTCCCCTGCGTGAGTTGCTGGGGCGGGCGACGAACCTTCTCTTGCTGCGCTAGAGAGGCAGTGGTGATGGCCGGTCCAGAATCCTACGTTGAGAAGCTCAAAGCAGCGTTTCCATCCCTTGTTCAGATCGAAGGGGGAGATGGGGGCTTTGCCCGATTCCTCGTGCAGAAAGAAACGCTCCCGGCGGTCGCCCAGTATCTGCATCACCAGAAGTGGCAGAGTCGGTTGGCGCTCCTGTGGGCGGTCGATGATCGACCAATGCGGGAAGGAACAAGTCTCCATTATCTCTTTGCGCTGGACAATGCTCGCCAGTGGATGGTGCTGTCCATCGAGCTGGAGGGGGATGATCGGCTCTTCCCCTCCATCACGCCGCATCTTCATGCGGCGCAATGGTACGAGCGTGAGATCCGCGACATGTTTGGGTTGATTCCGATAGGACACCCCGATCTCCGCCGCCTGGTCCGCCATGAACACTGGCCCAAGGGGACCCATCCGCTTCAGAAACGGTTCCCTTGGGACAAGGTTCTCGACCGGCAACAGGGGGAATACAGTTTTCTCCATATCGAAGGAGAAGGGGTGTTCGAGGTTCCTGTTGGGCCCATCCATGCGGGGATCATTGAGCCTGGTCATTTCCGCTTTTCCGTGGCCGGCGAGCCCATCATGCAACTGGAACTGCGGCATTTCTGGAAACATCGCGGCGTCGAGAAACTCTTCGAACAACGGACCTTGATGGATGCTGTGCCTCTGGCCGAGCGGGTCTCTGGTGATACGGCGGTCGGGCACAGTCTTGCCTATTGCCAGGCAGTTGAAACGCTGATGGGGGTGGAGGTGCCAAGACGGGGGCGCTTTCTGCGAAGTCTCTTCCTTGAACTGGAGCGGCTTCACAACCATCTGGGCGATGTGGGGGCGATCTGCAACGACACGGCCTATTCGTTGCCGCACGCCCATTGCGGGCGTCTCAAGGAACAGGTGATGCAACTGAATGATCGCTTGAGCGGTTCACGGTTTCTGCGCGGTGTCAATCGAGTCGGGGGGGTGACCCTTGATCTCACACCGGATCACTTGACGGAAATTCCCCAGGAACTAAACCGCCTGGAGGAGGATTTTTCGGAGTTGGAATCCATTATCGCTGCGAATTCCTCCCTCATTGATCGATTGGAAACGACCGGTGTGCTGACTACCCGGACAGCTCGGGACCACGCGGTGGTCGGGGTTGTCGGGCGAGCGTCAGGGATTGATTATGATCTCCGCCGCGATCGGCCCTTTGCGGCCTATGGC
>JANDJE010000099.1 GCA_024331095.1 Nitrospira sp. | reverse complement strand
GGGCGGCAGCATCTCGATGAAATCCGCGCCAGATTCACAGACCAACATGGTGACCCGCAAGATCTGCACCCGGCGGTCCAACTCCTGATCATAAATTCCTCAGCATCGTCATGAAAACAAGACTGTCCATCCTACTATAAGAAGACGACTCGCCAGTGCAAAATTTGCACTCGGTCTGCGGATGACGAACCGGCTTTTCATTGTGCAAACCACCAGTGGAAACTTGCCACTTGCTATTCACGGATTCCATATTCTTTGATCTTATATTGAAGCGCTCGCAGGCTGATCCCGAGGAGTTTGGCGGCCTTTTCCCGGTGATTCGTCACTTCCGCGAGGGTGCGGCGGATGACTTCCTTTTCGATCTCCTCCAAGGAAGTCCCCAGCGTCACGACCATGGTTCGGACGTCTTCCCGGCTGGCTTGAATTTCCTCCGGCAAGTGTTCGGGCCCGATGGTTGACTCACGGACGGTGATGACCAGGCGCTCGAGCAGATTACGCAGTTGCCGAATATTCCCCGGCCAAGAGTAGAGTCGCAACAACCGCATCGCTTCCAGTGCGATAGCCTTGGGCGCCCGATTGTGTTGCGCGCAAAATTCCGGCAAGAACGTCTCGATCAGGAGAGGAATATCCTCCGCACGCTCGCGCAAAGGCGGCAATTTGATCGGCACCACGTTCAACCGATAAAAGAGATCCTCGCGGAACTCGCCCTGCTTGACGGCCTCTTCCAAATTGCGGTTGGTCGCGGCGATGATACGGGCGTCCACCCTGACGACTCTCGTGCCGCCCAGGCGACGAAACTCCTTGGTTTCCAGCACCCGCAGGAAATCCACCTGAGATTTAAGAGACAGTTCGCCGATCTCATCCAGCAACAACGTCCCCTTGTGCGCCAGTTCGAATCGCCCGATTTTGGTCGCGACCGCGCCGGTAAACGCGCCTTTTTCGTAGCCGAACAACTCACTTTCAAAGAGATCGTCCGGTAAGGCGCCGCAATTGACGGTGACAAAGGGATGATCGGCCCGCGGACTTTTATGATGAATGGCTCGAGCGACAACCTCCTTGCCGGTGCCGCTTTCACCGGTCAGCAAGACAGTGACGTCGCTGTCCGCCACCATCTCCACCAGACCATAGATCCGCTGCATGCTCTCGCTTTTCCCAATCAACTGATCGAAACGACACCGCGTTTCCAATCGATCCCGGAGTTGTTTGTTTTCGGATACGAGGGCGTGGCGCTCAAGCGCCTTCTCCACGACCATGGGAAACCGTTCGCGATCGACCGGCTTCGTCAGATAGTCGTAAGCGCCGAGACGCATGGCCTCGACCGCCGCATCAATTGACCCGAACGCGGTCATGATCACGACCTCGGTTGACGGCCACTTATCTTTGAGACGGCGCAGAAACTCTATGCCGTCCATGCCGGGCATCCGAACGTCGGTGATCACCAAATCCGCCGGCGTTTCCTCCAAATGGCGGAACGCCTCCTCCGCCGTCCCGATTCCCTTGGCGTCATATCCTCTCTTCTCCAAAAGCGTCGAGAGCGCGTTGCGGATGTTGACTTCGTCGTCCACGACGAGAATACGTGCGGTCGACGTCACGGCGTGACTCCTCCTTCCCGCAGTCGCCCGCCCGCAGCAGGCAATCGCATCACGACCGATGTTCCACTCCCCGATGCGCTCGATATCCGAATCGTGCCGCCATGATCCTGTACGATGCGGTATGCAATGGCGAGCCCCAGCCCTGTCCCGCCTGTTTTGGTCGTATAGAACGGCTCGAACAGGTGCGGCATCTGATCTTTTGTGATGCCGACCCCATTATCTCTCACGGCGATTTCGAGCCACGCACGCCCATCGGCTTCCCGCTTGGCCGCCGCGATCTGACAGAGGCCTCCGTTCGGCATGGCATGAAAGGCATTGACGATGATGTTGACGAGAACCTGGGTGATCTGCGTCTCGTCACCCAGCACCAGCGGCAAGTCCGGCTCTACACTTTGTTCCAACCGGATCTTGCGCTCCTCCGCCTCGAATTTCATGAGGGCCGCCGCATGGTCGATCAATACCTTGACATCCACCTCATGAAGCGGAATCGATCCGGGGCGGGCTAGTTTCATGAAATTATCGAGGATGGCTGACAGACGCCGGCACTCTGCATTGAGGATGTGCAGATATCGAACGTCCTGTCCGGCCAGCACCCCTCGTTCCTTCAGTCCTTCCTCCAACAAATGCAAATTCAGATCGACGGCGCTCAGCGGATTGCGAAGCTCATGGGCGACCCCGGCCGACAACGTGTGTAACGCCGCCAGCTTTTCGGCCGCTTGCACCCGCCGTTCCAAGGCCAGCCACTCGGTCACATCATGAGCCTGAAGCAACACACCGGCCGGTTTGTCGTCATCCCCGCTCAGTTCGGTGGTATTCATGCGAACGATCCGCGCCGGCTGGTCGCCATGTTCATAGAAGACGTCTTTTCGGGCGACATGCCGGCTCTCCTTCACCGCCTCATCGAGGATCAATCGGACGGGGTCTCCCTCGGCAAATACGATGTCATAGCGTTGACCGAGCAATTCGGACGAGGTACGGCTCAAGATCTGCTCTGCGGCAGGGTTCACCGCCGTGATGATTCCGCTGTGGTTGATGGTCAGAATTCCCGTGGGAATGCTCCGCAGAATATTACGGGCCAGTCCCTTCACTTCCTCCAGCGTGCGTCGGGCACTGTCGTAGTAGAGGAACGTGATGATGGCCCCGATGGCAATCGCGCTGACCAAAAACACCAGCCCGGCCACCAGCATGATATCGCGGCGAGACCGCCAGAGAGCGAGCGGCACTTCCGTGGGAAGAGTTCCCCCTTGCATCAAGCCCTCCACCAGCAATTTTTCCCGTTCCAGTGCGAACAGGAGCATCACCGACACCACGAGGGCCAAAATAAACACCACGATGGCGATGGAGCGAGATGGAATCTTACGCCAGACTGTGGCAGGTGGAACCGGTCTAAACATGGGTTGTGTTGAATCGATCACCCCTACGATCTCTTTGCATGATACCACGGGCCTTGGGGTGTGTATCGCCTCGCTGCGAGAGGCCTCGATTCATCCCGTCGGGGAAGAAAAGCGCGCAGAGACAATGGAGAACACATTACACAATTACGACATTGGGGCCCTCTGCTAAAATGGCTGGCTTGACAGACCTCCGAGAGCAGGGGGCGAGTCACACAGACCGACATCAGTGCAACTT
>JANDJE010000098.1 GCA_024331095.1 Nitrospira sp. | reverse complement strand
ATCACGTTGAAGCGGTCTCAACACAGTTCAACAGCGCATGTGATAAGGCCTCCACGTCGTAGTCCCTTCCGATGAGAACAATGGCGGGGTCTGGCTCATCCAACAACATCACTGGAGAAACAGTCGGCTTGCCCGGTGGCGCATATTGAAACTCCTGTAACTCAGGCTTGCCGGTGAATCGAAAAAATCCTTTGGCCCGTTCGAGGCCGGGGGGAAGATTGTGAAGCCATGCAACGAACCGTTCCTGATTCAAGGGACCGGGCAAGCGAATGGTTGTGGCGATGGGATGGTAAGCCGCGCGTTGTATGGAGGAAGGAGGGGTGGTGTCGAACAAAACGTTCGTTGTGGTGTGGCGTGGAGGGGAAACCCGAGAATCAAGGATTGGCCTGGTGTTGAGCAATGTTGCTACGTCGAGCCTTGCATGGGAAGTTTCCCAAAGGCGGGCGAAGGGGTTCTTTTCCACAATCGACGCACGAAATTGCTCCCAGTGGCCAGGCACATACAGGTCTTGTTTGTTGAGGATCAGCTCATCTGCGCACCGAATGGCCTGGGTCGCGACGTAGGCGGCGGAGTGGCTGGACTCCGTTGAGACCGGATGAAGCAGCGCGATCACCCGTTCAAGGGAAGCCAACCGCGCCGTATAGAGGTCAGTGACTGCATCGATCACCTCCGCCGGATCGGCGAGCCCTGAACATTCGAGGATCAACACGTCCGATCTATACGAGCGCACCAGCTCGGCGATGCCCCACGAGAGATCGTCCTTCGTGTCGCAACAGACACAGCCGCCCGCCAGGTTCATCACCTGCTCGGCCAGGGTACCGGCGCGGGGGCCGTCGATGCTGATTTCCCCCGCCTCGTTCATGAGGACGCCGGTTTTTCGCCCTTGCGCCTTCCAATATTCCAGGAGCCGCATCAGGAGCGTCGTCTTTCCCGCGCCGAGCGAGCCGCAGAGCATATAGAAGGGAACAGGAGTCGGAACCATCGTCCTCTGGTGTTGACCGCTTCATTGTACCGGCGTCGGGCATCAACTGAAAGCATGTCATCCGCCGCCGCGGGTGCCCTGGTTTGAATGTTACACCGTTCTGATGACTTTCTGATCCTTGGGAAAAAGACTGAGCCCATCCTGAATTCGCGACGCGCCGCAGGGGCGGCGTCAACACTCTCACCGGTTGCAACGAAAGGAGGGCGAGATGCACAGGGTCTTGAGGACAATGGCGTTCTCGATCATGGTCGTCGGGCTGACGATGATCAACGGAGGAGACGTGGGGGCCGAACGAGGGGAACGATGGATGTTTGATCGCCAACAGGAGCCCATTGTGATCGCGCATCGAGGGGCGAGCGGCTACGTTCCCGAGCACACGTTGGCGGCCTACGCGATATCGATTCTGCAAGGAGCGGATTTTGTCGAGCCCGATCTTGTCATGACCAAAGACGGGCATCTGATCGCTCGCCATGACAATGTGCTGGATCTCACCACGGACGTGTCGCGCAGGCCGGAATTTGCCCGACGCAAGACTACCAAGACGGTGGATGGTACGGAAGTCACCGGGTGGTTCAGCGAGGATTTCACGTTAGCGGAGATCAAGACGCTCCGCGCCGTTGAGCGGATTCCGAGCGTGAGGCCGGCCAATGCCCGGTTCGATGGTCAGTTCGAGATTCCAACGTTGCAAGAGATCATCGACCTGGTCCAGGCTTATGAGAAGCTCCTGAATCGCCGGATCGGCATCTATATCGAAACGAAACATCCCACCTATTTCGAGCGATTGGGGCTGCCGTTCGAAGAGCCGCTGGTCAAGATCCTGCGCAAAAACGGCTATGAGGGGAGAAATCAACGAATCTTTATCCAGTCGTTCGAAATCAACAATCTTCGCAAGCTCAGCAGGATGACCAAGATTCCGCTGGTCCAATTGCTATGGATCGAGGGCAAGCCCTACGACGTGGAAGCGGGCGGGGGCTCGTTGACCTACGAACAGATGGCGACGCCGGCCGGGTTGGCTCAGATCGCCACCTATGCCCAAGGAGTCGGTCCGGAAAAACGGTTCATTCTGCCTCTTGATTCGGCAGGCCATCTCGATCCTTCTCGTGTCACGCGGTTCGTCCAGGATGCCCATGCTGTGGGGCTGGTGGTCCATCCTTATACGTTTCGTTCCGAGAATGCCTTTCTTCCGATGAACCTCCGGTCATCCGGCGATCCTACGGCGTTGGGCGATGGGGTGGGAGAAATGCTTGTGTTCTTGAGGGCCGGGATCGACGGCTTGTTCACCGATCACACGGATCGGGGCGTCGCCGCTCGCGACGCCTATCTCAGAACCAGATAACGGGCTGATATACGAAGCGCGAGGCATTTCCGATGGGAGAGCATGGGCTCTCCCATCGGAGGTCGCTCGGTTGATTGGCGAAACCTATAAACGCAGTTGAAACGTTCGAACAGTACTCACGAACGGTGCTCAATGACGAGGGGAGAGCGGTTCGGCTGGGTGGTGCTCGGCTAGTCGGCGAAGGTCGCAATGGACCGCCTCCGAATGACAACACTGGGTCTCTAATTGGACGGTGAGATGGCGGATGCCGAAGTCCGACGCGACGCGCCCTCGGATTGTCTGCAATAGGCCGTTGGTCAACACGGTATCGTCGCCGTCGACCTGCACGTGACAGGTCAACATGATCAGTCGCGGCTCCACTGCCCATACATGGAGATCATGGACGTTCCTAACGCCGGGAATCGATTCGATCGTCGCCGCAATTGCGGAAGGGCTGATGCTGGGCGGCGTGGACTCAAGCAGGACCTCCCATGATTCTTTGAAAATTGGCCAGGCCCCTTTCACAATGACGACGACGACAATGAGACTGACGAGCGGATCCAGGATGGACCACCCCGTCAACAGGATCAGGCCGCCACTTACAACTACGCCGAGGGAGACCCAGGCGTCCGCCAACATGTGCCAAAAGGCGCCCCGGATGTTCAAGTCATCCTGGGCTCCTCGCCGAAGCAATAACGCGATGGCGAGATTAGCGGCGAAGCTGGCCGCCGCAACACCCATGATCCACCCTCCATCAACTGGAACCGGCTGCCACAATCGTTTGATGGCGAACAGCGCGATTCCGAGGGCCGTCAGGAGCAGAATGAATGCATTGAGAAAGGCGGCAATGACACCGGCTCGGTGATACCCGAAGGTTTTGTTCTCATTGGGCGGGTGGGTGGTGATGAGATGGGCATAGAGAGCTAGGAACAGGGCCCCTTGGTCGACGAAATTGTGCCCGGCGTCGCTCATTAAGCCGATGCTATTCAGCACCCAGCCGCCGATGAACTCGGCCATGATGATGCCACTGTTCAGGATGAGGGCCCAATAGAGGCGGACGCGCAGGTGT
>JANDJE010000097.1 GCA_024331095.1 Nitrospira sp. | reverse complement strand
GGCCCAGGTGCTGGTGACGATCAAACAACAGCAACGGGCCAGGGAGGGAGCGACGTTGTCTCAAGAAGAAGTGCGCGCGATCTATGACGCGACCGTGGCTCAATACGAGGAAGAGGGAGACCCGTACTTTAGCACCGCGCGGCTCTGGGATGATGGCATCATCGATCCGGTTGAAACCAGAAAGGTGCTTGGATTCTGCTTGGACATCGTGATGACGGCGCCGGCACGGAGATCCCGTCCCCCCGTCTTTCGGATGTGAGTGTTGATCAGGGTACAGATCAGGGAAGAGCTCATGGAGCAGCAGCGAACGATCCTCATCGAGGCCCTCGACCCGAACAGCGAGCTCCTACGTGTCACCCTCAATCGGCCGGCACGGCGCAATGCGTTTGATCGTCTGATGGTCGATGAGCTGCACCGGGCGTTCGTCGAAATCGGGAGGACTCGTTCTGTGCGCGGTGTGATTCTCACGGGAGCCGGCTCCGTCTTCTGTGCCGGTGCCGATCTCCATTGGATGGGATCGGAAACTGTGACGATGGTAGAGGCTCGGAAGGATGCGGAGTCATTACTGGAACTGTTGCGGGCTATCGACGCCTGTCCCTGTCCCGTGATCGGCAGGATCCAGGGGTCGGCCTTTGGCGGAGGCATCGGCTTGATCGCCGCCTGCGACATCGTGGTCGCGCGGGCCGACGCAATGTTGGCATTCGGCGAAGTGCGGGTGGGCTTGGTCCCGGCGGTGATTGCGCCCTTTGTGTTGCGCAAAACTGGCTCCTCCTTTCTGCGCCGCTATGGACTGACCGGCGAGCCCTTTTCAGCCTCCATTGCGAAGGAAGTAGGACTCGTCCATGAGGTGGTGGAGCCGTCGGCTCTTGATGGCCGTGTCGATCGCGTGGCGGAGCTGGTCAACTGGTCGGCGCCAGGAGCTGTCCGGGAAACCAAGGCCCTGTTGCGGACGTTGGGGACCCTCTCAGAAAACGAACAATGGAAATTGGCTGTGGAGACCAATGTGCAGGCTCGCCTCTCGCCGGAAGCACGGGAAGGGATGCGTGCCTTTTGCGAGAAGCGAAAGCCGGTTTGGCCGAGCACGGCGGTGGTCTAATCGTCGAAAAGTGTCATGGTCTCGAACGAGGCTTATGCGAGGCAGGGATGGCTGAACGAGCAATGACCGAATCGAAAGACAATCGGTCTCCTCTGACTGATATTAGAATCGTGGAAGTCGGTCCACGAGACGGATTGCAGCATGAGTCAACGGTGCTGTCGATCGAGGACAAGGTGGCTTTCGTGAACGACCTGTCTCGGTCCGGCGTGGCGGAGATTGAAGTCGGCTCCTTTGTCTCGCCTCGCGCGGTGCCTCAACTGGCTGACACGGACCAGGTCTTCGCCAAGATCGATCGCCGCCTCGGGGTCCTCTATTCGGCGCTGGTGCCGAATGAGCGGGGCTGGGAACGGGCGGAAGCATCGCAGGTGGACAAGATCGCGCTGTTTACTGCCGCGTCCGACACGTTCACTCAACGAAACATCAACTGCACAATCGGCGAATCGATGCAGCGGTTTAGGCCGATTGTTTCGGCGGCAAAGCGAAGGGGTGTCATGGTCCGGGGATACATTTCGACCGTGACGCACTGTCCGTTCGAAGGGCCTGTGCCTCCCTTCCAGGTGTTGGACGTAGCGAAGCGGCTGCTCGATCTGGGCATCGATGAACTCTCGTTGGGGGAAACGATGGGGGTGGCGGCTCCCACGCATATCAAACGATTGCTGGATGAGCTGTTGCGGCACATCCCGGCCGCGATGCTGTCCCTCCATGTCCACGATACCTATGGGCTTGGCATTGCCAATGTGTTGACCGCCTGGGCGGAGTATGGTCTCCGCACATTCGACACTTCCGCCGGAGGGTTGGGCGGTTGTCCCTTTGCGCCGGGAGCGGCCGGTAACGTGGCGACCGAGGACGTCGCCTATGCCTTGAGGACCGCCGGCGCTGCCGTGACAGTGGATGAACGAGCGGTTGTCGCTGCAGCCCTGAAGCTGGAACCGGTGATGGGCCATTCCCTCGTTTCTCGATTGTCGCGGGTGTTGCGCGAGGGGCTGCTCAGTGACGTCCGTTGTGAGGTGGCCCCATGACGAGCTTCGGGATCTATCGGAACAAGCCGAACAAGCCGGTCGATTCCGCATCAATGCTCGCCGAACGGGTGAGGCAGGGGCAGGTTCGGGCGGTAGCGAGGTTGATCACGTTACTTGAGTGCGGAGAGCAGGACGGACACGATGCGCTCCGCTTGTTGGAGGTCGATACGCCCCGTGCCGCCATCATTGGCGTGACCGGCTATCCTGGCGCAGGAAAGAGTACGGTGGTCGATCAGCTTGTGGCCGCCTATCGCCGGCTGGGGCACAAAGTGGGGGTATTGGCCGTCGATATGACCAGTCCCCTGACGGGCGGCGCCTTGTTGGGAGATCGCATC
This sequence comes from Nitrospira sp., assembly GCA_024331095.1. Classification (GTDB taxonomy): domain Bacteria; phylum Nitrospirota; class Nitrospiria; order Nitrospirales; family Nitrospiraceae; genus Nitrospira_D. The sequence continues at coordinate 917 of JANDJE010000097.1, read as the reverse complement.
AGGATGCAACGGCATACGCTTGATCAGGGGGTCTATATCAGGAGCCTGGCGACGAGGGGCCATCACGGAGGGCTTGCGGCCGTCACAGGTGAAGCGGTGTCGGTCTTGGAGGCGGCCGGCTACGATGTGATCGTGATCGAAACGGTGGGAGTCGGACAAGGAGAACTTGAGATTACTACAGTGGTGCCGACGGTGGTGGCGGTCGTCGCGCCAGGGTTGGGCGACGAGGTCCAGGCGATGAAGGCCGGGTTGTTGGAGGTGGCGCAGATCATCGTCGTCAACAAAGGTGATCATCCGGATGCGGACCGGACCCTGCGGGAACTGAAGGAGTGGCATCGGACTGTGCTCAAGGTCACGGCCACGACCGGCCAAGGCATTCCGGAATTGATCGCCGCGATTGCGGAACAGCAACGGCTCCACGACCTGGAGGGGGAACCGACTCGCGCGGGCCCGTGAACAGCTGGCTGTCATGTCCCATTCGTGACGGTCCAGTGTGATGCTGTTGTGATGGAGAAGGGGAGGTCATCATGCCCCATCAATTGCTGACGGTCACGCGCCATATCGCCCGGATTACGCTCCATAATCCTCCCGCCAACGTGCTCAATCTTTCCGTGTTGAGAGAACTGGATCAAGTTCTTGCCGAAGTGGAAAAGGACGACTATGTCCGAGCGGTGATCGTGACCGGCACCGGTCGGTTTTTCTGCGCCGGCGCGGATCTCAACGAATTGGCTCGCTTGACGACTGTTCATGGTGGCGTGGAGTTCGCCGAACGGGGGCAAGCCCTCTTCAACCGGATCGAGCGGTTGAACAAACCGGTCTTGGCCGCGATCAACGGCCTCTGCCTCGGCGGAGGGCTTGAACTGGCCTTGGCCTGTCATGTTCGTCTCGCCGCGACCGGAGCCGCGATGGGGCTCCCG
>JANDJE010000096.1 GCA_024331095.1 Nitrospira sp. | reverse complement strand
TCGTTGAGACAAGATCCAGCATTCGCGTAAACTCATCACCTGACTGATCGTTGATGACCAGCTCGTAGTACTGCGAAAAGGTTTGTAAGCCCAACTCGCGGAGCCGCCTCATCAGGCGAGCGACCAGCAGCGATTCCTTCTGGTCGCTGAGCGCGATACCGCTCTTGTCGTAGATCAGCTTCTGAAATTGGCGAAACTCGTCCTTTGTAATCGAGTAGGTCATGGCGCTATCCAGCGAGTCCTTACTCCGTCACCACACCCTCTGACCGGCGACCGGTCGTTTGCCGGGACTAAATCGGGAACCGCGCTAGGCCGCCAGGCTCTTAAGCCAGGCCGTCATGGCCGCCGTCAATTGTGAAGACGCCTTGGCATAGTCTCCATCGAGCGCCATCAACTGTTGCGCCTCCTGTTTTTTGCCCGCCATCGCCAGTTCCAAAACCTGAGCGGCCTTCTCGTGGAATTGCGCGTGGAGCCTCAGGACTTCCTTGTAATGAGAAGACAGTTTGTCTTTGGCATCCAACGTCGGACCGTAGAGCCACTTCCCGAACGCGCATTGGTGGTCCATGCGAACCGTGGCGACCGTCACGTCTGTCTTGCCCGTCGCAATGGCCTGGGACAGGCGGGTTTTCCATAACCCATGGGCGCTGATCGCCTTGGTGATTTCTTCTTTCTGAATCATGGCATCCTCCTTCCGTTTGTTCTTTCCGTTCGTCTCGTCGATTCCTGACGTGTCTCGCCCCTAAAACTCCTCGAAGTCGTCCTGGAACGATTCTCGGGCGCCTTGAGCCGGAGCCCCGACACCGGCCGGCTCTTGACCTTCGGCGATGGTTCGATCAGCAGTCCGGTACTGCCGGTTCCCTTCCGCTCCGGAACCGAGAGGATTCGCCGCCCGCCCATTTATGTCCCGCTCCTGGAATGTGAACATCCCAATCTGCCGCCTTAATTCCTGCGCCTGAGCCTTGAGCGACTGGCTGGCGCTGGTGAGTTGTTCGACGAGGGCGGCATTTTGCTGGGTGGTGTCGTCCATCGCCATCACCGCCTTGTTCACCTGATCGATCCCGCTCGCCTGCTCCTGACTGGCCGCGCTGATCTCCCCCATAATGTCCGTCACCCGCTTCACCGCCTGCACTATCTCCCCCAATGTCCGCCCCGCTTGATTCACCAACTCGCTCCCCTCCGTCACCCGCGAGAGCGACGCCTGGATCAACCCCTTGATCTCCTTCGCCGCCGTCGCCGACCGCTGCGCCAAATTCCGCACCTCCGCCGCCACCACCGCAAACCCCCGCCCATGCTCCCCCGCCCGCGCCGCCTCCACCGCCGCATTGAGCGCCAACAGGTTCGTCTGAAACGCAATCTCGTCGATCACCGTGATGATCTCCGCAATCTGCGCGCTGCTCTGACTGATCGCCTGCATCGCCGCCACCGCCCGCTCCGTCACCGCTCCCCCCTTGTCCGCCGTCTCCCGCGCCGCCTGCGCCAACTGCTCCGCCTGCTTCGCATTGTCCGCGTTCTGCTTCACCGTCGCCGTCATCTCCTCCATCGACGCCGACGTCTCCTCCAACGCCGACGCCTGCTCACTCGTCCGCTGCGCCAGATCGCCGCTGCCTTGGGAAATCTGCTCCGAGCCGGACCGGACCGATTCGACCGCCTCCCGCACCGTGGTGATCATCTGCGTCAACTGATCCAGCGCTACGTTGATACTAGTTTTGATCACCGCAAAGTCGCCCTGGTAGTCGCCGGTCATGTGCTTGGTGAGATCGCCTGCCCCCACCGCCGTCATGACCGTCTGCACTTCGTGAAGCGGCGTGGCGACTGCGTCGAGCAGCCGATTGAAATTGGCCGCCAGCTCTCTGGCTTCTCCTTCGAAGCGCTCCAGCGTGATGCGCTCCGACAGATGGCCGTCGGCGGCCGCTTTGATCAATCGTTCCACCTCGGCTTGCGCCTGTCGCTGTCCCGTGATGTCCGTCGCGAGCAGCACAACCTTGAAGGTGCGCCCCATCTCGTCCTTGACCGGGTTATAGGACGCCTGCACCCAAAATTCTTTGCCCCCCTTGCCTATCCGCTGATAGACCCCAGCCTCGAACTCGCCCCGGCCCAGTTTCTCCCATAGCGCCTCTTCCATCGCGCTTTGGACACCGGCCGGTCCGCAGAACAGCCGATGAGACTGGCCCTTGAGCTCCTCCACCGTGTAGCCGCTCATTTTCAGGAAATTGTCATTGGCCGTCAGGATCGTGCCATCCAACTGAAACTCGACCACCCCATACACCCGGTTGATGGCATCCATGAGCCCTTGCATGTTGTGGCGTTGAATCTCGTATTGAGTAATGTCATAGCGGACACCGAGATACTTCTTGGGCTTGCCCGTCTTCTTATCGACGAACGGCGCAATGACCGCATCCACATAGTAGGGCGTCCCGTCCTTGGCTCGGTTCTTCACGATGCCACGGAAAATCTGCCCCCGCCCGATCGTGGCCCACATCTGTCTAAAGACCTCTTTGGGCATGTCCGGATGCCGCACGATGTTGTGGGGCTTGCCCAGGAGTTCTTCCCGGCTGTACTTGGACAGCCGGCAAAAGTAGTCGTTGATGTGAACGATGTCGCCCTTGAGATTCGCCTCCGAGACGACACCCGTGATGTCCATGATGGCCTGGCGCACGGCCAGTTCTTCTTTGACCGTTGCCAGTTCCGTATAGAGCGCCGTTACGTCGGTCGCAACCACAACGATGTTGCTGGGGACTCCTCCACCAAGAGGAACGAATGACGCCGCCAGCCAAAGTTCCTTACCGTCCTTGCCCAGCCATTTCGTGATGCGGGATTCGGCCTCACCGCTCCGTACCCGTTCCCACAGAGTCTGATACTCGGGACTCTCCGCCTCCGCCTGGTCACAGAAGAGGCGATGGGGCTTGCCTTTGATGTCATCGAGGCTATAACCCGTGAGCACGAGGAACCGCTCGTTCGCCGTCACCACCGTCCCGTCCGGCGCCAACTCGAGCAGGGCCTGTGCACGATCGGCTGCTTGACCATACTGTTTTAGATTTCCGGTAGATAGTCCCAACCATGTTCCCAACATGGGCCTTCTCCTTTTTGCTCGTTCCTTACTCGTCCATTGGGCCGGCCGACCGAGGCTGAAGAGACCGTATGAGTCCCTCAGGCTCTGCAGGCGGTCCGATCCCCTACATTGCGCTCTTTGGACACTGCTCGCAGGCGTTGTTTGCCTCAGCCATCCGCCAATAACCGGTCAAGATCCAACAATGCCACCAGTTTGTCTCCCGATTTGGCGATGCCGCTCAGACAGCTCACATCCACTCTTGAGCCGAAGGTCGGCGGCGGTTGCATGTCCTGTCGGGCGATGGTCAGCACATCGGAGACCGCATCCACCACCAGCCCCATCACTTTCTCCCGCACCACCACCACGATGAT
>JANDJE010000010.1 GCA_024331095.1 Nitrospira sp. | reverse complement strand
AGGTTCGATGTATCTCGAAGCTATCCACGGTTTTACATCCCAGACGATCTTGAGACTGCGGTACTTCACCGCCCCCGACCAACTGCTCGGGCAGACCGAACTGCCCGGATCCGAAGCGAACATCCAGGACATGCGTGTCACCTCCCATCTGGGCACTGTTCGACTGGATCAGCGTCTCTCCGAACATTGGGAACTTCACTTGCTCGGGCGGGTGGGGATTCGCCGCTTCAATGACCCGTTTGCCCATCGAGACATCTTCTTGTGGCGGATCGGGCCCCATCTCTTGTATCACGTCAACCACCATGCGAGGGTGATTTTGGGCTATCACTATGAACAGGGTCGTGCCGAAGGGCGCCATGCAATCGAGCTTCATGATGATGTCTCATACGTTCATCATTTTGCGTCCATCGGCCTCGAGATGGACCTTTTGGAACATTTGGAACTTGAACTGGACTTCCATTACGAACGCAACAATTTCACCACCAACGACCCTGAGGACGAACGGGTTGGAGGGCATGAAAACATCTTCATCGGAAGCGGCCGTCTTTCCCTGCAGGTGACCGACCATGCCGCCCTGACCCTCACGGTTCAACGATCCAATCGCAATCAGAATTTTCACCAGACCCATGACCATAACACCAACGTCTCGCTGGGAGTGATCTATCGGTTTTGACTACCGCCTGCGCGCTGGAGGGTGAGCCGTGAGCGATTGCGAAAATGGAAGCCGACGTTGTGAAACCCACGGTTGGTCTGAGAATCAAATCCCGGAACATGAACTTCTGACATCTTCAACAAAATAGTTGGTCATGGCAATGACGCTCCGCAGTAACGATCCTTACCTTCAAGGCCTTCGGGGAAGGAGCCTCTTGTTTAGAACACTGACGTTCGTAGCCCTCTGCTGCTCGCTCGTGGCCTGTCATCGCACGTTCGGCATTCCGAGGGACATCGTGCGCGACCTTCCCGCTTTGGCGTCCGTTCACACCATCTATATTGAGGACCTGACCCATGGTGAAGACCCTCACCTTGTGGAAGGTTCCGCGCTCGTCAAAGAGAAACTTACGACCAAGCTGGCCCAGTCAGGCCGCTTCAGGGTCGTGGATCGCCCCGACCAGGCCGATGCCTTGTTGACAGGCGTCGCCGGGTTCCAACGGTGGTACTTTGGGATGGAAAGTTTCTTTGGATTAGAGGGCAGCCTCAATACCCAATACGCGGGGATCGGCATGGTTCGCCTGCTTGATGCGACCACCAAACGGCCGATTTGGACTCACGAATATGAGACAGGCTTGTTCCATCCAACCCAACCAGTGGTGGACCGTGTCGCCGATCAGATAGCCGAACAGTTATTGGCTGATGCGTCTTCGGCGGCACGATCGTCCACTCCCATTCCTTCTCCCCCGTCGTCAACAGAGAACCAACCGAACCCACCCGATAGGTCCCCGGCATCCGTCTGATTCATACCCTAACTCTTCCGCATTCGGAGGGCGGACCCTCGGTTCGATCAGGTTCCCCACAAAGAAGGACTTGCCTTTTCGACCTAAAAGTTGGTATAAGCCTTTTCCCACAAAGGCGCCGTTCTGCTCGTCACCATGTGGGTGGGGCGGGGCCAATCGCAGCGGGACCGTCTCGATTCCTTCTGCGTCGGCTGTGTAAGATTTTCGGCTTCTCCTGGCCGGAAGTAATACGAGCCAGCGAGTGCTTCTCTCACAAGAAGAGGTGCACCGCTGGCTTTTTTTATTTTGTAAGGCGGTCATCATGACGACACCCCCCCCGCTCCCGCTCGACAGACCATCAGGGGCAGAGACACCTGAAGGAACGTTGGCGGGAATGAAGCAATTCCTCCGTCATGATCTCCTTTCAGGCTTTCTCGTCTTCTTAATCGCACTGCCGCTCTGCTTAGGCATTTCTCTCGCCTGCGGCTATCCGGCGATCGCCGGAATCTTCACGGCGATCATCGGTGGGATTGTCGGCGCCACCATGAGCAACTCGGAGCTCACCATCAAGGGACCGGCGGCGGGGCTGATCGTCATCGCCATCGGCTGCGTGACCGAGTTCGGATTTACAGGCGGCGCCAATCCGGATGCCGACTACCAAGCCTATCGTCTCGCCTTGGGTGTCGGCGTCGCAGCGGGGCTTGTTCAGATTTTCTTCGGAGTCTTCCGGGCAGGAATCCTGGCCGAGCTGGTCCCGACGTCCGTCATCCACGGTATGTTGGCCGCCATTGGCATTATCATTATCGCCAAACAATTTCCGATCATGATGGGACTGAGCGCCAAGGGAGAGCCCTTGGAGTTGCTCATGGAAATTCCTACGTTCGTGATGGAGATGAACCCGGAAATCGGATTGATCGGATTGATCAGCCTCGCCATCTTGGCAGGCTATCCATACATCAAGAGCGGCGCGCTCAAGAAATTCCCCGCTCCCCTGATCGTGCTCATGATCGCCATCCCGCTGGAATTCTACTTCGATCTGGACCATCCCCATGCTTATACCTTCAATCACCACGAATACCAGGTGGGGCCCAATTATCTGGTCAATGTTCCGCTCAGCATGCTCAGCGCCATGGCGTTTCCGGATTTCTCCGGCGTGTTCACGGGAACTGGCATGAAATACGTGGTTTTATTCGCTCTGATCGGCAGTCTGGAAAGCCTCTTGAGCGCGAAGGCTGTGGAAGTGTTCGATCCGTGGAAGCGCAAGGCCAATTTAGACCGCGACCTCACAGCCGTCGGCATCGGCAATACCGTCGCCGCTCTGATCGGCGGCTTGCCCATGATTTCGGAAATCGTGCGCAGCAAAGCAAATGTGGACAACGGCGCCCGCACCAGGTTCGCCAACTTTTATCATGGGATGTTCCTGCTGCTGTTCGTGGCCCTTCTTCCAGGACTCCTCAACGAAATCCCGCTGGCCGCGCTGGCCGCCATGCTGGTCATCACGGGTTTTCGCTTGGCCGCACCGGCGGAATTTGTGCATGTGTATCACGTCGGAAAAGAGCAACTGCTGATTTTCCTCTCCACCGTCGTAGGGGTGCTGACCATCGATCTGCTGGCCGGTATCGCGATCGGAATCACGGTCAACATCCTTGTGCACCTTGTGAACGGAGCATCGCCGGCCTCCTTGTTCCGATTGCATCATGAAGAGAGGCCTGCTCCGGACGGTTCGGTGCGTCTTTCGGTCAAGCATGCCGCGATTTTCCCCACGTGGATTACCCTGCGCCGCAAGCTTCATGAGCATTTTCAGACACATTCCCGTGTCGAACTTGACTTGTCCGAGACGTGCCTGGTCGATCACACCGTCATGTCACGACTACAGGAGATGCAGGCGGATCTGGCAGAAAAGAATCGGGAGCTGATGATTTCTGGACTCGATGGCCACCAACCGCTCTCGCACCATAAAGCGGCGGCGAGGAAAAAGAGCTGGAGCAAATCAGCCTCACCTGATAAATCGACCTCTGTCCGCTGAAAGCCCCTTCTCTCGGAGTTCTTTCTCTCAATACTTTCCCTTGTTTCCTGCGGTTTTATACTTCTAAGTGCACGATTTGATTTCGCTAAATTGCATTGTTTCTCGGTAATGCGCCTATGGTTTGTCTTTCAAATTCGCGCACATCTCGCAAAGAAAAACCTGGCTCATTATTTGCTTTACCTAACGAGGAATGGGCTCTTACTTTTTAGATAAAATGATCCTGTTAAGTGTTATAAGTATTTGAGGATCAAGATGAAAAATCAGATTGTGTTACTGGCGGTGTTTCTTGCGGTCCCTTCTCTGGCCCTTGCAGAAATGCCACAGCACACCGAAACGTGTGTGGCGGCTAAGCAGGAAGACATTGCGGCCTTGTTTGATCGATGGAACGAATCACTCAAGACCGGCGATCCACAGAAAGTGGTCGCCAATTATGCAAAAAAGTCCGTACTGCTCCCCACCTTATCCGGCAAGGCTCGCTTTACCCCTCAGGAAAAAGAGGACTACTTTCATCATTTCCTTGAGAATCAACCCGAGGGACGCATTGACTCCCGCACGATCGAACTGGATTGCAACACGGCTATCGACGAAGGACTCTACTCGTTTGTCTTCAAGAAGACCGGGACGATCGCAAAGGCCCGCTATACCTTCACCTACAAATGGGACGGCAAGCAGTGGCTGATCACAAGCCACCATTCATCAACGTTGCCGTCCGAGCAAGCCCCTTTGGACGAACCCGTGAATGCCGTTGCGCAGCACGCGGAAGTGTGTGTGGCAGTCAGTGAAAAGGATATCGATGCTTTGCTGGAACGGTGGAAGGATTCCATTCAAAGCGGCAATCCCCATAGAGTGATGACCCACTATGCCCCAAAGTCCATGTTGCTTCCACTCTCCTCGACCAAGCCGCGATTAACTCTCGATGAGAAAGAAGAATACTTCCGTCATTTCCTCAAGAACAAACCGCTGGTGCATATCAAATCTCACACCATTGAACTGGACTGCAACACGGCTATTAACGAAGGGTTTTATTCGTACACCTTTCAGAAAACCGGAGCCATCGTCAACGCTCGCTATAGCATGGTCTTCAAGTGGGACGGTCTCCAATGGTTGATCACGAGCCATCATTCGTCCGTCTTACCGAACTAAGAGTCCTGTTTGAGGAAAGGTCGTCGCTTATCGGCCTTCGGAAGGAGGTGACCAAGACCCCCTTAACTTAGAAAAACAATTTATCGAAAATAATCGGATGCAACTTATTGACATCCTATTCTATTGGGGTGCTAAAATCCGCCCCCGTTGCTTTTTTTCATTCAGAGAAGCAAGGGCAACCGATGCCATAGTTGCCACTTTGTGGAGGGGGATGGCGACCTTCTATGGATGAATCACAAATCGATAGCGGGTCTTCAAGCAAAGCAAGTTCCTCTCCTCCCCTCTCTTCAGGCACCATCAACGACGCAGATCGACAAAGCCTTCGCTCCAAAGTCGCCCATGCTGCCGAGCTGCTGCATGAACAGGGACCGATCAGCACGTTTGTTCACACCAATCCTCTCCACAGCCTTGAGCATCTCCCGTTTGATCAGGCGGTAGCGACCGCCGAACGATTGCTCGGCGGCCGCGGATATTTGCCAAACGAAGAGTTCCGCCGGCTTTATCGCCAAGGCCGCATTACCGACCGTGATCTGACCGACGCACTTGCCTCCTGGCGATCCGACGAAGCATCGGACGTCGTCCTCATCGCGGACGACCGAATCGTTCGATTACAGGATGTGGCGCGTCTGCATCTTTTGTATGGCGTTGAACCGCTGGATCCAGCCCACCTTTCCTGGCAAGTTCATCGCGAAGGAGCGACGAGACGTCTTCGTCCCGATCTGCCGTCCGACGTTAAAACCGCCATTTTGACCAAAGCCGCGAGTGAGCTTCGCCTGAGTTTGGATCGAGTCGGTCGCGAATGGACGCTGGCGGAGTGGGTGCAAGTCCATTGTCATATCGATCTTCCCGGCCGCGTGCGCAAACAACTCCTCCAGGAATTCGGCTCCGGCACCAAGACCGTGCACAAACACCCGGATACGTCGACTGCCGTTCAGTTGGAGCGCTGGTTCGCATCTCTGGACATTCCCCCTGAACGACGAGAGGGATACCGTCGCTGTATCAATCGCCACCTGTATAACATCGGCCTCTTTTCAACGACTCTTCAACTGATCCTACAAACTCGATGGCTGCAATTGGAGTGCGAGTTCCTGCGAGAGGTCGTCCCCCGCCATCTTGGCGTAAATGGAACGTATACCGGTATTCGAACGGGCTGCGAGCAGCATGTGGAGGCCTACGCAACCATCAGTCTTTGGCATGCCGCACTTGCCGCACGCGGATTGGATGATCCGCTCTCTCCCTCCGATCCGGAAACACTCATCGAAAACGATTGTCTCGCCGCTCGGCGAGATGCCCTTTATCGCCGCATTCTCGCCGTTGAACGGGACGGAGGAGCCCCCCTGCCCCTCACGGCGGAGATTCGCACCGCCATCGAGGAAGAGCTGAATTCCGTGGGACGCCAACGGCAGCAGCGCCGAGCCATCTTTTTTGGTCTCCTTCGCCCCCGCCAAACCGGCGACTCTCATCACGACCTTCCGCCTCTCACCTTGACGGCCGACGCGGAGTCCAGGTTAAGAAAACTGCGCCAGGGCGATATCAGCTCGCCGGCCGGCCTTGTACGGATCTTGGGGGAACTTCGCGTGCGCGGAGGATTCGACTGGCGCACGTGGAAACAGATCTGCGACCGACCTTTGTTCATCAACCCATCCGTCAGCGCCGAAGAGGAACCGTGGAGGAACTTTCTCAGAAACCATGTGCGGGTTCGGATCACGGATACCATCCGGTCGTCCATTCAAGCCGAATTCTCTTCCCCCAAAGTCGATCTTCGAGCTGAAGAACGCCGTGTCCGCATCCTTGGCGGGCTGACCGATGAAGGATTGACGCTCACAGCGTGGGAAGCCTTGCAGGAAGAGGTGAGCGGGTGGGATGGTGCTCTGCTGGCGGACCATTCTTGCGACGATCTTGAAGCCACACTTTGCCGCACCGTCCGAGAAGGGCTCCGTGAGACCGAGTTGACCCGGTCCGCCTACGATGCGCTCCGACGCTTGCTCGAGCACCGCAACAGAATCTTCGCCTGTCGTCAGTTGCTCGCGGATCTCCACCATTTCGATCCCCGCGAGCGGCTCGTCAGACATTCCCGCGAAGATTTAACCGCCACGATAGAACGTGTCGGCCACAGCTTGACGTTGAGCGAGCTCCTGTACGACATCACCGGCGTCGACATCGCGGAATGCGTCAACCGGTATATGATCAAGTGGTGTGGAGCCTTTCTCGATCAAGGCATCGCCGGTTGGTCCATGCCGTATCGACAGTTGGGTTTTTATCGCGCATGGAGAAAGCTGGCCACCGAAGAGCTCTCGTTGGGACTTGGAGAAGTGGACGGCTGGCACGAAGCCGTGCTCAACCTGCCCGAACGACCGGAAGACTGCCTTCTCCACACACTGCGGTCGCTGCAGATTCCCGAGCAGTATCATGCTCCTTACTTGAGCCGACGTTTGCTCAAACTGTCCGGATGGGCCTCGCTGGTGAAGTGGCGTGAACACCACCCCCTGCATTTCAAACAGATTGAGGAACACATCGATCTCGTCGAGTATCTGGCCGTCCGTTTATTCTGCGAATCAATGCTGATCAAACGGGCTTGCCGAGAGATATGGGGACTTGAGGGGACGGTCCCCAAGCTCCATGATTTGCATCGCGACCATCCATACGAATTCTATCTGCGACGCGAGTTCTTCCGAGGAGGACTCCCCGACTATTTGGAATCCCGCTGTCGATCCCTGCTGCGGGCCAACCCACAGGACGACCGAGATCGATGGATTCGAACGGCGGAAATGGTCTGGAAATATCGGCAGGCCACCGCTTTGGGAAGGGACCCGCTCCCCACGGCCTGCCAACACGCCTGGCGGCTTTTCCACTTGAGCCAACTCCTTGGGCTCTCCGCAGGAGGTCTACGAAAACTCTCGCCCAGTGATGGAGATCGTTTACTGGCGATGCTCGATAAATTTCCGTCCTCCGCCCATGGGCCGATTTGGCAGGCCGCTTACGAGGGACATTACCAACGCGAACTCCTTGACCGCCTGGCTCAAAACAAGGTTGGTCCTCCCCAACCGCAGGATCGCCCGCATGCGCAACTTGTCTTTTGCATAGACGAGCGGGAAGAGAGCATCAGACGGCACATCGAGTCGCTGAATCCGAATTACGAGACTTTTGGAACAGCCGGGTTTTTCGGCGTCGTGATGAATTACTCGTCCCTAGGGGATCACAAGGTCACGCCACTGTGTCCCATCGTGGTAACCCCGACTCATTCTGTGAAGGAGGAGCCGGCGCCGGATCAACTTGCACGGTGGGAGCGTACCTTCGGCCGGCAACGCTGGCTTGCATTTCTGGAACACCTCTTCAAATCGCTGAAGAAGAACTTCCTGACGTCGTATTTCGTTATCGATCTCGCGGCGTCCGTCATGGCCGTCGTGTTGCTTGGAAAGACGCTGTTGCCCAGAAGATTCGAGCTGGCCGTGCACCGCCTTCACGATCTGTTCGTGCGGCCGGTCCGAACCAGGCTGACGATCGACGCCTCACCCGCCGTTGAAACGTCGGGGCACCGCACCGAGCAATTGGGCTTCTCCTTGGAGCAACAGGTCGGCCTTGTCGAAGGTCAATTACGCTTGGTCGGCTTGACGAAAACCTTCGCCCCGTTGGTGCTCGTGCTCGGCCATGGCTCGACAAGCCAGAACAACCCCCATGAATCCGCTTACGATTGTGGAGCGTGCGGTGGGAAGCATGGAGGCCCGAACGCCCGCGCACTGGCCGCCATGGCCAACAAGCCGGACGTACGGAGCGCGTTACGCGATCGCGGCATTGACATTCCCGATGACACGTACTTCATCGGCGCGCAACATAACACGGCGTCGGACGATATCACGTTTTTTGAAACGGAGCGGATTCCAGCGTCTCATCGAGATGATTTCTCCCGACTTGTTCGGAGCCTTGACGAAGCTCGTGCGCTCAATGCCAAAGAACGTTGCCGACTTCTTCCACTGGCGCCGACGAATGCCCGTCCGGTTCGGGCCCTTCGTCACGTCGAACGGCGGTCCGTCGACTTCAGCCAGGTGTACGCCGAATGGGGCCATGCCACGAATGCATCCGTCATCGTCGGTCGGCGGAGCCTTTCCAGGGGATTGAACCTTGATCGCCGTGCGTTCCTCCAATCCTACAATGCGTTTGAGGATCCTGATGGTGTGATCTTAGAGCGTATCATGACCGCCGTCGGACCGGTTTGCGCCGGGATCGGACTCGAGTACTATTTCTCCCGAGTGGACAATGGTCGCTACGGAAGCGGAACGAAAGTTTTACATAACGTGAGCGGCTTGGTCGGTGTGATGGCGGGAGCTCACGGTGACCTCCGAACGGGGCTTCCGTTTCAGATGGTCTGGCTTCATGAGCCTATGCGCCTCACCTTCGTTGTCGAAGGTCGGCCCGCCCTTGTCAGCTCCATCGTGCAACGGCATAAGAACCTTCGACATCTTTTCGACAACCGGTGGCTCCATCTCATCGTCCTGGACATCCACACGGGTCAATTTGTCCGCTATGAGCCGGTCGGCAACTGGATAACCTTCCCTGCGAAGTCCCACGCCTTCGCCCTGCGATAAACGCTGATCTTGAGCCTCGCACGTGAAGGCTCAAGACACCTCACTGAGGCCCAGGTTCTGATCCACCTGACTGAAAACCTCAGATAGAGCCACCTTAGCCATTCCGGTTTCTTCTCCCCCGTGCATAGCCCGAAGCGACCCCCTACGTTTGGGGCATTGCAGAACCATCCGCGGATCGGTCATAACTGCCCCATCCTAGAGTACCTAGAGTGTGAACCGATCAATGGCTCAAATCATCAACCTCAGCGAACACGCCAGCGACGAGGACGTTCACTACCTGACGTCTCTGCTGATTTACCACCTGGTCGAACGTTGCGGGGGGCACTTGCAATTTACCGTTCAAGAGGTGAGGCAGATCCGCGACAGCCTCGCGACCAAGATGGTTCAAATCCAGCTCGGCGACGACGTGCGTCTTCGCATCATCGACCGCCTGCCTGAGTTGCGGTAGCCGACGATTCCTTTCTTACTGCGTGCTCATCGATCGGGCCTTCCCGTCGAGGCCGTTTCTAGGAAATTCCAGCCGTGACAAAGTAAGAACGCCTCGGTGAGGACGGTTACAAATTGACCCAGAGCTGCAGCAGCAGCATGTGGTTGATCTGGTTGGCGTTGCCTTCAAGCCTTCGGTTGTTGATCATTTGATTTTGGTAGCCGAGATCGACGTTGACGTGCTGATTGAAGGCTTTATTGATGCCGAGGAAGAATCGGTTTTGGTCCAGCCCGGCTTCCGGTCCTTTGCTCGTGACTGTGCCGACCGTGTTGAGATTGACGAAGACCTCATCATACACGACCACGGCCCAGGTAGGGGCTGGCGGGATCGGGACATCCACCCGAAACATTTGACGAAAACGCACGGCCGTGCCGTCAGCATGCTCGATCCACCGTTCTTCCAATCTAGTTCGGCTGAGGAATTTGAGATGCGAGAATTTGTGGAGATAATTGACCTGCTGATAGATGCGATTCTCTTCGAAGAATCGGGGAGCCGCCGGCTGATTATAGTTGCCCACCCATGCGTAACCCTGCCAGATGGAGACATGTTCCGTTAATCGATACCCAATCGCCGGGCGGAGCAACAATTGATCGAGATTCGTGACATCGTCCGCGAAACGAGGATTGACCTCCATATAGGCGAGAAACGAGGCAGGCAACTTTACGGTCAGATAAACCGGCGCCCACAGTCGAAAATCCGACTTCGTATTGGGTCCCAGCTCCGTATAGGCCTGCGCAGGAAACACACCGAACACGATCAGCGCCCACAGAGTCACGGCCCAAACCACATGTGCGGCATGGCGGCGTCTTTGATCCGCCCCTATTCGTTCCATAGGCATCTTCTTTCCTTCCGAGAAAGGTTGATCGTCTTGTGTCGGCCTTCGCCTGAGTTCGCTTGGGTAGGACCGTCGTGCGCGGATGATGCGTGCAACCGCGACCAGCCCGAACCGGCCACTTGAGCGCAACAGGGTACTCTTCACCCATCAGAAATCGCAAGACCTGTTCCTCGCGTCTCGAATTCGTCTGCTGCAGACGCCGGCTTGAATCGTCGCCACGGTAAGCATAAGCCGGGGTCAGACATTGTGCCGGATGGGCTCTTGTGGTTAGCTACTCGGTATGTTGCGCATCGCGTCTCATATCGCCATTCCGGATTCCGAAATCGAGATCCATTCCGTACGCGCTCAAGGAGCCGGAGGACAACACGTCAACAAGGTGTCAACCGCCGTTCACTTGCGATTCGATATCAAAGCTTCCTCGCTTCCACCTCCCTGTAAACAAGCGTTGTTGGAGCTGCGGGACCACCGAATTTCAGGCGACGGCGTGATTACGATCAAATCACAGGAGCACCGTTCCCGTGAGCGGAATCGGGAGGAAGCTGTCGCCAGATTGCTGGCCTTGATCCAGAAAGCGATCTTTCCGCGAAAAACGCGCAAACCGACCGCACCCACCAACACATCCCGTGAACGGCGAATCGCAAGCAAGAAACGGAGGGGGCGCTTGAAGTCGCAACGAAAAGGGTTGGAGTAATTGCGGGTCTTACTGCATGTCCCGGGCCCTCTCTCGCAAGGAAGCCCGAGGGAAGCGGCATGGTGATCGTACGCGGCCGGTCAGAATCGAGGTGTGTAGCTCGCCATGGCGGAAGCGGCCCCGACTTTGCGAAGCTGCTGCAGGATGGCTTTGGCTTCTGAAATGAAGGTAGTCCGTTTGTATTGTTGCGCAAGAGTCAGCGCATCGGTCGCCAATGTCACGGCTTCTTGATGGCGTCCCTGCTCGTGGCGAACCTTGGCGAGGGCCAGCCTTGCGTTCACCGCCTTGGGCGCCAGCCGGACGACGTGCTCCAGAATCCGTTCTCCCTTCTCAGCATCACCGCCTAAGAGCCCGGGGAGTTTGACCAGCAACGTCCCCTTCGCGGAGAGGGCGTCGATGTGCGCCGGGTCAAGCTCAAGAGCCCGATCAAGTTCGTTCATCATGCGGCGAAATCCAAACAGCGACGTGAGCGACTCTCCGTCGATTCGAAGGAGCTCGCCGAGGTTGCAGAACAGGGCAAAATGGGCATCGGCGCTACGCTCGTTTCCGGCGACAGCCTGCTCGCCCAACAGCCGCCCCTGTTCAAAATGAGCAATCCGCGCCGCACGGTCCGTCGCGGCCCGCCCCCGTTCGCATTCCTCCAACGCCTGGCCGGCAAGATCGCCGGTCATGTCCTTGGCCGATGCCGTCATCGGTTGCAGAAAGAGGCCGATCGCCGCACCGATCACGATGGTCTTGAGCTTCGAAGATGTCATAGGATCAACTTGGCGGAAAAGGGCATCGCCATCTATTATTCAGTATAACAGATTGAAAAAAGTCGGCTGCTGGCAATCTCGATGATGAGAGCGCACCATCCTAGATTCATCACAATCTTTCCTGATCACCGCCTGTTGCCCCTCGTGGAATACAAACGGATTATTCCCCCGAAGCCATCATGCCTAAAATATGGAATCCTCCGTCCACATAGATGACCTCCCCGGTAATGCCGCGCCCCAGCGGACTGACTAAGAACAGCGCGGTGTCTCCGACTTCGCCCTGCTCGGTTGCCCGTCGGAGCGGGGCACATTCTTTATGAATATCGATCATCTTGGTAATGCCGGAGACGCCCCGGGCCGCCAGCGTCTTGATCGGGCCCGCGGAAATGGCATTGACACGGATGTTCTTGGGGCCGAGATCATAGGCCAGGTATCGGACGGTGCATTCGAGCGCGGCTTTCGCAACCCCCATGACGTTGTAGTGGGGAACCACCCGTTCCGCGCCGAGGTAACTGAGCGTGACGATGGCTCCGCCTTCCGTCATCAACGGCATGGCTGCGCGGGTCACCGCCACCAGGGAGTACGCGCTGATATCGAGCGCGGTCGCAAATCCCTGACGCGTCGTATTCACGAACTGCCCCGTGAGTTCTTCGCGCGGCGCGAACGCCAGGGAATGGATCACGAAATCGATTCGTCCCAGCTCTTTTTGGGCATGGCGCATCAACGCTTCGATCTCAGCGTCATTCGCCACGTCGCATGCAAACGCCTTGGCGCCGGGAACCGTGGCGACCAGTTCTTCCACGTTCTGCTTCAACCGTTCATTTTGATAATTGAAGAGCAGCCGAGCCCCTTGACTCGCCACCGACTGGGCAATGGACCAGGCAATACTATGTTTATTGGCCACACCGATAATGACGCCGTTTTTTCCGTTCAGCAGCATGATGTTTTTTGCTCCTCGTCGGCGCGCCTCTTCGCCTCTCGACGCCCCGCTCTGTTGTGGGTGACGACTCCTTTCCCTTTTCGTCGCCTCCAGTCACTCATCAACTCCTCAGTGGTGAACACGGAGCCAGCCGACTGCTTCGCACGAGAGACGAGCCGGGACGGGGCCGAAGATACCATGATTTTTGGCGTCTGTGAATGAGGCATCTCATCAGACGATGCAATAGGTTTTTGCAAACCGTGACCGTATGGAATGCAGCAAAACGCCTACACGCGATGTTCAGCAGAAGACTATTTCAATGAGGCAGTTTCGCCATTTCACGGCCATTCTGCCACAGGATTTTGAAGGCCAATCCCTTCGATTCTTCGTGAGAAACGACTCATGAATGAATCAATGTATGGCATATTCGTCTGAGTCCCGCTCTTTAGAAACACGGCATCGAGCTTGCTCTGTATTACACACGGGTGAGTTGTCAGCGATCTTCTTTTATCAAAATTTCATTAATAGGGAGGGTGCTCGTTATGAAACGTATCATGATGGCGGTCCTGGCAGTCGCGGTGTCAGTCACGTTCCTTGCTCCGGCCTTTGCTGAGGAGAAAAAGAAGGAAGAAAAGAAGGGCGGCCACGTCGTGGTTTACGGCGAGGAAAAGAAGAAAGAGGAAAAGAAGGGCGGCCATGCCGACACCTTTGCCGACGCCGACAAGGAAAAGAAGCCGGGCAAGTGAAGGCTTTTTTCTCTTCTTGTTTTCTGAAAGAAAAGAGAGGGGCACTCATGATCAATGGGTGCCCCGCGCTTGTGTGTCGTTTATCGTCCATGAGCGAGAAGATACGACGTTTGAAGGCCGACAATGGTCTTGGCGTCTCGAATGATCCCTTTATGAATTTTCTTCACGGCCTCCGCCAACGACATCTCGGTGACGTCAAGCACTTCATCGCGGTCCAACTGTTGGCGCCCCTTGGTCAGTCCTGTCGCCTCATAGACGTGAATGACCTCGTCAGCGAAGCCGGGGGCGGTGAAGATGCTGCATAGGAGCGTAAACGACGAGGCCCGATAGCCCACCTCTTCTTCCAGCTCCCGCTCGGCGCAGCGTAAAGGATCTTCTCCCGGCTGAAGCTTTCCCGCTGGAATCTCATAGATGAATCCCCCCGCCGCGTGGCGAAACTGCCGAACCAGCACGACGGTGCCGTCCTCTTTGAGCGGAACGACGGCTGCCGCTCCCGGGTGACGGATCGTTTCAAGATCCACCGTTTCTCCGTTGGGCAATCGAACGCTCTCGACATTCAGAGTAACGACTCTGCCGCTGTAGATATTTTTTACCATCGAAGACGATCCTTCCCCTGCCAAGGCGTCTTGCAAAATGTTTCTTTCATACATCCCTCGTCGTCAGTTTCCAGAAATTTTCCGGTAGAAGGGGGGGCGCACAACGACGGCCGGGATCACCTTTCCTCGAATGTCAATGGCGACGGCGGTTCCGGGAACGGCATAGGCGGAAGATACGTACCCCATGCCGATTCCCTTTTGTAAAATAGGCGAGAAATTCCCACTGGTGACCGTTCCGATCGCTTGGCCGGTCGCCCTATCAAGAATGGTGAATCCTTGCCGGGGCACGGCTCTCTCCGTCAACTCAAAGCCGATGAGGCGGCGTGCCGGTCCGGCCTGCCTCTGGGACCATAACGCTGGCCGGCCTATAAACTCTCCTTTGGCAAAGTCGATCGTCCATTCAGCCCCTGCCTCAAGCGGCGTCGTGTCCTCATTGATGTCGTTGCCGTAGAGCAGATATCCCATCTCCAATCGAAGCAGGTCGCGCGCCCCAAGCCCCGCCGGCTTGACGCCGAAGGGTCGCCCGCTTTCCAACAGGGTCGTCCACACCGTTGCGGGATGGCCGAATACATAGAACTCGTAGCCGAATTCGCCGGTATAGCCGGTCCGGGCGACAAGACACGAGACGCCTTCGATGGTCACTCGCGCCGATTCCCTTCGCTTCAGCTTCTCCAGCGCCGGCATGCCAAGCTTTGCGACGATCTCCTTGGTGGCAGGCCCTTGCAAGGCGATTTGAGCAATCTCTCTCGATCGATCCTGGATGCGACAATCGACGCCCTGTTGGGCCTGCTCCAGCAACCACGACAGAATCTTGCTGCGATTGGACGCATTGACGCAGAGAAGATACGAGTCGGAATCGCCCAGTCGATAGACGAAGACATCATCCTTGATGCCGCCCTCGTGGTTACAAACCATCGAATAGTGCGCGTGCCACGGCTCAAGCCCGACGATGTTGTTGGTGGTGACGGTTTGCAGAAATGATCCGGCGGACGGCCCCTCAACCATAATGCGGCCCATGTGGCTGACGTCGAACAATCCTCCCTTGGTTCTCACCGCCTGATATTCGTCCACCACTCCGCTGTACTGAATCGGCATTTCCCAACCGGCGAACGGGACAAGCTTGGCACCTGCGGCTCGATGTTGAGCAATGAGCGGGGTTTGCTGAATCATAGAAGGATGGGACTCGAAGCCGTCGACCTATTTGAAGACATGAATCGTTTTATGATATTCGCTGTTCTTCGTACAAGCGATCCCCGAGGACGATTCCACGTTCCGGCTCGGCAAAGATGGCCATGCTGGCCGTATAACTGTGGAGAACGTTGTGTCTTCCCACGGGACCGATCTCTCCTTGGGCAAAAAATCCGGCAACGGGGATTCCACCCAACCGATCCGCCACAGTGCGTGCATCGTGATGAGGCTTCCCGAACAACCCCTGCCCGCGCCCGCAACAACTGAACAACAGAGCTCCAAGAGGCGCTTGGTGATGCCCGATCCGATCGGCATCAAGCAACTCTTTCAAATCTTCACCGGCCGAACGCGCGTCTCGCAGTTGGAACTGCACGGTCTGGCCTTCTCGCACAAGATCCCCGATCACCAGTGATCCGGTCTCTTGATCGACCCCGATCAGGTGACGGATGAGGAAATCCCCTCGCTCAAAACGGTCCCGGTATTCATCGACGGCGATGCCGATGTGGAGCGCGCTTTTGGCCTGTTCCCGCTCCTCTTCCGACATGGCTTCCAGAAGGTCTCGCAGCCGTTCCAGCGCGGGAACGCCGCCCAGTTCATAGATACGATTGTGCTCGGCTTTGGTGACGACAAACCGCTCTCCTACCAACCGGCACCCTTGTGAAATGACGGGACGAACGGCCAAAGGGCCGGAAAATCGCACCCCCACGAGTCCGCCCGTGAGGGCCTCCCCTTGCAGGACCAATCGATTCTCACCGCTTTCGCTCCCTCCTCCCGCCAGTCCTCCGATCGCCATAGCATCGGGATACCGTTGAGCAAGAAACTGTAACGCCTCCTGTATCGGCAGAGTCAAGGGATCGGCCAAGAGCAGAAGGGCGGAGGGAGGTCCATCGGGTTCAGGCCACTCCTGCAATCGAAATTGGTCTTGCGTCTGGGAAAAGGTCAAACGAACGGGCGCCGGCGTGACACCCGGCAAAGACGCGGCCCACAGCGAAATTCCCGGTATGCTCTCCAGTTCCTCCGTTCCGGCAATGACTCCCTCGCCGCTGCAGCCGATCAGCAATCGCGGAGAGAGCAGCCGATGGATCGTCGAAGCCAATTGCGCGGCACGCCGAACATGGTGCGCGGAGAAAAACAGGCAGGCAAGGTCGATCGGGGCGGATTCCAGCTTGGATCGAATGTCGTCGGCAAGGTCGCATGCGGCGGCTTCCGTGTCCGATCGCTTGGAGAGAGCCGCTGCAAAACACAACGACGACGGACGAGAGGACGATGAAGACCGAAGACTCGGCATGCGATTGTCTATTATAGAGACCCCGGGGAGTCAGACCCCCGGGTCCATTCGTTGAGCCCGATCCTGCGCCAGCTTCTTGTAATAACGCCAGAGATAGGAATGATAGTCGTCGAGCTGGGCCAGCAGATAATGCAGTTCGGTGGGATCTTCCGTTTCCAACGCCCGAACCATGCGCGTCTTCAAGAATTCGGCGAAGGCCTCCGTCTTTTCAACGGCCGTGAACAGCTTAAGCCCGCCGCCGATTTGATATTCGTTCATTGCTTGAACCCTTTCGAGACGGGGTAGAGCATACAGATGAGGCCTCCGCAATTGCAAGCTTATCGGTCGTTCGTGATCGCCGGATCGTCTCTTGAACTTAACCACGCTTGTTTCCTCTTTCGTGATTCAACAAAATCCCCCTCTCTTCCCTGGCGGCGATTCTGCTGGTAACCGGCGTCAAACTTGCGAGCCCCGCATTGGTCAACAGATGTGGAGCGAAGGGCGATCTCAGTTTTTGCCGTTCGTGGTGACGGTCGTCGCCATCGTTTTGACCGATCTTCTCACCGGCATCCTCATCGGCTTGGCGACCGCCATTGGGTTCATTCTCCACAGCAACATGCGTCACCCGATGCGGCGCATCGTCGAGAAACACCTGGGCGGGGAAGTCCTGCACGTTGAACTGACCAATCAGGTGAGCTTCTTGAATCGCGCGGCTCTCGCTCACGCGCTGTCGGAGGCCCCGGCAAACGGCCATGTGCTGATCGACGCTCAACATACAGACTATATCGACCCGGACGTGCTCGACCTGATTCGCGACTTTAAGGATCTGTCCGCTCCCGCTCGCCATATCGAGGTCAGCCTGGTCGGTTTAAGACCGGATACCAGTTCGAGGATCAGATTCAATACCTCGACTATTTGACCCATGAGCTTCAGAAGTCGCTCACTCCCCGGCAGGTCCTTCAAATCTTGAAAGACGGGAACGAGCGATTTCGCAGCGGTCATCGCCTCACCCGTGACATGATCCGTCAAGTCCGAGTGACGGCCGATCGACAACATCCATTGGCCGTCGTGCTGAGCTGTATCGATTCAAGAACCCCCGCCGAGATCATTTTTGATTTGGGGATGGGGGACATTTTCAGCATCCGCATCGCGGGAAACGTCGTAGGTCCTCAGATTCTGGCCGGCGCGGAGTACGGTTGCGCGGTCGCAGGAGCCAAGCTGATTCTTGTGGTGGGCCATACACACTGTGGAGCCGTCACCACGGCGGTCAAACTGGCTTGCTCCGCTCAGACCGCCGCCGCGGCCACGGGATGCGATCACCTCGGATCCATCGTCACCGACATTCAGTCCTCTATCGACCCAACCGCCTGTCGGGATCTTCGAGAGGGAGAACAGGGCCGGTTCGACGCCTTAATCGACACCGTCACCCGTCAAAACGTGCAGCGGGCGGTCGAATCTTTCCGTTGGCACAGTCGCTCGTTGGACAAGCTCGCTCACGACCGGCGCATCGCCATTGTCGGCGCCCTGTATCACGTTGAAAGCGGGGCGATCGAGGTGTTAACGGAACTTCCGGCAGAGCCGACGGCTCCGCTCTCCTGAAGAAGAGACGTTCTTTCCACCGTCGGTTCGAAACGGTCTCGTGACTCCGGTCACCGACTGATGGCGTCCGCTAGGATGTCCTTCAGACGATCGAGGTCGATGGCCTCCGCCCGATAGCCGTCCCGACCGATCGTCGTGGTCGCCATGGTGAGGGCGTTAAGCACTGCCTCTTCGGTTGCCTCGACGGTCGCGGTGATTAACGGATTCAGATGGACGTCGGCCAGGTGAGTAAGGGTATAGGTCAGCTCTTGGGGGTAGTGTGGGATGACGTTGGCCGTGGAAAACGCCAACATGAAATCTCCGCTCCCATGGCGTGCGGTCGCCCCGGTGCGGGCAAGACCCAGCGCGGCCCGTTTGGCCAGTCGGCCGAGCTGGCGGCTGTCGAGCGGCGCATCGGTGGCGATAATCATGATGATCGACCCCTCATGCGGTCCCGACTGAAGACTTTCCGCTCGCGGCGAGGCCGATTCGTAGAGCCGGCCAACCGGCACCCCGTTGACCACCAGCTCATGCCTGCGTCCGTGGTTGGCATTGACGAGCACTCCCACCGTGTAGCCTCCTTCTTGTAGAGGCAATTTGCGCGACGAGGTGCCGATCCCTCCCTTGAACCCATAGGCAATCATCCCGGTTCCGGCCCCCACCGCTCCTTCCTGCACCGGCCCGCCCTCGGCGCTGTCCAGCGCGGCAACGACGTCCTCTTCCGAAACATGTCGCCCTTGGATATCGTTCAATCGTCCGTCATCGCATTCGGCGACGACCGGCGTCAGGGTGTCGTCGGAGATCCCGATCGCAGGATATCGTTTGATCATCCAGCTGATGACGCCGTTGGCGACGCGGGGAACGTTGAGCGTGTTCGTGAGCGCGATAGGATATTCAAGAAGCCCGGATTCCGCGACCCATGACAGGCCCGTCATCTCACCCGTGCCGTTGAGGACGAACGAGCCGGCGGGAACTTTTTTTTGCCACACGTCCTCGCGCGGGACGATCACCGTGACGCCGGTTCGCACCGGTCCTTCGCCCGGCTTGAGCGCTCCCTCTCCTCGGACCAACGTCCGGTGACCGACCTTCACTCCGGCCACGTCGGTGATGGCGTTGAACGGTCCGGGCTGATACTGCCCCACAACGATGCCGAGTTCACGGGCCCGTTGTCGGACATCCGCCGCTTCGCCCATTCCGGCAAAGACGTGACCAGCGAAGAGGACGCACCAGGCCGCCGATGCAACAGCGGGTCGTAATGCGAACCGGACGGGGCGCGGAAGATGGGACAACTTAGACGTCATGGCTGCTCCCTCGATAAGGAATCCGCACGTCGATGCGCGGATGTTCGGCTTGGATGGCGGCCGCCAACGACAGCGCCTGTTTTTCCTCCCCATGCACGACGAAGATCATACCGGGTTCGGGAGTGATCGCTCCGATATAGGCCAACAGATCGTTGCGATCCGCGTGGGCGGACAGGCCGTTGAACGTTACGACCTGCGCGCGCCTCGGCGTCGGCACCCCGAAAATGGGGACCACGTCCCATCCTTCCACGAGCTTTCTCCCCAGTGTGTGCTCGGCTTGAAAGCCGACGAACACAACGACGTTCGCCTCGTCTTGAATCGCGTGTTTGAGGTGGTGAACGACGCGCCCGCCTTCGCACATGCCCGATGACGAGATGATGACGCAGGGGCCTTTCATGGCGTTGAGCCGTTTGCTCTCCTCGGGCGAAGAGACAAAACGAATGTAGCGTGAGGCAAAGGGATCATCCCCGGATGCAAAAGTTTTGAACGTGTCCTCGTCATAACAGTCAGGGTGACGACGGAAGATCTCCGTGACTTGGCCGGCCAAGGGGGAGTCGATATAGATGGGGATCGGATCGATTCTCCCTTCGCCGATCAATTCCTTGATTCGCATCACCAGGTCCTGCGTGCGGCCCACCGCGAAGGCCGGCACGATGATTTTGCTTTTGTGGAGTTTGGCGTGCGCGATGAGCCCGGCCGCTTTTTGTTTGATCTCTTCTCCGAGTTGTTCGTGTAGACGGTCTCCGTAGGTGGACTCGACGATGAGGATATCGCAGGACGGCGGCGGTTCGGGATCGCGCACGATGGGCATATTGGATCGTCCAAGATCTCCGCTGAACAAGACCGTCGTCGTATTGCCCCGCGCCGTGTATTTGACTCTGATCGCCGCCGAACCCAGAATGTGACCGGCATCGTAAAAAGTCGCGGTGACCCGAGGGGCGATCTTGATCTGATCTCCGTACCGCTCCCCTTCGAACCGTCGGAGAATAGCGCGGACATCCTTGCTGGTGTAGAAAGGCCGGACGCACCTTTTCCTGTTTCGGTTTTCCCGTTTGTTCACGTAGCGGCAATCGCTTTCTTGAATCCGAGCCGAGTCCTCAAGCATGAGGCCGGTCAAGTCCGCCGTGGCTCTGGTGGCGTAAACTTTTCCGGAAAACCCGTGCTGCGGCAGAACCGGCAAGGCGCCCGAATGGTCAATGTGCGCGTGGGAGAGGAGAACTGCGTCGATAGATTTGGGGTCAAATCCCAACGAGCGATTGTGATGAAAACTTTCGCCCCTCCGCCCTTGGAAGAGGCCGCAATCGAAGAGGAGCCTCATGCCAGGAACTTCCATCAGATGCCGGCTCCCCGTTACCGACCGGGCCGCACCGTGGAAGGACAGTTTCATGGAGGAAGAACTCCGTTTTGGCTCGCGATCAATTCCCAAGCTTCCTGCGCGGTTTCGGCATAGTGAAACAACTGGAGATCGTGCTCGGCGATGAGACCGTTGTCGACGAGCCACCGCCAGTCGATCAGCCGCTCCCAGAAGTCTCGCCCGACCAACACGACCATGACTCGCTCGGTTTTGCCGGTCTGAAGCAGCGTCAGGGTTTCAAACAACTCGTCGAGCGTGCCGAATCCTCCTGGAAACGCCACCAAGGCTTTGGCGCGCAACAGGAAGTGCATTTTTCTGATGGCGAAGTATTTAAACTGAAAGCTGAGATGCGGCGTAATGTAGGGATTCGGCCGTTGCTCGTGCGGCAGCGTGATGTTCAACCCGATCGATTTGGCGCACACGTCGGCGGCTCCTCGATTGGCGGCCTCCATGATTCCCGGCCCTCCGCCGGTGACGACCACATAGTCGCACCGCCCGTCGATTTGGCAGGTCGAAGACACGATGCGCCCGAATTCCCGGGCGATGTCGTAATACTTCGACAGTTCGTACTGACGCTTCGCGACGGCGACTTTGCTCCGAGCTTGAGGATCATCCGGTGAACGAGCCAGTTCCTCCTCCGCCCGTTGAAGCACCTCCTTCATGACGCGCGGTTCATGGATCCGCGCGCTCCCGAAAACCACGATGGTCGAGCGGATGCCTTCTTCACGCTGAATCAACTCGGGTTTCAAGAGCTCGAGGCCGATACGAATGGGGCGCAGTTCGTCACGTCGAAGGAACTCCGTGTCTTCGAGGGCCGGAATGTAAGAGGACGAGAGCTCGGGCGGGCATGGTGTTTGTGCGTCGGGATTGTCCGTGGACATGGGCGCATTATAGCGGGACGGCAAGTTCTCCGGAAACCATCAAATGCTAGAACGGCCAGAACTCAATGATCGCATGCTCGTCCGCCTTTCCAAAAGCGTATGCCTGGACGGTAAGCCGCTTATCGCAGAGAAACTGGACGTGTTCGATATTGATCCCCGTACCGGACAGAGTGAACGTGGGCGAGACGGGGGAGATGAGTCGGAAGAGGTAGCCGAGATTGAGAGAAGCGGAACGAGTCGTGCTCCAGCGGAATTCGGCGATCAGTTGATCGGCTTCCATGGTAATGTCTTCCGGCGGGCCGAGACGCTCCACCACCTGCTGAAGCGTCGTCTGCCCAAGGCGAATGAACCGCAGATGCTCGGCGGTAATCGGTTCGTTGAACTCCACTCGTCTGACGGCGCACCCCAGCACGGACAGGACGAGGATGCCGAGGAGAGCCGCGTTCAGTACGCGCGAGGGACGCACGGTCATGATCCCCAGGGACGCAGGGAAAAATCCACGCGGTCGGTCCGTTTGCCGTAAATGACGTCTTGGACGACGCCCTGCTTGTCCAAGAAGATATAGAGGTTGTCACTTTTCGCGTTCAATGTGAGAAGATTGAACACGAGTAAAATCAAAGCCGGAGACTTGGCGTCATAGTAATAGTATTGAAAGATGTCGCGATCCGGAGCCTGGTTGATGCGATCGGGCGCTCCCAAGAGTTCGACCACCTGAGTGCGATGGGTGACTCCCTTTTCGATTCGCCTGAGGTTCTCTTCGTCAATGGGATTTCCGATCCGCCCCCGACTGATGACACAGCCCGAAAGGACCAATGCGAGGGAGAGCAGGAGAATGCCGGTCCGTACGACGATCATACAACCTCCATTTCCACGCTAACCGCGGCGACGGTTTGTCAGAGACTCTAAAACAAAGTCCCGTTCATAGACAATGTATTGTGTCGGTGATAACCCTACACGCCGATAGACGGTCCGGGCCGTCCGATTATCGCGCGCCACATAGAGCCTGATCCCGCAGGTTGCAGGGTCGCGCCTTGCCTGTTCGAGCACATGGCCGTAGAGAGCCCGATAGATCCCTTGTCGCCGCCACGCGGGATCGACATAGACGCTTTGCACCCATAAAAATATCCCGTTCCGCCAGTCGCTCCATTCATAGGTAAGCATCAGTTGACCCACGATGCGCCGTCGGCTCCGTTCCCCGGCTTCCGCGATTATAAACGATCCGAGTCGAGGGTCGGAGAGGACCGCATGAATTCCTTTGCGTAGCCGTGTTTCATCCAGCCGCCTCCCCTCGGTTTCCCTTGCCATGGCAAGACTCAATGCGACGAGCGCGCTCGCGTCGTCTCGCTTCGCCGGCCGTATTCGCACCATTGGTGTCCTTTTCACGAATCAGGAGCGACGGCGCCCGAACGGCTGAGCCAGCCGCTCTTGGGTTGATAAAAGCCGGCGGAGAACTCCAATTTCATGGCGTCCTCCGGGGGGAGATTGATCGGCACAAGATCCCGCTCCGGGATGAAAGCCAAATAGCCGGTAAAGGGATGGATCGCCGTCGGAACGAACACCATGAAGAGCGTCGAAGGCGACGGTTCAATTTGGAGAGGCGGAGGCGCCGTGCCCATGACGAATCCAATCGCCCACAGTCCGTTGCGGGGAAATGGAAACGCGACGACCTTGCTGTTCCCAAACCGCGATCTGAAATTTAGGACGTCCGTCATTCCTTTCAACGTTAGATAGATGGTTTGCACCAGCGGAATTTGTTCGAGCCGTTGCTCAAGCCGTTCGAGAAGATTTTTTCCGATGATGTGGTCTGCTAAGATACCGGCTAGAACGACAATCGTCACCAACAGCAATAA
This sequence comes from Nitrospira sp., assembly GCA_024331095.1. Taxonomy (GTDB): domain Bacteria; phylum Nitrospirota; class Nitrospiria; order Nitrospirales; family Nitrospiraceae; genus Nitrospira_D. The sequence continues at coordinate 50,385 of JANDJE010000010.1, read as the reverse complement.
TCCAATACCGGGTATTGGATTAGTCATATGGCTGCCGACGACGCCATCGAGGGCGTTAAAGAGCGTCAAGAGAATTAAAATGGTGGCCCACGTTGGAACGAGGAGCACCAGCCCCGAGAGAAAAGTCTTTGAGAGTGAATCGGTCATTGGAGAAAATAGATGCTTTTTTGCTCGCGGACTTCGTTGCAGTCTAGCAAAATTTGTTTCCGGAAGGAAAACCGCTTGTGTTTTCTACTCCGCCCCGAGGAAGATATTTTCATCATGACGGTCTAGCTTTGTCTTATCCTGAAGAAGGGAACCAGAACCATGTCGATCGATCCTGAACTGCTCTCAATACTCTGCTGCCCGGAAACCAAACAAGCCGTGAGATTGGCGGACGATACATTGCTCTCAACGGTGAACGATCAGATTCGGAAAGGCAACGTCAGGAACCGTGGGGAAGCGGTCGTAGCGGAAACTTTAACCGGCGGCCTTCTCCGAGCCGACGGAAAGATCCTTTATCCTATTATCGACGACATCCCGGTGATGTTGATTGAAGAGGGAATCCCGATCGACCAGTATGCCTGATCCTCTATACCTGATCTTCGGTTATTCATGCCGGCAACGTTTCCGCTTGACACTCTGTCCGGCAAGGAGTCGACAGGGACCGATATCAGAGAAATTTTATCTGCACGTCATTCCCTTAGAACATAGCCGGTCGATATGGAAGTCCTTCCGAAGGAGGAAATTGCCCCTTGTTCCGTCGCGTCATGACTCATTTCTCTTTGTACGGAGCGATGCCCGCTTAACCCCCGCATCTTGGCAAAAGAAATCCATCGCTCATGTGCGGGATTCTGCCGTCGAGGCAATCAGACGGATGGTCCTTTTCGATTACGGGCGGATGATTGTCGCGCTGCCGAGAGGATTTTCCGTTTTCGAGCCCGTCGAGGTGCCGCAATAGGCGCAGAGGTATTCATACAGGATTCCGCTCGGCAAGATCAGCAGCAATCGCTCACGCGTCGGGGTAGCCGTTTGGCAACGAGGGCAGTACAGAAGGGAAGCCTTCAGCGAGCGAAATTGGTTCTGTGGTGTTTGTTCCGACGATTTTGCGGCCGATCCATACGAGTGCCGGCCGCCCTGCTGCGTAGAGTCTGATGAAGAGGGAAAAGCCCATTCCATAGTGCATTATAGGAATGAAATCAAACGAAGATCAAGTTTAGCCGATGAAGAGGGGTTCTAATTCGAGAAAGGGAAGAAGCCCGACAACTTGCAGCAAAGACGATACCGCCGTTATTCGTGAACGAGGGGTAATCCGTGCTCTGAGAAATCAGGGAAAACCGATGCGGAAGGAAGATCGGCCGAAAACCGTTAGACTATAGATGCAGCCTTCTTCTCTGCACGTAGGCGCACCTTCTTATTCGAGGAGCCCCCAGAAGGACGGTTTTGAACGGATAGAGCAAGCTTCGTGGTTGCTAGACGGTCGTTTTGGCAGACTCGATTTCGGTTGCGGTAATCAAGCTTCCGAGGTAATCGGCCACAAAATTTAATGCTTCCTCTCGACCATCGGCTCTTCTGCCTTTTTCACGACGCTGCACGGAAAGTTCGTGCTCGAGATCAGACTTCACTTCCGCCAACACTCTTTGCAGCGAGGAAGGACTCAGGTTGGCATCCATCTCCTCAAGCTCTTGACATCGATCAAGGACCCAGTTAAGCCCCTCGATTCTGCCGGCATAGTGATCTTGTTCCGCCGTGTCAATGCGCGCCATCGCAGTGGCGAAGGTTTGCGCCTCGTAAATGAGGTTATAAAAGCTGGTGACCGCCCGTTGAAGAGAATGATTCATTCTGCTTAGCTCCTTTGTCTGCAATTATTATACACGAGAATGGAGGGCCGACAAACAGTATTTTGTCCGGTTACGTAAAAAGGAGCGAGTGAAACTCGTTCATGAATCCGTAGTACAGAGGGGCAAAGTCTTTTAAGCAATCGGGGCTGGTTTCCTTGAGCCGCTTGAAAAAAAACACCTGGCTTCTGGGATCTAACTGCTCAAGAAGCTGGCTAAGTTGAGCCATCGTGTAACTTCCGGACGGCACGCTCAAGACATAATGCACAAGGCGCTCGACGAATTGCTGGGCGATATATTCGCTGCTCAGATAGCCCTCCGGCAACTTGCCCGATGCCAAGAACTCATGAAAGGGGATCGCCTGCGCGGCAAATGGAACGGTTTCATCGAGTGGGGAATTCACGTTTTATACCTTCTTTATGTATTGCTATCAACTCTACTCAAGCCCCTACATGTCGTCAAGTGAGCGTGTTGACCTATGTCGATGGTATTTGGAATGGTTTGAGGGGGAGCCATTTGTCAGGATGGTTGGGGCGAAAGGCTGAGCGAGTATGTGGAATTCCCCATGTTGGCATGCTAGTCGGTGGGGTCATCCACCCCAACCCCGCGAAGAGAAGATCGAAGTTGATGGGGTTACGTCTGTGGGGATCAATTCAGCGAGGCTGGCCTACGATTATCAAGCGTCATCGTTTGGGTCGGACCAGAGCCTCCTGAAGAGGCGATTCTATCGCTCTTGACACGGAGCACAAGTTCCTTCAAATCAAAGAATACAGAAGCGGGTCTCTCACCCCTCGCGGCGGGTACCCGTGGGTATCTGTAGAGCCAACCGGCTTATTCGGCTTTTAGTTTCCCCCCGGCGGTTCGCACGCTATCGCAGCCATTGCGACCGGATCGGATGCCTGTGCCAACAAGGCCGATTTCTAGGCAGAGTCTGCTGCGAAGCATAGTGGATAGCGGCTTTCGATTTTGCAGCATCGGATTCGATCCAGCCTGCCATTCGAGGTTGAATGGAACGTACCTTTTGTCCATGCCGATCGGCGCATTCACATTCCGACTCTTGTTCTCGCAGGCGGAGGATACAACATGACCGCTGACGCACCTCTGTCACAAATCCAATCCATCATCACATCCCTCATTCGGTGCCGAACACTCCAGGAATTCGAACGCACGCTGGATCGAGAAGTCCGTCGAATTCTGGGCGGCGACCGCACCGTCTTTTGTCTGTTTCTCTACACGGAGCGCGAACGAACCCTCTGCCCCGTTTCCCTTCACCTCCATGACAGCAACTCATCGTTCTTTCAATTCGGCGAATTACCCTATCCCGGTTCTCTACACGAATTCGCCGTTACCTCAGGACACGCCGTCTCGATCGATACCCTGAACGGATGTTTATGGCCTGAGGCTTCGGCCCTGCGCGCCTCTTCTTATGCCGATGCCAGAGCGCTCGTCGCGCCGTTATCCTTGCAGCACGCGACTGGGCCATCCCATCCCAACACCCTCGGCATCATGACCCTGTTTGATTCCAACCAGAATCCCCCATGGACTGAGCACGAACGGTTCTTTTTTGAAAGCCTTGGCCTTCACGTCGCCCCGGTGCTCCAGAGCGTCCTTGCCGCCGAAGATTTTCATGCGCTGATATCGATCACCGCATCCACACTCATTGGATCGACAACGATTGACTCGCTCATGGCGGCAACGCGTGACATCGTTTGCAATGTCACCCACCATGACATCACCATCTTGGTGCAATTCGTCCGGGAAACCAAAGGCCCTTGGTTCATACTCCGATTCATAGACGGCATCACTGTCGACCTTGAGCAGATTAGACAGATCCCCTTTGAGCAGATGTCCCCGGCCGAGATGGCTGCGACCAGAAAGCCCATCATGTTTCTCGGCCACGACTACCTTCATCCCGGGCGTTTTCCGGAGCGGACGTACTTTGAATCCATCGGGATCAAATCGGCCATTCTCTGCCCGATTTTAGTCCAAGGATCCCCCTATGGGTTTGTAGTCTTCGGAAGCCGGCGGCGAAACGCGTTTTCGTTCCGCGATCAGAACCTCACGGAACAAGTCGGATACACACTATCTCAAGCCATTGACAACCTTCATGCCTATGAACAAATCAGCAGCCTCAAAGAACAACTGGAGCAAGAGAACATTATTCTCAGGCAAGAAATTGGCGCATTGACGGGAACCGGAACCATCGTGGGAGCAAGTCCCGCGACTCGTTTGATCCTTCGCACTATCGAACAACTGGCGTCCACGGATTCCGTCGTGCTCCTTCAAGGAGAAACAGGCACCGGGAAAAGCCTCGTAGCCAAGGCGATCCACCAGCAATCACCCAGAAGCGAAAAACCATTCGTCACCATCAACTGCGCCGAACTCTCCCCCACCCTCATTGAATCCGAACTTTTCGGACACGAAAAAGGCGCCTTTACCGGCGCGATGAAACGGAAGATCGGCCGCTTCGAACTGGCGCAGGGAGGAACGGTGTTTCTCGACGAGGTGGGTGAAATCCCGCTCCCGCTGCAAGCCAAACTGCTGCGCGTCTTGGATACGCAAGAGTTCGAACGGGTCGGAGGCACCGAGACGCTCTCCCTCGACATCCGGATTATCGCGGCCACGAACATCGATCTCGATCAAGCGGTCAATTCCGGCACGTTTCGACGTGATCTGTATTACCGCCTGAAGGTGTGCCCGATTACCCTCCCGCCGCTCCGTGATCGACGGGAAGACATTGTCCCATTGGTTCAGCACTTTGCACGAAAGTATGCGGCCCGATACCGTAAAGCGGTCACCAAGATCAGACGTGCGGCACTGACAGCCCTCACCGCGATAGATTGGCCCGGCAATATTCGAGAGCTGGAGCATGTCATTGAACGCGCCGTCATTCTAGCCCAGGGATCGGCCTTGACCCTTGAAGATCTCCGGTCCCCGTCACTTGCCCCTCAAACGGCCTCGCACCCGAGAACCCTTGCCGACATGGAGCGCCATTACATTCTCGACATCCTTCACCGCACGAATTGGATTCTTGGGGGCCCACGAGGGGCTGCGGCTCAATTGGGGCTAAAACGCTCTACCCTCCAGCATCGCATGAAGCGGTTAGGCATTAAAAAGCCGCTGTAGCTGACCATCTCCACTATGCCCATATGTGGGCACCCATCACAATGAATCGATCGAGTTCAGTTCATTGACCATTTATTTCTTGTTACTCTTCAATCAAATAGACACTTTCCACCTTTTGATCACCCACTGCCAATCTGCCGGCACGAAAACCGTTCTATTGCCCGCATGTGGGCGATAGTGCGCTTTTCAGATTCCGCATGCGTGCGTCTGCATACGGTAAATCACGCGATCGCTCCATTTCACACAGAGGAGATTTCTTCGGCACTTTTCGTGCTTTAGTTGCAAACCAATGCGCTGGGGTTCAGCCGACTTCTCTAGATAGGCCTGAACGATCAGTGGCCGTTTCAATCCGTCTTGAGGGGCTGCGTGATTCATCAACCTGAATCACTTTCGCTGTCACATCTGTGACGCGGGATGTGGAGAGGAGCCACGCGCTGGACTTGCGCAGCAGCACGCCGTGGCCGGTTACACGGATGCAAAAGAAAGGAGGGAACACAACCATCCGTCACATGCCTCGCGCAGCCGGTTGCTCCCCTTCTCTAGCTTTCAAGAGGGGTACTGGAACGGCCGGCCAAGGTGAGGTGAGGCAAGCGTAAGGTGACTTAAGCGGCTTGTTGGATGATAACCGGCGCGATGAAAGGGAATCGGAAGGAGTAGTCAAGAGCGCGCCCGTGGTGCTCATTTCCAACTTATGGGGTTTCATGAAAGGCGAAAGGATGGGACATGTCATGAATAAAAAAGCCATTATGGCGTTAGCGGCCTGCGCCAGCAGTTTGGTGTTGGCCCAAGGGGGGTGGGCTTCGATCGTTGAGCACGCGATCGACACAACCGGCCTGTCAGAGCCGATCACCATCACCTACGGTGCCCACACGACCAATGCAGCCATCAGTCCGGGCGTCGACGTTGATGGGTACCGGTTCAACGGAGTGGCGGGTGATGCGCTACGGGTGGTGGTCAGCGGGCACACACATTTTTTCGATCCACTGATCGAGTTACGCGATCCAGCGGGCACGGTTCTGCAAACACAGACTTGCACTGGCTCTCTCACTTGTGCGGTCAGCCTGGACCAGACACTCGCGTCGACCGGGGTGCACTTCCTGAACATATCGGACTCAGGTAATAATGAAGCGGGCAATTACACTCTCCACATCGATCGCTTTCCTTCTCCCGATAATTGGACCCCCATTGCCTACGACAGCCCAATCTCGACGGATCTTGGCCATGCAGGCGACCATGACTTTTTTGCATTTGCGGGTGCCGCCGGGACCGGTGTGCGAATCAACCTGGCTGGGCAGAGTCACTTTCTTGACCCATCCCTCCAGATATGGGATCCGTCAGGTGCCCTCATCTTCAACAACTTTTGTCCTGGATCGCTTACATGTTCCATATCTGCCGATCTTGCTCTGATCCAGTCCGGCCTGTACCGGATGAGCATTTCCGACAGCGGGCTTGATGAGACAGGAAACTACAGCGTGAACCTTTCCTGTTCGTTCGGCACTTGCGCGCCGAACCCGGTACCGATTCCGGCGGCGGCTCCGCTCTTTGCAACGGGTCTGATCAGCCTGGTAGCCGGTCTGCGGCGACGGAGCGGCAAAACGATCCATCCCTAGTCCCAGCCATTGGAGTTGTCACAGCCTTCGTTAAACTGTAGCGGTGCCTGATTAGCAGGCGCCGCTGCCTTTCAAGATCTGATCACGGGAGAGGCTGTGGACTTTGTGCCGAAGGCGATCTGGCGCATGCTCTTGAGAAGAGCATGCTCGACCAAATGGGAAATGTTCTCTATGCTTTCTAGCACCTTATAGACTTGTCCCATCAGAATTGAAGTTGCGCTTGTCCCGCGGCTTCCTTCCCTTGTCGCGACACACCGTGTAATGGTCTCCTCCGGTCGTCCCCACGGTGGATCCAAGGTAGCCTATTGATCAGATTTCTCCGGGATGCCAGCACGCCTTGTCCAAGAATTGAAACTTCCCTTCATACACGGAGAGGAATAAGGCTGGTCAGAGCCCCTGATCGTTGAGTCGTCACGGTTGGAGCAGTTTACAAAAGGATATGGGGGAGCGTTCGAGAGCTCCCCCATACTTGGTTTGCAGAAAGGTCAGCTTATGACAGGCGGATCTTTTACAACCAGGTCACTCGTTCCGCAGGTCTGATGTAAATCGGCTCTTCGACCTGAATTCGAGCCACTTCTTTACCAGACTTGTTGAAGCCAAGAACCGTGTCGTTGTACATCTCAAACCGCTTGCCGTGAATCTGGGTCTCAAAGACCTTCGGCCCAGGAATCACGTCATACCGGAAGATGATCTGCTGGCTGGCCCGCCACAGTTGAAGGACGGCCAGCAACTCCCGACTTGGAACGAGGTATTTTTCAATTGCATTGTCCACACCAGGACCGAACATCTGTCTGGCGTATCCACGCGGACTGTGCCGTGGCGGAATATAGTAGCCATTAGGCTCGGTTCCCCACTGCGGATAGAGAGGCAACGCCACTTGTTCGACGCGGATGGCATAGTATAGTGGATGCCACCGATCTTCAGCCCACAGGCCGTCTTCTCCGATACGAACGAGGCTCTGCATCCTGATCTTTCCTACACAGGCGGCCATACATCGCGTTTCCATTGGTTCTCCACCCGTGAGGGGATCCTTACCTTCAATGCGAGGATAGCAGGCGATACATTTTTCTGAGACCCTGGTCGTGCCTCGATACATTGGCTTTTTGTATGGGCATTGTTCGACACACTTTTTGTACCCGCGGCAGCGATTTTGATCGATCAAGACAATGCCGTCTTCAGGCCGTTTATAGATAGCCTTTCTTGGACAGGCAGCCAGACAGCCTGGATACGTACAGTGGTTACAAATTCTCTGCAGATAGAAGAAGAACGTTTCATGCTCTGGCAAGCTGCTGCCGGTCATTTTCCAAGGCTCATCTTTCGAGAAACCTGTTTTGTCGATCCCCTCGACCAGCGCCCGCATCGACGTTGCCGTATCTTCGTAGATATTGACAAACCGCCACTCCTGGTCTGTTGGAATGTAGCCAATCGCAGCCTGCCCCACTTTGGCCCCTGCATCGAAAATGGTCATCCCCTCGAAGACTCCATAAGGCGCATGGTGTTTCCGCCCTACTCGAACGTTCCACACCTGGCCACCTGGATTGACCTGCTCGATAAGCTGAGTGATTTTGACATCGTAAAATTGCGGGTACCCGCCATAGGGCTTCGTTTCGACATTGTTCCACCACATGTACTCCTGGCCTTTGGAGAAAAGCCAGGTGGACTTATCAGCCATGGAACATGTCTGACAGGCCAGACAGCGGTTGATATTGAATACAAAAGCAAATTGCCACTTGGGATGCCGCTCCTCATAGGGATAAAGCATCTTTCGTCCTAACTGCCAGTTATAAACTTCAGGCATCGTCTCCTCCTTCAGTGCCGAGGTCTACATCCAACAAAGTGCTGAGTGTCTCAGCACTGAATCCTTATACCTTGATCTTGATGTGTTCGCCTTTCAGCCACTTGATCATGAATTCATTTTCTTGACCCGGCGTGAATCCGGTCCGGACCGGCTCCCACGGGCCGCGTGCTCCGATACCACCATCCTCCGCCTTGGTGATACGGATAAGACATTCTTTTGGGACGGTGTTGATGGCATGGTGATCGACCTGATAACCCCATTTGAATTTCCACGCGATGGCATGTTTGCCAGGAAGCGAGTCAGTCTGATGCATTGGCATCAACCAGTTTCTCGTAAACGATTGCTGGCACCCATATCTGAAGTTCGACTGATAGCCGGTATCAATAGCAATCGCTCGTCCATCCGGCCTTGTTTCGTGCCCCTTGACGGATTTAGGCGTCGCCACAAACGGAGCGTGCTTCGCCATCGTCACGTGGTAGGGATAAGCCGGATTGTATTTGGCCCGAATCATCAGCCGAGCGACCTTGTAATAGGGGTCACTGGGTTTCCAGCCACGGTAAGGCCGATCCACGGGATTTCCGTCGACATAGACGTAGTCACCATCGTTGATTCCACGATCTTTTGCAGCCTGGGGATTGATGTGAAGCTGATGTTCTCCCACGCCGGGGGTCCGTTTATCCATACGATAAGGATCGCCGAAGTTCGACTCGTAGATCTGCACCCAGTCGTTCACAGACCACTGGCTGTGGACCCGGTGACGAGTCTTCGGCGTAACACAGTAGAACTGGTAGCCTTTTTCCCACAGCGGGTTACTGTGTCGCTTGATCTCATCCCACGAGAGCTTAATGTTACGGACGGTCTTGTCATCATGGTGTTGAGCCGTGATGGGTATTCCATAGTCATCAGGACGAACGTAGGGATTGGTTGTAAAGATAGCATTGGGCAGGTACGGGGTTGCTTCCGGGCCTTCTCGATGCGAAATGAAATTTTCCCCGTACTCAATAGCTTCGGCTTCCGGTCGATAGGTTTCGTATCTCCCGCTTCGCGTCCACATGGGTTTGGACTCGTTGGTCTCCTCCCAGAACGGATGGCGTGGGTAGGTTCTTACCATCACCATCCAGCCCTTTTCAGACTTGAGCATAACGTCCGCCGAGTAACCATAAAACGTGCTCGATGCGTCGAGCATTCGCTGCGCGTAGACGTCAACGCGATTGGCATAGACCATCGCGAAGTAATCTTTCATCCGTTTATCGCCGGTCATATCGGACAGTTTCGCCGCCACTCCGGCAAACGTATCAAGGTCATTACGGGTGTCATACAAAGGCCTGATGCCACCCTTCCAGATCTGAACCCACGGATTGGATACCGTGATGGTCATTTCGGGATAAGTAAATTCCATCCAGGAATTGCAAGCAAACGCGATATCCGCATGGTTGATGTCCGATGTCATTTCAATATCTTGAGTGATCAGACATTCAATGTTCGGGTCCACGTTCTTGACCATGTCATAGTGGTGCTTGGCGTTATTGACCACATTGACATTGGTCACCCAGCGGAATTTACTCGGAGTCGGCATGTGCGTCTTCCCGGTAAACACTTTACGTCCATACTTCGGTGTATTGACGATCAAAGCCGTGTCACCGTGATTCCAGTACCCGACCTCTTCGCCGTAATAATAGGATCTCGTATGGATCTCCTTTCCGTGCGCATTGGGATCCAACGTGATGTTGAACGGATCTTCTCCCGTGTGAACACTGAGGCCCGCACCGGACCATGGTGTGGCAGTCCATGCGCCAGCCTTATAGTTTCCAGCCCAGGTATGCTGACCGGTTCCGAACTTGCCGACGTTCCCGGTAATAATCAGCACCATTGCCGCTCCACGAGCGTTGATGGTCTGATGGAAGTAGTGGCACGTGCCTTCACCGTTATGAATCGCGGCCGGCTTAATGGTGCCTGAGTCACGAGCCCATCGCACAATAAGGTCTTTTGGCGTTCGCGTGATCTGGTGAACCGTATCAAGGTCATAATCCTGAAAGTGCACCATGTACATTTGCCATATGGGCATGGCATCAATCTCGCGCCCGTTCAGCAATTTCACTCTGTATGTGCCAGTCAGCGCCGCATCGATACCACTGTTCACATAATGCCACCCGACCTGTTCTCGATGAAGGGGAACGGCCTGCTTCTTATTGAGGTCCCACACCATCATCCCGCCCAAACGCTGAATTTGCTCAGGCTTAAGCGACTGAATCCTTCCCGAATAGCTTTTCGAAAAATCAGGAAATTTATAATCCGGTATGACGTCGCGAGGATCCAAATACTGAAGCGTATCCGTTCGCACCAGAATGGGAGCATCAGTGAAGGACTTCAGAAAATCAACGTCGTGCATGTTTTCATCAACGATGATTTTCATCGCCCCCAAAAAGAGCGCACCGTCAGACTGCGGACGCAGCGGCATCCAGTAATCGGCTCGATAGGCAGTGGGGTTGTACTCGGGCGTGATCACAACAACCCTCGCGCCTCGCTCGATACATTCGAGCTTCCAGTGCGCCTCCGGCATCTTGTTTTCGACGAAGTTCTTTCCCCAACTTGTGTTCAACTTGGAGAAGCGCATGTCGGACAGGTCAATGTCAGACCCCTGAACACCGGACCACCAGGGATGGGCGGGATTTTGATCTCCATGCCAAGTATAGTTAGACCAATAACGACCTCCCTGAGCCTGATCAGGCCCTACTTTTCTAATCCAAGTGTCCAGAAGGGCATTGATCCCTCCGTTCATTCTGGTGTTGCCCATCTTTCCAATAATTCCCAAGACAGGCATTCCCGCTCGGTGCTTGAAGCAGCGAGTCCCGGCTCCCTTCATCATCTCGATCATTTCGGGCGCATACCCCTGCTCCCGTAAACGCCTAGCCCCAGCCTCGCCACTGTACCGCGTGGCGATGATGATCATGGCCTTGGCCGCATAGGTGAACGCCGTATCCCAAGACACTCGAAGCATGTCATCAAGAAATCGACTATCAAATTTATACTTACGCTTGGTTTCCGGCGTCAGTTCTGGAGCGCCATCATCCATCCATTGCTTCCACCCCTTCCGCATCAAGGGCCCCTTCAACCGATACGGCCCATAGACACGCCGGTGGAACGTAAATCCCTTCAGACACATACGAGGATTGTGCGCGAACGTCCCCCGATTCCCATAAAGATCTTCATAGGTCTGGTGGTCGTAATTTTGCTCAACGCGCATGACCACACCGTTTCTAACAAATGCCCGCACGCGACAGGCATGCGTGTCATTGGGAGAGCAAACCCACGTAAACGATGAATCGTATCGATACTGATCGTGATAGACACGCTCCCAGGACCGATCCGGATACTCACCGAGCGGATTCCCTACCTCAATAACCGGTTGCAGCGCGGTTAGCGCCAAGACCTTATCAGCTACCGCCACAGCGGCAACCGTCCCTGCGGATACCTTCAAAAACTGCCTACGCGACAAGAACATCGTAGATACCTCCTCACCAGGTTGGGAGAATCGTTATTTCTGCCCCAAGAATTCTTGCTTCATTAACTGCTCACCCAGGCTTCATTGATTTACGATTTTTACTTTCAAACACACGTTGAACGATTAGAGAGCATGCAAAATGTGATCCTGAAGAAATGCGGTGAAATTCAAATTAAAAGCTAATGTAAAACAATCGTTTGCATCGATCGTTCAAGAAATGCAAATGGGTGATTTTCGTAGCGCCTCGTTCTTTTCTCAACAAAAATATTTTTATAAGTAACTGTAAACAATGATTTTTGTAACTTTACCTCTCTGCAATGCCGTTAGCGTTAGATATTACGAAGGCGTAACAATTTTGATGAATCAGATTTTGTCTAGAGTTGGTTATGTGCGGCTTGCCAACATTTTTTCTGCCATAGAGAGCGCATAGAGAGATAGAGCATCGCGTACAGCCAGAATTCACCGTTGAGCCGCAGAGACTTTTCTTGAGAATTCCCGCTTACCCTGAGAAATGTTCTTCCTGTTACCTCTTGCTTGACACCCCTGCGGATGCCCAGTAGAATCGACCCCTGCATTGATCCATGGCTCGTCCAACGAGCGGGAATAGCTCAGTGGTAGAGCATCGCCTTGCCAAGGCGAGGGTCGCGGGTTCAAATCCCGTTTCCCGCTCCAGTCTTCTCCGTTTCACCATCCTGTTTTCGTGTCAAGCTGATCAATTGATCGAGCGTGTTTTGGGCAATGATGTATTCATCGGATTTCAGCCTTGCCCTTCCGAACCTTTCGCGACAGTACAGTTCCGTGATCGTTGCTGCCAGTGGGAACGCACCTGTCCACTGCGTCCGTATCGTGTCCAGGAATTGAAGCGGACCCGTGTTCACCGGTTTCTGAACGCCTTTGCGTGACAAATACAGAATCATGTCCGTGTAAAGTTTCGCGACAGCTCGCCTGTCTCCCTGAATACTACCTTTGGGGAACAATCTTCCATACCGTGATTGCTTCCATCCCAGCCACAGGAGCAGACAGAGCCCCGCCAGGATAGCAATGAACCCTGCGGCAAGTATTCCGGTGGAGCTCCGGTCGTAGAGATCGACGATTCTTTCCCGCCAGGAGGTTGGCGGAGTGAACCATTTGGACGTAGAACCCCAAACCTTCTGCCCGACCGTCGCGCCACTGATGCGGACCCCCTGAACAATTGCAAGTTGATCCGCCGCGCTAAACTGCACGACGACTCGATTCCATAGCAGTCGAATATGGTCTACCATGCTTGCCCACCCCTGCCAGGAACCGGTCATGTCGCCGATGTCTTCGGATGGAGGAGTCGGGTCCATGACGATCCAGCCCGAGTGAGCCAGGTGGACTTCGACCCAGGCATGGGCGTCTTGTTGCCTGACCACATAATAATTTCCATACTCATTCCATTCCGTCGCCAGAAATCCCGTCACCAGGCGAGCGGGAACGCCCAGCGTCCGCAACATGATCACCATGGCCGTCGCATAGTGCTCGCAGTATCCGGTTTTCCGGTTGAATAAAAATTCTTCGAGAGGATTGGCTTGCTCGGCACGTGGAATCTCAAGGCTGTAGCGATAATTTCGGGCGAGGTGATCCTGAATCGCCATCGCTTGCCCATAGGGAGTGCGCTCTTGCCCAACGACCGTCCTGGCCAAGGCGGCGATGCGGTCCGATCGAGCAGGGACCTGAGTAAAATACCTGAGAAACGCTTCATGATAGACGACCGGCGACGGCTGAAGATCGGCCGGCAAGACGGCGGTAGATTTCGAGACAGCCACATATTCAACGGGCGCGACACTGGGGAACGGCAAATAGAACGAACCGCTCACGTCAACCTGGACCGCCGGCAGATTCCCGCTGACCGCCTCCATAAATGGGGCTCCAAACAGAACGGGGGTATCGAGTGGCTCCAGAAATATCTTCAGTTGAAAAGAAGGTCTTTCAGGTCTTCCTCTGTCTCCCTGACTCCCGTTCAGGGCAAAGATTCCCGGCCCTGTTTCACGGACCGCCCGCCGCCGGCTCAGTTGATTGACCCACGACCGGCCATCGTAATGATCGAACGCGATTCCTCGTAGATACAGCCGCCCCTTTCCATCCGGGCCCCGACCGGGCGGTTCCACTCTCATCACAACGCGAGGGTCTCGCTTGATGGGTCCGATAGATCCCAAATCCACGGCATCAGAAAATCCTGCGGTTCGAATGGCCGCGCCCTGGCCGTTCTGATAGAACCCGGCCTGGAGCCGTGGCAGCGCAAAAAACAGAAGCAACGTGACGCCAAAAACGAAAAGAGCAAGCTCATTGGCCAACCGAAATACCTGCGGGGTCACGCGGCCATACAACCCCCTCGTTTCCTGTTGAGACGCCAAGACGGGCGCGGACGGGTCAGGACCTTTCAACTGCTTCGTTATCCCCAGAAGTAGAAGGGTCCAGACTCCAACAAAGAGATACACAACAAAGAGGGGAAAGTACCAGAAGTCCGCTCCCATCGCCGCCGCCGCCAGCATCACAACCACACTCATGACATGGAGATGAAGGTAGTCGCGGAAGCACCGAAGGGTAAACAGCTTGATGACCATAAGGACGAGGAGAAAGCGAACCCCCGCGGGAAGCAACTCGCCCGACATGAGGCTGTCGGCCCAGAATCCGACAAATCCAAGAATGACAAGGCCATTCCAGACGGCCGTGGAGAGCTCGGTCCGTGCTCCCGGAGATGGGTCACCGGTCAATTCCGTGACGCGCACCAGCGCGAGAATCAACGCCACTCCCGTTAGAAACGTCAGCCAACCTGGCAGGTGCGACTCAAGAAATAGAGCGATGAAAGAAACGCCGGCGAGTAAAATGGACGTGAGGCGGAACGCCTGATCAAGAGACATAGCTCCCCCTGCCCATTGTCTCCACGTCGATAAGAGAGACCTCGTCGGACGTGATGGGAACCGGCGCCTGACGCCAGGATCGCACGACAATCATTGTTCCGCAATCCCATTCGCCCGGCGATCGGGAATGATCGGCCGGAACAATCGTTCCCTCGCTTGGTGCTTGACGTTCGCAAAGGGCCAAGGCCCGTAGCAGCTCAATAAGGTGAGCGTCGCCGTGGCCGTAGGACGAGGAAAATGACCCCGCCATCAATCTGAGCCAATACCCATGGCCGGTCAGGTGATGTAACAGCGAAGCCGTCAGAGAGACCGCTTCCTCAAAAACCGTGTCGTGGCTGTCCGGAGCGAGGAGAGATAAGTAGATCGTCGCCCGACGATGACTCTCCGCTTCCGTCTCCCGAACGATGAGCTTCGAGGTCCTGGCGGTCGTCAACCAGTGGATAGTCCGCGAGTCATCCCCAGGCTGATAGAGGCGCAGATTGTACAGGTCACTGCCGTATCCCTTTCGATGAACGGTCCGTTCCTGTCCCGATCCCGACAGCTCACGCAGCAATCCGTTCGGAAGCGGCTTGAGCGCCGGACTCACGGGAACCGTCGCGGGGATGGAATGGTACGCCGTTTTGTAAAAGAGACCGAACGGAAAGGAAGTCGAGACCGACACTCCGTCCAGCCTGAGCGAACCGCGCTTGGAAGGGACGAGCGGATAGGACAGAAGACGGCCGGCCCCCGGCGGAAGGTGGTGAATGACGAGCCCTCGGTCCAGATCATGACCATCGGCGGTCACGTCACGCAATCGCAAGGCATAGCTCGACCACCGCCTCTTCCCGTTTTTGATCACCACCCCCGCCGTCGCCGGCTCATTGACGAACAGCAGATCCGGCAGATGACGGCGGATTTCCAATCGATTCAAGCAGGACCGCGACGCGACGACGGAGACCAATACGCCGCTCAACATCATGGAGAGGAGGAGGTAAAAGAGATTGTTGCCGGTATTGACCGCCGCCACCCCGACGGCCAGGGCCAGAAATAGAAACAACGCCCCTTCCGACGTCACCCGTGTCGATCGGCGGGGAGCAAGGCGGCGCAGAATGGAACGACGACGCCCCGACACGTTCCCGTCCTTCTTGACAACGAGAGGCATTCCCATGCCATTACGGGCAAACGTTGCGTACGCGCTCAAACGGGAACGGGGACTGAATCCACAATATCGCGGATGATACATTCGGCTTGTTCAAAGCCGCGTGAGCGAAGGCCCTGCGCATGGGCGACCATCACCCGGTGAGAAAGAACGATCGGCGCCAACTCTCTAATATCGTCGGGAAGACAGTAGGTCCGCCCTCGCGCCAGCGCCAGCGCCTTGGTCGCACGGTTGAGCGCCAGCGCCCCCCGCGTGCTCACCCCCAAAGCAAGGAGCTCGGACTGTCGCGTCGCCTGTACGATGGAGAGCAAATAGTCGGTGAGGCTTTCATCCATAAAAATGTTGTCCGCCTGAGCCTGAAGATCGAGCACATCTTGAGCGGTGACGATCGGCCGAAGCTCTTCGGCCGGGTGCAAAGACGGAGTCCGTTCCAATACTTTTTTTTCCTCCTCCGGCATGGGATAGCCGAGACGAAGCTTCATTAAAAATCGATCGAGTTGCGATTCGGGCAAGGGGAAGGTTCCATGATACTCGGCCGGGTTCTGCGTCGCGATGACCATAAACGGCTGACCCAGGGGGTAGGTTTGATTGTCCACGGAAATCTGCGCTTCACTCATGGCCTCCAACAGACTGCTCTGCGTCTTTGGCGTCGTCCGATTAATTTCGTCGGCCAACACGATGTTGGCGAAGATCGGGCCGGGCATGAACTCGAACGCTTGTTTTTGACGGTTGAAGATCGAGACGCCGACAATGTCCGATGGGAGGAGGTCGCTCGTAAATTGGATGCGCTTGAATGAACAGTCCAGCGACCGAGCCAGGCTATGAGCCAGGGTGGTTTTGCCGACGCCGGGTACGTCTTCAAGAAGCAGGTGCCCTCGAGCCAGAAGGCAGACGACCGTCATTTCAACGGCGGCCGGCTTGCCTTTAATCACCCGCGCGATATTGTTTTGAATCGAACGAATGGTTTCCGTCGGATTCATCATGAGGATTGAAACCGGAGGTGGCTTGCAAATGATCGGTCGTCGGGCACGATCGAAGTCTAGCAAAGGGTCGGGAGGCGGTCAATTTTTCGCCTCTGTCACATCTCACCGGGCCCTCTGCGGTCGCATCTTCTTTTCGGGGAACTGAGCGGATTGTCTCTGCGGAGGGAGGTCGCCCATCCAGAATCGTTCTTCCGGACTTTGCAGAGAAACGTGCCGACGTCTTGCTGAGCTTGCTGAGATGGAAGCCAACCGGCGACGGCAAGGGAGCAGGAGTGCTCCCTCGCCGGTTTGATGTGTGACGTCGATTTCCTCGTTCGCTGCACCAGTTCGTGTCCGTGAGAACGGCGGCTGAAGGCCGATGTCCCGCTTGAGTCCTCTTCTGTCTCAGGCCGCTCCGGCTCTGAGGGCCGGTCAGCGTCCCGGCTCCTCTGACAATTGACCAGCGTCTTACCGGCGGCGGGCCGCCAGGCCTGTCAGCCCCGCCAGCCCCAGGCCAAAGAGCACCGCCGCGGCGGGAAGCGGCACGACCACGACGTTGTAGTTGCCCAGCGCTCCTGCCGCCGACTGGATCGCGCCGCCCGGCGGCAGCAGGATGCGCGTGACCTGCGCAGTCGAGAACAGGTCGATGATAGAATCCTCGACCCCGCCGACGGTCGACATGCGGAGATCCGCTGACAGCGTGTAGAGGACGCTCGGGTCGTAGGGCGCGATCAGGGTGAAGCTCTCATCGATCCTGCCCGACTCGTAGCTCGCCACGCTGACGCCAGCGTCGATCGAGAAGACGTGCTCCCACGTCAGGGCGGCAAGGAACTCGAATTCCGCGGCATTGACCCAGGATCCGTCCACGCGGAAGTCGATCTCGAGGTTGCTGGCGGGGCTTCCCGGCGGAAGCGGCAGCAACGTGAAATCGTCCTGCCAGAAGCTCACGGCGCCCGCCTGGCTATCGTAGCGTGGCATCCCGCTCGGATAGTTGTCGTTGGCGCCGGCGAATACCCGGGCCTGGTTGCGGCCGTATTCGGTGCGCGCCGTCGCCGCCGCGCCCGTCCCGAAGTACCATCGCTCCTCCCCCGGCTGGAAGGCGGCACCTGAGCAGGGCGCGAAGAAGCAGATCGGCGGCACCGACGCGTGGACCCGTGTGCCCGGGTTCGAGCTCCCGTCCCTCGCGTGATTCTCCACGATTTCGGGCGGGTGGCCGACGGGCGGGTTTTCGGCGTAGAGGATCGTGGTCGCTCCCGCGCCACTCTCGATCATCGGGGCCGCGACGGCGGGACTGGCAAGCAATGCCAGGATCGCGGTCAGAACCAGCGCACGGATCCCAACACCCCATCCCATCGTGCGCGTCGGTCGCAGGCCCCAGTCCGCTCCCCTGCTCTCACCTCCTCTTCCCCTCCTTTCCGTCTCGCCCCGGTCTTTTCCTGTCATGGTTCCTGTCACGACCCGCATGAGCGCTGGCTTCATGACCATTCTCCTTTCCCCCTGTCTCCCAGGAGCGGTTCGAACGACCTCTCCCGAGGCGTTGGCATCGCCGCCAGGGCACGGGCCCTCGGTTCTCCCGTCCATCG
This sequence comes from Nitrospira sp., assembly GCA_024331095.1. Lineage (GTDB taxonomy): Bacteria > Nitrospirota > Nitrospiria > Nitrospirales > Nitrospiraceae > Nitrospira_D. Next base: position 31,967 of record JANDJE010000010.1, on the reverse strand, counting down.
GCGTGATCTTCCCGGCCTGTTCTTCCTGACTCGCTCTTCCTGTTCTTCGTCCTGTCCCGTAGCCTGGTCCGGCTTCTTTTTTCCCTTCTTAAGAGGCGCGGCGACCCACTCGCCGCCCGTGTATAGGATTCCTCCGCTCTTGTCAATCGTTTTCATACCCCCCCAAAGGAGTGGGAACCCCGGTCGCCTCGGCCCGATGAGAGAGCGGAGTGCGCCCGTCACCTGCTGGACACGGAGCGGGCAGCCAAGCCCTTTCAGGGCGCACAGGGTTTCGAAAGCCGAGAGAGCCACAGGCTGCTACCGCAATGTGAAGTCTGGCTGTCCGACCGTCCGGTCAAGGAGTATCACAGAGCGCCCATCCACCTATCTCAGTGGCCCCTGGTGACGGAGGCGGCGAACCGGCGCCTCTTCATCCGTCGTGATCCGTCGTGCGCTCCCTGGACCTCCTCGTGAAGGGTGAAGAAGGTGGATTGTCGCGGGCGCACAGGATGAGGCCCCTATAAAAATAATGGCACTGGCATGAGGTCAGAGGGGACCGCCGGACAGCGCCCTTGTCCCCCCTTCGGCAGTATGGTAGGAGTGGACCATGGCCGAGACATGTCTCGCTCATCCCTCCATCTATTGCTATCGAAGATCCTGCTCCTCCCGAACGGCGGTTTTCCGAACGGCGGTTCTTGCCCTCTTGCTCGCCGTGGGCCTCGGCTGTGCTCAGCACGGCGGCCTCAGCCGTCCCTCGGAGTCGGCTCAAGACGAGGCCGCTCACTGGCGACCGTGGCAGGTGCTGGACACGCGGACGGGCCGGATACTTTCGACCTCCGATTGGTTGAATGAGTTGACCCTCTATGAAGTCGTGTATGTGGGTGAAGAGCACTACCATGCGCATCACATTGAAGCCGCCTTGCGAATTTTAGAGCACTTGCGGTCCAACGGAGTTAAGCCCGTCATCGGCATGGAAATGTTCGGATGGGACGGCCAGGGGGCGTTGGACGATTATGTGTCGAACAAGAACCTGTCGAGAAGCGACTTCCTCGCGCAGGTTCGCTGGACTCAAAACTGGGGGGGAGCGTTTGAGGAGTATGAGCCACTGGTGGCCTTTGCCCGAACCCACGGTTTGTCAGTTCGAGCCATGAATCCCCCCAGGCCGTTGATCCGTCAAATCGTCAAAGTCGGTCTGGCCGAAGCTCGGAAGGATCCGGAATGGCAACGGTGGGGGCTCCATCAGGAAGAGATCGTCGACGATCCGGCCTACCGCGCGCGGATCCTCGACCAGATTCAGCGCTGTCACGGAGGAGGTAGCACGGATCATTTTCAGTCGATGTACGAAGCGTCGATGGTCCGCGACGAGGGAATGGCCATGACGATCGCGACGAGCCTGAACGACTTGCGCCGGTCCCAGGAAACGGCCCGTCGGATCATCGTGAGCTACACGGGAGGAGGCCATATCCAATACGGACTGCCCGTTCCCCAACGTGTGGCCAGACGTTTTTCCGGCCAAGTCAAGCAGACGACCGTCTATCTCATGTCATTTGATGGCACCAAAACCGACGATCTCCGCGAACAGATGCGCGAACGGATTGCGGATTACATCTGGCTGACGCCGATGAGTCAAAAAGGCCCCCCTCAACGTTGCCGATAGGCGACTCCGCGATCTCTCCACGTCTTTCGGCTTCCCGTCCGATAGCACATCAAACTCCTCATTTCTTGACAGTCCTGCACGGCCTCGGCAGACTAAGGCCATTCTCGCGGCGGGATCATTTTGGGAAAGATGCGATACAAAATCGCTTGCAGCGCCGAGCGGCTTGGCTTGCTGGATCCGCCGATGATCGAGTCCGTGGTCGCAGCCGGCGCCTTCCAAATCGGGCGCCAGTACATGACGGAAAACCGTGTTCGCATCGTCGACGCGGACGAGACACAGATCTCCGCAGCCGTTATCGGGCACTCAGGGCTGTATGAGCAGACGATCAAACTCAAAGACGGCCATCTGGTTTCCAAGTGTTCGTGCACGCTCTCTGAAGAGCCGATGTGTCGGCATTGTATCGCGGCGTTATTGGAGTACCACCGCTGGACGCAACCTCGGCAATCGCAGAAGGGCAAGACCACCCGCGCTACAACCGCTCCGCAGGAACCCACCCCTATGAATGAATCCGATTCTGCTCCGCCGAAACCATCGTCCGTTCCCGATGTTAAATTGAGTGATGTCATGCAATTTGTGGCGTGGCTTGAACCGGCGATGAAGGCGATAGAGAACGGTTCCGAGGTTCCGCCTCCCCCCAACGTGGGACCTGGGACAGTGGGAGCATGGATCACGAATCTGACCAACTTGGAACTCCGCCGGCGCGAAAACCAGCAGGCGCTGCTGGATCTTCAAGCTGAAATGAGAGATCGCGAGGCCTATCTCGATCGATTATCTCAGCAGCTCCAGGCATCGATCGCGGAGGCGAAGGCCGCCCAATCTGCGTTGCACGCCCTGCAACGCGAGGCAGCGCGGTATCAGACGACCTTGGCCCAAGCCGCCGGGCTGGTCGAAGAAGTGATGGGGCAGGAGGCGGAGATTCGGACGGCCGCGCGTGAACTCCTCAACAAAGCCGCTCATCTCGACGCACTGACCGACTCCTTTCACGATCTCGCCGACTCCCTGCACCTCTCGTTGAAACAGCCTCCGCTCAAATGAACCGATGCTCGCGGGGGAGCGCAATCGGTTGATAACTTCTCCTTTCCACCCCCTTTCCCCCCTTGCGCACCGTGGTCAGTTTCAGTAGAATCAGCCCTCTTGCGAGGAGTCTTTTTGTCGCTTGGAGGGCAGACATGAGAAAACAAGGATTATGGATGAGCATCTTCGCGGCAGCTGGATGGCTTGCCGCCCCCTTAACGGTCATGGCCAACGCTCCCGCCGAAGGCGGTCCCCCGGACTATAGTGGGATTACCGCGTTTTACTACACATTGATCGCGATTGTTCTCGGCTACGGCGTCTACGATACCTTCTTCAAGAAATCCTGATCTCAAGCCGTAGCTCCTTGGACAACGGCAACGAACGTCTCTCCTCGGGCCCCGACTGGATCGAAGTAGAGGCCTTACGTGTGCCCCATCCCTGTAAAGGGGATGGGGCGCCTTTTAGAGTTTCCGCTTTCGCTCCTCAAGGATAGGTTTGAGGACTTTCAGAATCTGCTCGACGACAATCTCATAGCCCTCTTTTGTCGGATGAATGCCGTCGGCCTGATTCAGCTTCGAAGAAGCGGCGACCCCTTCCAGAAAAAAGGGAATCAGCGGAAGGCGGTACTGGCTCGCAAGGGCCGGGTAGATTGATTCGAACTGTTCCGTGTACTCTTGCCCGTAGTTGGGGGGCAGTTTCATGCCGGCCAGAATGACGGTCGCGCCGGCTTCCCGCAATTGTTGGATGATGTGGCCAAGGTTGTTTTTCGTCTGTTCAAGACTCAGCCCTCTGAGTCCATCATTCGCGCCAAGCTCCAAGATGACGATTTCCGGTTTGGCGGAGAGGACCCAACCCACGCGCCGGAGCCCTCCGGCCGTCGTATCGCCGCTCACGCCGGCGTTGATCACCTGATACCGAAACCCAAGCTCTTCCAATCGTCTTTGAAGCTGAGCCGGATAGGCATCATCCCTCTTGACTCCAAGACCGGCCGTGAGACTGTCTCCGAAGGCCACGATACGGGGTTTGCTCTCCGCCGTCCTGGCCGATTCTCCTTGTGCCGTCAGCGCGGGGAACAACAGAATAAAGGCGGCAACCCAGATCCGATGCGCACGCCGACCTTCGATCATAGTCTGACGCAATGATCCGCCTCCTTTCGTCGCATACAGTATAATACCCTCAGACTTGATCTGAACACGCGACGCATCCATGATTAGAGTGACCAATGTTTCCATGACCCTTCCGGCGGCCGGTCGGTCCGTGTCCATTTTGAAGGAAATCTCTTTATGGATTCCCCCCCAACAGTCTGTCGCCATCGTGGGTCCCTCAGGAAGTGGGAAATCTACCCTGTTGGGATTGATAGCCGGTCTTGATCGTCCGACAACCGGATCGATCGAGCTTGATGGAACCGATATCACGACGCTCTCGGAAGGGCAGATGGCCCGGTTTCGCCGAGAGAAAACCGGGTACATCTTTCAATCGTTTCATTTGATTCCGACGCTGACCGCCATTGAGAACGTGATGGTCCCCTTGGAATTGAGCGGAGCGCGTGATGCCGACCGACGGGCGGCGGATTTATTGACAGCCGTCGGGTTGTCTGATCGCATGGGACATTATCCGGTACAGTTATCCGGAGGCGAACAACAACGGGTCGCCGTGGCGCGCGCGTTTGCCTGCCGCCCTCCCATTCTCTTGGCCGACGAGCCGACCGGAAACCTTGACAGCGCGACCGGCTCGCAGATCATCGACCTCTTGCTCTCGCTTCACCGTGACCATGGAACCACTCTGGTGCTCGTCACTCACGATCACGCCCTGGCGGCCTCGATGCAGAGGGTGGTCGCCCTGCGCGACGGCCGTCTGGAATCGGACTCGTTGTTTGCTTCCGCACTTCCCCCGGACCTCCTCGTCTCTCAAGGAAACGCCGAATGAGACTTCGCCTCCTCCCCGCATACCCGCCGGTACCGTGAGCGGATCATTACGATGACTCTCTTCGCCCTGAAGATGGCGTGGCGCGAAACACGCGCGGCCTGGAGACACTTTCTGTATTTCTTGATCTGTATCGCCGTCGGCGTGGGAGCCTTGACGGGCGTTTCTCTTTTTGGAACCCAAGTTGAGCTGGCGGTCACCAAAGAGGCGCGCGGCCTTCTGGGGGGCGACCTCGAAATCCGGTTGACCAGGCAGATCAGCGCGGGGGGTCGGGCGGTTTTGGATTCGCTTCACGATCGCGGCGTGATTGTGACGCACATCAGCGAGCTCGTCGCCATGGCGGCGAACGCTTCCTTCCCGACGGCAGGGCGACCGACGCAAATCATCGAGCTCAAGGCCGTCGAACCGCAATACCCCCTCTATGGCTCGCTTCGTCTGGAACCTGACGAGAAGTTGGGGAGCCTTCTTCGCCCCCAAGCTCGCGCATGCCCCGATCATCCTTGCTTCGGAGTGGTGGTTGAGGAGTCTCTGCTAATCAGAATGGGACTTGCCGTAGGCGATCGACTCAAGATCGGTCGAGGACGATTTGTCATTACCGGCGTCGTCAGGACGGAACCGGATCGCGTGGCGAACATGTTCAGTCTCGGCCCCCGCGTGTTCATGTCTCAAGAGGGACTCCACGAGGCCGAGCTGATCAAAGTGGGAAGTCGGATCCGCGAGCGCTACGTGCTCAAGCTTCCCGACTCTCTGTCGGCCGAATCGCTGTTGTATGAATTACGCGGGCGGCTGGCGTCCGACGCGGCGCGCGTCACGGGATATCGCGACGCGCAACCGCAATTGAAACGGTCCGTGGATCAACTGACCCGTTATTTGGGTCTGATCGGATTGACGGCTTTGTTCGTGGGGGGAGCGGGGGTCGCGACTTCCGTTCATGCCTTTGTCCGAGAAAAGCTCGCCACGATCGCCATTCTCAAAACAATCGGCGCGGATTCCTCGACCATCATTGGAACGTACGTGCTGCAAGCCGTGGGCCTTGGACTGATGGGGAGCGCCGTCGGGCTGTTCATCGGCGTGTTTCTCTACCAAGGATTGCCATGGGTTTTTACCGCGCTGATAAGCTCGGCTCTTCTCGATCAATTGGGGTTTTCCGAGAGCAGGCTGTTCCTTTCTCCCGCTCCCTTTCTCAAAGGATTGGCGCTCGGCGTCCTGTCTTCGCTGCTTTTTACCCTATGGCCCTTGCTGACGATCCGCGACGTCAAGCCGGCGTGGATTTTTCGACGAGACGTCGACCCCTTCCGCCCATTGGATCATCCGGCAACGGTTCGATGGCGGATGTTTGGAAAAACGTTCGATAAGACGAGCTTGCTTGCGTTCTTGGGGATCGGGATCGGATTGACGTTATTATCCATATGGCAAGCCGGGTCCTGGAAGATCGGTGCTCTTTTCATTCTTTCGTTTGCCGTCGCGGTCTTGCTGTTGGCGCTTTCGGCCCGTCTCGCGCTCTTCAGCCTCAAGAAATGGTCTCACCCCCAGTATCTCCCCTTGCGCCAGGCGGTCGGCAACATCAAACGTCCCGGCAATCAGGTCACCGGCATCACGATCGCCGTCGGAATGGGCGTCATGGTGATGACCACGGTGGCGCTCGTTGAACGGGCGCTGCTCGATCAGATGAACGAGAGTCGGCCGATCGATTCTCCTTCTTTTTTCTTTATCGACATCCAGCCGGATCAGGCGGAAGAATTCGTCGCCCTCCTGCGCGCTCGATCGGGCGATCATGCGCCACAGTTGACGCCGTTGGTGCGCGCCCGGATTTCCGCTTTGAAGGGCGTTCCGATCACGGTTGACGCAATGTCCGAGCAAGAAGATCGGCAAGAGAAATCGGCGGGCAAGGAAGAGGCGCGAAAGAACTGGTTTCTGTCGCGCGAGTATGCGTTGACCTTCCTCCAAGACCTTCCAAAGGACAACACGATCGTGCGCGGCGAATGGTGGAAGCCCGGTCAAGCCTTCACCGCACCCCTCATTTCGCTTGAGGAAGACGCGGCGAAACAACTGGGCCTTGAAATAGGCGATTCCGTGGAATTTGACGTCCAGGGCATGCCCGTCAGCGGAGAAGTGCGCAGCATTCGACACGTCGAATGGGGCAACTTCTCGACGAACTTCTACATGATTTTTTCCCCGGGCGCATTGGACGGAGCGCCGCATACCTACGTCGCCACCGTTCGTGTCCCTCCGTCGGAAGAAGTGGCGCTCCAACAGGCAGTCGTCTCCTCGTTTCCCAATGTGACGGCCATCAACGTCGGAGACGTTCTCGGCAGTTTCGCTCAAGTGGTCGATCGGCTGTCTCTTGCCATTCAGGCCGTGGCCTTGTTCTGTGTTCTGTCCGGGAGTCTCGTGATGGCTGCCGCGCTGGCTGCGACACGCTATCGGCGGCTTTATGAATCTTTGATTCTGAAAGCCTTGGGAGCGACGCGCGGGATCCTCGCGCAAACGTTCGCCCTGGAGTACGCCCTGTTAGGAGCCCTGGGGGGACTGTCAGGAATCCTGCTGGCAAGCGTCTTGTCGTGGGCGGCTCTGTCCCTGATCTTTGATCTCGGTTGGAGCCTCCAACCAATGATCCTCGCCGGGAGCCTCTTCGCAACCATGGCTCTGACCACGATGGTCGGCTTTCTGAGCACCTATCGAATTCTTGGCCAACCTCCCTTGTCCGTCCTGCGCCATGAATAGCTGATCCCCCTGCTGAATCAGGATAGGCATCGATTTGAAATCAGCCGGTTCCTTCTCGAATTCTCATTATGATCAAACAACCGGCTTGGAGTTCTTCGCTCACACAGGCCAGCAGCTCTGAGAATTGCTTGGCCGCCTCTGTCAGGTATCAGCCTCGTGCCCCTTCCGCGTCCTGTTCTCCAGCGGAGGTATTTCTCTGCACAAGGGCCTGCCAGCAATCTCACATTTTGTCACGCGCCCTCGAAATCGAGACTCGCAACACGTTGAATTACATAATGAAAATGCTCGTTATTTCGGACGGGTGCATATGATAGGCTAAATCGTGTATTGAGGCAAACGAGGGAGGCCATGGCGGGAATTGTCAAAGAAAGAAAGCGGTTGTTGCGTATCCCCTCACGAATCGTGTTGCCATTTGGGTATCGGATTACCGTGAGACAACTGTCGGACGCGGAAATGGACAGACGCGATGAGAACGCCGACGGCATCTGGGATGACGAATCAAAGACCATTTATATCCGCAAACGGCTCCCCGTCACCCGTCGCCGATACATCCTGGCCCATGAGCTGGGCCATGCCTGGCTGGATTGGCAGCATCGGTACATGGACGACGGCAAAGCCAGTACGTAGGTCGGCACGTCTCTCCTTCGCTCCTCTCGGGCTACTCGGCAGACTTTTCCAGTGAGAGGATGTGTTCCCACTCTTGCCGGCTGACCGGCTGCACTGAGAGGCGCGACCCTTTTTGGAGCAGGAGCATGTTCCGAAGAGGCCGTTCTTTCCGTAATTCATGCAAAGAAAGGGGACGGGATAGTTTCCTCACATACTGGATGTCCACCATGTCCCATCGAGGATCGGAGGGACGGCTGGCCGAATCGTAGTGTTTGTCCTTCTTATCGAATTGCGTGGGGTCCGGATAGGCGGTTTTCACGACACGAGCGATTCCGACCACCGCCGGCGGGTTGTCGTTGCTGTGATAGAAGAGCACTAAATCGCCCACGGCCATTTCCCGCATGTAATTCCGCGCCTGATAGTTCCGCACGCCGTCCCAACAAGTCGTCTGTTTGGGAGCGTTCTGCAAGTCATCTATGGAAAAGGCGGAGGGCTCCGATTTCATCAGCCAGTATCGCACGGCCATGGCCTGATCCCCTCGCTCATTCGACCGTGTTATCGGCACTTCGACTTCTCACTGGAAAAGAAGGCTTCCTCTCCATCCAACATGGAGATGCCGCTCCTAACGGGAGCGTCTTTCTATTACCTCGATCAGGACTCGATACGTCATTTCCCTGGTTTTCGCCTTTCCGATCCCTTGTTGCTCCCCGTTGATGTTTTCCTCCATCCAGACTCGCTCATACACGTGCGGAGCGACCTCGTCGCACAAGCTCCACATGCTGTGGAGAAAGGTTTCGGACAGACCGACTTGGATTCCCTCGGACTCGATACGGTCGTCCAACAGGGCAAGTAGATCGGAAATGGCGTCATGGGGTCGGTAGGGTGTGGGACTGAATCCAAATTGCTCGGTGGCAATCCCATCCTGCACGGCCTGTTCGACCAGGTCCTGCATATAGGCTTTCAGGAGTCCGATGACATGACCCGAAAATGGCGGAGCCGTTTCCATGCCCCATTATCGGATTTCTCCCGGAATGGAGCAAGCGGGCAAAGTCCGGTCGCTCCAGTTGACCGGCCGCCGGTCCGTTCTCTAAGATCGTCACGGCTCTCACAAATCATGAGAAAGGTCGTGTCGACTACTCGTCCAACCGAACAATACGAGATCTCAATCCAGACGGCGGCGGGCCATGTGACGACAGTGGTGGACGTTCCCACTGCCTTTGTCCCCGTCACCGCCATCACTCCTTTCTTACGGCAATTGGGAGAAGAAGCGCAGCGGTTGGAAGTGACTCGATCTTCCGAAGAGGGCCGGCGTTGCTCCTGCACCAAAGGATGCGCGGCCTGCTGCAGGATGTTGGTTCCGCTCTCTCCACCGGAAGCCTTTCGATTGATGGATCTTATTCGCCTGTTGCCCATTGAACAACAAGCTCGTATTGCCGCGCGGTTGGAACAGTCCAAATCTCTCCTTCTATCCCATGGCATCTGGCAGCGGCTTCTTGACGTGGGAGAATCCGAGCGACCGCTGAACGATGACGAACTGGCTCCTCTGAATGAGGCATATTATTCTCTGAGGATGCCATGCCCGTTTCTTGAGGACGAGGTGTGTTCGATCTACGACGAACGGCCCTCTGCCTGCCGGGAACTGCTGGTCACTTCGCCGCCGGATTATTGTCAAGATATGGCCAACAACCCGATTGATGCCCTTCCGGTTCCTATTCGCGTCAGTACCGTCTTGGGATTGTTGTGGGGTGACCTGACCGGTACTCCGCCTCGAATGATCCCGCTCCCCATCATCAGAGACTGGGTCGAACACCACCGACCCGATAGTCAAAGAACGTGGCAGGGATTCTCCCTGCTTGAGGCCGCCCTCGACAAGATATGGCGGTTTCTCGATCAGGCTCGGCGCACCAACCGAGTCGCCTCAGGACAGGCTAATTCGCACAAGCGGAGTTCAGCAGGAGTTCGTTACAAGAATGGGAGAATCTGACCGATGAACAAGCCCGTGATGGTCTGTTTGGATCTGGAAGGAGTGCTGGTCCCTGAAATCTGGATCAACGTCGCGTTGAAGACCGGTATCGAGGATTTGAAAATCACGACCCGCGAAATGCCGGATTACGACAAGCTCATGAAACAACGTCTGGCGATTTTGGATCGTCATCATCTCAAGCTGGGCGACATTCAAGAGGTCATTGCCGCTATGGGCCCCTTGGAAGGAGCCGCCGAGTTTCTTGGATGGCTCCGCGAACGATGCCAGGTCATCATCCTGTCCGATACGTTTTATCAATTTGCGCTTCCGTTGATGAGACGGTTGGGGTTTCCCACCTTGTTTTGCAATCAACTGGAAGTGGACGACTCCGGTCGCATCGTCAACTACCACATGCGGATGCAGAACCAAAAGAAGCATTCCGTGGCAGCCTTCAAAACGCTGAATTTTCGGATCATCGCCGCAGGAGACTCCTACAACGATACGGCCATGCTGGAGGAAGCAGACGCCGGGTTCTTCTTCAGACCTCCCGATCACCTGCCGAAAGAGTTTCCACAATTTCCCGTCACCCGAACCTATGACGAGCTGCGGGAACGATTCATGACGGCCGGGAAGTTTTCCTGACAGCCGACGGCTCGATTAGGAACGTCGAAGAACAGCGCGGTTACAAGACGCGTGCTCGCACAAGCAGGCCCTTTCAATTGATCCCCTAGAAGTTCAACCACAATTGCGCATAGGCCCAGGTCTGGTCTTTGGTGGTACCCAAGTTCTCTCGGATATAGGGGCCTGTGAACATGTACGCAAAGGACGTCTGAAAGGCGAGTTTGCCGTCCATGAACATGTGGGTCCAGGTAAAGTCCACCTCGCTTCCGATGTGGTTGGCGGTATTGTCCGCCTTGGAATAGACATAGACCCCCTGGCTGGCCCGATACCAATTATCTCGGGCGTTGGCAAGATTGAGGTGGGTGTACCAGATTTCGATGTGATCGTCCCTGGTCGGGCGAGCCTGGAAATTGGCCGACCATGTCAACGTGTTTTTCCATCCCATGACATCCATATAGCCCATGTGAATGTGGTTAGTGGGATAGAAATTTTCAAAAGTGTTGGCGGTCGAGCAACTTCCATAGGCGGCGTTTAAGGTGCAGTTGGCGCGGCCGTCACCCGAGGCATAATCAAAATTGAGGGCGAAGCGCGGCTTCCACGCCCACTCATAGAAGGTATAGCCGATCCAGTTTCTGGTGGCCCAGGCGTTGATACTGAGACATTTGTATTGTGTCCCGGTAGGGCCACAGGGTTCGACAGCCTGACCGGTGTCTCCCATCTGCCCGAATTGATAGACGATCTCGTTGGAAAAGTCGAAGCCGCCCTTCTTGACGGCGATCCGATTGCCGATCACATGGCGGGTCTGGTTCCCGTGCTTTGGCGTTCCGAGGCCTTGTGCGTTGCTGTTGTCCGCGCCGAGGTTGTTTTTATAGTAGATGTAGAAGGGTTCGATGAGCGTCCACGGAACCGCCTTGATTTGGTTATAAAACACCAGCATGTCGATATCTCCGTGGGCGTTTTGCGATTGGCCCGTTCCAGGCAGATTCGGCCCTCCGCTGCCGAGCGGCGCCCCTTGAGGAAGATCAGTCTCCGCCAGCCGGAACCAGCCGAATGATGAATCCATGAACTTGGTGCTGTAGTTGGTCATAATTCCGTCGAAGGAGAAACCGGTATTCGCCCAGTCAAAGTGGCCCAGCAAACTCTGGTCTCCAAAGACGAGATATTGCCTTCCGGCCTTAAGGCCAAGGCCCGGAATTCCGGCGAAGTTACGGATGAGCATGTAGCCGGCGCGAATTCCGAGCGAACAGGACGATCTGCCGGAGGCCAACGCCGGACCGCACGTGTGAGTGATCGGATCTTGGTTGCCCCCCCATGTCCGGGAATCGATGAATTCCAAGTAGAAATTGACATCGGGAGAAAGATCGTATCCGATACCCAACCGGGTCATCTGCTGAACGTAGGAATCATTGGCATGGCCGGAAAGATGATTGGCGAGGCCGGTCGGACTATTACAGCTTCCCGCTGTTGCTCCATTCCCCCCGATCCCACCGCCGAAACAGAGATTATTTCGATATTCGGGCCGCACCCGAAGGTCCGCCCGAATCCAAAAGTTCTTGATGTCGAAGTTCCTTCCGATGTGCGGGTCAAAGAGTTCGTATTGCTCTTTCAGAGGAATACCACGTCCGATGACAATAATATTGGTAATACGCTCTCCTTCCGGAATCTCAAATGCCGCATGGCCGGTCGAGCTGAGAGAAAGCAGCGAACCGATCAAAAGAATAAGGAATCTGAGAATCGTTCGCGTTCCCCTTTTCCATCGAATGCTTCGTCGAATGGATTGGGGAAGCCGCGCATTGTTGAGCAGTCCGACAAATAGTGATGAGCCCATCTTCATGTCTGCTAAGCGTGGAGCACTGGTCGAGGGACTCGCGGTTATTGAAAATGCACGATGTTATGTTTGGCGTGTCTGAGGGGAGGTTTTATCCTCTGTCTGAGTACCTGCAGCACTGATCTCGTCCTCCGTTTCTTTGAGGGTGGCCTGAAAGTCCTGCTCCGCCATCTTCATTTCCTGTTGAAGGAAATTTAACTCCGGCTCGACGGACTTCCTGAGATCTTCCGTTGCATCCTTCAGTCCCTTGACGGCCTTTCCGACTTGACGCCCGACCTCGGGCAATTGTTTGGGGCCGAACAAGAGAAAGGCAATGACCAGAATGATGAGAATCTCGCCGGTTCCTAGGCCGAACATACATCACATCGACTGACACCGCACGGTGATTCAGAAAAACTTCCTTTCGTCTTCCCACTTTTTCACACGGACGCCACTATCCTTGTTTGATGTGTTCGGGATGGCCTGGAGAACCGGGCGGCGGAGCATTGGCCGCTTGCGTGTGCGTTTGAGCGGATGATGCAGCCTGGGCCTGCGGAGGTTCCCCCGGTGTGACGTCGATGGCATCCGCTTCGTGCATGGTCTTCTTGAAGCCCTTGATGGCTTTGCCTAATCCCTCGCCCAGCTGCGGGAGCTTGCCCGCGCCGAAAATGATCAGCACGATAAACAGAATCAGGAGCAGTTCCATCCATCCGAAAGAGCCGAACATATCTGACCTCGATGAGGCGAGAAGAGCAGAATTTTTTTGACCGTGCTGCGGAGAGGCTAGCTGAATGTCGCGAGGGAAGTCAAGGGAAGGGGAAAGCGACAAGCGGGATTTGCTGGATGACTCAACGTTCAGAGCCCATTCTGATGATTCCGCTGATGATCCCGCCGCCCAGCACGTGGTCTCCCCGATAAAACACCGCGGACTGCCCAGGACACAAGGCTTTCTGCGGTTCAAGAAATTGGAGACGCGCGGACGAGCCGGCGCGTGGATACAGCGTGGCGGATACGGCCGGCGTCGCGTAGCGTACCTTGACCTGCACGTCCGTAACACGCTGAGACAGAGAACGATCGAAGACGTTGAGATCTTCGACGTCGCACCCGTCGTTGTACAGCGATTCCTCCGGACCGAGGATGACCGTATTCGTGACCGGACGAACCTGTTGGACATACAGCCGACGGCCCGTTGCAATACCCAACCCGCGCCGTTGGCCCGGCGTATAGAAGGCGATGCCATCGTGTCTTCCCAAGGAGCGTCCTTCTTGATCGAGAAATTGCCCCGGGTTGCGGATTGCGGGATCTTCCCGCTCAAGAAACGCGCGATAGTCGCCCTGGCTGACAAAGCAGATTTCCTGGCTTTCCTTCATTTCATCGGCCGGAAGCCCCAAGGCTTCGGCCTCTCTCCAGACGTCGCTCTTTTGCATGGTTCCTATGGGAAACAGAAGCCGCGAGAGCCACGCAGGATTCAAACGATACAGGAAATAGCTCTGGTCTTTTTTGAGATCAACGGCCCGCTGGAGCGTCAGCCCCGCATCGGTCCTTGCAAGGCGGACATAATGACCGGTCGCGACGAATTCAATTCCTCGGCTATCCGCCAGTTCAATGAGTCGGCGAATTTTGACTCGTTCGTTGCATCGCACACATGGATTCGGCGTCATTCCTTCCTTATACGCTCTGACAAAATCCGCGATCACGCTGTCCCGAAAGTCGTCGCGGGTGTCGACAACCTCATAGGAAATGCCAAGCCGCTGGGCCACATATTTGGCGATGCCGATTTTGCAACACCCGCGCTCTTGCCATTTTTTGGAAGTAGGCTGACCAGCTTCTTCCGGTTCCCAGACCTGGAGCGTGACTCCCTGCACCGCGTAGCCCTGACGAACGAGGAGGGCTGCGGCAACCGAACTGTCCACTCCGCCGCTCATACCAAGAAGGACCGTGGGACGACTCATAGGGGAAACATTGTATTGAGATTCCGGCAACAGCGCTAGTGGCCGGTCGATCTGACTCGCACGCGGTGGGTCGTCAGATCATGGAGGTCATGAGGATTTTTTGCGGCCGGAGAGGATGGCTGGTCTTCAACCCACTTATGGGCTCCCATATCGCACATGCCATGGAAATGGGCTCCGTCTTCTATGGCGATCGCCGCCGTTCGAACGTCTCCGATCAAGATCCCAGGTTTGTTGATTTGGACCTTCTCCAAAGCAGTCACTGTCCCATTTATCTTTCCGCTCGTCATGACAGTCCCCGCTGAGATGAGCCCCTTGATGACTCCCTGCTCTCCCACGATCAGGGTTCCATTCGTATGAACCTCTCCCTCAAGGCGCCCATCGACTCGAATGGTCCCCTCAAAATGGATAACCCCTCTGAAATCGACTCCCTTCGCGAGAAACGTCAGACTCTCGCTCCCACTTCCTGTTTTTGACTTGTCCTCCCCACCGATGGGCCACATCAGCCTTTCAAGCTCCTTTTCTGATAAAGCAGCAGCTTCGCACCGAGAAGCCCGACTCACGAATGAGCAACCGGCTGCCTGGCAAAAAACCGACGGGCCCCTCTCAATCCAGCGGTTCGGCCATTGCGGTTCCCGATCGTCAGCACATCGTAGTCACGTGGGACGGCTCAGGGTCGTTCATCCGCCCCACGCCTTTGTTCACCTCAACCGTGCTGCGAGCATGTCCCATTCGCTCGGATCAGCATCTATGCCGTGATGCGTTTGACAACCGGCTGATCCCCCTGGGGAATCGCCCGGAGCGAAGGTTCGCGTTGCGTGTCTCGCGAAACAGCCGACATCTCCAGCGTCCCATTGAACATGACTCCTTCTTCCATCGACAGCATCGGAGTCTTCACGCCTCCGGTAATAACGGCCGGCGCTCGCAATTTGATTTTTTCCTTGGCAACGATGTCCCCGGTTATTTTTCCTTTGCAGACGATCGTCCCCGCCGTGACTTTTGCCTTGAGCACCGCTTCCTCTCCGACGAGCAAAATGCCGTCCGTTTGGATTTCCCCTTCGACCGAGCCGTCGATTCTGACGGTTCCTTGATAGGTGATCGTGCCTTTGAAATCGACTCCTTTTCCAACGAACGCGCTGATCTCTTCTCCCATTTCTGTCCGCTGAGACCTCGGCGCCGTCATGAGAGCTTCAGCATCTTGTGTTGTCGATGAACTGTTGTCCGGCTTGTCCTGTTTCCACATGTGGGGGTCCCTCCTCATGGTTATGTCGCCATGCTGTCGACATTCATCTTTACGACACGTCCTTCATCCACCGTTCCAAACACGAAGTGCAATTTGAAATCCTGTTTATGTGAAACCAGGGCGAGCCCGGACCTGTGTAGTATCGGCTACTTGGCGGAGTAAATTAAGCGCAGCCGAGGGAAAAAGCAACTTTTTCGTTTTCGCCTTAACGCGCTACCCTCTTTCGTTCGTTGGAACACGGCGAATTATGACAGAACCGTTTCGACAATTCCTTCCAGCTCTTCAAGGGAAAAGTAGCGAATGATAATTTTCCCGCCCTTGCCTCGAGGCTGAATCATCACTTTGGTCCCCAGCTTCTTCTGGAGTTTTGATTCGAGATCCAGGCGGTATTGATCGTGGGCCGCCCTGCGATTCCGTCTGTTGCCGCGCAGGATCGACGCCACCATTTTTTCGGTCTCTCGTACCGAGATCCCCTGAGCGACGACCTTTTTTGAAATCTCAAGCTGCGATTCCGGAGACGCGATGCCGAGGATCACCTTCGCGTGGCCGGCCGATAGGGCTTGATTCTCGACAAGTTTTTGGACCTCCGGGTGAAGATTGGTCAACCGAACCGCGTTTGCAACGGACGACCGATCACATCCGACTTTCTTAGCGATCATCTCGTGCGTGAGCCCGAACTCGTTCATCATTCTCAAGTACGCTCTCGCGATTTCCATCGGGTTCAGGTCCGAGCGCTGAAGATTCTCGATCAAGGCGATCAGGATCGCTTCTTCATCGCTGCAATTTCTGACGATCGCTCGAACGGTTTTGAGCCCGGCCTCTTTTGAAGCGCGCCACCGTCGCTCCCCCGAGATCAGCTCGAAGATCCCGTCCCCTTTTCGCCTGACCATGATCGGTTGGAGCATGCCCGTCTCATGAATGGACGCAGCCAATTCAGCGAGTTCTTCCGGGGAGAAATGTTGCCGGGGCTGATACCGGTTCGGAACAATGTCTTCCACTCGCAAATACTGGATATCGCCCCCCTCAACCGGATGGGTTCCCGGTAAAGAGGGCAAGAGGGCGTCAAGTCCTTTCCCGAGTGCCTTCTTCTCCATGGGCGAGAAACTCCTTTGCTAAAGCGATATAGGCTTGTGATCCCGATGATGCCGCATTGTACAGTAGGCCTGGGCGCCCATAACTCGGCGCCTCGGCCAGCGTGATATTGCGAGGAATGACCGTGCGGTAAACTTTTTCTTTGAAGTGGGCCCGAACCTGTTCGGCCACCTGCCGGGCCAAGGTATTGCGGGAGTCGAACATGGTCAAGATGATCCCTTCAATGCTTAGATCAGGATTGAACGACTGACGCACTCGCTCAATACTGGAGACCAGACGCGTGAGCCCCTCCATGGCGTAGTATTCACACTGAACCGGAATCAGGACCGTTTTCGCGGCCGTCAGTGCATTGATCGTCAGAATGCCGAGGGCCGGAGGACAGTCAATAAGAATAACGTCATAATCACCCGCCAATTCCCCCAAAACATCTTTCAAGTACCGTTCACGATTTTCGATATGAGCCAATTCAATCTCAACCCCGGCAAGATCGGCATTCGCGGGCAGGATGAATAGATTCCGAACGAGAGTTTCTGCTCGAACATTTTGAATGGATCCATCCTTGATTAAGGAGTGGTACACGGTGTGCCGAAGCGATCGAGGATCGATACCCAGACCGCTCGTGGCATTTCCTTGAGGATCTAAATCGACCAAGAGAACCGACCGCCCCTCAAGCGCAACGGCCGATGCCAGATTCACGGACGTTGTTGTTTTCCCCACCCCACCTTTCTGATTGGCGACAGCAACTATTTTCCCCATACATTCAATTACTTACAGAATAGATTGATGTTTGTTCCACGTGGAACCGACTTGAGCGTTTTTCATGAAAAGTGTTCAAGAATCGATATGACTCGACGCCCGAACTTCATCGGAAGGTCGAATTCCCGTTCTGCAGCTAATATCCATTCAGGATAAACCAATCGATCGAATGGCTTAGTTAAATACAGCACAACCTTTCCATGATTGACTAAGAGTCTCTCTCCCTGCTCAAAAATTTCATCGGGCTTTAAGGCGCGAGTTGTAATGTAGTCAAATTTATGAAAAGGCTTTAATTGAGCAATAAATTGCCTGAGCGTTCCGCAGAATACACTAATTTGTTTGAGACGTAAAATTCCTATCACCGAGAGCAGGAAAGAAACTTTCTTTTTGACAGGTTCTACAAGAGTGATGTGCAAATCGTCTCGAACGATTTTGAGAGGGATTCCTGGAAATCCTGCTCCTGTTCCAACGTCCAGTAACCACGCCTCTTTTTTTATTGGCTCCACCGAGAGACATGCAAGTGAATCAACGAAATGTTTCACAATGATCTCTCGATCATCTCTGATACTAGTCAGGCTCACTGATCGATTCCATATTTTGAGTTGATCGAAATGAACTAACAATTGTTTGATTTGCTCGGCCTGCAAAGAGACCCCTACTTCTTGAGAACACCGTTCGAGCAGTGTTGACAAAGAAGGGCTCTGTTCCACGTGGAACACTTACGCGAAGATCGGTTCTCTGGTCAACACAAGATTTGCGAAACAGGAACGGATCTGATGACTATGAGTTGGCTACTCGAAATGACGAATGAATCCCTTTTTCTAGCGCCACCAAGAGAAGTGAGATAGCGGCAGGAGTGACCCCTGAAATTCTTGATGCCTGTCCAACAGTCTCCGGTCGTATCTTCCAGAGTTTTTCCCTCACCTCTCGTGAAAACCCAGTAACTGCATTGTAGTTAAAATCTGGAGGGATCGATTTCTTTTCCAGTTTTTTGAATTTTTCTATTTGCTGAAGCTGCCGACGGATATAGCCGTCATACTTCACTTGGACCTCGACCTCTTCGGACACGTCCCGTTCTTCCACTCCATTCAAATCCAGTGTGTGCAACAGGTCGTGATACGTGGAGTTTTGCCTTCTTAGCAACTCGGCTACCGTTTGCGTCGGAGAAATATTCTCAAGATCGGTTCCTTTAATCCGCATCCGCACCGAATCCGTTAAACGGGGTTTCAGCTCGTGCAGACGAGCGACCTCTCTTTCGATCAGCGCCTTCTTTTTGACGAGCCTTTCATACATCGCCCTTTCAATCAGTCCAACCTGAAATCCAAGTTCCATCAGCCGCAGGTCGGCATTGCCGTGACGAAGAAGGAGTCGATACTCAGCCCGCGACGTGAACATCCGGTAAGGCTCATAGACATCTTTCGTGATCAAGTCGTCAATCAAGACCCCGATGTAAGCTTGGGATCGGTCAAGGACTAGGGGCGGTTCCCCCTTGATTGCAAGAGCTGCATTGATCCCCGCCATAAGGCCTTGCGCCGCAGCCTCCTCATAACCTGACGTTCCGTTAATTTGCCCGGCATGATACAGACCTCTAACGAGTTTCGTTTCAAGCGTGCTCATCAACTGTCGGGGTGGAAAGTAGTCGTATTCGATCGCATAGCCAGGCTTGAGCATCTTCGCATGTTCCAAGCCTGGAATTGTTTTAAGAACCTCGGCCTGAACGTCAACGGGCAGACTTGTAGAGATTCCGTTTGGATAGAACTCGTTAGAATCCAGTCCTTCCGGTTCAACAAAAATCTGATGCCGCTCTTTTTCCTCGAAACGCACCACTTTATCCTCAATAGAAGGGCAATAGCGCGGTCCCGTCGAACTAATCACACCACTGTAGAGCGGTGAGCGATCCAAATTCTCCCGGATAATCTCATGAGTTCTTGTATTGGTGTATGTGAGATGACAGAGAACTTGCGGCTGCTCGATCCGTTCGGTTCGATAAGAAAAGGGGGGCGGTGGATCATCACCAGGCTGAGGAATCATAACCGAAAAGTCGATTGTATTTCTGTCCAATCGCGGCGGAGTCCCCGTCTTGAGACGTCCCACCTCAAATCCCAGGTCTCGCATGCAATCCGTCAAATGCTCCGCGGATGACTCGCCCGCTCGGCCAGCCGGAAACCGATTCAAGCCAATATGGATTAATCCCTTAAGAAATGTACCTGATGTTAGGACTACGGCCCTGGCCTTGATCACCTCGCCGCTCCCCGTCACGACCCCGTCGATCGCTCCTCCCCTGGTAAGCAGGCGATCAACAGTTCCTTCGACAATGGCCAGATAAGGCTCTTGGGCCAGCGTCACTTGCATGGCATCGCGATAGCGCGCTTTATCACATTGGACCCGTAACGCACGGACCGCCGGCCCCTTCTTCGTATTGATGAACCGAAACTGAATGCCGGCTCGGTCGGTGTTCCGACCCATTTCACCGCCCAGCGCGTCGATCTCTTTCACCAAATGCCCTTTGGCGATTCCACCGACAGCCGGATTACAGGACATTTGTGCGATCCGAGTCCGATCCATCGTGAGCAAGAGCGTCCTCACACCCATCCGAGACGCCGCCAACGCCGCCTCGCAGCCGGCATGACCGCCCCCCACGACAATTACGTCAACATCCACGATGACCGTCCCTTGCTACTTGCCGATGCAAAACGTTGAAAAAATTCGATTCAAAATCTCGTCAGACGTAATCGCCCCGGTGATCTCCCCAAGGGCATCGGACGCCCCTCGCAAATCAACCGCGACGAACTCCGCGTCCCTCCTGCTTCGAACGGAGTCCAGCGCCTCCTCAAGCGAAACTCGCGCCCGCTCCAAAGCGTGACGATGACGAGCATTGATAAAGACGACGCCTTCTTTCGGCTCCAGCACCCCTTGCGTAAGCTCCTCACGAATCGACTGCCTCAGATCATCAATACCCATCCCAGTCCGGACCGACGTGACGACGGTCTTCGCCCTCAAGCGTCGCGCCATCATACCGGCTGTTTTGGCCGCGACACCGCCCTCCGCCAGGTCGCTCTTATTCAGCACCAGCAGCAACCGTTGATGCTTCTCGATCGGCAGCGGTGGGCACCAGTCCGGCCAAGCCTCTTCCGCACTCGCATCCAATACATAGAGGACAAGATCGCTCTGCTCGACGGCGGATCTTGTTCGTTTGATTCCCTCCTGTTCAACGACATCGTCTGTCTCGCGAACACCGGCCGTATCGATCAAGGTCACCACGACACCGTCCCAAACGACCGATTCTTCTATCACATCACGAGTCGTCCCTGGGACATCCGTGACGATCGCCCGATCTTCGCCCAACAGCACGTTCAGCAGGCTGGATTTGCCCACGTTCGGCGGCCCGACAATCGTCACCCTCGCCCCCTCCCGCAGCCGGCGCCCCAATGCAGCACAGTCTAAAATGCGCTCGACGTCCGCCAGCGTCTCTTCCAATGAACCCATCAATTGATCGCGCTGAATGAACGAAATATCCTCCTCGCCAAAATCAATGCCCGCCTCAACCTCACAAAGCAATGACAATAAACGACCTCGCAACTGATTGACTCGCAACCCCAGTTCTCCACGAAGATTGCGCTGCGCCATGCGCAACGCCGCTTCAGACGATGCCCGAATCGTTTCCAACACCGCCTCGGCCTGAGAGAGATCCAACCGGCCATTCAAAAAGGCCCGTTTTGTAAACTCCCCCGGCTCCGCAAGTCGAGCGCCCGACCTGATACAGGCCTCGCACACCAGCCGCAAGACCACCTGGCTTCCATGACAGTGGAGCTCCACCACATCCTCTCCCGTGTAAGAATGCGGCGCTTTCATCCATACGACGAGCCCTTCGTCGATGATCTCCGGTTGGTCCAACTCCGCATCGTCCGTGGGACCGCCGGAATGCCCTAACGCCGATCCCGACACGATGTCCGCCACATGCAAACGGTGAGAGGAAAGGGATGCCGGCCCTCGCTTCGACCGCAGCCTCACGACTCTCGATGCCACGGCCAAGGCATCCGGTCCGCTGATCCGAACAATGCCGATGCCTCCCTCACCGACCGGGGTCGCGATTCCGCAAATAGTATCCTCCGTCGTTTTCTCCATGCCCCTGACGCACCCTCTCCCGCGTCGCTCCCGGCGCTCCACGCCGCGCGACCTCGGCCAAGACGCAGCTCGGAATGGGTCAAGACGATTTCTTCTCGGCCTCTTCACCCACGGCGGGCGCAGCCTGAGGTCGAGGAAAAAACAACCGCTCCGTCACGAGCTGTTGCACGATATTCAACGTGTTGAGGGTCATCCAATACAAAACCAGCCCGGCGGGAAAATTCAGGAACAGAAACGTCATGAAGACCGGCAGCATGAGCATGACCTTGGCCTGCGTCGGATCCATGGTCGTGGGAGTGATCTTTTGTTGAATCACCATCGTGATGCCCATCACGATGGGAAAGACATAGTACGGATCTTGAACCGACAGATCGTCAATCCAAAGCGCAAATGGCGCCTGCCGCAGATCGATGGCGACGTTCAGGATATTGAACAGGGCCACGAACACCGGCATTTGCAACAACATGGGCAAACAGCCGCCGACCGGATTGACCTTGTTGTCGCGATAGACCTTGATGAGCTCACGGTTCAACCGATCCCGGTCGTCTTTGAATTTCTCCTGAAGAGCCTGGATTTTCGGCTGAATCTCCTGCATCTGCTTCATGGCCTTGTAGCTCTTATACTGCAACGGGATAAAGACCACTTTGATCACGACGGTCAGGAGAATGATCGTGACTCCATAGTTGTTGGTGTGTTCGTTGATGGCTCGCAACACGTAAAAAATCGGCTTGGCCACCGATTTGACCACGCTCCAACTCCCGAAAATGAACCACCCAAAGTCGATCGTATCTTCCAGGCCTATCTGAAGGCCGCGAAGCGCGTCATATTCCTTGGGCCCTGCATACAGGCGAAACCCCAGAGAATCCTCCGCCCCAACGGGAAAGCGAACGGAACTCGAAACCAACTTCGCATCCTCTTTCTTCACCCGAACCGTTCCGACCTTCTGAGGAATGACCACGCCCAAGAAATACTTGTCTTGCAGCCCGGCCCATTGAATCATGCCCTGTCGTTCGGCTTCGGAATCCGGCACGTTCACATCCCGCTCACCGTCGACCATGGAAACCGGTCCAATGGCGCCGATAAACCCCTCTCCCCATTCCACGATCCCAAAATTGGTTCCAAGACCGACTTCCACGAACTCTCCAAGACCCCTGTAGCTCAATTCGATATCAACCACGTAACTATCCGCGTGAAACGTCAGGCGCTTCTCCAGCCGAACTTCTCCATCCGCGCTCTCGTAGGAAAAGACCACGCGCCCCGTCGGGTTCGCCTGATCAAGCGTCTTAAAATCCTGTTCGACCCGATAGGTTCCCTCGTTCAGTTCCCGTGCCAACATTGCGTCGTTCACACCGATCGCCAGCGGATCCGCAAACTTTCCCCCTTGTCTCACCAGCTCCACGGGGGGCCGACTCGGCGCGCTGCCGCGATATCGCTTGAGCTCCCATCCCGTCAGCACCGCGCCACGGCTGTTGAATCGCGCCCGATACAGCCCGGTATCCACCTCCACCGTCTGAGGCTCCACAATCCCAGGACTCCCGGGACTCTGAGGCCTGCTCGTCGAGGATGAGGATTTTCTTGATTGCGCTTCCCCCCCGCCAACCGACGGAGCGTCACCTTGCTGGGAATCCGCGACGGATTGCGGGGAGGACTCCGTTGACGATTCATCCGACGGAGTCGGCGGAGGTGGGATCAGACCCAACTCGTTGAGGACGAATTCGTAGCCGAAAATGATCGCCAGAGACAAAATTAGAAAAACAACGAGCCGCTTTTCCATGTATCAAACTGACCGTCTATTTGTGTCGCTCCGTTACGCGCACAGCGGCAACGGATCCGACGTTACCTGACCGGATCTTCTCCGCCCGGATGGAATGGATGACACTTGAGCAAACGAACGAGCACCAATCCCCCTCCACGCAAGACCCCGTATCGAGCGATCGCGTCCAACGCATATTGCGAACAGGTCGGGTCGAATCGACAGGCCGGTCCCAACCACGGAGACACCACGTAGCGATAGGCACGAATGAGCCACAGACACAGGTTCCGCACACTCGTCATGCTAGGTCAACCTTGACCGAAGGACATTGGCTCGCCGCAACGTCGCTCCCCATGCGACGGCCAACTCGTGAAACGGCCGCATCAACGCCTCGCGCTTTGGAAAAACAAGGATCGCCTGTCCTGGAATGAAATCATGATGACACTGTCTGACCAACTCCCGAAACACGCGCTTGGCTCGATTTCGCCGAACTGCGTTTCCGAACCGGCGACCGACGATAATCCCTACGCGAGCCGGCCCGTCCTCCATCGTATAAATCAGCATGTTGAACAGTTCCGTCGAAACTCGTCGGCCATGGCGCTTGACCGTTTCGATCTCTCGACTCGCCCGCAGGAAAATGCCCTCCGGCCTTTCCATCTTCAACTCGGCTCGCACCGAGAGTCTACGGTTAAGACGCTGCCCGATACCGACCTGGGGAAACAGCTCAAGGCAGGCAAGGGAGGAGGACACGCTCGCACGGCAGCCCAACATGGTCGGCAAACGCGCCCGGACGGTAGTGTTGCGACCGGCGCATCACACCGTCAATCGGGCACGCCCCTTGGCCCGACGACGTGCCAGGACCCGCCGCCCGTTCTTCGTGCTCATGCGTTTTCGAAAACCGTGCTCGCGTTTTTTCTTGAGATTTGATGGTTGCCGAAATGTAAATGACACGCGCCCTCCCTTCGATTGCCTCTCAATAAAGAAACTTCGTTGGTGCGTTGAAAAATGGAAAGTTGCATTATAGAAGCGCCTCTCAACCCTGTCAATTCACGGCGTTATGCGTAGTGATCGGCGGAAAACCGCCGACCTCGGCATTCTGAAGAGGGAAGAGGCCCTCACATCAAACGAGACGAGCGATGATGCCAGATCGCCACAGAGACAAACCCCTCTTGCCTCACGTTCCCTTTCCTAACTTGGCAATCATGCCTCTCTATGTCATTATCTCGGTCATTATCTCGACATATTTGACACGGTGCCGTTAGGTACCGAGTTTGCTAGAAAAAGCATGTGTGATAAAAAAATTGCGTACCCGTCACTCTTTTTCATGATGGAGGTCCCTGTGAAGTCTATGCGCCAGACTGCGATGCTCTTTGCCCTGACCACCCTCCTCATTGGAGGCTGTGCCAAACCTCCCTCGGAGAAAATCGAGGCGGCGGAACAGGCCGTCAAACAGGCTCGGGAACGCGGCGCCAACGTGTACGCTCCTGAAGAATACGCAAAGCTTGAAGGGAAACTCACCGCCTTAAAACAAGAAGCGGCCGAGCAAGAAGGCAAGTTTGCACCGTTCCAAGATTACGGAAAAGTCGAGGAGTTGGCCGTTTCAACCGCCAATGAGGCGGCCACTGTTTCGTCGGCGGCTTCTCAGAAAAAGGAAGAAGCCAAGACGGCGGCTCTTCAGGCTCAACAAGTCGCCCAAGAGGCCGTGTCGTCCACTCGTCAATTGATCGCGAAGGCGCCGGTCGGAAAAGACCGGGCGGCCATCGAGTCAATCAAGAACGATATCGAGGCGCTGACAACTTCCCTGACACAGGTCCAAGCGTCGATCGACAAAGAGGACTATCAGGCCGCCCAAGCCCAAGCCAAGGCCATCGATGAAAAAAGCCGCGCCATTTCGGCCGAAATTCAAGATGCCATCGCCAAAGTCAAGCCGAGAAAAGGCTCTTCCTTTCCAAAGCAGTGAGGTGCCGGTGCTTTTCGGAGGGCGCACGTGTTTTCGCCCAGGCCACCTGGCGATAGGCTTCTGCGCCTTCCTGGCGACCGGCTGCACTCCGGCCATTCCTCCCGACCTCATCGCCGACATTGACGCCGTTGATCACCAGTTGATCGAACTGGGAGCTCCCCACACGGCAGCGGACGAGTACGCCTCCTTCGCCACCCAATGGGCCGCCCTCAAAATACGCGCGCAGGTGTATGATGACCTCATCCTCTGGCCATGGGAATCCAATAGCATCGAAGACGAGCTTCGACAATTGCTCGCCCATGGCGATGACACCCTGGTCAGGCTCCAAGAGGAGCAAGCCGCCCTCCGCCGAACGGCCGAGACCGCGCTTGCCAGGCTCGACAAGCGTCTTTCGGCTCTGTCCGCCCACGTGGCCTCATTGGGCGGCCATATCGTGTTGGGAAAAGAATTGACCCAGACGGATCTCCTGCTGAAGCAGGCGCGATCGTTTTTTCAACAACGGGACTATGCCCGGTCTCTCGACATCACCGCACGGGCCAACGAGACCCTTGACGTTCAGACCGCAGCGTTGACACAGGACCTGAAGCGGTACGCGGACTCCCGACAGATCGCACGATGGCAAATCATGGCTCGGCAGACCGTGGAGTGGTCCCGCATCCACCGGTCACCGGCCATTATCGTGAGCAAAGTGGACCGGGAACTGCTCCTCTATGAGAACGGAAAGGTGACGTCCTCCTATCCCGTTCGGCTGGGCTACAACGGCCTCAAAGACAAACTGGTGCAGGGAGATGGAGCCACGCCGGAGGGCCGTTACCGAATCGTCGCGCTGAAGGGAGCGGGGGAAACGCAATTTTTCCGCGCCCTGTTGCTGGACTATCCCAACCAGGAGGACCGGCGGCGCTTTCGAGCCGCCGTTCAAGCCGGAGCCGTTTCTCCGACGGCCTCCATCGGCGGGCTCATTGAGATTCATGGGATGGATTCGACGGGGGTCTCTCAAACGTTGGGCTGCATCATGCTGGACAATTCTCATATGCAGAGAGTGTTCTCCCGTGTCGTGGCCGGCACGCCGGTGACCATCGTCGGAGCCCTCGCCGAACAGAACGCTGTCACCTTGGCTTTAACCGAGTTGCAGCAACAACGAGACGCAACGTGAACTCCGCCGTGGCATACCGATTCGTCGTCTGTTCGTCGCTGCTCCTGGGGGGACTGCTGAGCGCGAAGCCGCTGACTCTGTCACAAAACAGCGACTCCCTTCCCCCGAACAGCGACTCCCTTCCCCCGACACCCCTGTCATCCGTCCTTTCGTCGGCCGATTCGCAATCCGGACCCCTTCCTTCCCTTTCCGCCCTTCAAGCCCGATACAAGGCCTTGTCAAAACAACTGTCCCGGCTCAAACCACAGGAGCCATACATTCTCGTGGACACCGCCCGCAACCATCTTTATCTTAAGCAGCGAGACGACGTGCTTTTGGACGCCCTGGCCTCGACCGGCAGCGGCACCATCCTTCCCAAACCGGGAGGAACAACCGATCAATGGGTTTTCGACACGCCGCGGGGAGAATTCTTCGTCCGGTCCAAGCTTCTCAATCCGGCGTGGGTCAAACCCGATTGGGCCTTCATCGAAGAAGGGTTGGAAGTTCCCCGCGATCAAGCCGACCGCGTCGAACAGGGCGTGCTCGGCGCCTATGCGTTGGGATTCGGGAATGGTTATTTCATCCATGGCACGCTCTACACGCGCCTGCTCGGCAAAAACGTGACGCACGGCTGCATTCGGCTGCATGACGACGATCTCAAGCGCGTCTATCGAGTGGCTCGGATTGGGACACCGATCATCATTTTTTAGCTCGGACGGTCCGGCAACGCCTTACCGATTTTTTTCTCCCTGGCTCTTCTTCCTCCTGCTCGTCTTTTTGACCACCACCTGTCGGGCGGAAAACCAGGGACCTTTTCCCGACGTGGATCCGAACGATCCCGCCTCATTGCAAGAAGTGACGCGCGTGCTCCAGGAAGAGGTCAAGCTGGCAGCTCGTCCCTACAACTACTTGCTGATCGATCTCGTGACACGCACTATCCACATCAAGGGTCGAGGTCTCGACCTCTATCGCATTCCCATCGTCGCGTGGTCAATGAAGGCGCCGAGCGCCGTCCATGGCACGCACCGGCTGATTGCGCGCCCTCCCATTGCCCGTCGCACCGTTGATCCCACCGTTTCCGTCGAGCAGGTCCCCCTTTCGCTCGCCGACATGCCGACGGCCTATACCCTGTCGTTCACTCCAGCCCTGACCATCGAAGTGCGACCTTCGGATGAAGAAAACCTCTTCCGCCGGCTGTGGGCGGGAACGAAAAACTGGTGGCGGAGCGTGAACGAATGGGCGTCATCGTTCTCCGGTGGAGAGTCGTCCGACCCGAGTCCCGCCCTGTTGTTGGAACTCTCCCGCGAACAGGCGCAATCTCTCGCGTGGTCGGCGGTCGATGGGATGCCTTTAGTCATCCGACGGACAACCGATAAGAAATAGACACGGTCAATGACATCATTGTCTTTTCCGGGAAAGATTCCTATGATGCAGCCTGATTTCTGAATCGGGCAGACCACTTTGTCCACGAGGAAACCCATGCCCACTCCACTGCGGAAGGCGCTGCCGGCGCCGCTTCATGCCACGGTTCGTTCGGCAATGGAACAGTTGGATCATAACCGGGTCGTCGGTCGACTATGGGACAAAGACCACCGGCTCTGGAAAGACGATTCCACCGAGATCGCCGATCGACTCGGCTGGTTGACCGTTCATGAGCGGATGCGAGAACAACTCGATGGTCTTCGCGACTGTGTCGCCGAAACCAAGGCTATGGGGATCACGGATGTTGTCCTCCTCGGCATGGGCGGCAGCAGTTTGGGGCCGGAAGTCCTCCGTACCTCGTTCGGGCAAGCGAAAGGGTTTCCTCGACTGTGGGTCCTGGATTCCACCGTGCCGGGATGGGTCCGGTCGGTGACCGACGCATTGATTCCCTCCCAAACACTGTTCCTCGTCGCGAGCAAGTCCGGCGGCACCATCGAAGTCATGTCCCTGTTCGCCCATTTCTGGGAGCTGGTTCATAAGACCACGAAAAATCGAACCGGCGATCACTTCATCGCCATTACCGATCCGGGAACCGGGCTTGAACGATTGGCGCGAGACCATGGATTCCGCCGGATCTTCACCAACCCGCCCGACATCGGCGGCCGCTACTCCGTTCTTTCTCTGTTCGGGCTGGTGCCCGCCGCGTTATTGGGGCTTGACGTCTCCAAACTGCTCGACCGAGCGGCGGGCATGGCGGCTCAATGCAAGACACAGAACCCCATCGAGGCCAATCCCGGCGCTTATCTTGGAGCCGTCATGGGGAGTCTCGCGAAATCCGGTCGAGACAAGGTCACGGTCATCACATCACCGGCCCTGTCCACGTTCGGGCTGTGGGTCGAGCAACTGCTGGCCGAAAGCACTGGCAAGGAAGGAACCGGCTTGATCCCCGTGGCCCAGGAACCGGTTCTTCGCCCTTCTTTCTACGGCGACGACCGATTGTTCGTCTATCTGCGTCTTCAGAAAGACAACAACGCCACGCTCGATCGGCAGATCCAGGCGCTAAGCAATGCGCGCCAGCCCGTGATTCGACTCGATCTTCGCGACCGATACGACCTCGGAGCCGAATTCTTTCGCTGGGAATTCGCCACCGCCGTGGCCGGTCATCTCCTGGGCATCCATCCGTTCGATCAGCCTAACGTCCAAGAGAGCAAGGACAACACCAATCAGGTCTTGAGCGTCTTTCAATCGACCCGTCAATTGCCGGAGCTGCTGCGCCACAGCCCCGCCCAAGCGGCGAAGGACCTGGTCACCCGTTTGAAAGCCGGGGTCTATGTCGCCATCTTGGCCTACGCGACTCCTTCCCGCCCTTTTGAGCAGGCCGTCGCGCGGCTCCGAAAAACCCTCGTGGCCCGCCATCACGTCACCACCACCTTCGGCTATGGGCCTCGGTATTTGCATTCCACCGGTCAGCTCCACAAGGGAGGCCCCGCGACAGGCCTCTTTCTCCAATTGATTGACCGCATGACGCCCGATCTTCCGATCCCGGGCAAGTCCTTCTCATTCGGCACCCTGGCTCGCGCCCAGGCGGCCGGTGACCTCCAATCCCTGCGCACCCATCACCGGCACGCACTGCTTATTCCGCTCGGACGAGATCCGGTACAGACCATCGACGCCGTCACTGCCGCCTTGAGTCCCGTCCATTCCTCAAACCGGCGAGTCGCCATCCGAACGAAGGCACAAGCGACTCGACGGAGGACTCGGCGATAACATGCCCATCGCTCCGGAAATCATCGTCACGCGCGACGGAGCGGAATGGGCCGACGAGGCGGCGACCCTGCTTCTGACCTCCAGCGAAGCGGCCATCCGGTCCCATGGCCGATGCCTGCTTGCTCTCTCGGGCGGGTCCACACCTCGAACGCTGTACGCTACGATGGCTTCTCCTTCATGGAGAGACTGCTTCGACTGGCCGAGGATCTTTTTTCTTTTTGGAGACGAACGGTGCGTGCCGCCGGACCATCCGGAGAGCAACTTCGGCATGGCCCGATCGGTGCTGTTCCAACCGCTGGGCATCCAAGACGATCGTGTCTTTCGTATGAAGGGCGAGTCTGATGATCCGCAGGCCGCAGCCCAGAACTATGAATCGATCTTGCGGCGGCTGACGAATTGTCCGCCGCCTGCTCTTCCCAAGCTTGACGTGATCCTGCTTGGCGTGGGGGACGACGGTCACACGGCGTCCCTCTTTCCCGGCACGGCGGCGCTTCGCGAGCATGAGAACGCTGTGACCGTCGGTCATGCCCCCACGGGAGTCCGATCCCGTCTCACCCTGACCTTGGGTATGCTCAACCGGGCAAGTGTGATACTCTTCCTGGTCACCGGCTCACACAAGGCACCGGTGGTGAAAAAAATCCTCAATCCCCAGAGCGAGGATGATTGGATTCTCCCCGCGGCCTTGGTGGCGCCGGAAGACGGACGGCTGATTTGGGTGCTGGACCATTCAGCCGCCTCCCAGTTGCCGGCTCATAGTCAGGCGGTCCGGAACCTTCGTCCATGATCCTTGCGGGTGACATCGGCGGCACCAAGACCAATCTTGCACTCTATGATTGGACGGACAAGCGAACTGAGCCGGTGCGTGTCGAGTCCTTTCCCAGCGGTGATTACTCATCACTGGAAGAAATCCTCCGCGACTTCCTCACGTCACCGCTTTCGACCTCGTCATCCATTGAAGGAACCGTTGACACATCCGACCTTGAATCCCCCGCCGATCGCAAAACCGATGAGGCGTCAACGCCGTTGCGGATCGAGGCGGCTTGCTTCGGCATCGCGGGCCCCGTCCTCGATAATCGAAGCCAGACGACGAATCTTCCCTGGGTGGTCGACGGCAATCACATCGCCAAGGAGTTTGCGATTCCGCAGGTCCGGCTCCTCAACGATCTTGAGGCAACGGCCTACGGTATCCTGTTGCTCCATCCCGATGAAGTCGAGGTGTTGAACACCGGCAAGCCCCCGGCGAAACGACAGGCGCTCACGATCATTGCCGCCGGAACCGGCCTGGGAGAAGCTGTTCTCTTTTGGGACGGAACTACCTACCGCCCCATGCCGTCGGAAGGGGGCCACGCGGACTTTGCGCCGAACAACGACAATGAGATTGAGCTGCTCCGCTACCTGCGAGGCCAATACCTTCACGTCAGTTACGAACGGGTCCTGTCTGGACCGGGCCTCCACGCCATCTATGAGTATCTGCGCGACACCAAGAAAAACGAGCCGACCTGGCTGGCCGAAAAAATCAAAGCCGGCAATCCCGCCGCGGTGATCGCCGAGGCCGGCCTCTCGGGACAGGCCGACATCGCCAAACAGGCTTTGGATCTCTTTGCCTCCATCTATGGAGCGGAAGCCGGCAACCTGGCCTTGAAGGCCCTCTCACTGGACGGGGTCTATGTCGCGGGTGGCATCGCTCCCAAGCTCATCGCCAAGCTACGCGACGGCACCTTCATGAAGGCCTTCATCAATAAAGGGCGATACAAACGGTTGATGACTTCGATTCCTGTCAAGGTGGTCATGAACCAGCACACCGCTCTATTGGGCGCCGCCTCCGTCGCGGCCACTCTCACCCGATGCGGGAAACCATGACGCCCCCCTCCGATTTGGACAGCCTCAAGAAAGCCGCCGCCTTGAAGGCCGTCGAGTTCGTCCGCGACGGCATGGTGGTTGGGTTGGGAACGGGATCCACCGCGCGGCATCTGGTAATCGCCTTAGGCGAGAAGGTGCGGGCCGGCATGACCCTCCGCGGCGTCGCCACCTCTTCCGAGACGGCCTCGCTCGCTGCACAATCCGGCATCACGCTTATCGACACGGACAACCGCTGGGAAATCGACGTCGCCATCGACGGAGCAGACCAAGTCGACCCCGCCTTCAACCTGATTAAAGGGGGTGGCGGAGCCCTGCTCAAGGAAAAAATCGTGGCAGCCTCAGCCCAACGGTTCATTGTTATGGTCGATCAGACCAAGCTGGTCCCGGTCCTGGGAGGCTCGTTTCCGTTGCCGATCGAAATCATTCCCTTTGGCTGGGGCAGCACCGCCCGGCACATCGAGCACGTGACCAAGAGCCCTGTGGTGCTGCGCGAGCGTAACGGCGCCCCCTACAGAACGGAAGCCGGCAACTTGATCGTGGACGTGCATCTCAACCGGATTGATCATCCACGAGAACTGGAAACCCTTCTGAACCTGATTCCCGGCGTCGTTGAA
>JANDJE010000095.1 GCA_024331095.1 Nitrospira sp. | reverse complement strand
AACCGGCGAGGAGCCCTACACGATCGCGATCACCCTCTATGAAGGCGTTCGAGATCCGCGACAATGGGACTTCAAAATCCTGGCCTCCGACCTCTCGACCCGTGTGCTCGAACAGGCCATGGCAGGCGTGTATGAAGCCGACCGGCTGAAGGATGTGCCGATCGAGCTTTTACGGCGACATTTTCTTAAGGGGAAAGGAAACAATGAGGGGCTGTTGAAGGTGAAACCGCATCTAACTTCCATCATCGAATTTCGGCGGATCAACTTGATGGATGAGCACTTTCCCATTCAAACACCCCTTGATGTCATTTTCTGCCGCAATGTGATGATTTATTTCGATCGTCCGACACAGGAGAGGCTCGTCAACAAGTTTCATCGGTATCTCAAGCCAGGCGGATATCTGTGCATTGGTCACTCGGAGAGTCTCCAGTGGGTTCGCCACCCCTTCAAGTCGGTAGCCCCCACGATCTATCGCAAGGAGTTGTGATCGGCATGGCTTCGGTTGAGGGAGAGGACTTCCGACACATTCGCCGCATGCGGGATGACCGGTTTCCCTATGAGATTGCCGCGATCATGCCGGGGGAATTCTTCGTGAGCCGTGCGCCCATGATCGTCTATACCGTCCTCGGCTCCTGTGTGTCCGCCTGTATCCGTGATCCGGTTGTTGGGGTCGGAGGCATGAACCACTTCATGCTGCCCGAGCCCAAAGATGGAGCCAATGATTCCTGGGGGGAAACCACGCGCTATGGATCGTTTGCGATGGAATCGTTGATCAATGAGATTCTCAAACGGGGAGGGATGAGGAGCAGGCTGGAGATCAAACTGTTCGGCGGAGGCCGCATCTACGAGGGCAATATCGATATCGGGGCCAGGAATGTCGAATGGGTGCTCAATTATCTGAAGGTGGAAGGGTTTCAGCCTGTGAAGGTTGATCTCGGCGACGTGTTTCCGCGCAAGGTCTATTATTTTACCGATTCGGGCCGGGTGCTGGTTAAGAAAATCGAGCGACTCAAGAATCGCACGATCATGGAGCGTGAGCAGGAATATGCGGCTCAGTTGAAGGCAACCGTGCGCCAGAAGGACGAGGCGGTGACCCTCTTCTAGCGGTGGGTTCTGCTCGGCATGGTGTAGCCGAGCTCTGGGAGGAGATGAACTAAGGGAGAGGTATGAAGAAAATCCGGGTCCTGACAGTCGATGATTCGGCGCTAATGCGTCAGGTGCTGGCGACGCTGTTGTCGAAAGACCCTGAGATCGAGGTGATCGGATCGGCGCCGGATCCCTATGTCGCGCGAGAGAAGATCAAGGCCCTCAATCCCGACGTCCTGACTCTGGATGTGGAGATGCCCAAAATGGACGGGCTGACGTTTCTGGAAAAGCTCATGCGCGGGCATCCCATGCCGGTCGTCATGGTGAGCACGTTGACCGAGGCCGGTTGCGAGACCACGTTACGGGCGTTGGAACTCGGCGCGGTCGATTTTATCACGAAGCCCAAGCTCGACGTCCAAAGAGGCATGGAGGAGGTGGCCCGTGAATTGATCGACAAGGTCAAGGCTGCCGCGGTTGCGAACGTGAAGCGTGAGGTGTCAGGCGTGGGGCGCGAGATGAACGTTCTCCCCCCTCCTTCCCCCTCCTCCTTTCCCTCCGGGAGTGCGATGCTCAAGACCACCGATACAATCATCGCTATTGGCTCTTCGACCGGTGGCACCGAAGCGGTCAAGGAC
The DNA here is from genome assembly GCA_024331095.1 of Nitrospira sp. Lineage (GTDB taxonomy): Bacteria > Nitrospirota > Nitrospiria > Nitrospirales > Nitrospiraceae > Nitrospira_D. The sequence continues at coordinate 1,775 of JANDJE010000095.1, read as the reverse complement.
ATTCTGACGGCGCTGCCGGCGAATACGCCTCCGATTCTGATCACGCAACACATGCCGCCTCGCTTTACCAAAACCTGGGCGGATCGTCTGAATAGTCTCTGCCGGATCTCCGTCAAGGAAGCGGCGGACGGCGACAGCGTGCTGCCTGGCCATGCCTTGGTCGCTCCGGGCGGGTACCACATGGCTCTCGATCGCAACGGTGCCCGCTACATGGTGCGGGTGACTCAGGATCCGCCGGTCAATCGTCACCGGCCGTCGGTCGATGTACTGTTCGATTCAGTGGCTCGTTATGCGGGCCGCAACAGCATCGGAGTGATTTTAACCGGCATGGGAGGTGATGGAGCCAAGGGGATGCTGGCCATGAAACAGGCCGGTGCCAGGACAATTGCGCAGGATGAGGCGACGTGTGTCGTCTTCGGCATGCCGAAAGAAGCCATCAAGCTCGGTGGGGTGGACAAGGTGCTGCCGCTCGGCGAGATCGCCGGAGCGGTGATGGAATTGGTGGGAGGGACTAAATAGAAACAACTCAAGCACGCAACAAGAAGCAAAGGAGGCGACGATGTCGATGCAAGTACGGGAACGTTCCATGCCCAATGGAATCATTCTAGAGTTGACGGGTGACCTGACCTACGCGAATCGCGAACAGTTCAAAACCGCCGTGGAGTCGGTTCGTCAGCGGGGCTTTCGACATCTGGTGCTGGACATGTCCAATGTCCGGTTCATCGACAGTTCGGGATTGGGCCTATTGGCGCTGGTGGCGCAGCAATTCAAATTGACGCAAGGCAGGCTGAGTTTGCTCAAGCCACAAGCCTACGTGCGGGAAATCATGGCGCTGGCCAACATCCCATCGCTCATTCCCATGTACGAGAACGAGCAAGACGCCGTGGCCTCCTCTGCCAAGGCAGCGTAGGGGAATTGGAGCTTTTGGGCGCCGAACCCAGCGAGATATCATGAAGCCATCTTGTCCCCACGCTGATGTGATCGACCGGGCGGGAACTGTTGAGGCAATGGCCGCCAAGGAGCCGCCGACCGTGCTGATCGTGGACGACGATCCGGTGGCGCGCCTGGCCATGGCCGGAAGGATCAAAAAACTCGGCTATCGAGTGCTTGAGGCGACTGACGGCCAGTCAGGCCTTGACTTGCTGCGGCGAGAACGGCCGGAACTGACCATTTTGGATTGGATGATGCCGGATCTGGACGGACCGTCGTTTTGCGAGGAGGTCCGCAAGGATTCCTCCATCGGCTCAAGCCAAATCCTCATGATGACGAGCAACGACCATCCGGAACATATTGCGGAAGGGCTCGCACGGGGCGCGGATGACTTTTTAAGCAAGGCGGCGAGTCGTCAAGAGATCATCGCCAGGGTTCAGGCCGGAATCAGGGCGGCATTGCTGATCCGTCAATTGGAACAGGTCACGAACGAGTTGCGGAACAAACAGGCGCTGTTGGACCGAGAACTGCAAGCGGCGGCCCGCTATGTGGAATCCCTGCTGCCGGTTCCCGGCATGATCCTCCCCGGTGTCGATCTGGCTCACCTCTATCGTCCGTCGTTGGCCTTGGGCGGCGATTTGTACAACGTCGTCCGGTGCGGCGATGACTCGGTGGGCCTCTATTTGCTTGATGCCTCCGGCCACGGAGTGTCGTCGGCCCTTCGGTCCGCGTCACTCGCCACGTTTCTGCGAGAGGACAGCCTGCTGCGTTACGTCGGCTCTCGCGATCCCGGCGCCATCGTGACGGAGGCCAACCGGCTGTTTCCCCTGACCGAACGGGGCGAC
>JANDJE010000094.1 GCA_024331095.1 Nitrospira sp. | reverse complement strand
AACGACGCTGGAGTTGCTGCACTGGTGGCGGCGCGAGGGGCGGGCGCAGCGGCTCTTCTTTGCGCAGCTCGATGCGGCGGAAACGATCATTTTTCTCACCGAGGCCAGGGCCGACTATCGGCAGGGAATCGACATTCCCCAGGAAGAGGTGAGTGAGGAGAAGCGCGCGCAGGGCTTCACAGGGTTTCGGCGCTACGCCTGTAAGATGGCGACGGGCACCGGCAAAACCACGGTGATGGGGATGCTGGCCGCTTGGAGCATCCTCAACAAAGTCAACGACCGAAGCGACGCCCGCTTTTCCGATGTGGTGCTGATCGTCTGCCCGAACGTGACGATCAAGAACCGGCTGCGGGAGTTGGACCCTGAAGGAGGCGAGGCCAGTCTCTACCGCACGCGCGATCTCGTGCCGTCGCACGTAATGCCGCTGCTCATGCAAGGCCGTGTCCTCGTTACCAATTGGCATGTCTTCGAGCCCCAGTCGATTCAAACCGGCGGTGTCGGCGCGAGAGTCACCAAGGCGGGCGTGGAGGTGCGCACGAAAGAAACCATCACCATCGGCCAGAAGACCACGACGGCACGCGGCACACGCTACCTGACCCTGGACGATTTCGAGCGCCAGGTGGCGGCGGGGCTGCTGACGGTGCTTGAGGAGCAGCGAGATAAAGATGGCACGCTCAAGAAGGTCATGGTGGAATCGCGGCGCTATGTCGAAAGCGACACGGCGCTGGTGAATCGGATTCTTGGCCGCGAGGTAGGCGGTAAGCAGAACATTCTGGTCATGAACGACGAAGCCCACCATGCCTATCGCATCGTCCGGGCGGAGATGAACGAGGAAGAGGACGATCTCTTCGGCGAGGACGAGGAGGCTGAAGACTTTTTCAAGGAAGCCACGGTTTGGATTGAGGGACTCGATCGGATTCACAAACTGCGAGGCATCAACGTCTGCCTGGACTTCTCTGCCACCCCTTATTTTCTCGGTCGTGTGGGGCAACAGACGAACCGGCCGTTTCCCTGGGTGGTGAGCGACTTCGGCTTGATCGACGCGATCGAATCCGGCTTGGTGAAAATTCCCCAGCTCGCGGTGCGAGACACCACCGGCAAGGAGATTCCCGGCTACTTCAATATCTGGCACTGGATTCTGCCTCAACTTACCCCGGCCGAGCGGGGAGGGAAAAAAGCCAACCCCAAACCTGAAGCCATCTTGAAGTACGCCCACCATCCCATCGCGATGTTGGGCGGGCTCTGGGAAAAAGAACGGGAAGAGTGGGCCAAGGATCGCGACGATCCCCGCCCGCCGGTGTTCATTCTCGTGTGCAAGAATACGCAGATCGCCAAGGTGCTGTACGACTGGCTGGCGGAGGACAAGGCGCCGACCGGAATTCCGCCCGCGAAGCTCGAAGGATTTAGAAACAACGGCTGCCAGTACACGATCCGGGTGGATTCCAAGGTGGTCTACGAGTCGGATTCCGGCGAGGCGAAGAACGACGAAGTCCGTTGGATGCGCTTCACGCTGGATACCGTGGGGAAGATCACGTGGCCGACGGATCAGATGGGCCGCCCGCTTTATCCCGAAGGCTTCAAGGAATTGGCCGACAAACTGGGGCGCCCAGACCATCCGCCCGGGCGGGATGTGCGGTGCATCGTCAGCGTGGGCATGCTGACGGAGGGATGGGATTGCAACACGGTCACGCACATCATCGGGCTTCGCCCATTCATGTCGCAGTTGCTCTGCGAGCAGGTGGTGGGTCGAGGCTTGCGGCGGGCCAGTTACGACGTCGGTCCGGACGGAAGACTGACCGAGGAAGTGGCGAAGGTGTTCGGCGTCCCATTTGAAGTCATTCCATTCAAAGCGAATCCTCAAGGACAACCGCAGCCTCGCGTCAAGCGATATCATGTCCATGCTCTCCCGGCGAAGTCGCAGTTTGAAATCACCTACCCGCGTGTCGAAGGCTATACCCAAGCGATCCGTAATAAAGTGATGGTGAATTGGGGGAGTGTGCCCCCGCTAGTATTGGAACCGGACCGTATTCCGCCAGAGGTCGAGGTGAAGGGCTTGCACGTGACCAACCAGGGGCGGCTGTCACTTTCCGGTCCCGGCCGAGTCGATGACGTCACGCTCAAGGAGTTTCGCGAGAAGCGGCGGATGCAAGAATTGGTCTTCGATCTTGCACGAACGCTCACGCGGGAGTATGTGGCGCAGCAGCACTGCACGATTCCTGTTCATCGCTTGTTTCCTCAACTGGCCGGCATCATCACACAGTATCTCGAGAGCAAGGTCGAGGTTCGGCCGCCCGCCGACAAGAAAGATCTCTTGCTTGCGCCCTATTATGGCTGGGTGGTCGAGCGATTGCTGGAGGCGATTCGGCCCGATACGTCACAAGGAGAAGCGCCGGAGATCCCTCGCTATGAGGCGACCCGCGGGCCTGGCTCGACCGCTGACGTGGATTTTTGGACCAGCCGCGAGGTACGAGAAGTGAGCAAGTCGCATCTCAACTATGTGGTGGTGGACACGAAGCAATGGGAGCAATCTGCGGCGTATTATCTGGATCGGCATGATGCAGTCGAGGCCTTCGTCAAAAATGCCGGGCTCGGCTTCGCCATTCCCTACCTGCACAATGGGCAGATGCATGACTATGTGCCAGACTTCCTTGTTCGACTGAAGGGTAGCGCCCCTACCCATCTCATTCTTGAAACCAAAGGCTACGATCCGCTGGAAGAGGTCAAACGCGCGGCGGCGGAACGGTGGGTGGCGGCGGTCAATGCGGATGGGACTTACGGGATCTGGCGATATGCCGTCGTCAAAAAGGTCTCGGACATTCCAAGTCTGCTTGAGTATCTGATTCGGTGAGGAGCGCCGTTACTCGTTTCTTTTTTCTCCTCCCTCCCAGAGCTTGACGGTCCGGTCCCAGGAGGCACTGGCGAGGTATCGGCCGTCCGACGAAAACGTGACGCAGCGCACACCCGCGGTGTGACCGTGGAGCGTGCGGAAATTCCGGCCGGTCGCCAGGTTCCAGAATTTGATGGTCTGGTCGTCGCTCGCACTGACCAAGACTTTGCCGTCCGGGGAGACAGCCAGGCTCCGCACCCAGCCTTTATGGCCGGTCAAGGTTTTTTTCTCCATCACATGTGGCATCTCGAAGAGCTTGATGGTTTTGTCTCGGCTACCGGTGATTAATGTTGAGCCGTCTGGCGTGAAGGTCATGGCTCCGATCCAGTAGTCCATTGGCTTCTGGAAGCCACCGTCGTCTTCGATGAAGTAGCCGCGGGTTTCGGTAGTATCTTCTTGATCTTGCCGCCAATGCCCATCGTGGACGACTTTTTCATCCCCGCTAGGAAGCACTTCCCAAATTTTGATCTTACCAATATCGGTGCCACTGGCCAGATGGATGCCATCGGGCGAAAAGGCGACACAAACCGACCAATGATGATCATACTCATCTTTGCCGAGCAGTGTCATCAGTTCGGTACCGGTGGTGACTTCCCAAATCTTGATGTCTTTGTTGTGGCTGCCGCGCGCGAGCATGAGGCCATCGGGTGATAGAGAAAGGCTGCATACGGCGTGATCGTATCGGCTAAAGAGCAGTTTGAGAGGCTCACCGGTCTTACCGTTCCACAGTCGGATTGTCCGGTCTTCACTGCCAGTGGCGAGGATCTGACCGTCTGATGTGAAGACGATGGCACGGATGTCATGGGTGTGGCCTCGGAGGGAACGGAGCAGCCGTCCCGTTTCGATGTCCCACATGCGAACCAAACGATCGGC
>JANDJE010000093.1 GCA_024331095.1 Nitrospira sp. | reverse complement strand
GCTCTTCCGATCTTCAAGGCCGCCCCGACACGTGTCTACAAAGGAGAGTTGCGTAGGAGTTACTTAGCCGAGGAATGATGCCGCCGCGCGAGGCCGGCTAAACCCACCAATCCCCCGCCGATGAGCCAGATTGCCGCAGGGAGAGGAATTGGCGCCGTCTTGATGCGGGCGCTATAGGCCTGGCGCCCTGATTGGTCGATGTCCGATGGCGCATTCCCACCAAATGCTAATGAGTAGAGGCCCGGTTCGACGAGGAATCGCCCAAACACGTTGGGGCTTTCCTTCCCAATCGCCGGTCGGAGACCGTCAACGCCGCCGCCGTTCGCGACATGACCGAGATACGCGAGGCCTGGCGCCCACGGGGTTGAGCCGATGTTGTTAAACTGGTGCGTTTCTGTTCCGGCCTGCTCCCAGCCTCTATACAGAGTAAACGCCGGGAACAGGTCACCGGTCGTCCCGCGAGCCAGGGTCACGTCTAGGAAGGCATTTTCTGTCAGACCACTCAAATCCAGTGCGACCCAGTGAACTGTGTGGGTCCAGCCCTTGAGGCCATCTGGATTTGCGGGTTCCGCCCAGCTTCGCGGTCCGACACCCGTATTAGCCGGCGAATCCGGATGGTCATCGCTACGAAAGACGATGCCATCGTTCATTCCCATGGTAATCAGCCATTCATAGCTGATTCCAGGATCAAACCCAGGATTGGGAGTGATCGTCGCGGCCGTCGAAGGCCACGGCGAGCTCAATAGACCGGCACAACCCAGCGCAATGCTCCAAAGAATTAAACGCTTCATGGCAGTCTCTCCTTTGGCTGAAAGAACCGTTCATTGCCAGAGCGATTCTGAGCATGAACGGAGGAGAGCATACCACTCCACCCCCGGCGTTTGCCAGAGCAAATTTGCAACAGATGCAACAGGTGTGACAAAAAATCGATCAACCACCCGTTTTGAGGTTATGTTGGCACGAACAATGCTGAGTATGACTACATAGTTCGGCCTCTACTTCCGTGAGGCAGATTCGGCGCGCAAAGTTTCTCTCTCTCAAGGGAGGCCTCACTCGACTCACCTTGCATCCATGTGAAAAGTCATGGCTGAAGCAGAGAGCACTTTGCATGTGGGCGATCGCGCATTTTGTCGCATTCATCACAAGAGCCGTTGGTGGCCAGTCCCTCATAAACAGGTATGGGAGAGCAGGCGCAACCCAATGAATGATCGTCGGTCTTTCCGACAAGTAATGATGCGAACGTTCCTTTGGTTGATCTGATCGAGCCGCCGGCACAATCAGCAATTCAGATAGACCACGGATTCAAAATAAAAACACGGATTCAAAATAAAAAAAGAGTGCGGCAATCTGACATGCACAAACCCCTATGCGCTTATCCGCCGTCGTCGGGTCGCCCCGATGAATGTTGCCAGTCCACTTCCGAAGAGCCACAAGGCAGCCGGGAGGGGAACAGGGGTCTGGACGACACGACCGCTAAAGCCGGCGGCATCCTGCGGAGTCAGGGTAAACGACAGGATGGCGGACATGGTGACGCAGGGTTGGCCGCAAGTGAGCTGGCCGTTGGCGCTAAAGGTAGTGGTACCGGTGCCGCTCAAAATGGAAAAGAGCGAACCGATATCGACATTCTTTGAGATTGGACTGCCGTTCGAGAAAAGATCATACGAGGTCAACAGGCTACCGCCTGGCACGACAGGTTGCACGGTGGCGCCGTTGCTGAAGCCGTCCGTGAGCGTAACTCCCAGCTCGGCCTGCGAGTTGATGGGACCGAGCAGGGTGGGAGTCAGGGGGACATTGAAGGCGAACGTATAGGCAAGGGGAACCAAGGACAAATTCGTCGCACTGGCGGCGAAGAAGAGGACCGGATCGGGAATGGCCCCCGCTTCTTGGATGGTGAAGGTGCTGCCGCTTGAATGGGTGAAGGTCAAAGGCTGGGTGAGGGCGAACAGATCCTCTACTGGGTCATAACGCCAAGCAGGCGTGGCTTGAAATTGCTCCTGACCGATGGTGACAACCAAAGACGGTTCGGCCGGAATCGCCACCTGCGCGTGAACCACGGCGGCAGGTCCGAGAGAGCCCAGTGACAGGATTCCTGCGATCCACGCTCCAAACAAGACCGGCTTGGCGAGGCGAGCCCCTCGTCTTGCTTGGCTCGACGCACAACAGCCATTGGAAATATTCCCATCCATGGGAGATGCTCCTTTCTCCTTCTTCATGTCGAAGGACTAGCGCAGCATAAAAATTTCCGTCGTTCTAAAAACGCGATGGATGCGTCATGTGCTGTCCCGCGCCTCCACCGTCGCCACGACTCTTTTCCCGCTCCAGTGTTATAAGCAGATTTGCTCCTTGTCGATCCGCGGTTAATCTTGCGTCAAAAATCCGAATTCCCAGGCCTGCCTCGGCGGGCGAGAGTCGGCTCTACGTAGAGTTTCGACTACGTAGTTCTTGGACGGTTGAGTTATGCCCCAAGACGATGAATGGAGCTACTGATCGATGACAATTCCTGCAACGGGTGTGACAAAAAATGAGGGGCAAGGAAGAGGTATGGGACGGATGCGGGCAAAAAAGCTTTCCCTGCGGAGTCCTCGCGGGGGCGCTCCGCTCGGCAGGGTCACTGGGTGGGATCATCGATTGATGGATTGATGACAGCGCCCGGCTCGTAGCGGCGGCGAGAGGGGTTGCCAAGAAACGACTCCCGCCGCCGTTGTCTCATTGGAGACTAGCCGGTAGCGGCGATGGCTTGTTCTGCTTCCTGCGGCAATTCGATCTGGACAAAATAGGAGGCGGGATAGAGATAATCATCACCCGATTCGTCGATCACGCGCAGGTATCCCTCTTGTTCCGCTTTGGTGTCCCTCAATACGCGATAAACCTTGCGTGTCTCAAGATCGTCACCATCGTCGTTCCTTACGCACAAGACGAATCTCTGGCCGGCTTGTTTGCGTCGCATGCTCTCTCTCAATTCAGGAATCGTTTGATCTTCATCTTCTTCCGTCCGATACCATGCGCTTCGTACCAGTGAACTTCGGCCAGCCGAATCATTCCGTTTGCCAGCCTAACCCGCGCCCTACCTTTGAGTTTTCTCCACCGCCCAGGGCCAAATGCCCGCCGGAGCTGTAAGATGTCTTTGATTCTACCGCCGAGATTCTACCGACGACCGCGATCGTTTCAATGTTCTCGTTCGCCGATGATCTCGAAATACACCGAATAATTGTTAGGTTCGATGAGGCTGGGAAGCAAAACGTTAACGAATCCCATAAGGGAGAGAAGGGGACGGAGTCGTCGATTGATGGATTGATGACGGAGCGAGATCTGCGGCGGGAGCGAGAGAGGGCTCAGCGAGTACACCCCCTCCTCCCGCGCTCTTGTTAGGAGGTCAGTCCCTTGTACACAGGTTGCCGTGGCGAGGAGCTTCGCCGGCGAGAACGGGCCTTGGTGATGAGGTGGCGGTTGCGCATGATAACAGGATCGATCAAGTTGCCGCAGGAAATGCAGCGCCAGGCCTGCATGGCCTCGCGCTCGCTAGGCCGCAGAGCATCCAGCGGGTCAAGCGGATCGACGCGATGCATCAGGCCCTGGCAGCGGTGGCAGACCATCCACCCATCGGTTGTATCTGTCGGGAGCGAGAGCAACGGCGGAGAAGCTGCATCCTGGTGAGCTGGTGCCACCGTGGGCAGGAGGGCAGGAGGGGAGGCTCCATGGCAGCTGAGTTCGGCATGGATCAGGCGCCCAATGTGAGCAAAGTCGGCTGAGCGAACTCTAATGAGGCGCAACGAGGATGTTTCTGCCACAGGAGCAGGTGCTGCACAGACTCCCTCCCCGATGGCCACA
>JANDJE010000092.1 GCA_024331095.1 Nitrospira sp. | reverse complement strand
CCGGCAATAAGACCGAAATGACGACGCAGCCGAGCGAACGGCATCTCGATCATGTCACAAGGATCGTCTATGACGAAACGAAGAATCATGAAGCGCTGCATCGAACGCTGCAAATGTGGGCGTCTCTCCATCGACCCTCCCGTCGAAAAGGTCAGCTCAGTGGCAAAGAACGAATGGTTGCACGTTACGCTCACAAGTCGCCCAAAGAGAGCAAGCCGGAGCACGACTGGGTCGGCCGTGTGCTCTGGGCGCTCAGCGACCCGAGCGGCCTGCCCGCCAAGCGCTTCGCCGAGCTGAACCCCGTGCCGTCACTGGATTGGTTGGCACCACTGAGCGAAAAGCGATTTGGCTCCGCCGACCTTGCGCGCTTTGGGATCTCAGATCAGCCGGTGGGCGATGGCAAGCTGTCTGACAAGCTGTCGTTCAGCCTGATGTGCCGCCCGTCGCCGTATCCGTTGGCGCCTTTGATGTGTATTGTCGATGCCGGTGCGCGCGGCAGCTGCTGGGACAAGGTGATGCAACAACTGGTGCGGTGGCTGATCCGGCATTTAAACGACCCCGCCCTATTGCTTTGGCTGGTCAAGTGTGGCGGCCGATTGCACGACGAATTCGTCTTGCAAATCGAGCGTCGCCTGAACGAGATCGCGAAGTATGAGCGTGAGGGCACCATGGCCGAACTGGCGCGCATCCAAGAAGGTGCGCCCCAGTCGATTCCCACCCCCCCCGATGCGCACCCTATGGCGCCTGCTGCTGACCGGGCGGGTCAAGTCCTGGGGTCACCGCTTTGATCTTTACCGATGGCGTGACCATTTCAACCGCGAAGGACTCACAGCCACCTTGCGACTCGAACTGCGTAACATCCTGACGCCGTGCGTGACGCTGCGCGAGCCATTCGGCAAGCCATCGGATGGAGTAGAGGCAGCCCAGCCGCAGGACATGAGGGATCTCGTCGAATGGGAGATCGTGTTTTCGACCGAGGATGTCCGCGCCGTCCTACAGAATCTGGTCAGGGATGAACGCTGGACAGCCGCTTTGCCGGAGCTGCTGCCGGACTTCACCATGCTGTTGCGCGACGCGCTGGATCTGATGCGAGAACTGGGTGGCGCGCATGATCGAAGCGACCTGTCCTACAGACATCAGCCATCCATCAGATCGCATCCACAGAACCACGGTTTCCGCGATTGGACCGTATTGATTGAGCTGACCAGAGATGCCTGGCTCGCCACAGCCCACCAATCGCCGGAGCAAGCCGCGCTGGCGGCGGAATCCTGGAGGCACATCCCGTCCCCACTGTTTTTGCCGGAGCGCACGATGGGGTGATTCCGCCTCGCCGCGCACTCGACTGGCTGCTGGCGGATGATCACTGGTGGCTCTGGTCGGCTCAAACGAAACGCGAAACCATCCGCCTGCTGGTTGCGCTGGCGCCGCGACTTGACGAGACCATGCTGCGGGAATTGGAACAGGCAATCCTTCAGGGGCCACCTCCAGGGGCCACCTCGCGAAATGTTCGAGAACACTATCGAGCCTGAGCGCTGGACCACGTTTGTGGACGGGGGGATCTGGCTTCGTTTGGCCAAGGTCGCCGCCACCGGTGTGTCTCTGAGCGGCAATGCCAAAGATCGCCTGGACGCTCTGTCAGCCCAGTATCCGCAATGGACGCTGGCTGCGGACGATCGAGACGAGTTTCCGTTTTGGATGGGTGACGGGAGCGAGTGGCGCACGTTCCAGGCCACACCCCGTCGCCGCAAAGAGTTGGTGGAGTGGCTCAAACGTCACCCCGCTGCGGACCATTGGCGGGAAGACGACTGGCGACAGCTCTGCCAAGACAAATTCCCGACCGTCGTCTGTGCCTTGTATGCCTTGGCCAGGGAGGGAGTGTGGCCGGTCGATCGGTGGAAAGAAGCGTTCTATGCCTGGTCTCAGAAAACTCACCTCAACCGGCCGTGGCGTCTACTGGCGCCAGTGTTGGCTGCGGCTCCTGATGCGCAGTTGCAGGCATTGACCCATCCTATGAGTTATTGGCTCAAGCAGGTTGCCGGGGACTTCAAAGGGCATGAGCAACGTTTTTTCACGCTTGCGCGACGTATTTTGAGCCTGGAGTCTGAAAACAAGAAGGATGATGGAGGTGCCACAGCTGATGACATGGTTGAGATCGCCATCAATCACCCGGTGGGACATGTGACTGAGGAGCTGTTGCGTTGGTGGTATCGACGCACGCTCGAGGACGGTCAAGGCTTGCCCGATGAGATCAAGTCTACGTTCACCGAACTGTGCGACACCCACATTGACAAGTTCCGCCACGGCCGCGTTTTGCTGGCGGCCCATGTCATCACGTTGTTTCGCGTGGACCGTGGTTGGGCGACGCAGTACCTGCTGCCTCTCTTCGACTGGCAGCGATCCGAGGTTGAAGCACGCGCCGCGTGGGAGGGATTTCTCTGGTCGCCGCAACTGTACCAGCCCTTGATGGAGATGAAAGCATTCAAGACTGCGTTTCTTGACACCGCCAGCCGCTATGGGCAACTCGGCGTGGACGGAAAACAGTATGTTGCCTTGCTGACGTTTGCCGCCCTCGATCGAGGAGGCGCCTTCACCGTGGCCGAACTGGCCACCGCGACCCGTGCGTTACCGCAGGATGGCTTGCACGAGGCGGCCCAGACCTTAGTGAGGGTATTGGAGGGTGCCGGCGATCAACGGAGCGATTTCTGGATCAATCGCGTTGTGCCGTACTTGCGAGACATTTGGCCGAAGAACAAGGTCCATGCATCGCTCGTTGTTGCGGAGTGTTTCGGCCGCCTCTGTGTGGCGGCTGGCGATGTCTTTCCGGAGGCTGTGGCCAGACTGCGAAACTGGCTGCAACCGCTAGATCACCTTGAAAATCTTGTGTGTGGGCTTTATGAATCCGGTCTCTGCGGTCGATTTCCTGAACAGGTTCTTGACTTGTTGAGTCGCGTGGTCGGTGACCAGACCCAGTGGCCGCCCAGTAAACTGAGCGCGTGCCTCGAAACGATCCGGGCTGCCACACCCGCTTTTGAAACCGATCAGCGTTTTGATCGGTTGAGAACGTACCTGCGTCGGCATGGACACGAATGATCGTTGCTCTTGCGGATGAAGATCTTTTGGGGGTTACTCAGCGAACGCCCAAGATCCAGCCTTCAATAGACGCCTGTGTCTGTTCTTCCGGCGTCAACGCCGGCGTGAAGTAGCCGCTCAACGTTCCCGCCATGTCGGCCTTTCTCATCCACTCAGCGACGACGTAGGCGTCCTGTTGGTCCGGTGTCCGTCTTTCTGTTGGGATTGCTCGGCGCCAGAGCGAGGGATAGACCTCGGCGACGACAGAACGGTCTGGAGGAAGGTCCCATCCGTCGAAGGGCCAGAAGTGGACCTGTGTTCCAAGGAGACGGCGAATCATCAACAGCCACGGCAGACCAGCGTGGGTGGATTTGGCGACCGACCCCTCCACGTCGAACCGAAAGACCGATTTGGCCGCGCGCGCCCGTTGCTCGGTCAATCTCAGCCACCGGGGGTGACCCAGACGAGCCCGCCCTCTGCCGACTCTGCCGTATCGCACAGCATCAACCGAGACGTGGTCGTCATCGGTCGGCCAATGACGGTGAAAATCTTCAAGAAAGGCCGGCCAGTCGAGTGGTAGTCCATACTGGTGAAAGTATGGAAGAGGGAAGGAAAAGCCATGATCGATACCGACCAGAGTTCGGATCGGTTCTCGCAATCGTTCGAGCAACCACTGAGCGGTGCCCCGACGTGTCCAGTAGCGGCGCCTGCTAGGGGGAGGGTGAATTTCCACCGGATCGTCGTCAGGAGTGGCTGCGTAGATCCGCAGCCCCTTCAGGCTGTCGGTGGGCGTCTTCGCGCCAGAATAGTCGATGCCGATGTAGCGA